>CALXBO010000037.1 GCA_944386565.1 uncultured Ruthenibacterium sp. | reverse complement strand
AAAGCCGTCTCCTTTTTTGATACCATGCAGGGGCAAACTCTCAGAACGCCCACTCGCCGTTTTCAAAAATGGCCACTTCGCCGCCCTCTTTCGGGTAGCCGGTGATGGTCATGTCGGCAGCGCCCACCATCACGTCCTCGTGGATGATGCTGTTGTTCACGCCGCGCGCGAGAAGCTCTTCGGGCGTGAGCGAGGTGCCGCCTTCCACCGTGCCGGGGTAGCCGTCGCCGAACGCGATGTGGCACGCGGCGTTCTCGTCGAACAGCGTGTTGTAGAAGAGCAGCCCGCTGCGGTTGATGGGGCTCGACGCGGGCACCAGCGCCAGCTCGCCGATGCGCTTCGCGCCCTCGTCCGTCTCCAGCATCTTGCGCAGCAGCTCTTCGCCCTGCTTGGCGCCGAAGTCCGTCACGAGGCCGTTTTCAAAGCGGAACCAGAAGCCGTCGATCACGTCGCCGTTGTAGACGTAGGGCTTCGTCGCGTACACCACGCCGTCCACGCGCAGGCGGTCGGGGGCGGTGAACACTTCCTCCGTCGGGATGTTCGCGATGAACTCGTAGCCCTCGGGCGTCAGGCTCTTCGCGCCCTCCCAAATCGCGCCCTCGGCGAGGCCGACGGTGAGGTCGGTGCCGTTGGCACTGCGCATCCGCACGCGGTCGAGCTTCCAGGCGTTGAGCTGGTCGCGGCGCGCGGCGGTCTTCGCCACGTGTTCGCGCCACGCGGCCACCACGTCGCCGCCCTCGCGCACGCGGCACACGTCGAAGATGGCCTTCCACAGCTTCTCCTCGGCGTTTTCCTCGCCGGGGAACACCTTCTTCGCCCACGCGGGGCTCGGGATGGCCACGATGGACCACTGCACGCGGTCCTTCATCGTCAGCTCACGCCAGCCCGCCAGCGCCTTGCGGCGCGCGGCGAACGCGCGGTTGATCTTCTCCGCGTCGATGCCGCGGAAGATCTCGGGGTCCTCCGCGAGGATGTTCAGGATGCACGCGCCGCCCTCGCGCTCGGCGTAGTCGAGGTAGCTGCGCACCTCGTACGCAGGCACGGCCTCGAGCGTCGCGAGGTCGGTGCGCTCGAGGCGCAGGCGGGAAAAGCGCTCGTCGGAATACTTCATCACCACTTCGCGCGCGCCCGCGTCGTAGGCGGCCTCGGCGCACATCCGCGCAAAGGCCGCGCCCTCCACCGGCGCGGAGATGATGAGCGTCTGGCCCGGCTGCGGGTTCACGCCCACGCGCACGGCAAATTCCGCGTACTGGCGCAGAAGAGTTTCGTTCATATGGTTTTCTCCTTTCAAAAAAGTTTTCCACGCAAAACGAAATCCGCGTGGAAAACATTGTGTCTTTCTTACAGCATGCGCTCAAAGCGCGTGAAAAATTCCACCGTCTTCGCGATCTCGCTCACCGGGATGCGCTCGTTGTGGTTGTGGATCAGCCCGCGCTGCTCGCCCGTCAGGTGCATGGCGCTGAACTTGTACACGTCGTCGCAATAGCCCGCGTAGTGGCGGCTGTCGGAACAGGCGATCATTAAGTACGGCGAGACAAGGCAGCCCTTCCACGTGCCCGCGGCGGCCGAGGCCAGTTTGTCCCAGTGCTCCGTGTCCGTCGAGGCGTAGGGGCTCGCGGGCTCGGCGTACTCCACGTCCACCGTCACGCGGTCGTTCTTGATGACGCGCCGCAGGTACGCGGCGGCCTCGTCCGGCGTCTCGGTGTTGAGCAATCGCAGGTTCACGCCCACCTCGGCCTCGGCGGGCAGCACGTTGATCTGCTTCGAGCCGCGCGCCATCGTGAACGCGGCGGTCGTGCGAAGCATCGCGTTCAGCTCGCTGCCGAGCTTTTCGGCCGCGGCGCACAGCACGGGGCCGAAGCACCACAGGTTCGCCAGCACGACGCGCAGGCCGAACGGCGTGTGCGGCGCGAGCGTCGCCAGCATCTCCTTCGCGGGCTTCGTCAGATGCGCGGGGAAGGGGTGGGATTCGCAGTCGGCCGCGGCGCGGCACACCATGCCCAGCGCCGACGGGCGCTCGGGGTGGCTGGCGTGGCCGCCCGCCGACTCGGCGCGCAGCCGCACGTTCATCATGCCCTTTTCGCCGATGCCCACGACGGCGATGGGCTCCTTCACGCCGGGGAACACGCCGTCCACGACGGCGCCGCCCTCGTCGAGCACCATGCCGGGCACAACGCCGCGGCGGCGGAGCTCTGCGATCACGTCCTTCGCGCCGTGGCCGTTCACTTCCTCGTCGCCGCCGAACGCGAAGTACACGTCGCGCTCCGGCACAAAGCCGTCTCTCAGAAGCGCTTCGGCCGCCTCGAGGATGCCGAGCAGCGTGATCTTCGTGTCGAGCGTGCCGCGCCCCCACAGCTCACCGTCGAACACCTCGCCGCAGAACGGCGGGTGCGCCCACTTGTCCGCTTCCACGGGCACGACGTCGTAGTGCGCCATCAGCACCGTGGGCGCATCGGCGCTCTTGCCCTTCCAGTGGTAGAGAAGGCCGGTCTTGCCGCAGAGCACCGGCGCGCACGTCTCGTGCACCGCCGGGTACATGGCGCGCAGCGCGGCGCGGAACGTCTCGAACTGCGCGTCGTCCACTTTGGATTCGTCGTAGTCCGACACGGTCGGGATGCGCACGAGCTGCGCAAGGCGCTCGGCCGCGCCCGCGCCGTCCACTTCGACGGGCGACGCGTCCGGCGTCACCGCGCGGCGCGGCTTCACGTTTGCCGCGCGCACGCACAGCACCGCGGCAAACGCCGCGAGGATGAGAACGACAGCCAATACTACGGGCATAAGGAATCCCTCTTTTCTGCGCCGCGCAAAATCGGGCGCTTTTTCTTTTCTCTGCAAGGGAAGTCAAATGCCTCCCCTATGAGGGGAGGTGGCGAACGGCGAACGTCGGGCCAGGTCACCCCTCCGCCCCTTGCGGGGCACCTCCCCTGGAAGGGGAGGCAAACAAAAAGGAGGAGGGCACCTCCCCTGGAAGGGGAGGCAAACAAAAATTACAGCTCCAGCTCCATCAGCCGCGCCAGCGCGACGATGTAGATCTTCAGCGAGCGCAGCACGAGCGCTTTCGAGACGCCCTCGTTCGCGCCGTGCATCGGGCCCACGAAGTCGGGCACGGGCTCCTTCGGCTCTTCCATGCCGAAGCTGACGGCGCAGTCAAAGTGGCGCGCGTACGTGCCGCCGCCCATCGTGAACGGCTTTTCGTTTTTGCCGGTCACCTCGTTGTACGTGTCGATCAGCGTGCGGATGGCGGGGCTCGTCGGCTCGATGTAGAACGGCGTGCGCTGCGCGCCCGGCTCGAACACCGCGCCGCCGCGCGCGGCCAGCGCGTCGAGCCCCGAGCGCATCTCGTCGGGCGTGATGGACGTCGGGTAGCGGATGTCGAGCGTCTGCGTGATGACGCCGTCTTCCATCGCCACCGTGCCGCCCACGCACGTCAGCGGCGTGAACACCTCGTCGGCCGCGGCGATGCCCGCCGTCGAGCCGTCGGTGACGGAGAGCAGGCAGCGCTGCATCTCGAGATACTTCGCCTCTTCGGGCGTGACGAGCGAATTGTCGAGCAGGTAGCCCGCCACGAGGCCGATGGCGTTGATCGTGCCCTCGGGCATGGCCGCGTGGCCGGAGATGCCGTGGCCCGTCACGCGCACAAGGCCCTCGCCCTCGGCCGAAAGCTCGATGCGCTCGGCGGCGGGGAGCTTCGCGAGATCGGCCTTCACGATGGCATACGCGCGGTCGGGCACGGCGTTCGTCGCCACGCCGCCGCGGAAATCCACGAGGTTGCCGTCAAATTTCGGGCTGATGAGCTTGCCGCCGTAGCCGCCCTTTTCGCCGTAGCCCACCGGGAATTCGCCGTCGGGCGTGAAGCAGAACGCGGGCTGCGGCTCGCTGGCGAGGTAGTGGTCCACGTCCTCCATGCCCGTCTCCTCGCTCGTGCCGAAGAGAAGGCGCAGCGTGTACGGAAGCTGCACGCCCTGCTCGCGCAGGAACTTCGCGGCGTACATCGCCACGACGGCGGGGCCCTTGTCGTCGGCCGTGCCGCGGCCGATGATGTAGCCGTCCTTCTCGATCATGCAGAACGGGTCGGAGTTCCAGCCGTTGCCCGCGGGCACGACGTCGAGGTGCGCGATGACGGCGATCTGTTTGTCGCTTTTGCCCTTGAGGTCGGCCACGCCCATGTAGCCGCCGACGCTCTTTGTCTCAAGGCCGAAGCCGCGCGCCATCTCCAGCGCCGTGTCCAGCGCTTTCGCCACGCCCTCGCCGGAGGGCATGCCGGGTTTGCCTTCGGTCTGCACGCTGTCGATGTCCACAACGCGCTTGATATCGGCGAACAGCGCGTCTTCGTTTTCCTGAATGAAGACGTCTGCCTTGTGAAGAAGATTTTCGATCATGGTGTAAAACCATCCTTTCCGAATGAACGTTCCGCCGCGAAACGCGCGGCGCGGCAAAGCCCGGAAACAGTTGCGGGAGCCCTGCGCCGATGCTATTATAGTAGTATAACCAGACGAAAGTTGCAAGGGGCAAACGCCCCGGTGCACGGAGGGATCGTTTATGAAAGCAAGACAATGGGCCGCGGCGGCGCTGGCCGTCTGCATGGCGGCGGCGCTGTCGCTGCCGTGCTTCGCGGCAAAGGACACGGCCGTCATTCCGGACGTCCGCACGGACATCGCCGTCCATGAGGACGGCACGGCCGACGTGACGCACGAGATCGACCTGCCCGTCGGCGCGGGCGAATTCGAGCTGGAGTTCCGCGGCGACTGGAGCACCAACGGCGGCGACGCGTCGGCCGTCGCGGCGAGCGGCGGCGCGTGCGACGTGTCGACCGGCACGGGCGCGTCGTTCTACGTCACCGTGGACACCGACGCGCTCACCGAAAACGCGCGCACGCTCACGCTGACGTACCGCTACCAGTCGTACGACGACCTCGACCCCGGGCGCGACACCCTCGTGCTGCCGCTGTTCCCGTTCTACCGGGAGGCGCGCGTCGAGCACATGACGGCGCGCGTCACGCTGCCCGCGTCGCTCGAGACGCAGGACGCGCGGCTCGTGTCGTCGATGTACACCTCGCGCGCCGACGAAAAGACGGAGCTCGACGCGCGCCTCGACGAGACGGACGGCGGCCTCACCGCCGAGCTGCTGGAGTCGATGAACGAGTGGGAGGACCTCGCCCTCGCGCTCGACTTCGCGCCCGGCGCGCTCGGCGCGCGCCCCGTGCGCGTGAACAGCGGCGTGCGCGTGACCGCGAGCACGTGCGACGTCACCGTCACGGCGGAGCGCAAATATCAGGTGCACCAGTCCGTGACCGTCGAGATCGGCGAGGACCCGGACTCCTGGCGCGTCTACCTGCCGCTGCTCGAGACGAGCGATTCGTGGGACGGCGCGTCGTATGAGGACTTCACGTTCATCGAATCCGGCGGAGCGGAGTTCGAGGACGGCTCGTATCCGAGCGTGACGCTGCGCACGTCGGACGACGACGACACCGCCCGCACCGGCACGCACACCGCCGAGTACACCTACACGCTCGTGCCGCACCGGTTCACCGAGCACGAGTCGATCTATCTGCCGCTCGCGTCGGGCGTCGATTCCACCGAGAACATGACGTTCACGCTCACCGCCCCGACGCTCACGTCCGTGGACACGTTTTTGAGCGGCATCGTGGCGCAGTCGAAGTACGAGCGCTTCGATATGAAGACCGAGAACGGCACGTTCACGCTCGTCTCGAAAGGGCTCGTCTACAACAGCGACGAATACATGAACCTCACGCCCGTGTGGGATGAGGACGCATTTTCCCGCAGCGCGCCCGCCGCGGCGGCGTACGGCATTGCCGTGGGCGTGCTCCTTCTGGTGCTCGGCATCCTCGGCGCGGTGCGCACGCGCGGCGCGCGCCCGGCCGGGACGGCCAGCCCCGTCCTCCCCGAGGGCCTCACGAGCGCCGAGGCGGGCTATCTGTGCGACGGCGTCGTGTCGGCGGCGGAGCTCGGCACGTCGGTCGTGTCCTGGGCCGCGTGCGGCGCGGCGCGCATCGAGCAGACGCCGAACGGCGATTTCCTCATCACGCGCCTGGCCGCTCTGCCGGATACTTCGCCCGCGTGGGAGCGCGCGTGGTTCGACGCGCTGTTCGCCCTCGGCGGCGGGCAGTCGTTCTACGTCTCGCAGCTCGCGGGGCGCATCGGCCCTGCCAAAAACAATGCGCTCGCGTCCATCCGCGCCGTCTATGCGCGCGGTGAGTACGCCCTGCGCGACCCCGCCACCGCCCGCCGCGCGGACGCGATGCTCACGGCGAGCGCGCTGCCCGCGGCCGTCGCGGCCTTCGCGGCGCGCATGGCGCTCGGCGGCGCGTTCGGCGCCGTCGCGGCCGGAGCGGCCGCGGCGATCCTCGCGCTGCCCGCGGCAGTGTTCGCGGCGGCCGCCATGCGGCGGCGCAGTTTCCTGTCGCAGAGCCCGTCCCGGCGCACGGCTCGCATGCTGATGGGTGCGGCGGCGCTCGTGCTCACGGCGCTGCCCGCCGCGGTCATCGCCTTCGCGGGCGTGCCCGTCTGGGGCGCCGTCATCCCCGCGCTGCTCGGCACGGTGTGCGCGGGCGTGTCGGGGCTCATCGCGAAGCCCGCCCCCGCGCTCTTCAAGCGCCTGTGCGGCCTTTCCGGCCTCGCGTCGTTCCTCGCGGCGGCGGACGCGGCCGGCATCGAGCAGCTCGTGCGGGATGACGCGAACGCGTTCTACCGCCTGCTGCCCTACGCCATCGCGACGGGGCTCTACGAGCCGTGGACGCTGCGCTTCCAAAACCTCTATCTGCCCGTGAACACGTCGTTTGCAAACGCGCGCACGCACGAGGAAGCCGCCCGGCTCTCGGCGCGGCTCGTGATCGCGATGCGCGCCGCGCTGTCGTGACGCAGACAGCTCAGGCTCCCCTCGCAGGGGAGCTGCCGCCGTACGGCGGCTGAGGGGTGAAGTGTGCGCAGACGCTCACGCCCGCGCAGCCACCCCTCCGCCCCTCCGGGGCACCTCCCCTGAAAGGGGAGGCAGTACGCCCGACAAAAAGAACCGCGGGGCGGAACTCAACAGTTCCGCCCCGCGGCTTTTTTCTTTTTCAGCGCAGCGTGCGCAGATACGCCTTGTCCTCCGCGGAGATGCGGTAGCTCTCCACCGCTTTCTGAATGGCCATCGCGTGCACGCGCGGGGAAAGGCGGCGCTCTTCGAGCCACGGCATCGTCTCGCCGCGCCGGAACGCCAGCGCCGTCGCGAAGTACCACGCGGCCATCTTGTCGATGTATTCGTCGTGCGGCACGGCCGCGGCCGCCCACTCCAAAGCCTCCGGGAAAAACGCGTCCCCGAGGTAGTAGCGCATCAGCGCGCCCAGCGCGAAGCGCACGGTGTACTCGCGCCCGGAATCGAGCCAGCGGCGCACGTGCGCTTTCAGCGGCGCGGCGGCCTCCGGCTTTGCGAGCGCGCGGGGGTTGAGCAGGTCGCACGTCGCCCAGTTGTCCACAAACGGCAGAAACGCGTCGAGCGCGGCCACCGTCTCATCGAACCCTTTCAGGCGGCAAAGAAGCACGCCGTGCACGTTCGCCGCGTCGTACGTCGCGTGGCCAGGATGCGCGAGGAATTCGCGCGCCGTGTCCGCGTCGAGCGAGCGGGCGATGCGCCGCACGTCGGGCATGCGCACGCCGAGCACCCGCGCGGGGTCGACACCCGGCATTAAGCGGCACTGGAACGCGCGGTAGGTTTCGTCCGCGTGCTCGCGCAGAATCTGCTCCACGCGCGCCTCGGCGCTCAAACGTTCAGTCGTCATATCCGTCCCTCCCGGTCGTGGTTTTATCGTCAGCGCCCGCGGGAAACGATAAGCCGCGCCGCGTCGCGCAGTTCGCGCGCGTGCAGGCTGAAGAACTCGCGGTGCGCGTCGCAGTAGCAGTTTTTCGGCGGCGCGCCGCCGGGCTGGGGCACGCGGTCGCGCGGGCATCCGTTGCGGCACAGCGCGTACCACGGGCAGCGGCGGCACTCGTCCGGCACGGGCAGGCTGCGCTCGATGAACCCGAGCTGCGCCCGCCGCGCGTCCATCGCGGCGAAGTCGTCCGTGTGCACGTCGCCGAGCTTCCACTCGTCAAGGCAGTAGAAGTCGCACGGGTACACGCTGCCGTCGGCCTCGGCCACGTACTGCACGCCGCACGTGCCGCGCATGTTGCAGCTCTCGGGCGGGCGGCCCAGCAGAATGGACATCCAGTTGTCGAAATGCCGGACGGACACATACCGCCCCGCGTCGAGGTCGGCCTTCCACAGGCAGAACAGCCGGTGCAGGAATTTCGCGTAGTCTTTTGCCGACAGCGAGTAGCCGTGCCCGCCGCGCGCCTCGCCCAGCGGGTCCATGCAGGGGATGTACTGCTGGTACAAAAGCCCCTCGTCCCGGAAGCACTCGTACGTCTCGCGCACGCTGCGCGCGAGCTGCTTTGTCACCACCGTCAGCACGTTGCACTCCACGCCCGCATCGCGCAGCATCCGCAGATTCCGCATCACGCGCGCGTGGCTCGGCGAGCCGTCCGGGAACGGGCGCAGCGCGTCGTGCACGGCGGCGCACCCGTCGATCGAAACGCCCACGAGAAAGTGATGTTCGGCGAAGAACGCCGCCCACTCCTCGTCGAGCGCGATGCCGTTCGTCTGGAACGCGTAGTCGATGCGCACGCCGCGCCGGTTCGCCCGTTCCGTCGCCGCGACGAAATCCTTGAAGAAGTCCAGCCCCGCCAGCGTCGGCTCGCCGCCCTGGAAGGCGAACGTGCACAGGCCCTCGGCGTGCGCGAGCGCCTTTTCGGCGGCCAGCGCGGCCGTCTCGCGCGTCATCATGCCGCGCATGCCCTCGGCGCGGCACGCCGCCTCGTCCGCGTAAAAGCAGTACTTGCAGCGCAGATTGCAGCCCGCCGACGCGGGCTTGAGCATCAGATGGACAGGGGGCATCGTGTTCTCTCCTTTTCTTTCCGCCGCATCACACGGCGTATACGATGTGCGGCATCACTTCGCCGCGGTAGTGTTTCACAAAGCGGCCGCGCTCGGTCATGCCGAGGCGTCCGGCCACGCGCCGCGAGGGGAGGTTCGTGTCGCGGATGATGGCGTACACCGCATCCGCG
This sequence comes from uncultured Ruthenibacterium sp., assembly GCA_944386565.1. Taxonomy (GTDB): domain Bacteria; phylum Bacillota; class Clostridia; order Oscillospirales; family Ruminococcaceae; genus Ruthenibacterium. The sequence goes on along the minus strand of CALXBO010000037.1, from coordinate 10,468 downwards.
CCGAGTGCTTTGCGGGCGTAATCCGCGCACGCGCGCGCGCCCTCGGTGGCGTATCCTTTGTGCCGCATGTCGGCGCGCAGCATCCAGCCCGTCTCGAGCACTTCGCCGTGCCCCGGCCACTCCTGCACCGTCACGCCGAGCTGTCCGGCGCAGCGGCCCGTCTCCTTTTCAAACGCGAGCCACAGCCCGAAGCCGTATTTGTCGTAGCGCGCGCACTGGCGGTTGAGCCAGTCCTGCACCATCGCATGGTCGAACGCGCCGCCGTAGGCGGTCATCACCGCCTCGTCGCACAGCATGCCGCACAGCGCGCGGAAGTCGGCCTGCGTCGTCTCGCGCAGGATGAGGCGCTCGGTCTCGAGCACCGTGCGCGGCGCGCCGTCGAGCCGCCGCTGCCGCAGGTGCGCCGCCACGTCCGCGGGCGAGAACGGCACGAACGGCGCGGGCCTTTCCTCGTGCGGCGCGAGCGCGACGTGATAGTAGGACAGCCCCACCCAGCGCCCGCACTTGTACCCGCACGCGGGCAAGAGCGCCGCGCGCGTGAAACCGAGCGCCGTGTGGAACGCGTCGCTCGCTTCGTTCGGGCTCGTCACCAGCGCGTAGGCGTTCACGACGCCCTGCCGCCGCAGGCACGACAGCAGCGCTGCGTACAGCGCCGAGCCGGCGCCGCGTCCGCGCTCGGCGCGGTCGAGGTAGACGGTCAGCTCGGCGTCCCAGTCGAAGCCGCGGCGCGCCGCGAAGCGCCCCGCGTACGCGTAGCCCAGCATCCGCCCGTCCTCTTCGGCCACGAGCCACGGATAGCCCGCCGCGACGTGTTCGCGCAGGCGCGTTTGCATCTCGGCCGCGTCCGGGGCCTCGTACTCCCAGGACACGTCCGTCTCGTTCACATAGGGCGCGTAGATGGCAGCCATCGCCGCGCAGTCCGCTTCGTTTGCGGGGCGCAAAATCATGCCGCACCGCTCCTTTCCCACCGTCCGCAGACAGATTTCATCGAAATTTTACAAAATCCATTCTACGACAAAGGCGTTTTGGACGCAAGCGGGCTATACAAAATCACTGAAATATTGTATCATGTTTTCATGCAAGCCGCCGACAGCGCGGCCTTTGATCAAAAAAGGAGGTGCGGCTCTGTGGCCATTCTCCGCACGGCCGTCTGGTTCATCCTGTTTTTCCTCACGCTCATCGTCTACATCCCCGTGATGCTGTTCGCCGTGCTGCTTGAAGCGCTCGGGTGCCGTCGCGCCGAGCGCCGCCTCGTGGACGTGTGCGTCCGGCTCTGGTGCAGGATGCGCCTCGTGCTCGCGGGCGTCAGAGTCACGGTCACCGGGCGCGAGAACATCCCCGCCGGGCGCGCCGTGATGTTCACGCCGAACCATCAGGGCAATTTCGACATCCCCGTCATACTCACCTCGCTCGACAAACCCCACGGCCTGCTCGCGAAGATCGAGACGAAAAAGATCCCCCTCGTGCGCACGTGGATGCGCCTGCTCGGCTGCGTCTTTGTCGACCGCGCCGACACGCGCAGCGCGCTGCACTCGCTCACCGAGTGCACCCGCCGCCTCGAGGAGGGCGAGAGCCTGATCGTGTTCCCCGAGGGCACGCGCTCGAAGGGCGGCCCGATGGGCGAGTTCAAGCAGGGCGCGTTCCGCATGGCCTGCAAGGCGGGCGTGCCCGTCGTGCCCGTGGCCATCGAGGGCACCTACCGCGTGATGGAGCAGAACGGCGGGCTCATCCGCCCCGCGCACGTTCGCGTGCAGATCCTGCCGCCCATCGAGACGAAGGGCCTGTCCCGCGCCGAGCAGAAGACCGTGGGCGAAGCGGCGGCCGCCGCCATCGCCCGGGCCAACCGCACCGCATGATCCGAACACCGAAAGGAAGGATTTTCAAATGGCAAGCGCCCGCTATACATTAAATATCACGCCCGACCCGCCCGAGGAACCGCCCCACGAGATGACCGCAAAGGAAAAGCGGGAAAATTTCTGGTTCTATTACAAGTGGCACGTCATCGTCGGCATTTTTGTCGTCATCCTCCTCGTGATGCTCGTGCGCGACGTCATGACCAACGACCCCGCCGACTACACCATCGGCGTCATCACCGACAGCGGCCTGCCCACGGGTGCGGCCGACGTGCTCTCGGAAAAACTCGCGCCGTTCTTTGACGACCGCGACGGCGACGGCGTCGTCACCGTCGCCATCCAGGACTACGCCCTCCCGCTCGACGAGGCGCAGGATTCGTCCGCCTCCGCCGGCGCGTCCGCGTCCGGCATGACCGGCGGCGCCACCGATCCCTACACCCTGATGGCGGGCGTCACGCGCCTGACGGGCGATCTGCAGAGCGATACGTGCGTGCTCTTCCTCACGGACAACGCCGCCGCGTACTCGGAGAAGTACGGCTTCTTCGCGAAAAACGACGGCACGCTCGCCGACGTCGACGAGGCCGTCTCCGACGAGGATCTCGGCGTGCTCTGGGCCGACTGCCCGGCGCTCGCGTCGCCCGGCCTCGGCTCCGTCGAGACGATCTCGGGCGCGCAGCTCGACCTCGACGCCTACATGGAGAACTTCCGGCTCATCCCGCGCTGGTACGACGACGAAAAGCTGGCCGGGAAGGAGAAGACCGCCGCTTACTACGAGGGCAACATGGCCGCCTACGACGCCATGACGGCGCAGTGACGCGTTTTCTGCGCGCGCTCGCGGCGCGCTTCGGGCGGAAAAAGAACGCGCAGCCGCGCGCAAGTGCCTGCGAAAATCCATACCGCCGCTTTTACACACAGAACAACACGGCCGCACAGCTGGCAAAGCGCCGCGCGGCCGCCGGGGAACGGAGAGACAAGCCATGCCGCTGATCATCCCGCGGGAGCTTCCCGCCTACAATGCGCTCGAGGAGGAGAACGTCTTCGTCATGCACCGCGCGCGCGCCATGACGCAGGACATCCGCCCCCTGCGCATCCTGCTCGTGAACCTCATGCCCACGAAGATCGCCACCGAGACGCAGTTCGCGCGCGTTCTCGCCAATACGCCTTTGCAGGTGGAACTGTCGCTGCTGCGCATGGATTCGCACGAGAGCCGGCACGTCTCGGCCGCGCACCTCGAGGCGTTCTACAAGACGCTCGACGAGATCGAAAACGAGCGGTACGACGGCATGATCATCACCGGCGCGCCCGTCGAGATGATGGAGTACGAAGAGGTCGACTACTGGCCCGAGCTGTGCCGCCTGATGGACTATTCCGTCACGAACGTGTACTCGACGCTCCACATCTGCTGGGGCGCGCAGGCGGGGCTGTACCACCACTTCGGCATCCAAAAGCACCTGCGCGACAAAAAGGTGTTCGGCGTGTTCGCCCACCGCGTCACGCGGCCGGGCAGCCCGCTCGTGCGCGGGTTCGACGAGGAGTTCTTCGCGCCGCACTCGCGCCACACCGAGGTTCGCCGCGCCGACGTCGCGGCCTGCAGCGCGCTGCGCATCCTCGCCGAGAGCGACGAGGCCGGGCTGCACATCGTCTCCACCGATTCCGGCCGCCAGATCTTCGTGTTCGGCCACATGGAGTACGACAAGTACACCCTGCGCGACGAGTACGGGCGCGACGTCGCGAAGGGCCTGCCCATCGACCCGCCGAAAGGATATTTCCGGGACGACGACCCCCAAAAGGACGTCGTGTTCCGCTGGCGCAGCCACGCGAACCTGTTCTACTCGAACTGGCTGAACTACTACGTCTATCAGGACACCCCCTACGACCTCGCGCATCTCACCGCTCTGCACAGCGGGAAATGATAATTTTGCGGCAAATGATGCATATTTTGATGGGGGACTGGCGCAAACTTCAAAAATGATGTATCATACTGAAATTGGAAGCGACTGTGACGGCCGCATCCGCGGTGCGGGCCGCGCGCCCGTATCCAAGGGAAAAATTCAAGGGAGGAATACCTTATGAAGAAAATCATCTCCGTGCTCATCGCCGCCGCGATGTGCCTGACGCTCTCCGTCGGCGCGTTCGCCGCTCAGAGCGATGTGGACAACCTCAAGAACCTCGTGAACAATGCGCGTGGCCTGTCTTCCAGCCAGAAGGCGCAGGCCTGCGCTTTCCTCGACGACTACTCCGCCGAGCACGCAGACGCCATCACGGCCGACATCGTGTCGCGCCTGACGGACCTGTACAACACGGCTCTCGCCACGCCTGCGTCCGAGCGCTCCGAGGCGAAGATCACCGAGTACGTCAACCAGGGCGTCGCCATCCTCGCCGAGGCGGGCATCACCGTGAAGGTCGACAGCATCACGCTGGCGAACGGCAAGGCCAGCATCACGGGTTCCGTGTCTGCGGCGGACGCCGCGTCGGTCTCGTTCGCGGGCTCCATCAGCGCCCAGAACGTCTCGGGCGGCGGCAGCACCGCGCCTGACACGAGCGGCGTCATCAAGCCCACGGGCGTGAGCGCGGATTCCGTCGCGCTGCTCGGCATCGTGCTGGCCGCAGTGCTCGGCACGGCTGTTGTGGGCACGCGCAAACTGCGCGCCGCTGAATGAACAGCGCACAGCATCAGAGAAAACATGCGGGCAGGGGGAAGGACTTCATCGTCCTTCCCCTTGTTTTCGTGCTGCTCACGGCCGCGGCCGTGTATCTGGCGCTCTCGCCCGTCGTGAAGCCGTACCTCGGGCTCGCGCGCGTGTTTTTCTCCCAGAATTCCCAGAACGCTCCCACCGACCGGTTCACCGGCCTCTCGGAGGGGCTCGCCACGTCCGGCGAGGTCACGGTCGATGAAAAGCCCGTCACGGGCGACCTCATCGGCCGGATCGACATCGAGGAGGCGGGCATCTCCGTTCCGCTGTACTACGGCGACAACAGCGCCCAGCTGAACCAGGGCGCGGGGCTGTATCCGGGCGCGTGGCTGCCCGGTCAGGAGCGCACCGTGCTGGCCGCGGGCCACACGGGCACGTTTTTCCGCGGCCTCGGCGACGTGCAGCCCGGCATGGAGATCCGCGTCACGACGTACTACGGCGAATATGTGTACGAGGTCACCGCGACCGCCGTGCACGAGGCCACGGACGACACATCCTACGATTTTTCGCGCACGGACGAGAACCTCATCCTGTATACGTGCTATCCGTTCGATTCGCTCGGCTACACGCCGTTCCGCTTCTTCGTCTACGCGGACTACGTCTCCGGCCCGGCGCTCACCATCGCACAGCAGGGAGGGACGTCATGAAACATTCCAAAAAGACCGCAGCGGTGCGCGCCGTGTCCGTCACGGCCGCGTGGCTGGCGAATATTTTCGTCGTGCTGCTGGCGCTTTTGCTCCTCGTGCGCTTCACGCTGTGCAGCCCGTCGTTTCTGGAGCGCCGCGTCGCGTCGTCCGGCTACGGGCAGGCGGCCACGGACGAGCTGCGCGAGAACTTCACGAGCTACGGCGCGGCGGGCGGCTTTTCCGCCGACGTGATGACCTCGCTGCTCGACGGCCTCGACCCCGGCGAAGAGATGCTCGCCGCCGCGCGTCAGATGTACGAGGGCGGGGAGGGCGCGTCGTATCAGGCGCTCGAGGACGCGTTTTACGACGCGCTCATGGCCGACGTCAGCGCGCGCGGCTACCATGCGTCCGAGGAGATCGAACAGGGTGTGCGCGCGATGGCGCAGGTGTGCCGCAGCGACTATGAGCAGCGCGTCACCATCCCGTTCCTCAGCGTGCTGCGCCCGGTCATCGACCTCGCCGACCGCGCGACGCTCTGGGCCGCGCCCGCGCTCGCGGTGTGCACCGGCGTCAGCGTGTGGATTCTCTTCGCGCTCAACCGCCGCCGCGCCGCGCTCGCGTACGTGTGCCAGAGCCTGATCGCGTCGGCCGTGCTCCTGTGCGCCGTGCCGCCGCTGCTGCATTTCCTCGTCCCCATCGACTCGCTCAACCTCCGGCCCGAGAGCCTGAAACTGCTGCTCTCGGCCTACGTCAAGGGCGTGTTCAACTGCGGCTGGGCGTGCGCCGCCGCCGTCGCCGTGCTCGCGGCCGTGTGCTGCGCCGTCTATGTGCGCACGGGAAACCGCCGCGCAAAGAAAAAGGCTCCCCTTTGAGGGGAGCCGCCGCCGCACGGCGGCTGAGGGGTGGCGCTGCCCTCCACCCCTCCGGGTTCGCTTCGCTCACCCACCTCCCCTCATAGGGGAGGCAGAACGCCGGGCTCCCCTTTGAGGGGAGCTGCCGCCGCACGGCGGCTGAGGGGGGGCGCTGCCCTCCACCCCTCCGGGTTCGCTTCGCTCACCCACCTCCCCTCATAGGGGAGGCAGAACGCCGGGCTCCCCTTTGAGGGGAGCTGCCGCCGCACGGCGGCTGAGGGGGGCGCTGCCCTCCACCCCTCCGGGTTCGCTTCGCTCACCCACCTCCCCTCATAGGGGAGGCAGAAGCGTCCCCGCCCGCAGGGGACGGTCATAAAGTCCCGCCCGCGCATGATAAAAAAACGGTAAAACGGAGACGCACCTCTGTTCCCTCCCGCAGGGGACGGCGACAAAGCCCAACCTACGCATGATAAAAAACGGTAAAACGCAGACGCACCTCTGTCCCCACCCGCAGGGGACGGTCATAAAACCCAACCCGCGCATGACAAAACCCCGGCCTTCCGGAAGGAAGACCGGGGTTTTTGTTATGGTGTCACCGCCGCAGCAGTTTGCGCACGGTGTCCCAGAGGCTCTTGAAGTTCAGCGCGAGGATGAGCGCCACGAGCAGCGTCGTCATCACCGGCCAGCCGGGGATGTCGAGCAGCATCAGGAGCGTCTCGAGGATGAGGATGGCCATGTTCACCATCATGTGCAGCACGGGCACGCGCATCGGCACGATGCCGTGCGTGTTGACGATGCGCAGAAGGAATACGAAGAAATAGCTCAAAAACGTCGCCAGCGCCGCGCCCTGCACGCCCCACAGCGGGATGCATGCGGCGTTCAGAACGAGGTTCATCGCCGCGCCCGCGCCCATCGTCACGAGCGACAGGTCCGACCGCTTTTCCAGCATGTAGATGCTGTTCAGGAAATTGTCGAAGCTGTTGAACAGCGTCGCCATCGTCAGAAGCGGGATGAACACCCAGCCCGCGACGTAGCTCTTGCCCACGAACACGCTCATCACCGGCTTGCACAGCCAGATGATGCCCGCGCCCGCCATGAACATCAGGCTCTGATACACGCCGAACACGCGCGAGAAGAACGCCGCGCGGCCCTTTTTCGTGCCGTCCGTGAACGCCGAGATCTGCCATGCCTCCGTGAACAGCGTCGCCACGATCGTCAGAATCGTCGGCAGCTTGTAGCTCGCCGCGAACAGGCCGTTCGCGTCCGTGCCGATCATCGCGGAGATGAAGATCTTGTCGCTCGTGCTCGTCACCCACCAGAACATGCTCGCGGAGATCAGCGGCACCGAGTACGTCAGCATCTGCTTCCACAGCCGGAAATTCACGCGCGGCGGCTTCAGATACTTCCAGATGCGCGACACGAAGAACAGGAAGATCGCGCTGCACGAGTCCGAACAGATCATCGCGAGGATGATGCCCGTCGCCCCGAGGTGAAAGCCCGACAGGAACAGGATGTTGAATAAAAGGTTCGTCAGCGTGCACAGGATGCCGTCCACCGCGTACAGCCGAACCATCTCCCGCGCGCGCACGAACTGGCAGTTCAGCGTGCGCAGACAGCTCATCAGAACGAACAGCAACAGCCAGATCCACGCATTCCCCACCGTGCTTTTCACGTACGGGATCATCGAGATCAGCGGCCACGCCGCCGCGAGAATGAAAAAGCCCGTGAACACCGACAGCAGGCCGTTCGTGTACAGCTCGCGCTTGTTCACGCCCTTCTGCAGCCCGAATCGGATGATCGCGTTCGAGATGCCCAGCGACACCAGCGGGATCAGGAAGTTCCCGAGGCTGATGATCAGATCCATCGTGCCGTAGTCGTCCGTTATCACCATGCGGGTGTGGTACGACGTGAGCACGTAGCTCAGCAGCTTCGAGGAAAAGGTGCTCACGGCGAACAGCGCCGTGTTCGACACCAGCCTCTTGTATTTGTCCATCCGGAAGGTCTCCTTTGATCTTATCTCAGACTAAAACCATATTATAACATACGCGGGTGCATTTTAGAAGTATACCGTGCCGCCGATTTTGCACATTTGGATGCAGGATATCGAATATCGAATTATTTTTATCGAAAAACAATAAAAAGTACTTGAAATTCGATAATGCATGTGATACGATAGGCATGACGAAACGAAGGGGAGTGTCCGGAATGCGCATTTCAAACGACAAAAGCCTTCTGCTCTCGCGCGTCTGCGTGGGGGTGTTCGCCGCGCTGCTGGCCGTGCTGGTGGCGGGCGCGCCGTGGATCTGGCCGTACGTGCTGCACCGCAAGGGTGTGGTCGCGCTGTACGTGGCCGTCACGTACGCGTCGGCGCTGCCGGCGGGCGTGGTGCTGTACTGCCTGAACCGTCTGCTTCGCAGCGCGGCGGACACGGACGTCTTCACGGACGCAAACGTGCGGCGGCTGCGCGCGGTGTCGTGGTGCCTCGCGGCCGCGGCGCTCGTGTACTTTGCGGGCGGCTTGTTTGACTGGTATCTGTTCGTGCTGTCCGTGATGGCGGCGTTCGGCGCGCTGATCGTGCGCGTGCTGAAAAACGTGCTGGCCGAGGCCGTCGAGATCAAGCGCGAGAACGATTTTACCATATAAAGGAGGCGCGTGAGCGAATGCCCATTGTGGTGAACATCGACGTGATGCTGGCGCGCCGGAAAATGAGTGCCGGGGAGCTGGCCGAAAAAGTCGGCATCACGCCCGCAAACCTGTCCATTCTGAAGAACAACAAAGCGAAGGCCATCCGCTTCTCCACGCTGGAAGCGCTGTGCCGCGCGCTGGACTGCAAACCGGCCGATCTGCTCGATTATACGGACGACTGACCGCCCGAACGGAGGAAACAACGATGAATACGCAAACGCCGGCGGCGGCGAAACGCCTTCCGCCTTTCTTCACTGTACCCTTTTTCGGATTCAACATGCTCGATGTGCTGTTCGCCGTGTGGTATGTCGCGCTCGGGCGGCTGTACTGGGAACTCTGCCCGTACTGGGCCGGGCGCACGCTCGGCGGCGCGTGGCTGTTCGCCGTGCTGTACGCGCTCACCGTGCTCGCGTGGGCGCACCTCGAGGGGCACGACGTGTGCGCGCGCCCCGAATCGTGGTTCTGGCTCGGCGTCACGCTCGCGCTGTGCGGCGCGGCGTCGTCCGGCACGGGGCTCGTCGAACCCTTTTTCGCGTTCCTCGCGGCGCAGGCCGCGGCCGCGTACTGGACGCTGTCCGTCACGGGGCGGCTCGCGAAACGCGACACGTCCAACTGGCTGTTCTTCGACGGCCTGAACGCGCTTTGCATCGTGCCGTTCGGAAACTTCGTGCGCCTGCCCGCGGCGCTCGTGCGCGCGGCGCAGCACTATGCGGGCGGCGGGCGCCGGGCGGCAAAGCGCGCGGGCGCGGTGCTGGGCGGCGTGCTGCTGGCGCTCGTCGTGCTGATGATCGCCGTGCCGCTGCTCGCCGCGGCGGACGACCGCTTCGCCGGGCAGGTGCTTGCGTTCACGCTCGCGGTGCGGGATCTGTGGAGCTCGGAGGAGCTCTGGTGGTGGGTGTTCTCGCTGCCCGTGATGCTGTTTCTGTACGGCCTTACGTTCGGCGCGGTGCACGGACGGCGCACGGAGTGCATCTCCCGGCGCGAGGTGTGCGAGCTGCAGCGCTCGGTGCGCGTGCTGCCGCGCGCCACGGTCGTGACGGCGGCCGCCGTGCTGTGCGCCGTGTATGCGCTGTTCCTCGCGCTGCAGGCGGGAACGTTTCTGGAATCGCTCGCGGGCCGTCTGCCCGAGGGCTTCACGTATGCGGAGTACGCGCGGCAGGGATTCTTCGAGCTGTGCCGGGTCGCGGCCGTCAACCTGTGCGCGCTGGCCGGGCTCATCGCCTGCTCGCGCGAGCGCATCCGCACAAGCCGCGCCCTGCGCGCGGCACACGGCGCGCTGTGCGCCGCCACGCTGCTGCTCATCGCCGTGGCCATGACGAAGATGGGGCTCTATATGTCCGCGTTCGGCCTCACGCCGAAGCGCGTGCTCGTCACGGTGTTCCTCGTCTGGCTCGCGCTCGTGTTCGCGCTCATCTGGGCTGCGCTGCGCCGGGAATTGCCCGTCGTGCGCATCTCGGTGCTCACGGGCGCGGTGCTGTTCACGCTGCTGTGCGCGCTGCCGGTCCCCGCGTGGATCGACGCGTTCAACACCGCCTTTTTCCCCGCGGCGTGACCGCCGGTCAATCCCATCCGCCTCCCCTCACCGGGGAGGCTTTTTGTGTTCGTCCGGCTCATCTTTCAGGGAACCGAGGGGGGGACGGCGGGTGCGGCGGTCAGGCCTGCGCCCCTTCCGGGTTCGCTCGCGCTCACCCACCTCCCCCGCAGGGGGAGGCCGATGGGCTCCCCTTTCAGGGGAGCTGTCCCCGCAGGGGACTGAGGGG
>CALXBO010000036.1 GCA_944386565.1 uncultured Ruthenibacterium sp. | reverse complement strand
CGGATCGGAGAACTCCTTGCCTTGACCTGGGATGATATTGATATCAAGGAAATGATAAGCGGACAGAGTCCGAAATGGAATCTGTCCGCTTTTTATCTTCCAAAACGATAAAAAGCCGCAGGGTCTCCTGCGGCTTTTTGCTTTGTGAGTGGAATTTTCCCGGTTCATCCTTCGTCGATTTCCTTTAATCTCCGCAGCCAGCGGTCGATTGCACCGGAGCGGGCAAAAGACGCAAACGCACCGTCGCAAAATCTTTCTGCACGAATTGCACCGGTCAGCAGCGCCAGAACGTCCTCCGCGTCAAATCCCGACACATCGGCACTGCCCATCTCCGTTCCCCACTGAAGATGGTTGCGGTTCAGCACCTCCCGATAGTTGCGGACCATGAAAGCATCCATTTCCGAAATGAATTTCATAATGGTCTTGGAATAGGACATATAAGGCATTTGGATCGGATGTTCTTCGGAGCCGTCATTTTCACGGTCGATGATCCAGGTGCCTGCGTCTCCCAATTGACAGATATACTTTGTCAAGGCTTCATACATGGCTGTCACCCCGTCTGTATCATACGTCATCACGCCCGATTTTGCGGTCCTTGCCCCCATCCGGATTTTATTTGTCCCGGATAAACGGCTCTTTTACTTCGAAGCGGACCAAATCCGCATAAGCCTCCGGCTTCCGGTAGGCATTGCCCCAGGTTTCCCGCTCCCGGTATGCCCTCATCCGGTCCATGTCAAACTCTGCGATCAGAATATCTTCCAAGACGTCGTCGGCCTTTATGATCACATTGTCCAGACAGTTTCCGTTTTCATCAAACACCACCGGGGAAAACGCGCAGGAACCGCCCCATCCTTTGCCGGGATAGTTTGCCATCGCAACCCCGACCATATTTTCAAAAGCTCTTGTGCTCAGCTGATTGATCCTGAGAGGGTTCATATCGCAGGCGTTGGGGACCAAAATGATTTCCGCACCTTTCAGCATCAGCACACGCGCGCTCTCCGGGAATTCCCGGTCGTAACAGATCATGACGCCTATTTGGACTCCCTCAAAATCGCACACCCGAAATTCGCTGCCGTGCTGCAACAACTTTTCCAGCGAAAAATCGCAGGTGTGGACTTTGGCATAGTTCAGAAGGATCTTTCCGCTCCGGTCAATGACGATCGCGGTGTTTTGAAATTTGTCCTTCGTTTTTGACAAAAAAGTAGCGCAAACTCCGATCTTGTATTTGGCGGCGGCGTCTTTCACAGCGGTCACATAGCCGCTTTCGATCGCGACGGCATTTTCCAGCCACTCTTTGCGCTCTTTCTCAAACGCAGGGTCCGTCGGATCGTCAAACGCGCCGTCAAAGGGCGGGGCGTATCCGTTCGACCACATCTCCGGAAAAAGCACAAGGTCTGCGCCCAGGCAGCTTGCTTCCCTGATATACTGAACCGCCAATTCTGAATTTCTCTTTGGGTGATTCGGCACGGCTCTCTTTTGCACCAGAGCAATTTTCATTGCAGACATCTGTCTCCCCTCCCGCGCCGCACCGTCAGGCCGGGCGTTTCTTTCCGGAGATGAGCGGCAACTCTGTGCGCTCCTCGTAAGTCAATCATAACAAAGGGAAAAAACGACGTCAAACGGGAACAAACAGAGATTCGTTCAACCCGCGCGCGGCGACTTTTCCAAAACAGCTTTTTGGTTAAGACACGCTGAGCGAAACGGCGCTGCATCGAAAGATTCAGCGCATCCTGCCCGCTTCTGTTTTCGAGAGACCGCTTTCCGGCTCCGATTCTTTTTATAAATTTCAAAAAATATTTTCACGTTTGTCTCCATCATGGTATAACTGTTTTATTTGGAATTGTTTTAACCGTTCCGGTAAAAAAGGAGAGACACGGATGAAGAAACGAGTACTCCGCGCACTGCTGGTGTTCGCGCTGATGGTCAGCTGCTTGCCCGCGCAGGCCTTCGCGGCCGACGCGCCGTCTTCTGCGTCTCAGCAGACGAGCACCGACACCCTGACTACGGAAAGCGGCGCACACCCCGACCTTTGTCTATGAAAACGGGCAGGTCACGGCGGGCTTCAGCATCATTGCGGCGCAGCAGGCCGGCGGCGCCGGCTGCCCGGCGCTCTGGGGAATGCTGGCAGTCCTCTGCATGGGCGCGCTGTCCGGAGCGGTCATCCGGCTGCGCAGAAAACAGACTGATTGAACCCGGCTCCCGCTTTGGGATGAGCCGGAAAGCGGCTCCGAAGCCCGAATGGCTTCGGGGCCGTTCTTTATGTCTGACGCCGCGGAGCCCGGCGGATTGCGGACGAAAAATATTCCGGGATGCGTCACAAATACAGGGTCCCGTGCGTTTACAAGGATGGAGCGGAATGAAATCAGGAGGTGTGCGGCGGATGAAACAATGGGCCGGCCGGCTCTGGTGTCTGGCCGTTGCGGGGTTCTTTGCCGACTGGGCCTTCGTCGGCCTGTCGGTTCTCAGAGGGAATTACAACATCCTCGGCGGCGTGATCGCCGGGGCCGTCTGCCTTGCCGTGATCTTATTGCGCCCGTTTCTGAAACTGTTCCGCGGGGCGGGTGCGCGCCGCGGGCAAACGGGCCCGGAATGAGCGGCCCGCTTTCGAAAACCGGCTGTTTTGAGTGTCTTGTCCCGAAGCGCGGCGCGCCGCTTTGCTTGTGGGAAGAGAATCCCGTATGGTATACTCAAATCCACTGCAGCCGGGGGGATTCAGCATGTTGATCTATCTGCAAACGATTGATACACCGGAACAGCGCTCGAAGTTCGAGCTGCTCTACCGGGAGTACCGCGGCCTGATGTTCCACGTGGCCAACCGCATCCTTGAAAACGAGCAGGATGCCGAGGACGCCGTCCATCAGGCGTTTCTGAAAATCGCCGAGCATCTGGACAGGATCGGGGAACCCGTGTGCCCGAAGACGAGGGGCTTTGTCGTGACCGTCGCGGAGAACAAGGCGATCGACCTGTACCGGCGGCGCAAAAAACATCCGTGTGTCGAACTGGACGAGACGCTGCCGGGCGTTCCCGCGCCGTACGAGGGCGAGAACGTTCTGGCGGGGTGCATCCTGCAGCTCTCCGCCCGCTACCGCGAGGCGCTGCTGCTGCGCTACGGCTACGGCTACAGCCTGCGGGAGACGGCCGACCTGATGGGCGTGACCGTCTCCGCGGCGACGCAGATCATCCACCGCGCCAAAATCAAGCTCCGCACATTGTATGAAAAGGAGGAACGAACGTGATCACAGAGCAAATGCTTCAGGCCGCGGCCGCCGAAGCCGGGCAGGCCGTCTGCAATTCCCTGCCGTCTCCGGACGAGTGCGTGCACTCTTTTTCCGAGCGGTTTGAACGGAAGATGCGGCGGGTCCTGCGGCGGCAGCGCCACCCGGCCGCGCACCGGTTTCTCCGCCGCGCGGCGTGCTTTTTTCTGATCCTCACGCTGGGCGGCACGTCGTGGCTCACCGTCGACGTACAGGCGCGCACGGCGTTTCTGAACTGGGTGCGCTACCAGTACGAGAATGTCACGGAGTACCGCTTTGCCGGGGACGCGTCCATGACGCTGTCGTCCGTGCCGGAACCGGCGTGGCTGCCCGAGGGGTACAGCGAAAAGGACCGGATGGACGCCGAGGGCTACTCCGCGCGCGTCTACACCAACGCGGACGGCGGGCTGATCTCGTTCAGCTGCTCGCGGGGAGCGGACGCCGCGAGCCTGTTCCTCGTCTCCGACACCGCGGCCGAGCTGGAGACGCAGGTGAACGGGCGCCCCGCCGACTACTACCAGGAAGCGGACAGCGACGCCGCCAGCGCGCTGGTCTGGATGTCCGCAGACGGCGCCACGATGTTCTGCCTGACCGGCGCGCTGCCGGAGGAGACTCTGGTCCGGATCGCCGAGAGCGTCCCCGCCGGGGACTGACGCCCCTTCCCCCCCTTGCCAGCGGCGTGATTTTTCGGTAAGATGGAACCGGGAACTTTTCCACAAAATCACGAACCGAGGTTGAAAATATGGCACAGACAGCAATGCAGGAGCAGGCCCGCGAGGCCTTTCTGACGAACGCTTTGAAGACGCTGCTGGGGCAGGACAGCCCGACCGGCTTTACCGAAAACGTGGTGACGGCGGCCGAGGGCATCGCCCGGGAGCTGGGATTCGACACCCGGCGCACGAACAAGGGCAATCTCGTCATCACCGTGCCCGGCCGGGAGGACGGCCGCAAAGTGGGGCTGTGCGCCCACGTGGACACGCTGGGCCTGATGGTGCGCTCCGTCACCGCCGACGGCATGCTGATGGTCACGAAGGTGGGCGGCCCGCTGCTGCCCACGCTGGACGGCGAGTACTGCCGCATCTACACCCGCGAGGGCAAGGTGTACACGGGCACGGTGCTGAGCCTGTCGCCCTCCGTCCACGTGCAGGACGACGCGGCCACCCGCGCCCGGGACGAGAAGAACATGGCCGTGCGCATCGACGAGAAGGTGCGCACGAAGGAGGACGTGGAGGCGCTCGGCATCGCCGCGGGCGACTACGTCTGCTACGATCCCAAGACCGTCGTCACCCCGAGCGGCTTTGTCAAATCCCGCTTTCTGGACGACAAGGCCAGCGCCGCGTGCCTTCTGACGCTGCTGTGGCAGATGCGCGAGACCGGCGCGCGGCCCCGGTACGAGACGTATTTCACGCTGACCGTCCACGAGGAGGTGGGCCACGGCGGCGCCACCCTGCCCGCGGTGGACGAGCTGCTGGCGGTGGACATGGGCTGCATCGGCGAGGACCTCAGCTGCACCGAATATCAGGTGTCCGTCTGCGCGAAGGACAGCGGCGGCCCGTACGACTACGGCATGGTGAGCCGTCTGGTAAAGCTGGCGAAGGAGCACGGCGTGGACTACGCGGTGGACATCTACCCGCACTACGGCTCGGACGTGGGCGCTGTCTGGCGCGCCGGCATGGACTGCCGCGCCGCCCTCATCGGCCCGGGCGTGCACGCCTCCCACGGCATGGAGCGCACCCATCTGGACGGCCTGCGCGCCACCATGGATCTGGCGGCGCTCTATCTGGAGCTGGCGTGAACACCACCGCAAACACCGTCACTTTGCCGGAAAACGCCATCGGAATTTTGGCGAAGCGACGAAAATTTTCTGCTGCGCGAACTCTCTCTTGACAAGAAAAACCGAACGGGGTATAGTGATTTTCGCCGAATCGTATCACGAGACGGTATATTTTACAGAAAAGGAGGCGGACAGAATGACGAACGTGCGTTTCAACGGAACTGCGGTTTTCCAAGGCCGACGGGAAGAACTGTCCGCACCCATGCTGTGCCCGGTGTAACGGGAATGTTTTTGTGCGGTTCAGTCACGCCCCCGGCTTTGTGCCGGGGGCTTTTTTTGTTCAAAACAGGAGGGATCACTTGAAACACTCGAAACGGGCGCTCGTCTGGAGGTTCGTGCGGCCATACCTCTGGATCTTCGCTCTCACACTCATCTGTTCCATGGGAAACACGGTGCTCAGCTCGCTCACGCCGCAGGTGGTGCGCGTGGCGGTGGACTGTGTTCTCGGCAGCGAGCCGTTCCCCGGCGCCGTGACGGCGCTGGCGCCGCCCTCGCTGCTCGCGGCCGCCCCGATGACACAGCTGTTCGCGGCGGCGGGCTTTCTGCTCGTGGTGGCCGTGCTGTCGGGCCTTTGCACGTACGGCAGCCGCATGGGCACGGCGAACGCATCCGAAAACTTTGTAAAATCGCTGCGCGACGCGCTGTACCGCCACATCCAGCGCCTGCCGTATGAGTGGCATGTGCGCCACTCCACGGGCGAGATCATCCAGCGCTGCACGTCGGACGTGGAGGTCGTGCGGAACTTCGTGACGAACCAGCTGCTCGAGGTGTGCCGCATCGTCTTTCTCGTGGGCTTCTCGCTCGCGGTGATGCTGTCGATGAACGCGCGGATGACGCTGATCGCCGTGTGCTTTCTGCCGGTCATTCTGGCGTACTCGCTCTTTTTCTACTCGAAGATCGCCAAACGCTTTCTGACGGCGGACGAGGCCGAGGGCGAGCTGTCCGCCACCGTGCAGGAAAACCTGACGGGCGTGCGCGTCGTGCGCGCGTTCGGCCGCGAGGCGTACGAGGTGGAGCGCTTCGACAAGAAAAACGAGCGCTTCGCCTCGCTCTGGATCCGGCTCGGCGGGCTTCTGAGCGCGTACTGGGGCATCGGCGACCTCATCACCGGCTTGCAGATCCTCACCGTCATCTGTGTGGGCGTGACGCAGACGGTGAGCGGCGCCATCACGCTGGGCGAGTTCCTCGCGTTCGTGTCCTACAACCAGACGCTCATCTGGCCGGTGCGCGGGCTCGGGCGCATCCTGTCCGAGATGAGCAAGGCGGGCGTGTCCATCGAGCGCCTCGCGTACATCCTCGAGTCCGAGCCGGAGACAGAACCCGGCCGCGCGCTGACGCCGCCGATGGACAGGGACATCGTGTTCGAGCACGTGTCGTTTTCCTACGGCGAGCAGCCCGTGCTGCGCGACGTGAGCTTCACCATCCCCGCGGGCAAGACGTTCGCCGTGCTGGGCGCGACGGGCAGCGGCAAGTCCACGATGATGCACCTGCTCGACCGGTTGTACGACCTTTCGCCCGGGTGCGGGCGCATCACGATCGGCGGCACGGACATCGCAGACATCAGCCGCGCGTACCTGCGGCGGAACATCGGCATCGTCTTACAGGAGCTGTTCCTCTTCTCGCGCACCATCCGCGAGAACATCGCGGCGGTGCGCCCGGGCGCGACGATGGAAGAGGTGCGCCGCCACGCGGGCACGGCGCACGTGGACGAGGCCATCCTCGAGTTCGCCGACGGGTACGACACCATCGTGGGCGAGCGCGGCGTGACGCTCTCGGGCGGGCAGAAGCAGCGCGTGGCCATCGCGCGCACGCTGATGCTCGACGCGCCCATCCTCATTTTTGACGACTCGCTCTCCGCCGTGGACGCCGAGACGGACGCGGAGATCCGCGCGTCGCTGCATCAGGCGAAGGGCTCGGCGACGGTCATCCTCATCTCGCACCGCATCACGACGCTGATGCAGGCCGACTGCATCCTCGTGCTGCAGGACGGGCGCGTGGCGGAACTGGGCAGCCACGACGAGCTGATGGCGCGCGGCGGGCTGTACCGCGAAATATACGATCTGCAGATGACGGGCGAGGACCGCGATCTGCTGTTTGCCGGGGAAGGAGGCGGCACCGATGGGATTTGACGAACAGGAGTATACAAAATCGTTCGACATCCGCTCGTGGAAAAAACTTGCGCCCTTTCTGCGGCCGTACCGCGGGCTGATCGCGGCGGTGGTGGCGCTGAACATCGTGTGCGCCGTCATCGACATCGCGCTGCCGCTGTTCCAGCGGTATGCCATCGACGAGTTCATCGAGACGGGCGATGTGTCGGGGCTTCCCTATTTCGCCGTGTTCTACGGCTGCATCATCGCTTTGCAGGCGCTGGCGGTCATTCTGTTCACGCGGCGCTCGATGCGCATTGAGATGCAGATCGGGCGCGACATGAAGCGCGCGTGCTTCGTGCATTTGCAGACGCTGTCGCTCTCGTACTACAACGTCACGCCCGTGGGGTATCTGCTGTCGCGCATCATGAGCGACACGAACCGCATCGCGGGCATGATCGCGTGGAACGCGGTGGACATCCTGTGGGCGGTGTTCTACGTGCTGGGCGTATTTCTGATGATGTTCCTGCTCGACCCCGGCCTCGCGGCGGCGGTCATCCTCATCGTTCCGGTCATCTCGCTTTTGACGGGCTGGTTTCAGGACCGCATCCTGCGCTGGCACCGCCGCGTGCGCAAGATGAACTCGCGCATCACGAGCGCGTACAACGAGGGCATCATGGGCGCGCGCACGTCGAAGACGCTCGTCATCGAGGAGCAGAACAGCCGTGAGTTCGAGGCGGTGACGCAGGACATGCGCGTGTCGTCGGTGCGAGCGGCGCGGCTCTCGGCGGTGTACATCCCGCTCGTGATGTTCTTCAGCTCGCTGACGACGGCCATCGTGCTCGCGCGGGGCGGCGCGCTCGTGCTGGACAAGCTTTTGCTCATCGGCACGCTGTCTGCGTTCACGTCGTACGCGGTGGGCATCTTCGAGCCCATCCAGCAGATCGCCCGCAACATCGCGGACTTTCTCTCGCTGCAGGCGAACATCGAGCGCGTGACGGGCCTGCTCGAGCAGCAGCCGCTCATCACCGACACGCCGGAGGTCGTTGCGAAATACGGCACGGCGTTTGAGCCGAAACGCGAAAACTGGGAGCCCATCCGCGGCGACATCGAGTTCCGCGACGTGTCGTTCCGCTACCCGGACGGCAGCGAGGACGTGCTGTCGCACTTCAACCTCAAGATCCCCGCGGGGTCGACCATCGCCATCGTGGGCGAGACGGGCGCGGGCAAATCGACGCTGGTGAACCTCGCGTGCCGCTTCTTCGAGCCGACGTCCGGGCAGGTGCTCATCGACGGGCGCGATTACCGCGAGCGCAGCCAGCTGTGGCTGCACAGCAGCATCGGCTACGTCTTGCAGAGCCCGCACCTGTTCTCCGGGACGGTACTGGAGAACATCCGCTACGGCCGGCTCGACGCGACGGACGAGGAGGTCATCGCGGCGGCGAAAGCCGTCTCGGCCGACCAGGTGGCGATGAAGCTGGAAAAAGGGTATGAGAGCGACGTCGGCGAGGGCGGCGACCGCCTTTCCACCGGCGAAAAGCAACTCATCTCCTTTGCCCGCGCCGTGTTGGCCGACCCGCGCATCTTCGTGCTCGACGAGGCGACGAGCTCCATCGACACCAAGACCGAGCGGCTCATTCAGGACGCGACGGAGCTGCTGCTCAAAGGCCGCACGTCGTTCCTCATCGCGCACCGCCTGTCCACCATCCGCCGCGCCGACCTCATCCTCGTGGTGCGCGACGGCGCCATCGTGGAGCAGGGCACGCACGACGAGCTCATCCGCAAAAAGGGCTATTACCGCGATCTGTACCGCCGCCAGTTCGAGCAGGAAAAAATGCAGGCCATGTGAGCGCGGAGGTGGAAACTTTCGCGCGGCTGTGGTACAATCAGGGCAGAAAGGCGGTGGCGGGATGGATTACCGGGAGGCATTTGTCGCGCTGTTCACGGACGACCCCGTGAACTGGGTGAAATGGGTGGTCGTGTTCGCGGTGCTCATTCTGACGTACTTCATCAGCATTCCGCTGTCCAAGAAGGTGGGCTACCGGCTGGGGCGCGAGCGCAAGCGCGACATCGCGCGCGAGCGCGGGCACGTCATCAAGGCGTACATCGTGAGCCAGCACAGCTCCGGCGACGTCGGCGAGTACGACCGGCACGCCAAATACGAGTACACGCTGGACGGGAAGAAAAAGGTGTACCGCGCGTATTTCAACTATCCCAACCGCCCGCCGCGCGTGCTCTACCTCTACTACGTCAACAGCCCGAGGCGGTTGTTCTCGATGGACGAGTACCACTGGGACGTTCCCCTCGCGCTGCTCATGCTGCCCATCGTGTTCCTGCCGTGGATCCTCGCGGCCCTCACGATGCTGGCGCTGGGCATCCCCCTGCCCGACTGAGCGCATCCGTTTTCAGACAAGAACCCCGGCCGCGGAAATCCGCGGCCGGGGCTTTTTTGTTACGGTTCGGATGTGTCGTCGGGGTCATCGGGGCCGCGGCGGTTTTTCAGAAGAAGGAAGAGGACGGCGAGGAGCAGCAGCACGAGGAGCAGGAAGAGCAGCCACCAGATGCATGCGCGCGGGATGAGCGTTCCGCTGTCCGTCTGCGCATCGGAGGACGCGCTGCCGGCGGACGCGCTGCCCGCGGGCTCCGGGCGGGACGAGGAGGACGAGGATGTGAGCGGTTTCCCCTGCTCTTCCCCGGACGACGCGGACTGCGCCGCGGAGGATGAAGCCGCGGACGAGGGCGCGGGGGGCTTTTGCGGCAGGGGTTTTGCGGATGCGCTCCCCTGTCCGCCCGTCTGCGCGGAGAGCTCCGACGGCGTTGCGGCCGCGGGCTGTGCGCCGGACTCCGGCTGCGCCGCCCACGCGCCCGACGCGAGCACGGCGGCCGCCATCAGGCACGCCGCCGCCGAGATCAGGCGGCGGCGCAGCCCACGCGGGGGTTCAAAATGCGATGTTTCGCTCTTTTTCATATATGTACACATCCTTTCACAGTGTGCCGAGGCTCTGCACGTCGCGCAGGGCTTCGGCGTATCGGGGGCTGACAGCGCCGGGGCTGCGGCGCAGATGGCGCACGGCGCGGCGGTACATGGAGTCGGTTCGGGATTCCATGGCGCGCAGTTCATTCTGCACGAGGTAGGAATCGGCCGAGCCGGAGGGGTGGGCGGACGAGAGGCTCTGTGCGTCGAGCCGGGCGGTGAGCGCTTCGAGCATGTGCCGGCGCGCCTCGCGCATCTGCTTTAAGCGGGCCGGGAGCGCCGTGCGGGATCTTTCGACGGCCTCGACGCTGCGGGTGAATCCGTTCGGGGCGAACGCCGCCTGCACTTCGAACCTCTTTTGCAGCCACTCAATGCGGCGGCGGCTCTCGGTGAGGCTGGCGAGGATGCTGCGCGTGTCGACCGCTTCGCGGAGCGAGATGAGCGCATCGGCGGCCGTGAGGCCCGTGAGCACGAGCACGGCGGGAACGGCGAGGGATGCGGGCACCGCGGCGGCAAGGCCGCTGACGGCGGGGTGGATGATGCGGATGAGAGCGAGGGAGAACGCGCCCCAGCACAGGGACGCCGGCAGGCAGATGTAGCCGTTGAGGTTCCAGCGGTACATGCTGTAATCCCAGTAGCGCACGTGGAACATCTGTTCCATGACCGAACCGGTGACGTACTCGAGGAGCGTGGCCCCGGCCATGCCGAAGAGAAAGACGAGCGCCGGGTTCTGTGCGGCGGGGAGCGTGAACACGAGGACGGACAGGGCGCCGAAGCCGTAGATGGGCAGCAGCGGCCCGTTGAGGAACCCGCGGTTCACCCAGCGGCGCTGCCGCACGGAGACGTAGCACGACTCCCAGACCCATCCCAGAAACGAATAGAGGTAGAAAAACAGCGCCCATTGCGCGGGGGTATAGCCGATCCAGGTCATAGCGATCCTTCTTTCTGTGTGAAATGCGCAATGGTGATGCGCTGTTTCGGGGCGGTCAGAATCCGGCTTTCCACAGCCCGTGCAGATTGCACGAGGCGTACACGTCGGAGATGATCTCGCCCTCGTCGAGCGGGAAGACCGCGCAGGGGCTGTCGCCCGGGGAGAGGAAGCGCAGTGCGCCCATGACGGCGTACAGTACGGCGATCCAGACGGACGCCGCGCGGACCCGGAAGAATTGAAACATAAAGATGCCTCCTGTTTGATTGGATTTGAAATGTGTTCGGGGCGGCTGCGGCGGTGTGCCGCGCCTTCCCTGTCCTGTACTCTCATCGTACCATTTGCGCGCCGCAAAATCGGTGTTCCAGACAACGGAGCGCACCTTGCAAGACGCTTTTCGCGGTTTTATAATAAAAGAAAAACCAGACCGTACAACGGGAGCGATGCAGCAATGGAAATGGAGTTGGATCTGTCTGTCTTAAAAGCGGGGATGCTGTTCCGCAATCTGTCCGACGAGGAGATCCTCGGCGTGATCGGGACGATGTCGCCCCGGCGGATGAAGTACGCAAAGCGCACGGTGGTGGCGCAGGACGGCGACGAATTCCCGGAGATCGGGGTGATTTTGTCCGGCAGCGTGCACCTGTCGCACATCGACGCAAACGGCAACAGCAATCTGATGGACGTGCTCGGCGCGGGCGACACGCTGGGCGAATTGAATTCCGTGGGGCGCTACCGCCTGCACGTGACCATCACGGCCACGGCGCAGACGGAGATCCTGTTCCTCAGCGTGGACCAGCTCCTGCGCAAGAACGTGCTGACGGCCCCGACGCAGATCCGCTTTCTGCAAAACCTGACGCTGGCCGTGGCGCGCACGGGGCAGTACCTCACGCGCAAGCTCGAGGACAGCATCCGCCGCTCGACGCGCGAGCGTCTGCAGGACTATCTCTCCGCGCAGTATCACAAGGCGAGCAGCCGCACGTTCGCCATTCCGCTGAACCGGCAGGACCTCGCGGACTTCCTGTTCGTGGACCGCAGCGCGATGTCGAACGAGCTGTGCCGCATGCGGGACGAGGGGCTTTTGAAATTTGAAAAGAGCCGCTTCGAGCTGCTTGTGGAAATGCCCATCACGGACAACGAGCCCGACCCGAACGACGAGCCTTAAAAACAGCAGCCGCCTCCTGTCAGGATGCGGCTGCTGCTGCGTTTTTTACGCGTCGCCCCGGCGGCCGCGGTGGCCGGAGAGCGATTCCGCGACAAGAGCGATGCCGGACACGCTGAGGTAGATGCCCCAGACGGTGCTGATGGCGAACCAGCTCACGAGCGGGTTTGTGATGATGACGATGCCGAGGAAGGCGTTGAGCACGCCGCCCGCGAGCACCCACCCGGCGCCCTCCGTGCCGGCCTCCCGCATCTCGGAGAAGAGGAAGAACTGGCTGATGCCCTGGAGCACCGTGAAGAAGGCGACGGCGACGGACAGGCCCGCGATGAGCCCGGCGAAGCCGAACCGCGTCTGGAACGAAGCCCAGAGCGTGAGAAGGCTGAAGCCCGTGAGGAACATGCCGCTCACGACGGCGGCGCTGCCGCGCTGCTCCGCGGGGGTCTTGGCCCACGCGGCGATCTGTGTGATGCCGTACACGCCGAGCCCGGCCGTGACCATGCAGGCCAGCGTGGCGCCGACGGCCAGCGGCGAGAAGACGGCCGGCAGCCCGATGACGAGCATGACTGCCCCGGCCGCGATGCCGAAGAGCATGCTGCTCTTCCGGCCCTCCTCCTGCATGCGTTTCTGTTCGGCCTCGGTGGGCACGAACGCGGTGTTGGTGTTCTCATTCATAAGAGATTCCTCCTTGATTCGGTTCAGACGAGTTCATAGCGGACGAGCAGCTCGTCCAGCGTGGTGCCCCGCAGCTTTTCGAGGCCTGCGTGCAGGGCCATTTTATACGGCAGGGGCAGCTTCATCTCGAGCGCCGAGTGCCACTTCTCAAAGGCGAACATCGTCTGCCAGTACAGCCAGAAGTTCGACTGATAGAATTCCTCGCTGAGCACGTCGTCGATGGTCTTGTCGTAGAGCGCTTCGTCGGGCGTGAAGAACAGCCGCATCCATTCGAGCGCGGCCTCGTCGCTCAGCTCGAACCGGTTTTTCGTGTCGGCGCTCGCGCCCTGCTCGAGCGTGGCCCGGTTCTTCGAGCAGTTGGGGTCGTCGTGATTCAGCCAGTAGAACTCGTCGAGCACGCTCGCGTCCTCGACTTCGAGCGACGGCACGGAGCGGAACAGGTCCCACAGGCACTCGTAGTGGTTCTCCATCTCCCTGCCGCCCCGGATGACGAACCCGACGTCCGGCCTCAGCAGCCCGTCGCAGGCTCCGCCGGGAAGGCCGGAATCCTCCAGGATGTGGATGCGGCTGCCGTCCATCTGCGCGTCCCGGACGAGGAACGCGGCCGCGGCCAGGCTTGCCAGCCCTCCGCCCACGAGCCATGCCTGCTTCTCCCCGACCCCCTGCGGTTTGCGGGGACGTGCGAACGCTTCATAGTTTCCGTTTGTGTAATACATAAAATGTACCTCCTGCGCGCCGGGACGATGCCCCGGCGCATGTGTTCAAAATCATTGAAGTACAAAAGCGCCGCGCACACCCGCCGGCCCGCCTGTTACGGCCGGAAGGACAGGGTCTTTGAACCGTTTCGTCTTCAACGTACTCACAGCATACCGCGTCCGGGGCGGAAAAACGGTGTGCCAGACAACGGAATTTCCGGTTCGGAAATGTTTCTTCTCTTCTCCCCTTTCGTTGGAAAAACAACCGCAAACCGTGCGGTTTGCGGGTATGATAGATACAGATTCCATACAATATGTAAAAACACAGGAGGTCTTTCCCATGTGCACGAGCATTTCTTTCTCCCGCCCCGCGCTGTACGGCCGCAACCTCGACCTCGAGGTCTCGTTCGGCGAGCGCGTCGTCATCACCCCGCGCGACTATCCCTTTACCTTTCACAACCGCCCCGCGCTGGAACACCATTTCGCGATGGTCGGCATGGCGTCCGTCGCGGCGGGCGTGCCGCTCTACGCGGAGGCGATGAACGAAAAGGGGCTGTATCTCGCCGGGCTGAACTTTCCCGGCAACGCCGTGTATTTTCCCGACGGCGGCACGCCCGGGTGCGTCGCGCCGTACGAGCTCATCCCGCTCGTGCTCGGCACGTGCGCCACGCTGGACGAGGCCCGCGCGCTGCTCAAGGAGCTGCGCATCATCGGCACGCCGTTCGCCCCGCAGCTGCCCCCCGCGCCGCTGCACTGGCACATCGCCGACGCGACCGGCTCGATCACCGCGGAGCCGATGGAAGACGGCCTGCGCCTCTGGGAAAACCCCGCCGGGGTGCTCACGAACAACCCGCCGTTCCCGTTCCACATGATGCACCTGAACGCGTTCCAGTCCCTCTCGCCCCGGCAGCCGGAGAACACGTTCGCGCCCTCCCTCGCGCTGCACTCCTACGGGCAGGGCATGGGTGCTCTGGGCCTGCCGGGCGACGCGTCGCCGATGTCGCGCTTCGTGCGCGCGTGCTTTCTCAAGGAGCACTCGGTGTTCACCGGGGACGCGGATGAGAACGCGATGCAGTTCTTCCGCATTCTCGACGCCGTGGCCATGGTGCGCGGCAGCGTCGTGACGCCGGAGGGAAAGTACGATGAGACGATCTATTCCTGCTGTGCCGACGCCGATACCCTCACCTACTATTACAAGACGTACTCGAACGGCCGCCCGAGCGCGGTGCGCCTTTCTCCCGAGGCCTGCACCGGCCGGGAGCTGAGACAGTTCGCGCCGGACCGCAGACCGGACATCCTGTTTGCCGACGAAAAGGAGACTTTCCAATGATCGATTTTGAAAACATGGCCTTCCTCAAACTGCGCCCCGTGACGGACACCCGCCTGACGGGCCAGGTCACGCCGCTGCTGTGCCCGGGCGAGCGCATCGTGCAGCAGTACCAGGGCATCCGCGACGGCATCGTCTTCACCGACCGGCGCGTCATCGCCGTGAACACGCAGGGCATCACGGGCAAGAAGAAGTCGTTCGTCACCCTGCCCTACGCGCGCATCCAGGCGTACGCCATCGAATCCGCCGGCGTGATGGACTTCGACAGCGAGATGAAGCTCTGGTTCTCCGGGCTGGGCGTGGTCACGTTCGAGCTCATCGCGGGCTCGGACATCACGGCCCTCGCGCAGCTCATCGGAAACGCCATCCTGACGTAACGCCGTCCGGACAAAAAAGGGCCGCGGTTTTCTTTCGAAAAAGAAAACCGCGGCCTTTTTATCCGCTCGCGCGAAGCGCCCCCTGTGCCGGAGGCGCCGGTTTCACCGCGCCCCGAAGCGGGCGCGGCACTCGTTCATGAGGGTGTAGGGGTTCTCGCCTTCGTCGAGCCTGCGGCGCATCTCCTCCGCGTGCTGCTCGGGCACCATGCGGCGCAGCCGCGCCCACGCCATCTCCGTGCTGAGGCGGCAGTCGAAGTCGAACGGGACCGCATCGGCCGTCTCGATCAGCCACCGCAGCGCGCGCTCCTTCATCTGCGCGGCGACGTCCGCGAGGGCCGGGTCGCCGATGCGGTTCACCTGCTCGCCGGGGTCCTCGGCAAGGTCGTACAGCTCGTCTGGCTCGTACAGGCGCGCCACGTATTTGTAGCGCTCCGTGCGCAGCATCACGCCCTTGCCGTGGGCGACGGGGTCCACCTGCGCGGAGATGCGCGGCCAGTAGGGATTGGTTTTGTCCATCGTTTTGTGCGCTGCGTCGTGGAATTCGTCGCAGTGCAGCTCATTGGCCAGCCGCCCGCCCTCGCAGCACACGAAACTGCGGTTCGGCGTTGAGCGGTCGGCCAGAACGCCGCTCAGGCTCCTGCCGAAGTGTGAGTGCGACGGCGCCACACCCGCGAACTCCATCGCCGTGGCGTAGAAGTCCACGAGTTCGGCCATGCTGTCCGTGACGCCGGGGTCCACGCCGAAGCCCTTCGGCGGCTTGACCAGCAGCGGCACGCGGACGAGGCAGTCCTCAAAGGCGTTCTGCGCCTTCTCGGCGATGCCGTGGTCGCCGGTGTAGTCGCCGTGGTCGGAGAAGAAGAAGATGGCGGAATTGTCGTACTCGCCCGCCTGTTTCAGCGCGTCGCACAGGCGGCGGAACATGTCGTCCACCTTGCTGCACATCCCGAGATAGCACCCGCGCACCTCGTCCCAGTCGGCCTCGGTCATCTCGCCGAGGTTCTGATTGGCGCGGATGGCCGCCTCGATCGCGGGCTTGCCGCGGTCGTCTTCCGGCCGGACGCGCGGCGGGAGCTTCGCGCGGTCGACGGCCGAGAAGTACGGCTCTTCGACCTGATAGGGCGGGTGCGGGTTGACCAGCCCGAGGAACAGGCACAGCGGCCGGTCGTCCGCCGGGTGGAGGATGCGCTCGATGGCGGCGTCCACGTCCTCGTCGTCGCCGCCGGTGCGGCCCTCCTCCGCGCGCGCCAGACGGCCGTTGTAGAAGGAATAATACCACTTGTTGCCCGGCTCTCCGCGGAGCGCGCGCTCGGGGGCGGGCGCATCGTATTGCCCGCCGTAATAGATCTCCGTCGCGTGGCGCTCCGCGAGCCCGGGGATCTGCCCCGCGACGAGGTCGTTGCGGGCGTTCATCCAGACGTAGTACCCCGCGTCCTTCAGCTCGCTGAACAGGCTGCTCTCCCCTTCGCGCATCAGGTAGCTCATCGTCCTGTGCCCGTTTGTGTGCGGATACGTGCCCGTCGTGAAGCTGCACCGGCTCGGCACGCACACGGGGTTCTGGCAGAAGGCGTTGCGGAACGAGACCGCTTCGGTTCCGGCCCACTCGTCCAGAAACGGCGTGCGGGCCGCGGGATTGCCCAGATGCCCCATGCTGTCGGCGCGCATCTGGTCCGGGTTGAAAATGATGATGTTCACCTTGCTCATGTCCGGGACCTCCTGAGACGTCATCTCCGAAATTCCGGCCTGCCGCGGGTGCGCGGCGGCCCGGTCTGATTCCCAGTATAGCACGAAACATCGCGCTTGTCCCGTTTTTTCTCCCCCGGCTTGACACGCCCGCGCCGCGGCGCGGGATGCCGATGCAGATGGGGTTGTTGCCCACGCTCTTCTCCTTTGCGCCCCACAGCGGCATGCAGCTCTCGACGTTGATCCAGTTGATGCCCACGAGGCCCTGCTCGGCGGTGCGCGCGGCGGACGGTTTCCTTCATTGTATCGTACGGGATGCGGATGCTCATGTCTCTTTCGCCTTTCTCACAGGATTCCGAATTTCGCGAACGCCTCGGTGGCGCTCATGCCGCCCTCGATGGCCTTGCGCACGAGCTTTTCGCCCGCGGCCTTCTCCAGCGCGCGGCGGATGCACTCGTCGGCCGCGTCGCGCGGGATGATGAGCACGCCGTCCATGTCGCCGAACACGAGGTCGCCGTCATGGATGATGACGCCGCCGATCTCAATGGTGCAGCGGAAGTCGATGACGTTCGTGCGGATGCTGGAGTCCTGCGCCCAGCGCGCCGTGGCGAACACGGGGAAGTTCTGTGCCAGCACCTGCGGCGTGTCGCGCGTGTAGCCGTCGAGCACCGCGCCCACCGCGCCGCGCGTCTTGGCCGTGGCGGTGAGCAGCTCGCCCCACAGCGCGCTGTTGTGCGCGCCCGTCGCGACGTACACGTCGTTCTTTTTCAGCTGGTCGAGCGCTTCGGTCAGCAGGCCGAACGGCTTTTTCTGCGGCTCGAACACGTCGCACTCCAGCACCGTGCACGCGCGGCCCGCCAGCTTCATGTCGTCGCGCAGCGGGTGGATGGCCGCGGGCAGGAACTGGTGCGCGAAGCCCATCGCGTCCAGAATGTCGCCCACCACGGGCGTGTAGAGCTTTTCTTTCATCAGGCTGAACAGCTCGTCGTCGTTTTTCCATGCATTCATCGTCGGTTCCTCCTTTTTATTCGTCCAGAAGCGCGCCCGCCGCGCGCATGTATCCCATCGCGTACGCCATGCCCGCGGCGCCCGCCGCGCGCACGATGGTCTTGAGCTTTTCCATCTGTTCGGCGCGGCGCGGGCCGTCGAGCAGCACGTCGTACCAGTCGGCGGGGCTGAAGTTCTCGATGCCCTCCACCGTGAGCCCGAACGACGCGGCCTGCTTCACCAGCGCGCGCAGGTTCTCCTCTTCCCAGACGGGGTCGAGCGGCGCGCACTCGCCGTAGTTCGTGTGTTCGTCCGTCGCGGTGACGATGCGGCCGTCGTCGCCGCCGTAATAATTCGCCAGATGCACGATGAGATGCGTCGCGCCGCACTGGCGCGCGAAGCGGAAGTAGTCCTCCGTGAGCATGTGGCGGTACAGTCCGAAGCCGAGTTTCATGCAGTCCCCTCCTCTTTTTTCTCATTATACGGCTTGAAATTGCGCATTTCCACTTGTTTTGTGCTCACTTTTGCCATATATTGATATTCAGAGACTTCACCGGAGGGAGGCACAGCCATGATACGCCACATCGACGCGCCCGGCACCCGCCGCAGGCGGACGCATGAAAAAAGGCCGGGAATCCCCGGCCTCGCCTTTTTTATTTTCCGAACAGCGTGCGGAACAACCCGTACCCGTTCGCGCTGTCCGTCTTCAGCAGCGCCTCGACGTCCCACGTCCACTGCTTGCCGTCGAACAGAAGCGATGTCTCATTGCCGCCCGTCAGCACCTTCGGCGCTTCGGTCTTTGCGGACACCGCGCAGGAGTCGTAATCCCAGATGGCGCTCTCGCCCTCGCCGCGCCCCCACATCGAGAACACGAGCCCGGCGGCCTCGCCGTAGCAGAAGCGCTCGAACAGGATCTTCCCGTCGCGGTAGACCGTCACGCGGTCGCGGAAATGGTGCCGCCCGCTCTTTTCGTAGCGGATGCCGGCGAGCTTCTGCTCCTTTGCGCTTTTCACACAGGCTTCAAACGTCATGTGTCTTTCCCCTTTCGGATACTGTCCCCATCTTTTTCATCATACCGCGTGTTTTGCGCGCCGTCAAGAGGGATGCGGTCGATTTCTCCATAGTTTGGTACTTTTGTCCAGATACTTTTGCTAAAACTTGGCTTGTTTTCCGCTTGTATTTTGGTCATGATGCGCATATAATAAAGACAACAAAAAGAAATGAGGTGAGCCCAATGTACACGGCTGAAGAACCCGTTCAGTCGGTGCAGGGCAAATAACCGAGTAAAACGAACTGCTCTCTGATCCAATGGTTTTCATTCGCCCCTCTTCCGGAGTTGCGTTAAGCCGAACGGCACGCAGGAGATGAGAAGACGGAGGCAGCACCTGAGCAAAGGGTCGTTTTCAAGCCGTTATTTGTACCTGCAGTGACGGACAAGAAAAAACGATTGAATTGCCTTTTCAGTTGCTTTGTAAAGAAAGAGCATCTGAACCATTTGGAAGCAGAAGAACCGAATATCCGTCGGAAAGAAAGATCCGGTTTCCTTGCAGGCGTTCTGCATCGAACAAAGCAAACGGGTCGCCGGTCGGAACACGGAACCAAAGAAAACACTTCCAAAACGGAAACAGGCAGAGAAAAAAGAATGTCTGTGTTCCGTTTTTTTCACATGTGAGGACAGACCGATGCACGGATAATAAGCCTTGAAACACAGGCCGCGTGCAACAGCACGCACAAACAACTCCGAAGATTTGATTGAACCTTATCCCGAAGAATACGAGAAAGCCGTGATCCATGATTCGCTTTGAAGAAAGCATCACAGGAACTGGAAGAGTGTGGCGCTTCAGCGTTGATCTAAAAAGACGCTGCTTCTGATTCGGAGATTTCGCGGAATTTGTTCTGCGGCTCCACTTCAAAAAAATGCCTGCTTCCGAACACAACACGGCAAAAGCCAAGGCTCAGAATTTTGAGATACAGCTTTTTCCAATGTGATTTCCCAACCTACGGAAAGGCGAGAGACCAATGCAAAGGTAAGTGCCTCAGATGGCAACGATCGACCGGCGGCGATGCGAAAGCATCGCCGCCGTATTGTTTTGCCCGCAATCTGCCGTGCGCACGGCTCCGGCGCACAGGCGGCGCCTTTCCCCCGCACATCGCGGGTGTAAAACAGGCGTGGGTAGTTCTTTGTGGCCGTCCCCTGCGTTCGGCTATAGAGGTGC
>CALXBO010000035.1 GCA_944386565.1 uncultured Ruthenibacterium sp. | reverse complement strand
CAAACACCCCCTGTATAGTTACATTTTCCTACACAGGGGGCGTTTTGTCTATTGTCTGTTTTTACTGGTTCGGTTCATTTCAGCCCGAAGCTCTTTTTTGTTGTCACATGGCCAGAACGGAGTTCCAGACTTCCTCGATCACAGGGATGCCCTCTTCGCGGTTTGCCTTGATGCTGCGCATCTCCGGCTCTCCCGGATACATCACATCCGCGCCCTCCGCAGCAGGTTCAGACGCTTTCACGTCAGCCAGAATGGCGTCCACAATCGCATCCGTCTGCTCAGTCGTGTTGAACTTCGACGGGTCGATGGCGATCATGATCTGCGTCAGGCCGACCTCGTCGCCGAACGTGCCGATCTTCTGCACGGAGTTCGCATTCGTGAGCACTGTAGCGATGAGGTCGAGCACAATGGACAGGCCGCTGCCCTTCCAGTAGCCCATCGGCAGAACGCGCCATGTCTTTTCGATCTCACCGGGATCGGTCGTCAGCTCGCCCTTCTCGTTGTAGCCGCCGGGAACAGGCAGCTGCACGCCGCGCAGACGGCAGTCCTCGATCTTTCCGTAGGAGAACTGGGACACCGCACAGTCGATCATCGCGTGCTCACCGTTGGAGCGGGGCACCGCCATGATGAGCGGATTGTTGCCGATGCGGCGGTCCTTCGCACCCCACGCAGGCATGTTGGGCATCGTGTTCGACCAGCAGATGCCGATGCAGCCCTGATCGGCCGCGAGCCAGCCGTATGTGCCGCCGCGCATCCAGTGGTTGTTGTTTCCGAGCGCGACAACGCCGACGCCGTTCTGCTTCGCAAGCTCGCACGCGCGGTCCATCGCACGCTTGGCGTTCAGCGGGCCGAAGCCGCGGTGTCCGTCCCAGCGCTCAAGCGAACCGAACGTGGCTTCGCAGGTGGCGCGGGCATTCGGGTCGATCTCGCCCTTCTGCAGATAGCTGACGACGCGGGGGAAGCGGTTCAGGCCATGCGAGAACACTCCGGCAAGGCTGTTCTGTGCAAAGATCACAGCTGCATCAGCCGCATCCGCAGCGGAAAAGCCGTTCTTTTCCAGCACGCGGGCAAACTCCCGGACCATATCTTCATAACGGACTCTCATCATGTCTTATCTCTCCTTTACAGCGATTCCGTCTGCGCTATTCTGAAAGCGCTTTCTTCGCTTTTTATTATAATCCGGCATTCTCAAAAGTCAATTCTTTTTCAAAACGTCCCACATTTTCCACATTTTGCACGAATCTGCCTGTCATTCTTTATCGCTAATGCCACAGTTTCAGCTCAATTTTGAAAAGCGCTTTCAGAACTAGCCGTCAAAAAGCGCCCTCCGTCCTGCGGACCGGGGCGCTCTCTGTCATGCCGTTTCGCGGATCACCAGTTCCGGCTGGATGGTCACGGAGGAAAACGGGCCCGTCTTTTCGATCAGGCTCTCCAGCAGACGGACGCACAACAGCGCGACCAGTTCCGGCTTGTTGTCGACACTCGTCAGCGCGGGCTCGCAGATGCGGGCGTATTCCGAATCGTTGTACCCCGTCACCGCTACGTCCTCGGGAACGCGCAGTCCGGCGCGCCGGAGCGCTTTGACGGCCCCCGCCGCCGTGAGGTCGTCGCCGCACACGATTCCATCGAGCGGACGGCCCGATTCCACCAACCGCCGCACGGCGTCCATACCGCCCTGAATACTCTGCTGCGTCCGGAGGATGCGCTCCTGCGCACCGTCAACGCCCGCACGTCCGAGGGCATCCAGAAATCCGGCACTTTTTGCATCGGCGCTCGCGGTCTCAATGTCTTTCAGAAAATACAGGCTGCGCCGCCCCTGCCGGAGAAGATGCTCCGCCGCAAGCCCGGCGCCGTGCCGGTCGTCCACCAGAACCGAGTACGAGTTGGGCAGGTCAAGGCGCCCGTTCGCCAGCACGACCGGGACGCCGCTCAGATACTGCGCGGCGCGAGGATCGCTGCCGATATCGTTGAACACGGAGCCGACCAGAACTACGCCGTCGGCGTGTTTTTCCGCGACCGTGCGCAGATAACGGACCGTCTCTTCCCGCTCGCCGCCCGTGTTGCACAGAGAGACTTCATATCCCCTGCGCCCGAACTCGCGCTCGATGGTATAAGCCGTGCGGGCATAGTGCGGAACGCGGATATCCACCGTGAGCACAGCCACCGTGTGAAGCGGCTTTCCCGTCATGCCGCGCGCAATGGCGCTCGGCGTATAATTGCTGCGCGCGAGCACTTCTTCCACACGCGCCCGTGTGGCGGCCGTGACATTTCCCTTGTTGTTCAGAACGCGCGAGACCGTGGAGATCGAAACTCCGGCCTCTCGCGCGATGTCATAAATATTCATGACGATCCTCCCGCACATGAAAAAATGAAAGCGCTTTTTTCAAGGATACGCGCATTGCATGTGTCCTGTCAAGCGCACGGGGTCAAAGTTTGCAAACACAGAACCCATATGATATAATTGCATAATATTTCTTTGCCGTACTGTCCGGCACGGCAAAGGGGAAAACGGGAAAGTAAAAACAATTTGAGGGGGTTCTTATTATGGACGGAAGCACCATGCAAACATTCCTTGCCATGTGCGGATACATGGCATGCGTCGTCGCAATCGGTCTCTATTTTGCACGCCGTGCAAACCAGAGCACCGAGAACTATTTTCTGGGCGGACGAAGCCTTGGCCCGTGGATCGCAGCGATGAGCGCGGAGGCCTCGGACATGAGCGGATGGCTGCTGATGGGGCTCCCGGGCGTCGCATACTGGTGCGGTCTGGCGGATGCCGCCTGGACGGCCATCGGCCTTGCGGTGGGCACGTACATCAACTGGCTGATCGTGGCCCGCCGTCTCCGCAGCTATTCCGTTGTTGCGGACGACGCCATCACCATTCCCGAATTCTTCTCCGCCCGATTCAAGGAGAAGAAAAAAGTTCTGCTGACGATCTCGGCTCTGTTCATCCTCGTATTCTTCACGGTCTACGCCGCGAGCTGCTTTGTGACGTGCGGCAAACTGTTCAGCACGCTGTTCGGCTTCTCTTATCAGAGTATGATGATCGCCGGTGCGCTCTTCGTGATCTTCTACACGGTCATCGGCGGCTTTCTGGCAGAGAGCGCGTCCGACTTCATGCAGAGCATCGTGATGATCTTCGCGCTGGTCGTTGTACTGGGAACGGCCACGTCCGCCGCCGGCGGCGCTTCCGCCGTGCTGGAGAACATCCGCAGCATCCCCGGCTTTCTGGACTTTTTCGGCATCGCGCAGCCCGTGACGGCGGACGGCGTCCAGACGGTTGTGAACAATGCGCCGCAGTTCGGCGAAGCCTCTTCGTACCCGCTCATCAAGATCGCGTCCGCGCTTGCGTGGGGGCTCGGATACTTCGGCGTCCCGCAGGTGCTTCTCCGCTTCATGGCGATCCGCCGCACGTCTGAGCTCAAGCAGTCCCGCCGCATTGCCACCGTGTGGTGTGTCATCTCGCTCACCTGCGGCGTGACGATCGGCCTTGTGGGCCGCGCTCTGTTCCCCACCGCGCTGCTGACGTCCTCGGACGCCGAGAACATCTTCGTCATTCTCTCGCAGAACCTGCTTCCCCCGCTGGCCGCGGGCATCGTCATGGCGGGCATCCTCGCCGCGACGATCAGCTCGTCGGACTCGTACCTGCTGATCGCGGCGTCGGCATTCGCCAAGAACATCTATCAGGGCGTCTGGAAAAAGGACGCGAGCGACAAACACGTTTTGTGGGTCTCCCGCATCATGCTGCTGGCGATTTCGGCCGTGGGCATTGTGATTGCACTGGATGAAAACAGCGTCATCTTCTCTCTCGTCGCCTTCGCATGGGCGGGCTTCGGCGCGACGTTCGGCCCCATCATGCTCGCGAGCCTTTTCTGGAAGCGCACCACGTGGAAAGGCGCCGTGGCGGGCATGGTCTCGGGCGCGGTGATGGTCTTTGTCTGGAAGAATCTCATCAGCCCGCTCGGCGGCCTGTTTGGGATCTATGAGCTTCTGCCCGCCTTCCTCGTCAGCCTTGTTGTGATCGTCGTGGTCTCCCTGCTCGACAAAGAGCCTTCCGCGGAAATCCAGGAGGCGTTCGAGCTTGCAAAAAAAGGCGCCCGCGAGGCGGCAAACTGATTGACGACGCATAAAAAATAGCATATAATGAATTTTATCGAGCCGGGGGAAGAGGCCCCGGCCCGGACAGAAATCTGGACGACGGCGTCCGCCTTGGCTCACGCAGTCTGTGTGTCGGCCTTCGGCGGGCGCTTTTCAGCATTGTGCGCAAGCTCAAAGCCCTGAGGCGGTCGGACTCTTTTCTGCCAGTATGGGAAAGGAGAAATCAATCATGCTTGACATCCGCATCACGAAAACCCAGCATCCGAAGGACAAGCCCGATCAGGAGCATCTGGGCTTCGGCCACTACTACACCGACCACATGTTTATCATGGACTATACCGAGGGTCAGGGCTGGCACGACGCGCGCATCGAACCGTATCACGCGCTTTCGCTCGACCCCGCCGCCATGGTGTTCCATTATGCGCAGGAGAGCTTCGAGGGCATGAAGGCGTACCGCACGGCGGACGGGAACGTGCAGCTGTTCCGCCCGTACAAGAACGCCGCGCGCTTCGCGAGCACGCACCGCCGTCTGTGCATCCCGGAGATCCCCGAAGAGGATTTCGTCCAGGCGGTCAAAGCCCTCGTGGACATCGACCGTGACTGGGTTCCCAACGCGCCGAACACGAGCCTGTATCTGCGCCCCTTCACCATCGCCACGGAGGCGCACCTCGGCGTCAAGCCCAGCAATTCCTATGCCTTCATCGTCATCGCGTCCCCGTCGGGCGCATACTACGCCAGCGGCCTTGCCCCGGTCAAGATCTATGTGGAGGACGAATACGTCCGCGCCACGCCGGGCGGCACCGGCTACATCAAATGCGGCGGCAACTACGCCGCGTCTCTCGCCGGCCAGGAGAAGGCCGAAAAGCTCGGTTACAGCCAGGTCCTTTGGCTGGACGGCATCGAGCGCAAATACGTTGAGGAAGTCGGCAGCATGAACTGCTTCTTCAAGATCGCCGGAAAGATCTACACCGCGCCCTGCGTCGGCACGGTCCTGCCCGGCATCACGCGCATGAGCTGCATCGAACTTCTGCGCCACTGGGGCTATGAGGTGAACGACACCGACCGTCTCGCCATCGCAGACGTCATCAAGGCTGCCGATAACGGCACGCTGGAAGAGGTGTTCGGCACCGGTACGGCCGCCGTCATCAGCCCGGTCGGCCAGCTGTACTATCAGGGCAAGGAGTGCGTTGTGGGCGACGGCAAGACCGGCGAGGTCACGCAGAAGCTCTATGACACGCTGACCGGCATTCAGTACGGCCGCCTTGAGGACACGCACGGCTGGATCGAAAAAGTCTGATCCCATTCAACCTCATCAAAGCCCGGACGGGAAATCCCCGTCCGGGCTTTTTATGTTCGAAAAAAATCCCCGGCCCTGACAGGCCGGGGATCTGTTATTGAGAGATTCCTTTTGCGCACACGCCGCGGATGACGTTGAGCGCTTTCTGAAGCAGTTCTTCCGGGATGTTCAGCGCCGGGAGCAAACGCATGCGGTCCTTGGCTTTCAGAACCAGAACGCCCTGCTCCATGCATTCCGCCACGACTTCCCCCACCGGGCGCGTCGTTTTGACGCCCAGCATCAGGCCGAGACCCGTCACTTCCTCCACACCGGGCGCTCCGGTGAGCGCCGTGCGGATCATATTGGATTTTGCCTGCACGCGGCTGAGCAGCGCGTCGTCAATGCGCTCGAGGATGCTCACACCGCCCGCGCAGCTGACGGGGTTGCCGCCGAACGTGGAACCGTGGTCTCCGGGCTGGAAGACATCCGCCGTCTTCTCGTTGAACATCGTCGCGCCGATGGGCAGGCCGCCGCCCAGCCCCTTTGCCGTGGACACAATGTCGGGCTGCACCCCGTAGTGCATGTAGGCATACAGCTTGCCGCTGCGCCCGTTTCCGCTCTGCACCTCGTCGATGATGAGCAGCGCACCGTACTGCGCGGCAAGGCGTGCCGCGCCGCGCACGTAGTCCGCATCCAGTTCGCGCACGCCGCTCTCTCCCTGCACCACTTCCATCATGACGGCCGCGCAGCGGTTCTCCGTCAGCAGCCGCTCGAGATCGGCAAGATCGTTCGGCTCCGCGTAAACAAAGCCCGGCGTCAGCGGCTGGAAATCTTTGTGGAACACATCCTGCCCCGTCGCGGCCAGCGTCGTGATGGTGCGGCCGTGGAAGCTGTTCTTCAGTGTGATGATCGTGACATACTCCTCGCCGAGCGTCTGCGCGGCGTATTTTCGCGCGGCCTTGATGGCACACTCGTTCGCTTCCGCGCCAGAGTTTGAGAAAAACACCCGGCTCATGCCGGTGCGGCTGCACAGCATCTCCGCCAGACGGACACACGGATCGCTGTAATAGAGATTCGACACATGCTGCAGGCGTCCGAGCTGTTCCGTCACGGCCTTCTGCCAGACCTTGTCGCACACGCCGAACGTGTTCACCGCGATGCCGCTTCCCAGATCAATATACTCTTTTCCCTCTTCGTCGTACACCAGAGAGCCCTCGCCCTCCGTCAGGCGGAGCGGAAAACGCGCATATGTATGCGCGATATACTGTTCATCCAACGCCTTGATATCTTTCATAATATTACGCCCCTCTCCACCGTCCGCGGGAACCGGCCGTCCGGGCCGCGCGGCGGGTATCTCTTTGAATATGTATAAAATGATACACTTTTGCGCATAAAATTTCAACCGTCATTTCGCTGTATTTCCCTCACGGCTGCCGGGAAGTTTTTGCGTGTCTCCCCAAAATCTTACGCGTCTCGTGTTCAAATAAGAATCAGATCCGTTCTGTTCGTTTTCCGGCAGGCGGAAAGCACGCCATTTTCCGGCAGAATCTCGTATATTTATTTCAAATATTACAATTTGTATATCTTATGCGAATAGCACGCATTATCGCCCGTTTGCAGGCATTTTTCTCCGTTATATACAAAATGATATTTTTCACTTCATTTCTACATTTTGTACATTGCAAAAAGAAGACGCAGCGCGCGGCTGCGTCTTCCCTCCGCCGGAGCGGGCAAATGATTATTTTTTCGAAACCTTCGGCCCCTGCGGCGTATCCTCGACCACATAACCGCGCGCGGTGATCTCGGCGCGCAGCGCGTCGGCCTTGGCCCAGTCCTTCGCTTTTTTGGCCGCAGCGCGCGCTTCAACCATCTCCATGACGTCCGCAGGGATGTCACTCTTTTCGCGGTGCGACACAAGGCCCAGCACGCCCGTGAGCTCGTCGAACATCGCGGCGGCCGCCTCAAGCGCCGCCTTGGAGCTCTCGCCGGAGAGCGTGTTGATCTCACGGACAAAGTCGAAGATCGCAGCCAGCGCGTCGGGGGTATTCAGATCGTCGTCCATCGCGCGGCAGAACTTCTCCTTCGCCTCGGCGGCTTTCTGCACGAGCGCATCCGAGCCCTCCGCTTTCGCATTGGCAATCGCAAAATCCAGATTGTCGCGGCAGGTGTACAGGCGCTCGAGCGCGGACTTGCACGCCTCCAGCAGTTCGGCCGTGTAGTTCAGCGGGCTGCGGTACTGCGCGGACAGCATGAAGTAACGGATCGGCTCATAGCCGTATTTCTCGGCGATCTCACGGACGGTGAAGAAGTTGCCGGCGCTCTTGGACATCTTGCGGTTGTCGATGTTCAAAAACGCATTGTGCATCCAGTAGTGTGCAAACTCGCAGCCGTTGGCGCACTCGGACTGCGCGATCTCGTTCTCGTGGTGCGGGAAGATCAGATCCTCGCCGCCCGCGTGGAGGTCGATGGTCTTGCCGAGGTGCTTGCGCGCCATCGCGCTGCACTCGATGTGCCAGCCGGGACGGCCGTGACCGTACGGGCTCTCCCAGTACGGCTCGCCGGGCTTGGCGGCTTTCCAGACGGCGAAGTCGGCGGGGTCCTCTTTCAGATCGTCGTCCATCGTGTGGCGCAGATCGCGGTTGCCGGATTCCAGATCCTCCAGCACAAGGTGCGACAGCTTGCCGTAGTCCTTGAACTTCTTGGCACGGAAATACACGTCGCCGTTCTTGGCCACGTAGCCGTACCCTTTGTCCAGAATGTCGGCCACGATGGAGAGGATCTCTTCAATGTGCTCGGTGGCGCGGGGATGCACCGTGGCGCGGCGCACGCCGAGGCCCTCGATGTCCTTGAAGTACTCGGCCTCGTAGCGGCGCGCGACCTCCTGCATGGAGACGCCCTCTTCGTTGGCCTTCGTGATGAGCTTGTCGTCGATATCGGTGATGTTCGAGACATAGAGCACCTTATTGCCCTGATATTCGAGATACCGGCGCAGCGTGTCAAATACGATGACCGGCCGCGCGTTGCCGATGTGGATGTAGTTGTACACGGTGGGGCCGCACACATAGATGCGGTACTCGCCCGGCGTGATCGGCACGAGTTCTTCCTTTTTACGCGTAAGCGTGTTGAATACCTGCATACTGTTCCCTTCCTTTCAGTTCAGAGCTGCCGCATGCGCTGCGCGCCGAGCAAAACACCCGCGCGCGCCGTCGCAAAACTCAGGCCGCCCTGTAAATAGATCGTATACGGTTCGCGGATGGGGCCGTCGGCGGAGAGTTCGATGCTCGAACCCATCGTGAAGGCGCCCGCCGCCATGATGACCTGATCCTCGTATCCCGGCATGTCCCCCGGCATCGGCGCCGCAAAGCTGTCGATGGGGCTTCCCGCCTGAATGCCGCCGCAGAAGGCGACCATCGCCTCCGGGCTTCCGAGTTCCAGACTCGTGATGATGTCGTTGCGCTCCTCGATCCAGCGCGGCGTCGCCTTGCAGCCCAGCAGCTCAAACAGGCACGACGCCCAGACGCTTGTCTTCAGCGCTTCACACGTCACGCCCGGAGCATAGTACAGGCCGAGATACAGCTGGCGCAGAACGTCCATCGTACAGCCGATCTCCGCGCCCGTGCCCGGAGCGGTCAGACGGTGTGCGCAGAGCTCCACGAGATCGGCGCGGCCCGCGATGTATCCGCCCGTCGGGGCGATGCCGCCGCCCGGATTCTTGATGAGGGAACCGGCGATCAGGTCCGCTCCCATCTGCGTGGGCTCTTGCTTCTGCGTGAACTCGCCGTAGCAGTTGTCGACCATCACAACGATATCCGGCTGTGCGTCTTTCGCTGTGCGGGCAATCGCGGCGATCTCGTCGAGCGAGAGCGTCGGACGGCTCGCGTAGCCCCGGCTGCGCTGGATGTAGCACATGCGCGCGCCGCGGCATTTTTCCGCGATGGCCTCAAGGTCGGGCCGGTCGTCCTTCAGCGGAGCCTCGTCGTAGACGACGCCCCACTCCTTCAGCGTGCCCTTGCCGCCCGGCGTCAGGCCGATCACGCTCTGCATCGTGTCGTAGGGAGCGCCGACGGCCGACACCATGCGGTCGCCCGGGCGCAGCACGCCGAACAGCGCAACGGCCAGCGTGTGCGTTCCGGACATGAAATTGTGGCGGAACAGCGCAGCCTCTGCGCCGCAGACGCGTGCGAACAGCGCATCCAGACGGTCGCGGCCCTCATCGTCGTAGCCGTATCCCGTCGTCCCGACGAGGTGATTCGCACCGATATGACAGTCTGTAAACGCCTTGAGCACTTTCATCTGGTTGTAGTCCCGGATTTCATCGAGACGCGCAAACTGTTCGCGGCACATCTCTCGCGCACGCTCGTCGAGAGCGCACAGCTCGTCCGAAACGGGGAAAAAGTCCTGGATCATTGACATGAATTTCGTCCTCTCTGTCTGCCTGAAACATCACTGCCCGGCGCGCCACTGCATGACATCGCGCCCGGCGGAAAAACCGATGGATTCGTAAAATGTACGCCGCTCCGGCGCACAGATCAGGCGCACCGCACGGCCCGGTGCATACCGGTTGGCCGCGTACAGCACAAGAGCACCCGCACACCCCCGGCCGCGGTATTCCTCCCGCGTGACGACGCCGCCGAGATAGGCTTCGTGCGCGCACAGCGCATACACGCCCGCGGTCGCCGCGTAGCCGTCCTGCGCCTCCAGCGCAAAGATATGCGCAAGACCGCGGTTGCGCCGCGCGCACGCCTCGGCGATGAAGTCGTCCGACGACATTGTGCCGTCCGTGTAGCGCATGGACTCGCCGAGTTTTGTCATGCGCGGCATCTCTTCGAGCCGCATTCCGGAAGGAAACTCTCTCGTCTGCGGCTGCGTGTACGTCATCAGGAAGATCTCCTCGCGCACAAAACCGGACGGCGCGGCGTGCGAAGTCCGCACGCACCGCACCCCGGAAAACGCGAGGAAACTGTCCAGTTCCTCGGCGTCGCACACCTCTCCGCACACGAGCGCACTGTCGCCCGAGACGCTGAGCACCGCCGTGCCGTCGGCGAGGAAGAAGCGCACGCCCGTGTTCTTTCCCGCGTTCACCGCAAACGAAGCGGCCATGACCGGGGAAAAGAACGGCGTGCGGCCGAGACGCCGGACGAACTCTTCACGCCCGTCCGGGCCGATCTGCTGGATCATACCGATTCCTTTCAGCGCATCCGGATGCGCAATGTTGTTCTGTGTTCAGCGTCCGGTCACAGCGCATTGACAAGCTGCTTGTAGTGACGGCCGCGCGCCTCAAAGTTGGGATAGCAGTCAAAGCTCGCACACGCGGGCGAGAGCGAAACGATGTCGCCCTCTTTCGCCGTCTGGTCGGCGAGATGCACCGCCTCCTCCATATCTTTCGCGCGGAGGATCACAAGCCCGCTCTCTGCGAACCCTTCGTCCGCGCGCACGGCGGCCTCGATCTTGTCGGCCGTGGCTCCCGTGAGGATGAGCGTCTTCACATGAGCGATGAGCTCCGGCGCAAGGGGGGCAAAGCTGATGCCCTTGTCGGAACCGCCCGCGATGATGATGAGCTTCTGGTCAAACGCACGCAGACCGGCGATGACACGCGTCGGGCTCGTGGCGATGGAGTCGTTGAACCACTGCACGCCGTTGCGCACGCGCACCGGCTCGATGCGGTGCTCGACGCCCTTGAACTCGTGCGCGACGCGGCGCATCACGTCCACGTCCGCCATTCCCCGCACGGCCGTCATGGCCGCGAGCAGGTTCTCAATGTTGTGCTCGCCGCGCAATCCGACTTCGGAGCGGTGGATCACCGGCGTGACCGTGCCGTCCTGTGCGAGGCACAGCATTC
Organism: uncultured Ruthenibacterium sp.; assembly: GCA_944386565.1. Classification (GTDB taxonomy): domain Bacteria; phylum Bacillota; class Clostridia; order Oscillospirales; family Ruminococcaceae; genus Ruthenibacterium. Next base: position 9,653 of record CALXBO010000035.1, on the reverse strand, counting down.
CGTCGTCCCGCAGGAAACCGCCGTTTCCGACGACGGACTTGCGCGTAAACCACGCGAGCGACCCTTTCACGTCCGCCTGCATGGCGCGCGTGACGCCGTTCTCCCAGCCGAGCACGGCGCGGTCGTTCTCATTCTGATAGAGCAGGATGTTGCGCTTTGCGTCGATGTATTCCTGCATATCCTTGTGATGGTCGAGGTGGTTCGGCGTGACGTTCGTCACGACGGCCACATGCGGCGACGCGTGCATGCTGATGAGCTGGAAGCTCGACAGCTCGACGACGGCGACGTCCGACGGGTCCATCGACTCCGCCACCGGCAGCAGCGCGCGGCCGAGATTTCCGCCGAGGTGCACCGTGCGCCCCGCCGCCTTGAGCATCTCTGCGATGAGCGTCGTCGTGGTGGTCTTGCCGTCCGAACCGGTGACGGCCACGATCTCGCACGGGCACAGACGGAAGAACAGCTCCATCTCGCTCGTCACTTCCGCGCCCGCTTTTCCCGCCGCCACAAGTTCCGGCGTAAAGTATTCAAAGCCCGGCGTGCGCATGATCATGTCCTGCCCTTTCAGGCCGTCCAGATAATGCTCGCCGAGGGAAAACGCAATGTCCAGTTTTTTCAGGCGTTCCGCCAGAGGGCCGAACGCTTCGACGGACTCCTTTTTATCGCACAGTGTGATGACCGCGCCGTACCGGGAAAACAGCTCGATGCACGACTGGTTCGTGACGCCCGTCCCGATGAAGGCCACCTTTTTTCCGTTCAGGGAACGGTAAAAGGCTTCGATCTTTTCATTCATACTCTCACCTCATACGCAATCCATAAGTATTGTAAGTATACCACACACCGCGCGCAAAGAAAAGGCGCGCGGCGCGAAAAAGCGCCGGAGGATCCGTCTCTCCGGCGCTTTTTTCACGTTTTGTCCGACTCGGAGCCGGATTCGGCCGCCCCGTTCTGCGCGTCAAACAGGATGCGGTAGTAATCCGTCTCGATGATGCGTGCGGAATAGGTAAACCGCTCGTTGACGATGCCGCGGAATTGCGTGACATATTCCTGCGACACGGGTTCGTCGGTGCGCGGCGTCACCTCACCCGTCATGGCGTTGTAAAAGATCTTGTCGGTGATAAAGCTGTGGTCGTAGAACATGACGATGGGCGGGATGTCTCCGAACAGATCCGTCCCCATCAGCAGACGGGAATCGTATTCGATGCCGAACAGGTTGAGCAGCGTCGGAAGAATGTCGAGATTCGAGCATGCTTTGTCGACCGTGACCGGCTCGATGCCGGGCGTCCAGAGCAGAAACGCGTTGCGGTACAATTCAAATTCCGTGTCGAGCTCCTCCACACCCCGCAGTTCGGCATACTCCTCGTTGGAGAGGCCGTAGGGGTAGTGATCCGCTGCGAGGGCGATCACCGTGTCCTCAAGTTTTCCCGCCTCCTCAAGCTGCTCCAGCAGCTCTTCGAGCGCGTATTCAAGCTCCATGTTACACGCGAGATACGCCTTGACGGGTTCGCTGTAATCGAGGTCTTCCACTTCGTCGCGATGCTTGGCGGCCATCGAATTTCCGAGGTAGGAATAGTTCAGATGACCGCTGACCGTCAGGTAATACACATGGAAATAGTCTTCGCCGATGAACATCGGCACAGTCGCCTCGACCATCTCGACGTCCGATTCCGGCCACTGTTCCGTGAGCGAAAGTCCCCCGCCCTGCCCGTAGTACTCATACCCCATGTTCGGATAGGAGTACTGCCGGTTGTAATATGTATAGGAATGATCGTGGAACGCGAACGACCGCGCGCCGAGATCGGAGAAGAGCGAGCCGAGCGCGTACGGCATGTAGTTGTCGGCGATTTCCGTGTAGCTCCACACGCCCGTCTTCGGGATCAGGCTCGTCGTCGTGACGAACTCTCCGTCCGACGTGCTCACGCCCCACAGCGGCGTGTAGAAATTCGTGAACTGCATCCCCTCCGTCGCGAGTTTGTACAGCGTCGGCGTGCGCTCTGCGTCGATGATGTACGGGGAGAAGCTCTCCGCCGTAATGAGAATGAGGTTCTTGCCCTCGAACAGGCCGGTGTATTCGTTCTTGGCGGACGCCTCGCGCCCTTCGATCCACTCATTCAGGGAGAGCAGATTCTTGTCGCCCTCCACAAGGCTGAAATCGAGGTCCAGCTTGTTTTCCGGGCGCGCGTCCTCGGTGTATTCAGGCTCCGGCACCGTCCCCGCGGGCGCAACGAGCGGGTCCCGCGAGAGGTTCAGCACGTTGTACTTGACGTCCAGCGCCATATACGGCAGATAGCCGAACATCCGCACGGAATTCACCGGAACGAATCCGTACAGAATCAGTTCCTGCGCCATCGCGTTTCCGCTGACGAGCAGTGCCGCCAACAGGAAGAACAGGCCGAACCCGTGCGTGAACAGCGCCGCGCCCGCGCGGGGCGCATGTGTGAGATACAGTTTGCGCCACCCGGTCAGCAGAGCCAGCGGCGCGGCCAACAGCGCGAGCACCCACAAAATATTGTTGCACACCGCCGTCAGGGCGATGTCCGTGAATTCCATTGCGTCGCTCAGGCCGCCCGCGCTGCGCAGATAGTACGGCGTTCCGAAGATCTTGCTGTACACAAACTGCGACGTACACAGCACGCTGACGAGCAGGCAGAGCGCCGTCTGCACCGCACAGCGGGTCTTCGGTTTCCGGAACACGCTGCCGACGGCTACAATAAAGCAGCCCTCGCCCAGACTGAGCGCGAGCTTGATCCCCGTGATGTCATATCGCATGCCGAACGACGCGACGCTCTCGCAGTATGCGGGATACAGCGCGCAGTACAGCGTGCACAGCAGCGCGGCGTGCCGGTGTGCCGCCGCGCAGATCTTCTGAAAAACGCCTCGAAAGCCGTACAACTTGCATCTTCTCCTTTGATTGCCACTTTAGTATAGACATGTGTCAATTTTTCGTCAAGAATCTATCAGAACTGTCACACTTTTTTGTCAGAGTGCCCGTTTTTGCCCCGCCGCGTGCTCTCCCTCTTGTGCTTTTCCCTTACGGCATGATACAATAACATAGTTATGCAACACCTGCGTCCGTATCCGAAAAATTATTTTCCGGATGCGGGACTGCAAACGACACAGAGAGGATGAAAGTCTTTGGGGAAGAATGGGTTTGAGCAGTTCGGCAGCCACTTGTTCGACGACCGCGTGATGCGGGAGCGTCTGCCGCATTCCGTGTATGAATCGCTGCGCGAGATCCGCGACGAAGGCAAGCCGTGGGATCCCGAAGTGGCAGACGTCGTGGCCGACGCCATGAAGACATGGGCCATGGAACTGGGCGCGACGCACTATATCCACTGGTTCAGTCCGATGACCGGGACCGGTTCGGGCAAGCACGACAGCTTCATCGACGGCGTGAAGGGCGGCGAGCCCGTCACGCGTTTCTCCGGCAAAATGCTGGCCAAGGGCGAGAGCGACGCTTCGAGCTTCCCCTCCGGCGGTCTGCGCGCCACGTTCGAAGCGCGCGGCTACACGGCGTGGGACCCCACGTCCCCCGCGTTCGTCTTCGGAACCACCCTGTACATCCCGACGGCGTTCTGCGCCTACACCGGCGAAGCGCTCGATCAGAAAACGCCCGTGCTGCGCAGCATGCAGGCGCTGAACAAGCAGGCCCTGCGCGTCCTGCGCGCGCTCGGCGACACCGAGACGGCCTATGTCCGCCCGACCGTGGGCGCGGAACAGGAGTACTTCCTGCTCGACAAGGATCTGTTCGACAAGCGTCTTGACCTCAAGGTATGCGGCCACACGCTTCTGGGTGCAAAGCCTCCCAAGGGGCAGGAGTTGGAAGACCACTACTACGGAAGCATCAACGAGCGCGTGCGCGCGTTCATGCGCGAGCTGGACGAGGAACTGTGGCGTCTGGGCGTTCCCGCCAAGACCGAGCACAACGAGGTCGCACCCGCACAGTATGAACTGGCCAGCGTGTTCTCCACTTCGAACATCGCGTGCGACCACAACCAGATCATGATGGAGCTGATGCGCAAGGTGGCCCTGCGCCACGGATTCGCGTGCCTGCTGCATGAAAAGCCCTTCGCCGGCATCAACGGCTCGGGCAAGCACAACAACTGGTCCATCGTGACGAGCGGCGGGAAAAACATGCTTGACCCCGGCCATGAACCGGAAAAGAACCCCGTATTCCTGCTGACGATGTGCGCCGTCATCACGGCGGTGGACAAATACGCCGATCTGCTGCGCCTGTCCGCGGCGTGCCCCGGCAACGAAGAGCGTCTGGGCGGCAATGAGGCCCCGCCCGCCGTGGTGAGCGTGTTCCTCGGCAACCGCATGACGCATCTTCTGGAAGAGCTTGCCATGGGCCACGAACTGGAGCACGAGTCCCTCGGCCCGCTCCTCACCGGCGTGAAGAGCCTGCCGCTCTTTACTTTAGACGATTCTGACCGCAACCGTACGTCACCGTTTGCGTTCACCGGCAACAAATTCGAGTTCCGCATGGTGGGTTCAAGCCAGTCCATCGGTCTCGCCAACGCCGTGACGAACGCGATCGTGGCCGACGTGTTCCACGATTTCGCCGACAAGCTGGAAGGCGCGGCCGACGTGGAATCCGTCGTGCGGGAGATCATCGCCGAGACGTGGCGCGAACACCGCCGCGTGATCTTCAACGGAAACAACTACAGCGCCGAGTGGGCGGTGGAAGCCGAGCGCCGCGGCCTTTACAATCTGCCCTCGATGGTGGACGCCGCGCCCGCGTTTACGGCCGAGAAGAACATCGCCATGTTCACCCGCACGAAGGTCTTCACGGAGGCCGAGTGCCGCTCGCGCTGCGAGATCCTCCTGGAGACGTACGCCAAGCACATCCACATCGACGCCTCCACGATGCTGGCGATGGTGAGCCGCAGCATCCTGCCCGCAAGCTACGAGTACCTCGCCCGCATCGGCAAGGCCGAAGCGCTTGTGGAGCACAACGGCTGCGCCTGCGCGTCGGCAAAAGCCAGCGTCGAGAAGCTGTGCGTGACGATCGACCGCACGGCGGGTGCGATGGAAGCGCTGCGCCGCGCGCTCAACGAGCTGGACAGCGCACACCTCGGGGAGTCTGTGCGCGCGCAGAAGTTCCGCGATCTCGCCCGCGGCGAAATGGCCGCGCTTCGCGAAGCTGCCGACGAGCTGGAGCGTCAGGTTCCTCAGACGTACTGGCCCTTCCCCGATTACTGCGACCTGTTGTTCGATCTGTAAGAAAGCACAAAAAATCCCGGATGCCGAGGCATCCGGGATTTTTGTTTTTGTCTGTCACGCCTGTTTCTGCTCTTTCAGCAGATCGCGGATCTCCGCGAGCAGCTTTTCCTCATTGGAGGGTTCCGGCGCCGGCGCGGCGGCCGCCTCCTTCTTCTCCTCCAGATGGAACCGCGCAAGCGCGGCGTTCATCGCCTTGACCACGAGGAACATACTGACGGAGACGACCAGGAACGACACGATGGCGTTAATGAAATTGCCGATCGCCACGGGCGCGCCGCCGACGCTCACCGTCCAGCCGGCGAAGTCAAATCCGCCGCCGACGATGGAGACGAGCGGCGTGATGATGTCCTTCACGAGGCTGTTGACGATGGCCGTGAACGACGAGCCGACGACGACGCCGACCGCCATGCTCACGACGTTGCCCTTGAGGGCGAACTCCTTGAATTCGGAAACGATTTTTTTCATATTCTGTGCGATCCTTCCGTTTGTGTGCCGGACGTTATTTCAGCAGGGCTTCCACGGTGTCGGCCGCTTTGTCCAGACAGTCGGACTCGAAGGACTCGATCACGCCGAGGTCGGCCTGATGCGCCAGCTCGGGGTCGATGGGGCACTTGGCCAGAACGGGCAGCGCAAAGCGCTCGGCCGTCTCGTCCACGTGGCTCTCGCCGAACACATAGATCTTCTTGCCGCAGTCCGGGCAGACGGCATAGCTCATGTTTTCCACAATGCCCAGCACGGGAATGTTCATCATGCGCGCCATGTTCACGGCCTTTTCCACGATCAGGCTCACCAGCTCCTGCGGGCTGGCCACGACGATGATGCCGTCGACCGGCATCGTCTGGAACACGGACAGGGGCACGTCGCCCGTTCCCGGAGGCATGTCCACGAACATGAAGTCGACGTCTTTCCAGATGACTTCCTGCCAGAACTGCTTCACCGCGCCGGCGATGACGGGGCCGCGCCAGATCACAGGGTCCGTCTCGTGCTCGAGCATCAGGTTGACGCTCATCACGTCGATGCCCGTGCGCGTCACGGCGGGATAACATCCGATCTCGTCCGCGCGGGCGCGCTCATGGATTCCGAAGAGCTTCGGGATCGACGGGCCGGTGATGTCCGCGTCGAGGACGGCGGTCTTGTATCCGCGGCGGTTGAGCAGCACCGCGAGCATGGCGCTCGTCATGCTCTTGCCGACGCCGCCCTTGCCCGAGACAACGCCGATGATCTTCTTGATGCGGCTCAGTTCGTGCGGCGGCTCATGGAAATCCGTGCGTGCTGCCGTGCGGGACGAACAGTTCTGTCCGCAGGTTTCACAGTTGTGTGTACAATTTTCGCTCATGTTTGAATCCCTTCTCCTGTGTTTGTCGTTGTATGGGTAGCAGGATGTGCAACAGCTTCATTATAGAAGCGCACACAGAAAGTGTCAAGCGCGGGGCCCTTTCCATACAGGATGCCGAAAAGTCCCGTAAACGGTTGCGTCCGCACTTATTTTTAGATATACTTTCAAACAGAAAGAGAGGATCCCTTATGATACTTCCTTTGCATGATCTGGCCGGTTTTTATCATGATCCCGGCGTTTCCTATGCAGTGATTGCCTTTTTCCTGTACAGTTTCCTCGGCTGGGTGATGGAGTGCATCGTCATCCGCCGCGAAAAGGGCGTGTGGGAGAACCGCGGTTTCGCGCACAGCCCGTTCTGCGTCATCTACGGCGTGGGCGCGATGCTGGGCGTTGTGATCCTGCGCCCGTTTGCACACAACCTCCTGATGCTTTATCTGGCGGGCGCGCTGATCGCCACGCTGTTCGAATATGCCACGGGCGTGCTGATGCTCCGCCTGTTCGGCGAGCTCTGGTGGGATTACAAGGAAAAGCCCTTCAACTACAAAGGCATCCTGTGCCTTGAGAGCACGCTCGGCTGGGGGCTCATTGCCGTCCTGCTGTTCACGTTCCTGCACCGCATCGTCACGGGTGCCGTCCGCGTGATCCCGGCCGAATACGCGCCCTTCCTGGCGCTTGCCCTGATGCTTGGCTACCTGTTCGATTTTCTTCTCAGCACGCGCGCCGCGCTGCGCCGCAAGGAGGAGGAAGACCCCGTTTCCGAAATCGTGTTCCGGCAGTAAGGAGTGTGCCCATGATCCACAGAAGCAAAACCGACATTTGCAGCATCGACGTTCCCCACGATGAGGAATATCTCGCTCTCGTGCGGGATCTTCTCGAGCATCCCAAGGTGGGGCTCATGCGGGAATACATCCAGCACGGTGACACCACCTGTCTGGAACACTGCGTGAATGTCTCGTACCTGAGTTATCTGTTCTGCAAGTCGCACGGGCTCGACGCCCGCGCCGCCGCACGCGGCGGCCTGCTGCACGATCTGTTCCTGTACGACTGGCATTTTTACCGCCGCACCAAAGGCGAGCGCCTGCACGGGTTTGAACATCCCCGCAAGGCCCTGAAAAACGCCGAGGAGGCCTTTTCCCTGACGGCAGTCGAGCGCGACATCATCCTGCGCCACATGTGGCCGCTCACGATCGTCCCGCCCAAATACGCCGAATCGTACGTGATCGTGATGTACGACAAATACTGCAGCACCATGGAGACGTTCCGTCTCCCGGTCATGTATCTCGAGGTGCCCGCACTGCTTCCGCCCAGACACGTGATGCCCTGAACCCGCTGCATCTGATTTCCCGCCCGGAGAGGATTTCCTCTCCGGGCTTTTTTCATATCGCCGCCGCGCCCGCCATATATATGGTGCGAAGGGAGGCGAAGACATGCGGGGGAAGAGCTATGTCAAAAACGCGGCGCTCCTGACCGTGACCGGCCTTGTACTGCGCGCCGCCGGAATGATGTTCCGCGTGTTTATCGCCGCGCGCATCGGCGCGTCCGGCATGGGACTGTATCAGCTCATCATCACCGTCTACGGTCTGTTCGTCACGTTCGCCACCGCCGGGCTGCCGGCCGTCGCCGCACGCATCGTGTCCGGCCTTGCCGCACAGGGAGATCTCGGCGGACTTCGGCCCTCCGCCCGCAGCATGATGCTTCTGGCGTCCGGGATCGGCCTTCTGGGCAGCGCTGCGCTGTTTTTCGGCGCGCGGGCGGCAGCCGCGCTCGTGATCGGCGACGAGCGCGCCGCGCTCTCGCTGCGCATCCTTGCGCCGAGCCTGCCGTTCATGGCCGCGAGCGCCGTTGTGCGCGGCTGTTTTCTCGCGCTGCGCGAAGTGGGGCCCAACGCCCGTGCGCAGATGTTTGAACAGCTTCTGCGCATCGGCTTTGTCGCGCTTCTCCTGACGCGCATCTCCCCGGACGACACAGCGCTGTGCTGCGCCGCCGTCGTGCTGGGAAACACCGTCAGCGAGGCCGCGAGCTGGGTCTACATGTTTCTGAGCTGGCGCCGGCGCGTGCGCTGCGCTCCGCCCGGCGGCAGAGCCGTCCCGGTCCGGGGACTGGCAAAGCTGCTGGGCCCCATCGCTGCAAGCCAATATCTCACAAGCGCCCTGCACACGGTGGAAAATGTACTGGTTCCCGCCCGTCTGGCATCATTTCTCACAGACCGCGACGAGGCCCTTGCGCAGTACGGCGCGCTCAAGGGCATGGCGCTGCCGGTGCTCTTCTTTCCCTTTTCGTTTCTGAGCACGCTCTCCACGCTGCTGCAGCCCGAGATCACGCGCGCCTATCTGCGGAAGGACACCGCGCGCCTGCGTGCTCTGACCGCGCGCACACTCCGCATTACGCTCGGCATCTCCGTGCTGGCGGGCGGTCTGTTCACCGTGTACGCCTATGAGATCGGCAGGATTCTGTATCGGAGCGAGGAGATCGGATTTTACATCTCGGTTCTGGGGCCGCTGATGCCGCTGATGTACCTTGAGAGCATGGTGGACGGCCTTCTGAAAGGGCTTGACCGGCAGATCGCGACATTCCGGTATACCGTCGTGGATTCCGCCGCGCGCATTTTCCTGATTGTGGTTCTTCTTCCTCTGTTCGGCATGAAGGGGTTCCTGTTTGTGATGCTTGTGAGCAACCTTCTCACGAGCCTGCTCAATCTGTCCGCTTTGCTGCGCGTGACGGGCGTGCGCTTCCGGGCGGTGTCCTGGCTCGGTGTGCCCGCGCTGTGCGCCGTCTGCAGCACATTTGCCGTCCGTGTCGCCGCGGCGCCTCTGCTTGCCGCTGTGCCTTCCCTGTTCATCAGAACCTGCCTCGGCGGCGCTCTGTTCTCTGTCGTATACGCCGTGATGATGGCGGCAACGGGAGGGCTTCGCTTCGCCGATTTCCGCTCCGGAACCCGGCCCGCGCCGGACGAAAAAAAAGATGAAACTTTTTTTGAAAAAAGTGTTGACAATTCGGGGTTCCGGTGGTAATATAAATAACGTCGCCGGGAGACCGGCTCGAAAATATGCGGATGTGGCGGAATTGGCAGACGCGCTAGATTCAGGTTCTAGTG
>CALXBO010000034.1 GCA_944386565.1 uncultured Ruthenibacterium sp. | reverse complement strand
ATCCACAGCATCCCTTACAGTGTAGCACACAGCCCTTGGAGAGGGGCTCTAATAACTACTACTCTATAATACAAGGATGTTTACGGATGAATCTGTTTTTCAAAATCTGTCTCGTGCTCGTCATTGTGGGCGGCGTCAACTGGGGGCTCATCGGCCTGTTCGGGTTCGACGCCGTCGCGTGGCTGTGCGGCGGCGCGCAGACGCTGTTCGCACGCACGATCTACACGCTGGTCGGCATCAGCGCCGTGTGCGCCATCCCGTCCCTGTTCATGGGGTCCGAGAGTTCGCAGAACGGATGATTTTTTCCGCCAATGCCTGCCAAAATCCGGCCGCAGGGTTTACAGCCCCGCGGCTTTTGTTGTATAATAACTGTACTTATGAACTCGGCTTTCAAAGGAGGGGACGCGCGTTGGCCGTATTTGAAACGCATTCGCAGGACGAGACGGCCGCACTCGGCGAACAGCTCGCGCGCACACTCTCCCCCGGAAGCCTTGTTCTGTTTACGGGCGGTCTCGGCGCGGGGAAAACCGCGTTTTGCCGCGGGATGGCGCATGCGCTCGGCTGCACGGACGAAGTGTCCAGCCCGACGTTCGCCATCGCCAACGTCTACCGGGGCCCGCAGCCGTTCGCGCATTTTGATTTGTACCGCATCCACACCCGGGAGGATCTGGAAGCCGCCGGGTTTTACGATTATCTCGACATGGGCTACATCGTGGCCGCCGAGTGGAGCGAAAACGCCGCAGACATTCTGGCCGGAGAGGACGCCGTCCGCGTGGACATCGTCCGCACCGGAGACAACGACCGGCGCATCACCGTGGAAGGAGGCGCGCTGTGACCGTTTTTGCACTGGATTCCGCATCGAAGGCGGCGGGCGTGTGCATCCTGCAGGACGGACGCATGGTGTACCACGCGTCGCTGTGCCGCGGCCTGACACACAGCGAGACGCTTCTTCCTCTGTGCGATGAGGCGTTCCGGGCGGCTCAGATCACGCCCGCCGACGTGGACGTGTTTGCGGCTGCCGCCGGGCCGGGCAGTTTCACCGGCCTGCGCATCGGTCTCGCAACGCTCAAAGGTCTGGCGTTTGTACATAACACACCCTGCGTGTGCGTCTCGACGCTCGAGGCACTGGCTCTCTCGCAGCCCTGCGATGGGATCGTTGCCGCGGCGCTCGACGCGCGGCGTGGCGAGGTGTACTGCGCCGCGTTTCGCGTCCGGAACGGCGCGGCCGAGCGCCTGTTTGACGACGGCGCGATGCCCGCCGCGGAGTTTGCCGCGCGTCTCGATGAACTGGACGAGCCCGGTGTGTGTGCCGGCGACGGCGCACCGCTCGTCTGCGCCCACACCGAGCGGTTCCGGGCGTTGCCCGAAGCATACCGCACGGACTGCGCCCTCGGCGCGGCGCTCGCCGCACACCGGGAGGCTCTGGCCGGACGGTGCGTCACAAGCGCGGACTGCATTCCCGATTATCAACGCCTGTCGCAGGCGCAGCGCGAGCGCGCGGCGCGTGAGGCGGCGCAAAAAAAGGAGTCTTGACATGATCCATTCCGTTGCGCTCGGCGCGGACCACGGCGGTTACGCGCTGAAGGAAGCCGTCAAAGAGCATCTTCTTGCCCGCGGCATCGAAGTGACCGATTTCGGCACACACAGCGAGGAGAGCGTTGACTATCCCGACATGGCGGTACCTCCCTGCGAGGCCGTTCTGCGCGGCGAGGTCGAGGCAGCGCTGCTGTTCTGCGGTACGGGCGTCGGTATCAGCATGGCCGCCAATAAGATTCACGGCATCCGCGCGTGCTGCTGTTCGGACATTTTCAGTGCCCGGTACACCCGCGCGCACAACAATGCGAACGCATTGTGCATGGGAGGACGCGTCGTGGGCGCAGGCCTTGCGTGCGAACTTGCGGACGCGTTTCTGGACACTGATTTTGAAGGCGGGCGTCACGCCGCGCGCGTGGCCAAACTCGCCGCCATCGAAGAAAACCATTGAAATCAAAAATCAAAGGAGCGAACCATCATGGGAAAAACTGTCATCATGGACCATCCTCTCGTGCAGCATAAGGTAGGCCTGCTGCGCAACAAGTACACCGGAACGAAGGAGTTCAAGGAGCTCGTGAGCGAGCTTGCCACGCTGCTGTGCTACGAGGCCACGCGTGACCTGCCCACCGAGGAAGTCGAGATCCAGACTCCCATCGCCGTGGCGAAGACGCACATGCTCGCGGGCCGCAAGCTGGCCCTCGTGCCCATCCTCCGCGCCGGTCTCGGCATGGTGGACGGCATGCTGGCTCTTCTTCCCGCCGCGAAGGTCGGCCACATCGGCATGTACCGCAACGAGGAGACGCTCGAGCCCGTTGAGTATTACTGCAAGCTGCCGCAGGACATCGCCGAGCGCGAAGTCATCGTGCTGGACCCGATGCTCGCCACGGGCGGCAGCGCCATCGACGCCGTGACCCAGATCAAAAAGCGCGGCGTGAAGAACATCAAGTTCATCGGCATCATCGGCGCTCCGGAAGGCCTTGCCAAGCTGCAGGAAGCGCATCCCGACGTCGACATTTATCTCGCCGCTCTGGACGAGAAGCTGAACGAGAACGGATACATCGTTCCGGGTCTCGGCGACGCCGGTGACCGCATTTTCGGCACGAAGTAAGCTAAGGAGCTGACCCCTTTTTATGGAAAAAAATGATTTGCGCAGAAAAGTCATCGCCACCGTGCTGACGACGATCGTTCTGTGCGCCGCGCTGGGCGTCGCCGTCTGGCTTCTGTTGACGAGCGGCGTGTTTACCGGGACGGTGAAATGGCTGATGCTCGGCTGCTGCGCGCTGCTGGCCATCGCCATCGTCGGATTCCTCCACAGCAAGGTGGCAGAGATCCGCGCGCTCCGTCTGTGCGTGCGCGATACCTCGCCGGTCAAGCCGGGCAAGGGCGTTGTGCCCGAAGCCGCGTCTTCCCAGCCCGAGCACACCGAGCCGGAAAACGCCGCGGAAAAAGAAACTCCTGCGGTACAGCCCAAACCTGAGAAACCGGCGCGCAGCGCCCGGCCCGCGCGCGCGGAATCCGCGCAGCGGCGCAAGGCGACCCGCACGGAAGCCGCCGCGGCACAGCCCGCCGTTCCGGTTTCCGCCCCCGCACCGGCTCCCCAGCCTGCCGCCGCTCCGGCGCCCGCTCCCGCCCCTGTGCAGGAGACGGCTGAACCCGAGCAGCCCGTGCAGAAGCTGAACGTCTCCACGATCGTATGGCCTTCCTCCCTGAAGCTGACGCCGCGCGAGCAGATCGCCGCGGAGCGTGAGGCCCGCCGCAAGGCGATGGAGGAACAGCAGCGCCGCGAGGCCGAAGAGGCCGCCCGCCGCGCCGCCGAGGAAGCCGAACGCGCACGCCTCGAAGCAGAACGCCGCGCCGCCGAGGAAGCGGAGCGTCTGGCCGCTGAACAGGCAGCCGCCGAAGAAGCGGAACGCGCCCGTCTCGAGGCGAAACAGGCCGTGTCCGCAGACGAAGCTTTTGCGGAATCCGCTCCGGAACTGCCCGACCTGCCGGAAGAGCCGGCGGAGCAGCCCGCTGAGGAACCCGCCGCAGCGCCCTCTGAGCCCGAGCCTGTCTACGCCGCCGAAGAGCCGTCGGCCGACGACGCCGACGCCATGCTGCGCGAAGCGGAAGAAGCCGAGCGCGCCCTGCAGGAAGCAGAGGCCGCCGAGCGCATGCTGAAGGAGGCCGAGGACGACGAGCGCCGTCAGCGCGAAGCCGCCGAAGCCATTCAGAAGGAAGTGGAGCGCGCCAACGCCGAGGCCGCCGAGGCCATGCGCCGTCAGGAAGAAGCTCAGGCGTCTGCCCGCCGCGCCGCAGATGAAGCGGCCAGCGCCGCAGCCCGCCGTGAGCAGGCCCGTGCCGCCGCCCGCCGCGCCGCAGAAGCCGCCGAGCGCGCCGCTGCGCGCCTGCGTGCCGCTGCCGAGCGCATGGACGGCGAACAGTAATCCCCTACATACCAAAAGCCCGGTATTCCGAATTCGGAATACCGGGCTTTTTTGTGCCGTTCAGCGTCTCTTCGCACCGAGTTTCTGCAGGATTTCGCGGATCTCCTGATTTGCCGCGCGCACTTCGTCGTAGAAGCTGCGCGCGGAAATGCGCAGCGCGCCGTGGCCGAGAATGATGAGCTGCTCGGCCCCGTCCGACGTCGCCACGCGCACGCGGTGGCGGCGGCCTAGTTCATACGTCGTCTTTTCGATGTACATGTCGGCCGTCTCGGCCTCCTTGGTGTAGACGACCCAGATGTTGTGATGGCGCGCCGCCTGACCGAGCCCTCCCCGCACCTTATACGCGTCAAACACGACGATGACCTCGCATTTGCGGAACCCCTGATAATTGCACAGGATGTCGATGAGCGCCGCACGCGCACCGTCGATATTCGTCTTTGCGAGCTCCCGCAATTCGTCCCACGCGAAAATAATATTGTATCCGTCGACGAGGAGATAATCCTGCACCGGGTCCTCCTTCTTCACGGGAACGGACGCCGTCTCCCGCCGCGGCGGGTCAAAAGAGCGCGGCTTCTGCGCGCCGTAGGTGCGCGTGAAGATGGCTTCGAGCTCCTTGTCCTCCTCGAGCGTACCGCGGTAGACACTGCGCTCCGGCGCGCGGCGGCGCTGCGGCTCGCCGCTCTGTTCCGCACCCGCAAGGCGGATGCCGCTCTCCACGTGCATCATCGCGTCCGCCTCGTTCCACGGCACGATGCGGCCCGCCCCGTGCGAGCAGAACACGGAGTCTGCCGTGTTGTCGACGTCCGCGTCGGCATCGTACCCGGCGGCGGCGATGACCTCGTCGGCGTTGTGGCACGGCTCATACCCTTTCAGCGAGCACAGGATGCGCCCGCGCCCTTTCGTGTACGCAGCCACTTCGAGCGGATAGCCGCGCATCGAGGCCACCGGGGCCGTTCCGGTGATGACCGCCGCGTCCCCCTGCGTGACGGGCGCTTCGAATGAGCCGTCCATGCGCCCGATGTCGGCCATCGCGCGGCCGACGCAGTCGGCGGGGACTTCGAGCCGGAACTCGTACACCGGCTCCAGCAGGACGCTCTGCGCTTTGCGCAGCCCCTGCCGCACGGCGCGGCACGCGGCCTCGCGGAAGTCTCCGCCCTCCGTGTGCTTGAGGTGCGCACGGCCCGCCGTCAGCGTGATCTTCACATCCGTGAGCGGCGCGCCCGTCAGAACGCCCGCGTGCTGCTTCTCCGCAAGGCACGAGAGGATGAGGCGCTGCCAGTTGCGGTCGAGCGCGTCCTCGCTGCACACGGTATCATAGGTGATGCCGCTGCCGCGCGCGGCGGGCTCGAGCAGAAGATGCACCTCGGCGTAGTGACGCAGCGGCTCGAAGTGTCCCGCTCCCTCCACCGGAGCGGAGATCGTCTCCTTGTAGACGATCGTACCCTCTCCGAACGAGATCTCAAGGCCGAAGCGCTCCGCCGCGACGCGCGCAAGCACCTCCAGCTGCACCTCGCCCATCAGCCGCACGCCGATCTCCCGGCTCTGCTCGTTCCACGCGACGCAGAGCTGCGGGTCTTCCTCCTCCAGACGGCGCAGGCACGCCAGCGCCTTCACGGCGTCCGTGCCGTCCGGAAGGATCACGCGGTATTCGAGCACCGGCTGCATCATCGGCGCGCGCGTCCCGGCTTCAAAGCCGAGCCCCTCGCCCGCAAACGTGTGCGTCAGCCCCGTGACGGCACACAGTGTCCCGGCGGGGGCCTCGGCGCACATCTCGCTCTTTGCCCCGGAGAGGATCAGCAGGCGGTCGGCCTTCTCCGTCCACGGCCTGCCCTGCGCGTCGCGGCCCGAGAGCATCGTCTTGGCCGCCAGCGCGCCGCCCGTCACCTTCAGGTGCGTCAGGCGCGTCCCCTGTGCGTCGTAGGTGATTTTGTACACCCGCGCGCCGAACTCCGCCGGGCGAAGCGGCTCGGGCATATAGCGCGCAATGCCGTCCAGCAGCTCGCGCACGCCGTCGAGACGCAGCGCCGCGCCACACCAGCACGGGAACACGCGGCGCGACGCGATCAGAGCGCCCGCGTCCTCGTCCGGCACGCCGCCCGTCTCGAGATAGCGCGCCATGACGTCCTCGTCGAGCACGGCGAGTTCCTCGGCCAGTTCGTCCGGCGGCAGAGAGAAGTCGACGCACGCGCCGAAGCGGTCGCTGCATTCGGCGAGCACACGCGTTGCGTCCGCGCCCGCGAGGTCGGTCTTGTTGATAAAGAGCACCACCGGCACGCCGCTGCGCTCCAAAAGCCGCCACAGCGTGAGCGTATGGCCCTGCACGCCGTCCGTCGCGCTCACGACGAGCACGGCGCAGTCCAGCACTTCGAGCGTGCGCTCGGCCTCGGCCGCGAAGTCGACGTGACCCGGTGTGTCCACGAGCGTGAACTCCACACCGCCGTACGAGAACACGGCCTGTTTGGAAAAGATCGTGATGCCGCGCTCGCGCTCGAGCGCGAAGTTGTCGAGAAACGCGTCGCCGTGGTCCACGCGGCCCTGTTTGCGCACAGCCCCGCTCACGTACAAAAACGCCTCCGAGAGCGTTGTTTTCCCCGCGTCGACGTGGGCGAAAATCCCCACCGTCAAACGCTTCGCCTTTGTTTCCACACGATCGACTCCGTTTCTCTGCAAGATTGTTTCTATCGTACCACATTTTGGCGCTCCGCGCAAAGCGCTTGCGTCCGGCCCGATTTGTGGTATGATGATACAAGCGATTTTCACCAAAAGGAGATGCATCCCGTGACGAAATCCCCCTCTCCCGCCGCGCCGCTGCTGGCGTGGTTTGACCGGAACAAGCGCATCCTGCCGTTCCGTCAGAACAAGACGCCCTACCGCGTGTGGGTGAGCGAGATCATGCTGCAGCAGACGCGCGTGAGCGCCGCGCTGCCCTATTACGAGCGCTTCATGGCCGAACTGCCCGACGTGCGCGCGCTCGCGGACTGCGAGCCGGACCGCCTCGCAAAGCTCTGGGAGGGGCTCGGCTACTATTCCCGCGCGCGCAACCTGCAGAAGGCCGCGCGCATCATCGTGGATGAATACGGCGGCGAGCTCCCGGCCGACGCGGCGATGCTGCGCAAGCTGCCCGGCATCGGCGACTACACCGCCGGAGCCATCGCGTCGCTGGCGTTCGGCCTGCCCGAACCCGCCGTCGACGGCAACGTGCTGCGCGTTTGGAGCCGCCTTTCGAACGACGCGTCCGACGTGACGCTGCCCGAGACCAAGCGCCGCATGACGGCCAAGGTGCGCGCCGCGCAGCCGCAGGACCGGCCCGGAGATTTCAACGAGGCGCTGATGGAACTCGGCGCGCTCGTGTGCATCCCGAACGGCGCGCCGCTGTGCGGCGAATGCCCGCTGCAAAGCCGGTGCGAGGGATACAAGGCCGGGACGGCTCCCGGGCTTCCCGTCAAGCCCGCCAAAAAGCCGCGCCGCACCGAGGACTGGACGCTCGGGGTCGTGCTGTTTGAAGACGGCGTACTGCTTGAAAAGCGCCCGGACACAGGGCTTCTGGCCGGGCTGTGGCAGCCCGCGATGTTCCCGGGAACTCTGAGCGCCGAAGAAATTGAGAAGCGTCTCGGGGCGCAGGGCGTCGTCGCGCACGCTGAACGCGCGCTGAAACCCGCGCGCCACATCTTCTCGCATGTCGAGTGGCACATGACGGGGTATCTTCTGCGCGCAGAGCGCTTTTCGCCGCCGTACGAGCCCACGACGCGCGCACAGCTGGAGAGCGGACGGGCGCTGCCGGGAGCGTTCAAATCCGTGCGCGCAGTTTTGGAAAAAGTCTTGTAAACCGGGCGGTTTGCGGATATAATAAGGATAAATGCAAAAGGAGGCTCGGAAGATGGAAACCTGGTATCGCGTTGTACAAAAGCTGCCGTCTGCCGTCGCGCTCGCCAACGCCGCCGTCCGTGGCGGTTCACCGCAAGGGCGTTTCCCGCAGCCTGTGAACGCCAAACGAAAGGATGTTGTTGTTGTGAAAAAATCTGTGATCGCCGCTCTGTGCGTATTTCTTGCAGCCGCTGCCGGTGCTCTGGGCGCCGCGTTCTTCTATCTCCGCCGCCGCGAGGCCGAGCTGGACGAATACGAGCAGCTCCTGTTCAGCGAGGACTTTGACGACGAGCCCACCGAAGAAGAGGAAGAGCCCGCCGAGGAAGAAGTTCCCGTCGAGGAATAAGAAGCGCCATTCCGCCGTGTGCCGATGCACACGGCGTTTTTTATTTCTTACATAAATTACCGGAGTGCCGGGCACACTGACGAAAGGAACTCGAAAGGAGCGGTCAGTGTGAAAACGACCAAGGAAGAATACGCCGTTCTGTGCAAGCAGGCGCTGCCTCACTCGCCCGTCGCAAAGGATTGCGCGTGGGCGTTCTGCGTCGGCGGCGCGATCTGCGCGCTGGGTCAGATCCTGCTCGACGCGTACGGTGCGCTCGGCTTCGAGAAGGCCGACGCGGGGACGCTGACGAGCGCAACTCTCGTGGCGCTGAGCGCCGTCGCCACAGCGCTGGGCTGGTATCAGAAGCTGGCGTCGAAGGCGGGCGCGGGGACGCTCGTGCCCATCACGGGCTTTGCCAACGCCGTGGTCTCCCCCGCCATCGAATTCAAGCGCGAAGGGCTCATCACGGGAACGGGCGCGAAGATGTTCACGATTGCCGGACCGGTCATCGTGTACGGCATGCTCGCGAGCACGGTCTGGGGCGTGGCGCGCCATTTTCTTTGGGGGTGACGGAATGCGCAAAGGCGACGTGATCGTACTGGAACACCTGCCCGCAGCCGTCGCATACGCCGCGGGCGGCGGACGGCGGGAACTCGACGGGCCGCTCGGCTCCGCATTTGACATTGCCGAGCGCGACACACGCTTCGGGCAGAAGACGTGGGAGATGGCGGAGAGCGAGCTTGCCCGCCGCACGCTGGAAACCGCGTTCGGGAAAGTCCCGCACGACATCGGCACGCCGGACGTCGTGTTTGCGGGCGACCTGCAGTGCCAGTGCACGGCGTCCGGCTACGCGATGCGCTCTGAGGACGTTCCGTTTGCCGGGCTTTACGGCGCGTGCAGCACGATGGCGGAGAGCGCCGCGCTGGCCGCCTGCCTTGTGGACGGCGGATTTGCCGCGTGCGCCGCGGCGATGGCTTCGAGCCATTTCTGCGCGGCGGAGCGGCAGTTCCGCACGCCGCTCGGGTACGGTGCAAAGCGCACGCCGACCGCGCAGTGGACGGTGACGGGTGCGGGAGCCGTGGTATTGGCGTCCGGCCGCGGGCCGCGCGTGCGCGCCGTGCAGTTCGGCCGCGTGCGCGACCTCGGCGTGTTCGACGCATCCAACATGGGCGCGGCGATGGCCCCCGCCGCTGCAGAGACGCTGGTGCGGTACTTCGACGCGACGGGCGAAACGCCGGACGCGTTCGACGCCGTTTACACCGGTGACCTCGGCGCGGTGGGCAGCAACCTGCTCGGCTCGCTGCTGGAACTGGAGGGCGTGCGCCTGCAAAACCACCGCGACTGCGGCCTTGAGATCTACGGCCGCACCGCGCCGGGCTCGGGCGCGTCCGGCGCGGGGTGTTCCGCCGCCGTTCTGTGCGGGCACATCCTGCCGATGCTCGCCCGCGGCGAGATGCGGCGCGTGCTCTTTCTCGCAACGGGTGCGCTGATGAGCCAGACGACGTCGCTTCAGGGCGAGAGCATTCCGGGTGTGGCGCATCTGGTGGAATTCTGCAGCGAGGAGGCGATGGCATGCAGCTGATCCGTGCGTTTGTCGTGGGCGGCGCGCTGTGCGTGATCGGCCAGCTTCTGCTGGACTACACCGGCCTCACGCCCGCGCGCATCCTGACGGGGTTCGTCGTGGCGGGTGTAGCGCTGTCCGCACTGGGGCTGTACGGCCCGCTGGCGGACTTTGCAGGCGCGGGCGCGACCGTGCCGCTCCTCGGCTTCGGCCATCTTCTGGCGCAGGGTGCGGTGGAGGCCGTGGAGGAAAAAGGGCTTCTCGGCGCGCTGACGGGCGGTTTCACCGCGGCGGCGGGCGGCGTGACCGCGTCGCTCGTGTGCGGATTCCTCGCTGCCCTCTTCTCCCGCAGCCGCGACCAGAGCTGAACGACAAAAAAACCCGCCTGCCCTTTCGGGCGAGCGGGTTTTCTTGAATCCACGTTTGATCACTGCGCTTTGTTCGCAGCTTTCGCCAGACGGGAAGCCTTGCGCGAGGCAGTGTTCTTGTGCAGAACGCCCTTCGCGGCGGCCTTGTCCAGAGCCGAGACGGCAACCTTGATCTTCTCGTCTTTGTCAGCTGCGCCGGCGGAAATGGCGGCGTCTGCCTTCTTGACGACTGTTTTCAGGTTGGACTTAATCGCTTTGTTGTGCGCGGCTTCTTTCTTCGCCTGAACCACACGGTCCTTCTGCGATTTAATGTTAGGCATCATACCACCTCCTTAGTACCCATAACAGTGCAATTAATAATATCACTTTTTTTGCCAAAAGGCAAGCACTTTTTTGAAAAAAAGCAAAAGGAGAGCATTGCAATGGCCCTTTACACCGATATTGCCGCTGAAATCTACCCTCCGAGCCGCGGAACGTGCCCGCGCGGCGTGCGCACGCACACCGCAAGCGCCGCCGGAGTGTCCCTCACACGCGTAGACATCACCCGCGACGGGCTGCGCCGTCCGCGCGGATGCTACATCACGCTCGACATGCCGGACTTCGCGCGCATCGACGACCGGAACGAGGCATACGTCCTCGCGGTGGCCAGCCAGCTGCGCTCGCTCGTGCCGCGCGAAGGGCCGGTGCTGGTTGCGGGCATCGGCAACGACGACGTCACGGCGGACGCCATCGGCCCGCAGACAGCCAAGCGTGTGTTCACGACGCGCGCCCTGCCCGACGCGGACGGCGAACTGGATCTGCGCTGCGTCGCGGCCGTCGCACCCGGCGTGCGCGCCGCGACCGGCATCTCCGCCGCGGAGATGCTGCGCGGTGCGGTGAAAGCGATGTGCCCGGGCGCCGTCGTGTGCGTGGACAGCCTGTGCACGGCCGACGTGCGGCGGCTCGGGTGCAGTGTACAGCTCTCGACGGCGGGGCTGAACCCTCTTTCCGCCGACGCGCTGACGGAACAGACGCTCGGTGTGCCCGTCGTCGCCGTAGGCGTTCCCACCGTGATGGAGGCGCACGTCAAAAGCAAGAGCGGGCCGCTCGTCGTGACGCCGCGCGACATCGACAGCATCGTGCGGCGCGCGTCGTCGCTGCTGGCGCTCGCGCTGAACAAGGCGCTGCAGCCCTCGCTCTCCGTGGGAGAGTTGTCCTTTTTGACGTCATAATCACCGCATACCGCCGCATACAATGGACGGTGAGAGGTGATGTGTATGCGGCGCAGCGCGCTTGTGCCGATGTTGTCCATTTTTGTGTGCGGCGCGGTGATCGCGAGCGCCGCGGCGGTGCGTCCGCTCTGGTCGTCCGACGCCGCCGCACTCGGGGCGGGGCTTTTGTACAATCCGAAGACGGCGCTTGAAACGGTGTGTGAACTTGAATCGTCCGGCGCTGTACCCACGGCCGCACAGGCGGAGGACGGCGGACAGCCGTCGTTCACCGCTCTGCCCGAGACGGCGGCCCAGGAACCCGCCTCGCAGCCGGATTCGCAGCCCGCCGCGCCGTCCGGCGATTCCGCCGCGTCCGAACCGGCTTCCGAGCCCGAACCTGTCCCCGAGGGCATGGCTGCCCTCGAGGCCGTCCACTACGAGCAGGGCTCCGGCGGGCAGTACATCGCGGCGGGAACGGGCAGCATCAAGAACTGCACGTCGCTCTCCGCCGCGGAGATCGCCGCCGAGGTCGGGCAGGCGCTGCCGTTCCAGATTGAAGTCGGCTCGTCCGAACCGCAGGTGCTCATCATGCACACGCACGCCACCGAGACGTATGAACTTGAAGACAAGAGCTGGTGCGATCCCGCGTTCTCCGCGCGCAGTACGGACACGTCCGTCAACATGGTGGCCGTGGGCGAGCGCATCGCGGCTGAGCTGAACGCCGCGGGCATCACGACGCTGCACGACGCGACGCTGCACGATTACCCGAGCTACAACGGCAGCTACGAAAAGAGCAACGCGACCGTGCGCTCGTACCTTGAGCAATATCCGAGCATCAAAGTCGTGCTGGACGTCCACCGCGACGCCATCCAGCGCGAGGACGGCACACGCATCAAGCCCGTGGCTGATATCAACGGGCAGACGGCGGCACAGGTGATGATCATCTGCGGCGCGGACAACGGCGGCAACCTGCCGAATTTCCGCCAGAACCTCCGCTTTGCCGCGCGCTGGGAGGCCAAAATGGAAGAGATGTACCCCGGCCTGACGCGTCCGGTGCTCTTCGATTACCGATACTACAACCAGGACCTCACGACCGGCAGCCTGCTGATCGAGATGGGCGGCCACGCGAACACGCTCGACGAGGCACTGTACTCGGGCGAGCTCGTCGGAAAGGCTCTGGCAGTATTGTTCACGGAAGGATAGACAAACAAGGCCCGGCGCTGCGCGCCGGGCCTTTCCCTGTCTTTGTCAGCCGGCGGCCTTGGCCGCCTGTTCCGCGTACGAATTGTCCACGACGGCGTCGAACGGCGCTTTCTCCTCCAGCTCGCCCGCCTCGCTCATCACGGTCTGCAGAAGGTCGAAACTCTCCTGCTTCATCACGGGCGTGGTGCAGTACGCGCCGACGTCCTGATAGCTCTGAATGGCCTTTGCGAGAAGTTCTTCGTCCGTGTCGGCGAAGTACTCCGCAACGGCCGCAGCGACCTCTTCGGCCGTATGCTGTGCCACCCACGCTTCGCCCTTCGCCACGGCGTTTGCAAAGCGCTGCACGAGGCCGGAGTTTTCCTCGATCCAGCTGTCCTTGGCAAAATACGCGGTGTAGGGGATCTCGCCCGCCATGTCGCCGACGGCCGCGACGATGTAGCCCTTGCCCTCGGCCTCGAGGCTCGACGCCGTCGGCTCGAAGACGGTGACATAGTCGCCCGTGCCGCCGAGGAACGCGCCCGTCATGTTGTCGAACTGGATGCTCGTGTCGAGCAGGAGATCCGCGGCCGGGTCGAGCCCCGCCTTCTTGACGGCGTACTCAAACGCCATGTACGGCACGCCGCCCTTGCGGCCGGGAAGGACGTGCTTTCCGGCGAGGTCGGTCCACTCGAAATTCTCGTCGGGCTCGCGCGCCACGAGAAAGCTGCCGTCACGCTGCGTGAGCTGCGCAAACACCGTCGCGCCGTCCGCCTTGCCCTCATTGTACACGTACACGCACGATTCCGGCCCCGCGAGGCCGATCTCGACACTGTCGGACAGCACGGCGCTCATCACCTTGTCGGCGCCGCCGCCGTTCGAGAGCTCCACCTCGATGCCTTCTTCCTCGAAGAAGCCGAGCGCGAGCGCGGCGTACTGCGGCGCGTAGAACACCGAGTGCGTCACCTCGCACACGCGCACCTTGTCGAGGCCGTCATCCGCCTTGCCGCAGCCCGCAAAGAGCCCGGCGCACAGCGCGGCCGCAGCGGCCGCCGCCAAAATTCGTTTCATACTATGCCCACCTTTCTGTATATGCCGACGCGCATTCCGCGCGTTTCAGCCTCCGAACCGGCGCGCCGCGAACCGCTCGAGCGCAGACACCGCCTGATACATCCCCGCCGCCATCACCGACAGCAGAATCACACCCGTCATCACGAGGTCCATGCGGAACACCTGACCGCCGTAGACAATGAGGTAACCGAGCCCCGCCTTGCTGACGAGAAACTCACCCGCGATCACGCCCACCAGCGAAAGCCCGATGTTGATTTTCAGCGAGCCGAACAGCGTGGCGAGATTTGAGGGCAGAACGATTTTGAAAAAGACTTGACGCTTCGTCGCGCCGAATGTGCGCGCCATGACGATGCTTCCCGGGTCCGTGGCACGAAAGCCCGCGAGCATCTCCAGCACCGTGACGATCAGCGAGATGGCAAGCGCCATGAACACGATGGCGCGCGTGCCCGCGCCCGCCAGAATGATGATGACCGGCCCGAGCGCGATCTTCGGCAGACTGTTGAGCACGACGAGGTACGGCTGCGCGACGCGCGACGCAAAATCCGACCACCAGAGCGCCGCCGCGACGGCAAGGCCGATGCCCGCGCCGAGCGAGAAGCCCGCGAGCGTCTCGAACAGCGTGACGCCCACGTGGTACGCAAGGCCGTCCGCGATCATCTCGGACAGCGTGGAACAGATGCGCGACGGGCTGGACACGATGAAATCGTCCACCAGCCCGGTGCGCGCGGCAATCTCCCACACGGCAAGAAAACCGGCGAGGATGCCGACCTGCACAATGCGGATGTTTCTCGCACGGCGGCGTCTTCGCATCAGGTACGCCGCGCGCGCCTCGGATACTCCCGGTTCATTCATCTTGCTTCAGCTCCTTCCAGATGCGGTCAAAGTACGGCCCGAACGCCGGGTGACTGCGCCGCTCGAGCGGTGCGAGGGGCGCGCCGAAATCCACCGGCAGGATCTCCCGGATGCAGGCCGGACGTGCGGAGAGGATCATCACGCGGTCGCCCATCGAAATGCTCTCGGGGATGTCGTGCGTGACCATCAGCGCCGTCACTCCCTCCGATTTCAGGATGCGGTGCACGTCGTCGGTCACGGCGAGGCGCGTCTGGTAATCGAGCGCCGAAAACGCTTCGTCGAGCAGCAGGATATCCGGTTCGGCCGCGAGCGTGCGGATGAGCGCGGCGCGTTGGCGCATCCCGCCCGAGAGCTGGCGCGGGTACATCTGCGCGAAGTCCGCGAGGCCGTATGTCTCGAGCAGACGGTCGGCGCGCCGCACTGCGTCCGGTGTGAGCGCGTTCCGAATCTCAAGCCCGAACAGCACGTTCGAGCGGATCGTGCGCCACTCCAGAAGCGTGTCGCGCTGGAGCATATAGCCGATGTGCGGCGAGACGCCGCGCACGCGCTCTCCTTTCACGAAAATGCTGCCGCCCGTCGCGGGCAAAAGCCCCGCGATGACGCTGAGCAGCGTGGATTTTCCGCATCCGGACGGACCGACGATGCTCAGAAATTCCCCCTTTTCCACAGAAAAGGAAATGTCCTCAAAGGCGGTGATCTCCCCGTTTTCGGCCTGATACCGCAGAGATGCGCCTTCCACACGAAGCATTTCCATGACGATCCCCCTTTTTTGCCCTTTGCAACCAATACATGCAGAGTGCGCCGATTTTGTGAAAAACAGCTGTTCGCGCGCCCGTGTTTGTGATACGATGAAGAAAAAGATTTCGGAGGTTCCGACCATGCAGCTGGTGCGAAAAACAGAAAACGGATACGAGACGGACGACATGCAGGCGGCGCTGAAAAAGCTCGCCGCGCTGGAGGCCCTGTGCGAACAGACGCAGGCGCGGCAGACGGAGCTCTCGGCTCGCATGGCCGAGCTGCGCGCAAAGGGCAAGGAGAAATCCGTCCAGTTCCGCGAGCTGCTCGCGGAAAAGCTGACGAACGGCGCGGTGCTCTCGGCGCTGTCCGCGCACGGTCTTCTGGACTGAAACGGCCAAACGAAAAACGGGGCCTTTGCCGCAATCGGCAAAGGCCCCGTCTGTTGTTTGGATTCAGCTTTCGGACAGCGCGCGCACGCTCTCGTACACACTCATGGCAATGGCCGCGCCCGCGGCGCGCACGTTGCTCTCCTGCGTGATCTGCGCGTATTCGGACGGGTTCACCATGAATCCCGTCTCCAGCAGGACCGCCGGGCAGACGGTGCTGCGCGTGACGTAGTAGTACCCCCACTTCGCGCCGAGCGCCGGGCGCTGCGCCGCACTGCTGACGCGCTGCACGAGCGTCTGCGCGAGCGGTTCGGATGCGTTGTAGAAATAATACGCCTCCGTCCCGGACGCGCTGCTCGTGTCCTGCGTGAGCGCGAGGGAGTTGTGATGCACGGAGATGAAGAAGTCGGGCTGTGTCTCGATGATCCTCTGATTGCGCTCCACGAGCGTCGGGAACGAGTCGTCCTCCCGCGTCATCAGCACCGTCGCACCCATCGCCTCCAGCTGCTCGCGCGCCGCAAGCGCCACGGCGAGGTTCACGTCCTTCTCGCACGGAGCGGACGTTCCCGCCACGCCCATCGCGCCGATGTCCTGCGCGCCGTGGCCGGGGTCGAGCAGCACGCGCACGCCCGCGAGAGGCACGCGCGCGTCGTCCGAGAGCGACGGCGTGCGCTTGAGAAGGAGCTGAACCGTGCCGTCCGCATACTCGACCGAGTGGCCGTACAAAGGCGAGGCGAATGTAAACAGGATCTCCGTACCGTTTTCCAGCGCATTGACCTGCACGTCCGTGACCATGGAACTCCCGGTGACGGCGAAGTCCCGCGCGATCTGTGCGCCGCCGTAAATCCGCACGGACAGCGTGTTTCCCTCGGCCGTCGTGTACGCGAGCGGCGTGCCGGAACCCGTAAAGGTCAGCGTCTCGCCCGTCTCCGTCTGCTCGGCAGACGCGCCCGTGAACGCCATTTCCGGCGCTTCGTCCAGCACCTCCACATTTGTAGCGAGAATATAGTCGCCGCCGGAGAGCTGGTAGGCCCACGTCTTTTTGCCGCTGCGCACCGTCTCGACGCATGCTCTGACGACATCCACTGCCCCTTTGCGCACCGTCTCGTTGATGTTGCCGTCGGAGGACGGGTCGTATAGAAGGCTCGTGAGCCATCCTGTCGTGCGCACGGCCGTGCCGGGCTCGACCTCTTCCGTACCATCGGACGGCAATTCGGACGTTCCGCCCGAACCCGTCCCCGTCTGGGCGGCGGGGCGCATGACGGTGAGCGTCACGCTCTGCCCGTCCTGCTGCACTGTGATGACGTTCTCTCCTTCCGCAAGGTTCACAAGCGCGCCGAACACGCCGTTCACACCGCGGCCGGACGCCTCCTGCCCGTTCACCAGCACGGCGCTGTCGGGCGATGCCGTCCCCATCACATAACATGCGGACGCGGACACGACCGCGCCGTCGGACGGATAGCTGACCGCCAGTGTCTGCGCCGCCTGCGTTGCAAGAAGGGCCTCTCTCTCGCCCGCGTTTGCAGCGATCTGAACCGCAAGTGCAAGGCGCTGTTCATCGGCTCTGGCTTCAGCATACTGCACCATGCATCCCGTGAATGCCCCGCCGCACGACGCGGCGTACAGCGTTTCGAGCTGAGAGAGGTCGGCCATGACAAATTCCCCGCCGCCGAGGATGTCCGTCAGCGCATAGCGCTTTTCCAAATCGCGCCGTGCCGTCTCGTCCGAGAGAGCTTCTGTGCATATGGCATACACGCCGAGGCCGCTGTCCGCCGCCTTTTCGCACAGCGCCGCCAACGGGTCGTACCGGTGCGTCAGCGTGTCCGACTGCGCCGCAGCCGGGAACACGCCGTACGCTTTGGTGCGGAACATCACGCAGCCGTCCACGGGGTCCGCATCGACCGCCACGGCGTTCATTCCCGACGCGCGCGCAAACGAGACAAATCCGTCCAGAAAGGCGTCGAGCTGTTTCTCCTCCATCTGCGCAAGGCCTTCGGCTTCCGGAGAGAGCCGGAGCGCGCACACCGCCCCCTGTGGCTGCACGGCGATATCCGGCGCGCGGTTTGTGTACAGCCAGAACACCGCTGCCGCAGCCAACGCGCACAGCAGCGTGAACAGCGCCAGCGCCGCGGCGCGGAGAACCCGTTTTCTGCGTTTTCGTTTGTGCATCCTGTTTCCCTCCCCGGAGCGTTTGTCCCAGTATACCACGCCCGGAGGGCGGCGAACAGCTCCATTTGAAAAAGTTCACAGTTTTATGGTATGCTAATAACATTCATACAAGAACGAAGAGGGTTGGTTTGATTGTCCATGCAGATTCCCAAACACGCATTCACCCACGGCGGCCGCTTTCATGCGGACGACGTGTTCTCCACCGCGCTTTTGCTGCTTGCGCGCCCCGACCTTGAGGTACAGCGCGGCTTCGCTGTTCCCGAGGGATTCGACGGCATCGTGTACGACATCGGCGACGGGCCGTTCGACCATCATGCCAAAGATGCGCCTGTGCGCGAAAACGGCGTGAAATACGCTGCATTCGGCCTGCTGTGGCGTGAGCTCGGCGCGGACATGGTGGGCGAGAAAGAAGCAAAGCGCTTCGACGAGGGCTTTGTGCAGCCGCTCGACCTCGACGACAACACCGGTTGCGGCAATCAGCTGGCCAACATCATTGCGGCGTACAATCCGCGCTATGACCAGACGGAGAGCCCTGATGAGTGCTTCCGGCAGGCGGTGACGCTGGCGAAGGACATGCTGTGGCACAAGCTGGAGGGCATCCGCGCCATCACGCGCGCCGAGGCCGAGGTTCGCGGCGCGCTGGCGAAGTCGAAGGGCGGCATCGTGCGTCTGGAACGGTTTGCGCCGTGGAAACAGTATCTCATCCCCAGCCGCGCCAAATTCGTCGTGTATCCCTCGCAGCGCGGCGGGTACTGCGCGCAGGCCATCCCCGCGCGCTTCGGCACGACGGAGCTGCGCATCCCCTTCCCCGCCGAGTGGGCCGGGGCGAGCGAGGAGGAGCTGCCGGCCATCTCCGGCATCGACGGGCTGCGCTTCTGCCACGCGGGACGCTTTCTCATCACGGCCGCGACCGAGGAGGAGGCCGTGGAGGCCTGCCGCGCCGCCATGGAGGCCGAAGAGGAATGACGTATTCCGTCTATATCCTGCGCTGCGGCGACGGGAGCCTGTACACGGGCTGCGCGCTGGATGTGGAAAAGCGTCTTGCCGCGCATCAGAGCGGGCACGGGGCAAAGTACACGCGCTCGCATCTGCCCGTCACGCTCGTATACCGGGAGGAGTGCGGCAGCAAGGGAGA
Source organism: uncultured Ruthenibacterium sp. (assembly GCA_944386565.1). Taxonomy (GTDB): domain Bacteria; phylum Bacillota; class Clostridia; order Oscillospirales; family Ruminococcaceae; genus Ruthenibacterium. Next base: position 3,632 of record CALXBO010000034.1, on the reverse strand, counting down.
CGCCCTCCGGCGGGAGGCCGCCATCAAGCGCCTGACACGCCGGCAAAAGGAGCTGCTGATTTGCAATTACAGCCTCGATGCGCTATAATTGGAGTTTAACAGGCGTGCGGAACGTCCGTATGCTTTCGCTTTTTGTTTTCTGTTAAGGAGTGTGGTTGTTTTTGGATACCCCCGGTGCCAGTACCTATCTTTCGTTCTTTGTTCTTCTTGCCTTTTCGGCGTTTTTCTCGGCGAGTGAGACGGCGCTTTCCTCCGTCAACCGCGTCCGGCTGAAAACAAAAGCCGACGACGGCGACCGCAAAGCCTCCGCCGTGCTGCGTCTCGCGGACGACTTTGACCGCACGCTGTCGGCCATCCTGATCGGCAACAACGTTGTGAACATCGCCTCCACGGCCATCGCCACGACGGTCGCAACGGCGCTGTTCGGCGCGAGCGGCCCCGCCATCGCCACGGCGGTGACGACTGTTCTGGTGCTGACGTTCGGCGAGATCCTTCCGAAGAGCTTCGCGAAGGAAAACGCGGAGAGCATCAGCCGCGCCACGGCCGCTCCCCTGAGCATCATCAAGGTGATTCTCACGCCGCTCGTCTGGATCTTCGTGTTCATCAAACGCCTGTTCACGGGCCGCCGGTCCAACGAGCTGAACGTGCAGCCGAGCGTCACGGAAGAAGAACTGAAAACGATCATTGACACCGTTGAGGAAGAGGGCGTTCTCGACCCGCGCGAGACGAACATCATCCAATCGGCCATCGAATTCGACAACATCGACGTGCAGGACATTCTTGTTCCCCGCGTCGACATGGCGGCGCTTCCCATCGAGGCCAAGGGCAGCGAAGCCGTGGAGCTCTGCGTCTCCGGCGGCTACTCGCGCATTCCCGTCTATGACGGCACGATCGACAACATCGTGGGCGTCGTGTACGCGAAAGACATGCTGCGCGCCATTTCGCGCGGCGAGGACGCGTCTCCGCGCACCCTGATGCGCAAGGTGAAGTTCGTCTACCGCACCAAGAGCATCAGCGATCTGCTCTCCGAGCTGAAAAAAGAGAAGCAGCACATGGCCATCGTCACCGACGAGCACGGCGGCACAGTCGGCCTTGTGACGATGGAGGACATTCTCGAGGAGCTCGTGGGCGAGATCTGGGACGAGAGCGACAAGGCCATCATGAGCATCTGCGACGTCGGCAACAACACGTGGCAGGTCAGCGCCGACACAAAGCCCGAGGACCTGTTCGAGGCCATCGACTACGAGGACAAGGATTTTGACTCCGACTACACCACGGTCGGCGGCTGGGTGCTCGAGCTTCTTGAGCACATTCCCGTCGAGGGCGAGACGCTCCATTACAAGGATCTCGACATGCGCATCCTCTCTGTGGAGGATCAGCGCAGCCGCCAGATCGAAGTGAAGAAAAACGTCCCGGCCGATCAGGAAGAGGACAAAGAGGACCGATGATACAAACGAGAGGGCCGCACCCGGGAAACCCCGGGCGCGGCCCTCTTTTTGCCGTCACTGCGCCAGCACGTCGTACAATTTCTCGGCGTTCCCGCCGCCGAAACAATACGTCACATCCTCCGTCTCGAGCACGAGGAACGGCGGCGTCTGCGGGTCGGCGCAGATGCGCACGGCGCCGTATCCGTCCAGAGTGAAACGCCCTTTCAGAAGGTGCTCCATCGCCGTTCCCGCGATGCGGCTCGCCGCGGGCAGCGTCTCCAGAAGCTCGGCATGTTCCACTTCGTCCAGTTCCACGCGGTACGTTGTGAACGCCTGCGTCGAGACGATCGTCTCCTCTTCCAGTTTCAGCCCGATGGGAGAAAATTCCTCAACCATCAGCCATACGCCGAGAAGAGGGATCAGCAGGAGGATCAGTGCGCTCACCCCCATGAAGATCCGCGCCGCCGGGCGCGCCAGATTCATGGCAAGCCCCATGCCCACGCGCTCGCTGACAAACAGGCGGTTGTTGTTCGGATTGCAGTAGAACAGCCCCCAGATCCAGCAGTCGTCCTCATCGACGAGCGCCGCCTGCTCGCGGCCCGCCGTCAGCGCGCGCTGTGCGCGCCGCGCGGCGAATTCCGTCTGCAGGCTCGCAGCTGTCAGAACGGCACCGTACACGAGCGTCCAGATAAAGTACCACGCCATATTCCTCTGGCAGCACCAGACGGCGACGGAATAGGCTGCGGTGCACCACGCGGAGAGCAGCCAGAACTTCGTCCAGTTGTACCGCCGCACGCGCGTCAGGGCCGCGGTGAGCTCCGTGTCTTCGTCGAGCGCATCCAGCCGCTGGCGGAACACCAGCGGATAGAACACAAGGCTCAGCACCGTCATCAGAAAACACGTTCCCGCCGTCACCGCTAGGACGGTATTCCACGCGGCGTCCCAGTCGTCCAGAAACACCGAGAGCAGCGGCAGCAGCGACACGATCATCGGCGGAACGAACCACCCCGACCGCAGGCGCTTCGGCGGTCTGGCCGGGGGAAGCTCGGCCACGGTCTGCCCCGCAAAGCCGCTGCGCCATCCGCGCGCCTTTTTGATTGCCTTCATCTCGCCGTTGGCTTTGCCGAACGCGCAGTACGGCAGCACGATTGCCGCGATCATCCACACGCAGCAGATCATCGTCATCACCGAGACCCACGGGAGGAACAGCACCGGCACGAGGACGAGTGTCAGCCCCCAGAGCACCGCGGCAAGACGCCGCCGGAAACGCCGGCAGACCTCCTGCACCTGCGCGTCTTCGCCCGCTCCCGGCGGAACCGTCACCGAGAGGATCAGATGGTTTTTCTCCACGCAGCAGTTGCGCATTACGGCATACAGAATCGGAAGCACCAGATAAAAGCTTCCGCACATAATCAGATTGACCCAGTTCACAGTATCCCCTCCTCACGTTTCTCCGTAGGCGCGGCGGCACAGATCCAGCACCGTTTCCAGCGGCACGCCCGCCGCGCGCGCCTCCGACACCGCCATCTCCAGCGCGGCGCGCGCAGACTGGGGCATCACGCCTGTCCGGCACGGCGCCACCACCGTTCCGGCGCGCCTGTCCGCGAGAAGATAGCCCTCCTGTTTGAGCTGTGTATACGCTTTGCTGACCGTCATCATATTGACGCCCAGCGTCTCCGCCAACGCCCGGATCGACGGCATCTGCGTCCCCGGCGCGAGCTTGCCCGAAGCGATGCCCAGCACGATCTCGTTTCGGATCTGCTGGTAAATGGGAATCTCCTGAGAAAAATCCAGATGCAGCAGCATGCGGCCCGCCTCCTGTATTGTTTGTATTATACATAGTAATACAGACAATACAGAATGTCAAGTCTGTTTCATCGCTTTCCCCCGATAAAAAGCCATTGACTTCAAAAAAAAGTTCTGCTATAATAAATAAGCTGTACTGTGTACAGTCAATATGCAGCGGTATCGAAGTGGTCATAACGGGGCTGACTCGAAAGACTCTCGCCCTTTGGTCAATTTGTCCGCAGGGAATGGCTTAACAGCGGGCTTTTCCTTGGGTGTGCATCCGATTTTTCCTACGTTATCTTGCATCGAAATCTTGCATTTTTCCAAATATCTTGCAAGACGGTGCTTGAAAATTAAATATGGAGACGTATCGAAGTGGTCGTAACGAGAACGACTCGAAATCGTTTTGTCCAGAGA
>CALXBO010000033.1 GCA_944386565.1 uncultured Ruthenibacterium sp. | reverse complement strand
CTTGGCATCGTTCACTCGATGGCGCACTCTCTGGGCGCCGTGTACGACACGCCGCACGGCGTGGCGAACGCCATCCTGCTGCCGACCATCATGGAGTACAACGCCCCGTACACGGGCGAGAAGTACCGTGAGATCGCGCGCGCGATGGGCGTCGAGGGCGTCGACAGCATGACGCAGGACGAGTACCGCAAGGCCGCGTGCGACGCGGTGAAGCAGCTGTCCATGGACGTGGGCATCCCCGCCGACCTGAAGGCCATCGTGAAGGACGAGGACGTGCAGTTCCTGTCCGAGTCCGCGTATGCGGACGCGTGCCGTCCGGGCAACCCGCGCGACACGAGCGTCGAGGAGATCGCCGCTCTGTACCGCAGCCTGCTGTGATCCCTCTTTCATAACGGAAAACCGCCTCTCCGGACAGCGCTGTCCGGGGAGGCGGTTTTGTCTTTCGCAAACAAAAAGTCTCCCGCCAAAAGCGGGAGACGTCTGGTGGGATCTCTGGGACTCGAACCCAGGACCGATCGGTTATGAGCCGAGTGCTCTGACCAACTGCGCTAAGATCCCATAGCTTATTTATTATACACGATTGCGCGGCTCTTTGGAAGAGGCGGCGTAAAAAAAAGGGGCGCGGTTTTTCACCGCGCCCCTTTCTGAATACCGCGGGATATCAGCCGAACGCAGGGACGCTGACGGACGGCACTTCGATGCGGCCGTACAGCGGCTCGTCGGCCGGCGCACCGCCGCTGGGCGGGGTCGTGCCGCCGGCGTTCAGGCGCTCCTTCGCGACGCTGAGCATCAGCTTGATGCGGTTCTCCTGATTGACGCGCGTGGCGCTGGGGTCGTAGTCGATCGGCGTGATGTTCGCGTTCGGGTAGATGGAGCGGATCTTGCCGATCATGCCCTTGCCGCAGATGTGGTTCGGCAGGCAGCCGAACGGCTGCGCGCAGACGATGTTCTCAAATCCGGTGCTCTGCAGCTCCATCATCTCGGCGGTGAGCAGCCAGCCCTCGCCCATCTTGTTGCCGTAGCCGATGACGCCCTTCGCCATCTCCTTTGTGTGCTTGAAGAGCGTGGGCGCGTGGAATTGCGGATAGGCGGCGATGGCGTCGATCATGAGCTTCTCGCGCGCGGTGAGCCAGTCCATGATGCGCTCGGCGCCGAATTTCTCAAGCCCGCTGCCGCCGTAGAGCTTGACGGTCTCGGACATGTTCTCGACGCAGTACTGCACGAAGCCCATCAGGCCGGGCAGGTTGACCTCGCAGTCCTGCCCGTGCAAAAACTCCTCGAGGTGGTTGTTGCCGAGCGGCGAGTACTTGACGTAGATCTCGCCCACGACGCCGACCTTGACCTTCGGCGTATACGTGACGGAGAGGTTTGCGAAATCGCGCGCAATATCGCGGAAGATCTTCGCCATATCGCTCTTTTTCACGCCCTTGCCCTCGTCGAACAGCGCTTCGATCTTCTGCATCCAGCGCTCGGTGAGCGCGTCGGCGGAGCCTTTTTCGTTCTCGTACGGGCGCGTCTGGTTCGCAAGGCTCATCAGCTCGTCGCCGTAGAAGATAGCGGCCACGACCTTGCGGATGAGCGGCAGCGTGAAGTGGAAGCCGCTGTCCTTCTCGAGCCCGGAGAAGTTGATGCTCGCCACGGGCACCTGCGGGAAGCCCGCTTTGACCAGCGCCTTGCGCAGCAGATGGATGTAGTTCGACGCGCGGCAGCCGCCGCCCGTCTGCGTGATCATCAGCGCGGTGTGGTCGAGGTCGTACTTGCCGCTCTTGAGCGCGTTCATGAACTGGCCGATGACGAGCAGCGCGGGGTAGCACGTGTCGTTATGTACGTACTTGAGCCCCTCCTGCGCCACCTCGTGGCCGCTGTTCTCCAGCAGCTCCACATTGTAACCCTCGTCGCGCAGCGCCGCGGCGATCATGTGGAAGTGGATGGGCGCCATGTTGGGCATGAGCAGCTTGTGCGTCTTCTTCATGTCCTGTGTGAACTTCGGGTACGAAAGGATCGGTTCCATACAAAGCCCCTCCTGCGGGCGTCTCTATGGGGTGAACCGCGCGGCACGGCGCGGCGCGAAAGCAGTTTAGTTTTCCAGCGCGGCAAACAGGCTGCGCAGGCGGATGTTGACGGCGCCGAGGTTCGTGATCTCGTCGATCTTGAGCTGCGTGTACAGCTTGCCGCCGCGCGCGAGGATCTCGCGCGTCTCGTCGGTGGTGACGGCGTCGACGCCGCAGCCGAAGCTGACGAGCTGGACGAGGTCCATATCCGGCTGCGTGCACACATACTGCGCGGCGGAGTACAGCCGCGCGTGGTACGTCCACTGGTTGAGCACCGTCGTGGGCATCTTCTCCATCAGGTGGGAGACGCTGTCCTCGGTGACGACGGCCGCGCCCGCGGAGCAGATGAGCTTGTCGATGCCGTGGTTGACCTCGGGGTCGGCGTGATACGGGCGGCCCGCTAGCACGATGATGCGGCGGTGCTCGTCGCGCGCCTGCGAGATGATCTGCGCGCCCTTCTCGCGCACGCGCGCCATGTGCGCCTCGTACTCGGCGTAGGCGGCCGCGGCGGCGTCCTGCACTTCGCGCAGGGAGATGCCGGAGAAGTATTTCGCGAGGATCTTCACCATTTTATGCGGGAAATCGCGGCGGCGGTGGATGCCGACGTAGTCGTAGATGAACTTGATGTTCTCAAGCTCGCCGCAGTTGGCCGCGATGACCTCCGGGTAGTACGCGACGACCGGGCAGTTGTAGTGGTTGTCCGAGATGCCCTCGTCGATATTGTATGACATGCACGGATAGAAAATGGCCGTGACCGCCTTGCGCGTGAGCGCGCGGATGTGCCCGTGCACGAGTTTGGCGGGGAAGCACACCGTGTCGGACGGGATGGTGGCCTGTCCGTCGAGGTAGAGCTTGCGGCTCGACAGGCCGCTCGTGACGACGCCGAAGCCGAGCTTCGTGAAGAACGTGTGCCAGAACGGCAGCAGCTCGTACATGTTGAGCGCCATCGGGATGCCGATGATGCCGCGCGGGCCGGTCTCCGTCTGGTACGATTGCAGCAGCTTGAGCTTATAGTCGTACAGATCGAGCGGGTTCTCCGCGCCGCGGTGGGTGACGGGGCGGTCGCAGCGGTTGCCGCTGATGTACTTCGCGCCCGACGAGAACAAATTGATCGTGAGGCGGCAGTGGTTGCCGCACAGGCCGCAGTTGGTGTTCTTCACCTCGTGCGTGAACGAGCGCAGCGCCTCTTCGCTGAGAAGCGACGACTGTTTTTTACCCTTCGAGCGGCCGTACAGCGCCGCGCCGAACGCGCCCATCAGGCCCGCGATGTCCGGGCGGATGACCTCGACGCCCATCTCCTTTTCAAACGCGCGCAGCACGGCCTCGTTGTAGAACGTGCCGCCCTGCACGACGATCTTGCGGCCGAGCTCCTCGGGCGACGACGCGCGGATAACTTTATACAGCGCGTTCTTCACGACGCTGATGGAAAGCCCCGCCGAGATGTTCTCGATGGACGCGCCGTCCTTCTGCGCCTGCTTGACGCTGGAGTTCATGAACACGGTGCAGCGGCTGCCGAGGTCCACGGGGCGGTCGGCAAAGAGGCCGAGCTTTGCGAATTCGGGCACCTTGTACCCGAGCGCCTCGGCGAACGTCTGCAAGAAGCTGCCGCAGCCCGACGAGCACGCCTCGTTCAGGAAGATGTTCGAGATCGCTCCCTGCTCGATCTTGAAGCACTTCATGTCCTGCCCGCCGATGTCGATGACGAAGTCGACGTCCGGCATGAAGTGTTTGGCGGCGGTGAAGTGCGCCACGGTCTCGACGACGCCGAAATCCGCGCCGAAGGCCGTCTTGACGATCTCCTCGCCGTAGCCCGTCGCGGTGACGGACGCGACCGTCACGCCCTCGGGCATTTTATCGTAGATGTCGAGCAGAAGCTCGCGGATGATGGGGATGGGGTTGCCGCTGTTGGGCTGGTACGTCGTGTACAGCAAATTGCACTCGTCGTCGATGACGGCGGATTTCACCGTCGTGGAGCCGGAGTCGATGCCGATGTGCACCGCGCCCTTGCACTGGGCAAACGGCTTGCGCGGCACGGCGGCCTTCGCGTGGCGGGCGGCAAACGCGTCGTACTCCTCCTTCGACGCGAACAGCGGCGGCTCGAACGCGTACGTCGCGGTGGCGCTGTACGCGCCCAGCGCGTCGATCACGCCCGGCAGCGCCTGCGCGAGGTCGGCATAGAGCGCCGCGCCGATGGCGACGTAGTACAGGCTGTTCTCGGGCGTCGTGCCCTCGCACTTGAGCACCTTGTCGAAGCTCTTTTTCAGCTGCGGCAGGAACGTGAGCGGGCCGCCGAGATAGAGGATGTTGCCCTCGATGCGCCGCCCCTGCGCCAGGCCCGCGATGGTCTGGTTGACGACGGCGTAGAAGATGCTGGCCGCGATGTCGGGGATGGCCGCGCCCTGGTTGATGAGCGGCTGGATGTCACTCTTGGCGAACACGCCGCAGCGCGACGCGATGGTGTATGTCTTTTCGGCGTGCTGCGCCGCTTCATTCATCTCGTCGGGCGTCATTTTGAGCAGCGTGGCCATCTGGTCGATGAACGCGCCGGTGCCGCCCGCGCAGCTGCCGTTCATGCGCACTTCCGTACCGCCGGTGAGGAACAGGATCTTCGCGTCCTCGCCGCCGAGCTCGATGATGACGTCGGCATCCGGAGAAAAGCGGGACGCCGCCACGCGCGTGGCGAACACCTCCTGCACGAACGGAACGCCGCACGCGTCCGCAAGGCCCATGCCCGCGGAGCCGGAGATGGCGAGGTACACCTGCTGCCCGTGGGCGACTTCTTCGTCGATCTGCGCGAGCAGTTCGCGCGCTTTTTCGACGATGTGCGAGTAGTGGCGTTTATATGTTTTGAAAATCAAATTGTCTGAGTCGTCGTACACCACACACTTGATCGTGGTGCTGCCGATATCGAGTCCGATGCGCATAGCTAACCTTTCTTTTCCCGCGCGGCAAGCGCTTTCATCCATGTTGTTATCATCAATCTATTGTAATGACTTTTTGTGAAAAAGACAATGGCAATTTTCGTCAAGATGGAGAAAATTTTTTGATTTTTTTGGTGAAAGGGTTCACTTTTGGTCTGTCTCCGGGAAGAGTGCGTCGGAGAGTGCCGCATACCCGGAGAGCGGGATGCGCTCGGCGCGCGCGGCGGGGTCGATTCCCGCTGCGGCAAACGCGGCGGCGACGCGGTCCTTCGGCATCCCGAGCCCCGCACTGACGGAGTTCACGGCCGTCTTGCGGCGCTGGCCGAACGCCGCGCGCACGGTGCGGAACATCGCGGCCTCGTCGCGCGGGGCGACGGGGCGCTCGCGGTGCAGCTCGAGCCGGATGACGGCGCTCGTGACCTTGGGCGGCGGGAAGAAGCTGCCGGGCTTGACGGTGAACAGGAGCTGCGGCTTTGCGTAGTAGTGCACGGCGTACGTCACGGCGCCCGCCTCGCGGGTGCCGGGCTCGGCGCACAGGCGCTGCGCGGCCTCGTGCTGCACCATCACGGTGATGCTCTCGATGGGAAGTTTTTCCTCGAGCAGCTTCATCACGATGGGGCTGGTGATGTAGTACGGCAGGTTGGCGCACACGGCCACGCGCAGGCCGGGGAATTCCTCGCGGATGAGCGCGGCGAGGTCGGTCTTGAGCACGTCCCCCATCACGAGGCGCACGTTCGGACACTCCGCGAGCGTCTCGTCCAGAATGGCGGGAAGGCGCTCGTCCACCTCGATGGCGACGACCTTCTTCGCGCGCTTTGCGATCTCCTTGGTGAGCACGCCGATGCCCGGGCCGATCTCGATGACGCCGAACGTCTCGTCGATGCCGGACGCCTCGACGATCTTCGGGCACACGCCGGGATTGACGATGAAGTTCTGCCCGAAGCTCTTCGAGAGCGAAAAACCGTGCCGCTCGCACAGATCGCGGACGGTGGAGATGTCTGTCAGGTTCATGTGGCTCCTCCTCATATAAGCCGCAAAAGCGCCCGCGTGTACGCGCGGGCGCCGATGATGCGTGGATTATTCAGCCGCCGATGCCGATGCGGACTCCGGCTCGGAGACGGACTCCGGCACGGGTTCGGACACGGATTCCGCCGCGGACGAAGACGCCGCGGAATCGCCGGACGTCTGGGACGACGAGCTGTTCAGCAGTGCGCCGGCCGTCTCGACCGCCTTCTGGATCTGCGAGTCGGTATCGGGCGTGAGGTCGTAGAAATTGCGCTCCTCCTCGGCCTTCAGCGAGATCTCGACGTCGGGCGAGACGCCCGTGCCGTCAAAGCTCTCCTCCTTGCCGGTGAGCAGCATGCCGATGGTGTAACTGACGGCCGCGCCGTTCGACAGGCGGACGGGGTCGCACTGGATGCTGCCCTTGCCCGCGGTCGTCGTGCCGACGATGCGGCCCTTGCCGAAGTCGCGCACGGACACGGCCAGGAGCTCCGCACCCGCGGAGGTCCCGGAGTTCGCAAGAACCACCATGGGCACATCCACCTCATTGGCGTCGGACGTGGCGATGAGGTCCTTCGAGCCGTCGGAGTTCAGCCGGCTCGCAATGGGGCCGACGGGACACAGCGCGTCGATCACCTCGATGGCGTTGTCGAGCGAACCGCCGGCGTTGTTGCGCACGTCGAGGATCAGGGCTTTCAGGCCCGTCTCGCTCTGCTGCATCTGCTCGACAGCCTCCGTGAGTTCCTCAGCGGTGCTGTCGACAAAGTTGATGAAGCGCACGTAGCCCACGCCCTGACTGCCCACCATCTGCCATTCGATGCTGGGCGTGTCGTACTGGCGGCGCTGGATGGTGACGGTCTGCTCCTCGGCGGCGGTGTTGAGCATCGTCAGCGTGACGTTCGTGCCCGCGTCGCCGCTGAGAAGGCTGGAGATGCGGTCGGCGGAAAGGCTCTGGACGCTCGTGCCGTCGATCTTCGTGATGTACCAGTTCTTCTCGATGCCCGCCTCCTGTGCGGGGGAGTCCGCATAGACGCGTATGACGCGCGCGTAGTTCGTGGTGGGGTCCTTCACGACGTCCACACCGACGCTCACGACCGCACCGCTCTGCACGTTGAGGTATTCCAGATACTGCGCGGCGGTGTAGTAGCGGGCGTTCGAATCGCCGATGCCGGCCATGTAGCCGGTGGCGATCATGTCGTAGAGAGTCTCGTCGTTGATCTCGCCGTAGTAGTTGCTGCGCACGTCGCGGTCGATCTCGGCGAGGTTCTCGTACATGATCTCCTTTTCACGCACGCTGGCGACCGTCTTGTTGAACATCTGCTGCGACAGGATCATTGTGACGGAGAATGTGACCGTCATGGCGATGACGGCAATGGCCAGCGCCAGGTTGACGGAGATTTTTTTGTTCATAGTGTGTCCCCTTCCGGTTTGCGGGAATCAGTAATGCAGCGCCGCTTCGATCTCGGGATCGAGGTACGGGCGCGCGGACGTCGGCGAGCCGTTGATGTCGAGCTCGAAGTGCAGGTGGTTGCCGGTGGAGTTGCCGGTGGAGCCCACGTAGCCGATGAGCTGGCCCTTCGTGACGGTGACGCCGTCCGCGATGCCCGCGGCGCGCGCGGACATGTGGCCGTAGATCGTGACCATGCCGCCGCCGTGGCTGATCTTGACGCACGTGCCGTACGACCAGTGCGCCTTCGTGGAGACGACGCCGCCGAACGCGGCGTAGATGGGCGTGCCCGCGGGAGCGGGGATGTCGAGGCCGCGGTGCACATCGTACACGCCGTAGATCCAGCGGCCGACGCCGTAGTCGGACGAAATGCGGTAATAGCCGGGCACCGGCCAGTAGAATTCACCCTCGTCGAGGATGACGCTGCTGCCGGAGGTGTCGCTCGCCCACGCGACCCACTCCTGATAGGCCTGCTGGTACTTCGCCTGAAGTTCCTTCTCCTCCTCGCTCTTGACCTCGAGTTCGGCCTCGGCGGCCGAGATCTGGTTGTTCGCGGCGGTGACGCTGTTGACGTACTGCTGCTTCTGCGCCTCGAGGTCGGCTTTCTGCTGCTTGAGCTCCGCGAGTTCCGCGTCGAGCTCGGCGATCTGCGCGTCCAGCTCTTCCTTCTGGGTGCGCAGCGTGTTGATGAGGTCGGTATCGCTCTGCGCGATGTACTGGAGATTCTGAATGTAGCGCAACGCCTCGGCGAACGACGTGACGCCGAGCAGCACCGACAGCGACGAGCGGTTGTGCTGGACGTACATCGTCTTCATGCGCGCGTCGAACAGAGCCTGCGTCGACTCCACTTCCGTGATCTTCGCCTCGAGCTCTTTCTGCTTCTGGTTGATGCTCTCCTGCTGGGCCGTGATGAGGTTGTTCTGCGCCTCGATCTGCGTCTTGACGGCGTTCGCGAGCTCCTCGTAATACGCCTTCGACTTCTGCGCGGCCTCCTTGCTGGACTCGATCTCGTCGATCTCGTTCTCGATGGCCTCGAGCTCCTGCTTGGCCTGCTCGAGCTTGTCGGCAGGCGTCTGATCCTCGGCGAACACGGTGGCCGCGACGGGCGCGATCAGCGTGAGGGCCATCAGGCAGGCGAGAATGATGCAGACCGCTCTCACAACTTTTTTTCTGCGTTCCATTCGTTACTCCTTTGCAGGGAAAGTGGGTATCAGACTTTCAGGTGCTTGCGGATGCTCGTGGCGCATCCGACGCCGCCGATGAACACGCCGAACAGCACGAAGCCGCCGAGCATCGGCCAGATGACCTCGCCCATCGGGTGCATACAGCGCGTGAACTCGCCCAGCCACGACGCGGAGGGCTGATCCAGCCACTGCAGCAGGCCGTAGTACACGCCGCCCACGACGAGCGTGGACACGATGCCGGAGATGGCTCCCACGGTCATGCCCTCGACGAAGAACGGCAGGCGGATGAAGGCGTTCGTCGCGCCGACGAATTTCATGATGTTGATCTCCTTGCGGCGCGCGAACACGGTGAGGCGGATGGTGTTGGAGATGACCACGACGCTCACGACGCCCAGCACGGCCACAAGACCCCAGCCGACGTACGTGACGGCGCGCTTCATGCCGACGAGCACACTCGACAGCTCCGTGGGAGACTGCACTTCATAGATCATGTCGCCGCCGAGCGCCTTGACGCTCTCGACGGTCTGCGAGAGGGCGGTGAGGTCCTCCACGCGCACGCGCACCGAGGCGGGCAGCGGGTTCGCGGCGTTGTCCTCGCCCGCATAGGAGGAGAGCAGGTCGCCGTCCTCGCCCATCCAGGCCTGCATCTCTTCCACGGCCTGGGATTTGGAGATGTATTCGGTCTCCGCGACGTTTTCCAGCGCGGAGACGTTCTGCACGAACGCGTCGATGGACGCCTGTTCGTAGCCGTCGTTCAGATAGACCTCGAACTCATTCTGGTCCGAGAGGTAGTCGACAAAACTGTTGACGTTGACGGACAGAAGCACCGCAACGCCGGTGATGATGAGGCACGCCGTCAGCACGCCCACGGAGGCGAGCGTCATCAGGCGGTTCTGCACCATGGAGTGCAGGCCCTGCTTGGTGAGGTATTTGAAGCTGGACCATTTCATCACTCGTCCACCCCCCGTTTGCGCTTCGGGCGCGCGTCGTTCACGACTTCGCCGTGATCGATCATGATCGTGCGCTTGTTGAAATGACGCGCCAGCGCGCGCTCATGCGTGACGACGACGACCGTCGTGCCCACGCTGTTGATGGCCTGGAGCAGCTCCATGATCTCGACGGACAGCTCCGGGTCGATGTTGCCGGTGGGCTCGTCCGCGATGATGATGGGGGGCGAGTGCACGAGCGCGCGCGCCAGCGCGACACGCTGCTGCTCGCCGCCCGACAATTCGGAGGGATAGCTGCGCGCCTTGCCCGTGAGCCCCACGAGGTTGAGCACGTACGGCACGCGGCGCTTGATCTGCCGCTCGGGGATGTTCGTCACGCGCATGGCGAAGGCGACGTTCTCGTACGCCGTCATCGTCGGGATGAGGCGGAAGTCCTGGAACACGACGCCGAGGCCGCGGCGCAGGTACGGGATGTCGCGCTGCTTGATGGTGGACAGGTCCCGCCCGTTGACGATGACGCGGCCCTCGGTGGCCTCCTCCTCGCGCAGGATCAATTTCAAAAAGGTGGATTTGCCCGCGCCCGAGTGACCGAGCACAAACACAAATTCACCTTTCCGGATGTGCAGATTGACGTCGTTGAGCGCCAGGATGTCCGGGGTCTTCCCGTTGCCGGGATACACCTTCTTGACTCCTTCAAATCGGATCATGGCACAGCTCCTTTGTGGCTTTCTGAGAGGAATACGAATGTGTGCGCCGAAATCTTGCGCACGGGCACAAAAGCACGGCACAGCAGCATGCTGCGCCGTGCAATCGGATGTTTTGGATCAGTATTTCGCGGGATTTGCGCTGAGGTACTTCTTGACCATCAGGGCGACTTTGAACACGATGGCGTCGTCGAACTCGCGCAGATCGAGGCCGGTGAGCTTCTTGATCTTCTCGAGGCGGTACACCAGCGTGTTGCGGTGCACGAACAGGCCGCGGCTTGTCTCGGAGACGTTGAGGTTGTTCTCGAAGAAGCGCTGGATGGTGAACAGCGTCTCGGCGTCGAGCGACTCGATGCTGCCCTGCTTGAACACTTCCTTGAGGAACATCTCGCACAGCGTCGTCGGCAGCTGATAGATCAGGCGGGCGATGCCGAGGTTGTCGTAGCTGATGATCGACTGTTCGGTGTCGAACACCTTGCCGACCTCCATGGCGATCTGCGCTTCCTTGAAGCTCTGCGCCAGGTCCTTGACGTTGGCGATCGGCGTGCCGATGCCCACGACGGCCTTGATGTAGTGCTCGCCGGACAGCGTGTCCACGATGGACGAGGCCAGCTTGCGGATGTCGCGCGGGTCGATGCCGCGCTTGATCTCCTTGACGAGAACGGTGTCGTTCTCGGAGATGTTGAACACAAAATCCTTCTGCTTGTCGGGGAACAGGCCGGACACAACGTCGTACGCGGAGATGTCCGCGCCCGAGACGACGCGGATGAGCAGCACCACGCGCGACACGTCCGTCGCAAAGTGGAGCTCGCGCGCCTTGGCGTAGATGTCGCCGGGCAGGATGTTGTCGAGCACGACGTTCTTGATGAAGTTGGCCTTGTCGAACTTCTCGTCGTGATACTGTTTGATGCTCTGCAAACTCACGGCCAGCAGCGCCGCATAGCGCGCCGCGGGCTCGTCGGTGCCCTCCACGAACACGGCGTAGTCGTTGCGCTTGTTCGAGGAGAACATATGATAGGTATATCCGTCGCGCACGAAGGAATCGGCCGCCGTCAGGCGGTCGGACGCGACGCCGTCGTGCATCTCTCCGATCCGGTTCAGATCGGAACAGGAGATCACGGCGCCCGTCTCATCCACGACGCCTACCATCCTGTCGATCGCATCTTTCATCTGATACACAACGCCCTGAAAAACTCTGTTCGCCATAACGTCCGTTCCCCTTTTCTAAGCCGCAGACGGCTGCTCTTTGTGAAAATAAACAATAAGCCCGTTGCTTTCTTTTCTATTGTACACAATAGTTCTGACTTTTGCAACATATTTTAACAAATTGCAGGCTGAATTATTGTGTAAATTGGGAAAGCGCTCCAAATGGGAACCGAGTTTGTTTTATTTTATTGCAGAAATGTGTTGATTTTTTGAATTTTCAAAGAACGCCGCCGCTTAATTTTTCCAGTTCCGCGGCGGTCAGTTCGCGGTATCCGCCCGGCCCGAGCGCGCCGTCGAGCCGCACGTCCCCGATGGCCGTGCGCCGCAGCGAGACGACGCCCGCGCCGAACACGCCGAACATGCGCTTGATCTGATGGTACACGCCCTGCGTGAGCACCACCTCGCACACGCGCGCGCCCTCTTCGGCGCGCAGCTCGGCGTGGGCGAGGCGCGTGCCGTCCGCGAGCGTCACGCCCGCGGCAAAGCCCTCGGTCATCGCCCGCGTTACGGGCGCGTCGATCTCCACGGTGTAAGTCTTGGCCACGTGGCGGCGCGGCGCGAGGATGGCGTGGGCCAGCGCGCCGTCGTCCGTGAGCAGCACAAAGCCCGTGCTGTCCTTGTCGAGCCGTCCGGCGGGGAACAGCTCCCGGCGGGGATAGGCCTCCCGCACGAGGTCGGCCACCGTCGTGTCGCGCGCGTCGCGCGAGGCGGACACGACGCCCGCGGGCTTGTCCAGCATGATGTAGACGTATTGTTTCACGCCGAGCGGCGCGCCGTCGAGCGCGACCGCAGCCGTCTCCTCCACGTGGCGCGCGCCGTCGCGGCACACCTGCCCGTCCACCGTGACGCGCCCGCGCCGCAGCGCCTGTTTTGCGTCCGCGCGGCTCATCTGCGCCGCTTTTGCCAGAAATGCGTCCAGCCGCATGACGGCTCCCCCCTTTCGCTTTGTGTCCTACTATAACACAACGCGCGCCGGCTGGTAAAGAGCCGGCGCGCGGGTTTTCTCTCTGTTTCCGGGCGGCGTCACTCCGTCGGGTACGCGCCCTCGCCGGGCATGGCCGCCGTTTCGGCCGCGGCGCTGTCGGGCACGGCTGCGGTCTCGGCCGCGGCGCTGTCGGGCACGGCTGCGGTCTCGGCCGCAGTCTCGGCGGCGGACGACGACGCGGCGCTGTCGGACTGCTTCACCATCGGCAGCACTTCGCCGGACGGGCGCTCGAGGAAGTACGCGCCGACGGGTGTATCTTTATACGTAATGACGACGGCATACAGTTTGGTGTCCTCGTCGCTCTTCGCGGGCACGAGCGCCATCCATTTTTCGGCGTCCTTGCCGCGCGCGGACTTCAGGTCGAGCCCGGCCTCCTTGATGACGTCGTTGAACGCGGTGAAGCTGTCGTCCCACTTGCGGGGGATCTTGACGTTGTCCACGGAGACGGAGTTCGGGTCGATCTCCAGCCCGAAGCCCGTGAGGTACGCGGTGAGCGAGGACAGATCCGTGACCTGCACGGACGGGGCCGCGTCCGCCTCGACGGCGGGTCCGCCCGTGAACGCGTTGACCGCGAGCGCAGCGGCGGCGCACAGAACAGCGCCCGCGCACACGGCGGCGATCTTTTTGAATTCCGGTTTTCGCAATGTGACCATCAGCATGAGGTTTCCTCCTTTTTGCATCGCGCGGCGGCGCGGAAGAGCCCGTCTGTGCGGGCCTGTCAGCATATCTCTATGCCGGGGCGCGCCGTTTTATGTTGCATCGCGGCGCGCTTTTGCCGTATAATAAAGAAAAATCCGCGCACCCGCGCGCATTCGCCTGATAAAGGAGGGCTTTCTATGGTCCTTGCCGTGGACATCGGCAACACCAACGTCGTACTGGGCGGATACGAAGACGACCGCCTTGTCTTTTCCGCGCGTCTTGCCACCGAGACGAAACTCGAGGCCGATCAGTTCGCGCTGCAGCTGCGCGGCATCTTCGATCTGTACGGCGTGCAGGCCGGGAACATCACGGACGCGATCCTCTCGAGCGTCGTGCCGCCGCTGACGGACACGTTCACGCGCGCGCTGCGCATCGCGGCGGGCGTGGAGACGGTCGTGCTGACGCAGCAGCTTCCCACCGGCGTGCGCGTCGACATCGAGCGCCCCGAGGAGCTGGGCGCGGACCTCGTGGCCGGGGCCGCGGGCGCGAAGGCGCTGTACAGGCTGCCCGCCGTCGTGGTGGACATGGGCACCGCGACGAAGCTGACGGCCGTGCTCGAGGACGGCACCGTGCCCGGTGTGAGCATCCTGCCCGGCGTGTTTTTGAGCCTGAACGCGCTGACGAACGGCGCGAGCCAGCTGTCCGGCATCGCCCTGCAGCCGCCCACGCGCGCCATCGGGCGCAACACGGCGCAGAGCATGCAGAGCGGCGTGGTGCTGGGCACGGCGTCGATGCTCGACGGCATGCTCGACCGCTTTGAGGCCGAGATGGGGCACATCGAGACCGTCGTCGCCACGGGCGGCGCGGCGTCGTTCATCGTGCCGCACTGCAGGCGGAAGATCGTGCTCGAACCCGACCTGTTGCTGCATGGGTTATACGCAGTGTATAAAAATATGAAGAAATAACAAAAAGCCCGCATTCCGGAGCACCGGAACGCGGGCCTTTTCATTTGCGATCAGAACGCGATCTTCATGCCGAGCGCCACGCAGCACAGCACGATGGCCAGCGGCACGTACAGGCAGCGCCCCACGGCGTACCAGACCTCGCGCCGCAGCTTCGGCCGCCCGCGCGAGACCTCCTCGAGGATGACTTCCTTTTTCATGATCCAGAACCACGTCACCGCGCCGAGCGTCGCGCCGATGGGGATGATGTAGATGGAGACGAAATCCATCCACGGGCCCCACTGGGAGATGGCCTCCATGCCGACGCCCGCGGCGAGGCACACGGCGCACACGCCCCACAGCACCCAGCCGCGGCGCAGCTTCGGGAACCGGTGCAGCACCGACTCGGCCACGGCCTCGAACATGTTCTGCAGCGAGCTCACGCCCGCAAACACCATCGCCACGTACAGGATGACGGCGAACACCTGCCCGAACGGGATGTTCTGCAGAATGGCCGGCAGCGTGACGAACAGCAGCGACGGCCCGGAGCCGACGTCCACGCCGTAGGAAAAGCACGCGGGGATGATGACGAGCGCCGCCGCCATCGCGGCCACCGTGTCAAAGAACGCGGTGTGCTGCGCGATGCCCACGGCGTCCTCGTCGGCGTGCAGGTACGCGCCGTAGACGATCATGCCGCTGCCGGTGATGGACAGCGAGAAGAACGCCTGGCCCATCGCCCAGATCCAGACCATCGGGTCGAGCAGGGCCTCCCAGCGCGGGAAGAACATGAAGCGGTAGCCCTCGGCCGAGCCCGGCAGCAGCGCCATGCGCACGGCCAGCACCGCGAAGATCACAAAGAACACCGGCATCATGACCTTGTTCGTCTTTTCGATGCTCTTCGCGCCGTACAAGAGCGTCAGCATCGTGCCGACGGCCACCACGACGTGGAACGGCACGACGGAGAACGACGACTGCGAGAACGACGCGAACCACTCGGACGCGTCGGCCGTCATCAGCGTGCCCACGAGCGAATCCGTCAATGCCTTGAGCACATACGCCACGATCACGGCGTAGCCGATGAGAATGCACATCGAGCCCGCGAGCGGCAGCCACGCGAGCGTCTGCCCGGCGCGCGCGAGCTTCGGGCTGCGCGTCGACCACGCGGCGCGGTACGAGCCGAGCGCGCCCGTGCCGGCGTAGCGGCCGATGGCGAACTCCGCCGGAAGGCCGACATAGCTGAACAGGCAGATGAAAAACAGGTACGCCACGAGGAACGCACCTCCGCCGTTGGAACCCAGTTTGTTGGGGAAGCCCCACACGTTGGCCATGCCCACGGCCGACCCCACGGACGCCAGAATGACGCCCCACCGGCTGGCAAAGCCCTCTGCGTTTTTGTGCATCACGATCTCCCCCCGCAGCAAGATTGCCCTCATTGTACCATGGAACGCACGGCGCGGCAAGGCGCGGGGCTAAACGATTGCCGCGGCGGTAAAAATACGATATAATAACGAAAACAAACGATGGCGCAAACGCCCCCGAAGGGAGTTTTTCATGTTGGAACGATCGGATCGCACGCGCGCCGCGCGCGTGGCGGCGGCTCTGGCCGCAGGCATCCTCGCCTGCGCCGCGCTGCTGGCCGTATGCCTGTATCTCTCGCTGTCGCTGCCGTCGGAGTTTGACGCCTCCGGCTGGCCCGAGGCGGAGGATTCCGTCGTCTGGACGGTGGAGACGAAGTGCGAGAACGGCCGGCTGTACGTGACGGGCTACGCCGTCGAAGCGGGGCTGCGGATGTACGAGGTCAACACCAGGATCCTCTTGTATGACGCCGGGACGGGCCGCTACCTCGAGCTGCCCACGCAGATGTCCGTGCGGGAGGACGCCGCCGCGCTCCCCGGCATGGGGGCGGACGCCGCGTTCGGCGGGTTCTGCGCGTCCGCGCCCGTCCTCTTTCCGGGCAGCGCGGCGCAGGACAGTGAAGTGTGCATCGCGTGGGACGCGGGCGGACAGCGCGGGCTCATCCACACGGGGCGAAAGGCGGGTGACGCGGCATGAGACAGTCTCTCCGAAGCGCCGCGGCCCGGTGCGCCCCGTACGCGGCGCTGGCCGCGGTGATGCTGGCGCTCCATCTCCAGTTCACGCTCGGCACGGGCGACGACGTGATGTACTCGCAGACGCTCCTCCAGTCCTCGCTGTATGATTTTTCCGTCTGGCACTACTACACCTGGTCGGCGCGGACGCTGGTGGAAGCCGTCATGGTGATCGTGGAATCGTGGCCGGCGCTGGTCTGGCGCCTGCTCGACCCGTTCGTGATCGCGCTGGGCGCGCTGTGCGGCGCGCAGCTGCTCGGTCTGCGCGGCCGCCCCTCCTCGGAATGGGCGCTGTGCGCGGCCGTGCTGTGCTATCCGTGGAGCGACATGTCCACCGCGGGCTGGATCTGCACGACGCTCGTGTTCGTCTGGCCGCTGACCGCGGCGCTGGCCTCGGCGTGCGCGCTGCAAAAGGCCGCCCGCACCGGCCGCGCCGGACTGTTCGCCGCCGCGCTCTCGTGCGCGGGCCTTCTGTACGCCGCCAACATGGAGCTGCTCTGCGGCGCGTATCTGATCTGCCTCGCGGGATTTTTCGCCGCGCGCATCTTTTCGCGCGAGCGCATCCCCGCGCTGTTCTGGGCGCAAACGGCCGTGTGCGCGGCCAACCTCGTGTGGGCGCTGACGTGCCCCGGCACGCAGATGCGGTATGAAAACCAGATCGCCTCGTCGTTCTGCGACTACGGTCTGCTCGGGTTCTTCCAGAAGCTGTCCGT
Source organism: uncultured Ruthenibacterium sp. (assembly GCA_944386565.1). Lineage (GTDB taxonomy): Bacteria > Bacillota > Clostridia > Oscillospirales > Ruminococcaceae > Ruthenibacterium. The sequence goes on along the minus strand of CALXBO010000033.1, from coordinate 6,318 downwards.
CGGCATCCACGCGGCGGCGGCCAACACGCTGTTCACCGCGCACATCGGCGCCGCGGTGCTGTTCGGCATTCTCGCCGTGTCCGTCTGGGCCGGCACGCGCCGCCGTCTGCCGCGCGCCGCTTCGCTCGCTCCCGCCGCGTTCTTCGCCGTGTTCGGCTTTGCGGCCGCGCCGCTGTCCGCGCTCGTGCCGCAGACGATGTTCTTCACCCACATGTCCTCGGCCTACGGCGGCCCGATCCGCGTGGAGACGGCCGGGATGTGGAAGTCGTACGTGCCGCTGTTCGCCGCGGCCGGGCTGATCGCTGCGGCGTGCGCGATGCTCTGCCTCGCGCTGGGGCTCACGCGCCGCACGTGGCAGGTGCTCTGCGCGCTGGCCGCGGGCGCGGCCGCCTACGCCGTGATGGGCTTCTCCCCCTCGGTGTACGACTCCGGCCCCCGCACGGGCTTTTTCCTCGGCATGGCGCTCTCGGCGGCGTGCGCCGCCGTGTTCGACGCGCTGCCCGCCCGGACGAAAGCGCGCCCGGCCGCCGCGGCGATCCTCGCCGCGGGCGCGGCGTACGGCGTTTTCGCCCTCATCGGCGCATAAAACAGCAGGGCGCGGAAGGCTTTCCTTCCGCGCCCTGCTTCTTTTTTCTCAGCCCTCAAGCAAACTGCGGATGGCCGCTTCCTTCGACAGCCGCAGATGGCGGCGCATCGCCTCGGCCGCGGCGGAGTACTGCTCGAGCAGAATCGCGTCCACCACGGCCAGATGCTCCTCGCGCGTCGCCGCGAGCCGCCCCGCGCTGCGCCGTCCCGTCATGATTCGCACGCGCTGGTTCTGCGCGTACACGTTGTCGATGGCCGCGGCGAGATAGCGGTTGCGGTTGGCCGTGAGCAGCAGTGCGTGCAGGTCGCTGTCCATATTGTACTGCTCCTGCTCGTCCGTCCCGCCGGACTGCGCCGTCAGCGCGTCGCGCACGCGCATGAGGGCGCGGCGGTCGAGCGACGCGGCCCCCTCCTCGATGATGTACGGCTCGATGAGCTCGCGCGCCGCGTAGATCTCGTTGATGTCGGCGATGCTCAGCTCCGTCACGCGAACGCCGATCTTCGGAAGGATCTCCACGAGCGACTCCCGCTCGAGCCGCCCGAGCGCCTCGCGGATGGGCGTGCGGCTCACGCCGAGTTTCTCCCCCAGCGCCGTCTCGTTCAGAAGTTCCCCCGGCGCGTAGCGGCATGTGAGAATGCGCTCGCGCAGCGTCTCGTATGCATACTGCCGCGCATACACCTTTCCGTTTTCCGCCATGCCCGACCCCTCCTTTTACCTTATTGTATATCCTAGCACACGAAGATGCGCTTCGCAAGTTGCAAAAGCCTCCGGGATATGCTATGGTAGACACACTGTGCCAACGCGATACAAAAAGGAGTTATTATGCTGACTGTCACGGACGTAAGCCTTCAGTTTTCGACGGGAACGCTGTACAAGCACGTCGACCTCAAATTCACCCCCGGCAACTGCTACGGCATCATCGGGGCAAACGGCGCGGGAAAATCGACGTTCCTGCGCATCCTCTCCGGCCAGATCGAGCCGAGCACCGGCTCGGTGACGCTCGGCCCGGACGACCGCATGAGCGTGCTCGAGCAGGATCACTTCAAATACGACGACTGCACCGTCATGGACGTGGTGCTGCGCGGCAACCCGCGCCTGTATGAGATCATGCAGGAGAAGGACGCGCTGTACGCAAAGCCCGACTTCTCCGACGCCGACGGCGAGCGCGCCGCCGAGCTGGAGGGCGAGTTCGCGGAGATGGACGGCTGGGAGGCCGAGACGCAGGCCGCGCAGCTTCTGTCCGGCCTGGGCGTGCCGGTGGAGCTGCATGAAGCCGTCATGAACACGCTCACCGAGCGCCAGAAGGTCAAGGTGCTGCTGGCGAAGGCGCTGTTCGGCAGCCCGTCCGTCATCCTGCTCGACGAGCCCACGAACGGTCTCGACCTCGAATCCGTCGAGTGGCTCGAGGAGTTCCTCATCGACTGCGACGCGACGATCCTCGTCGTGAGCCACGACCGCCACTTCCTGAACGCCGTGTGCACGCACATCGTGGACATCGACTACAATCAGGTGAAGCTGTACGCGGGCAACTACGATTTCTGGTACGAGTCGAGCCAGCTGTTCCAGCAGCTCGTGCGCAACCAGAACAAGAAAAAGGAAGAGAAGATCCGCGAACTGCAGGAATTCATCCGCCGCTTCTCCGCGAACAAGTCGAAGTCGAAGCAGGCCACGAGCCGCAAGAAGATCCTCGATTCCATCACGCTCGAGGAGATGCCCGCCTCGAGCCGCAAATATCCGTACGTCGGCTTTTCGCCCGAGCGCGAGGCCGGCAAGGACATCCTGTTCGTGGACGGCCTGACCAAGACCGTCGACGGCGTGAAGGTGCTCGACAACGTGAGCTTCATCGTGAACAAGGGCGACAAGATCGCGCTCGTGGGCGACAACGAGGCCGGCCACACCGCGCTGATGCAGATCCTCGCGGGCGAACTGGAGCCCGACGCGGGCTCCTTCAAGTGGGGCGTGTCGACGAGCCAGGCGTTCTTCCCGCGCGACAACTCGCCGTTCTTCGAGGGCTTCGAGGGCAACCTCATCGAGTGGATGCGCCAGTACAGCGACGACCCCGCCGAGACCTACCTGCGCGGCTTTCTCGGCCGCATGCTCTTCTCGGGCGACGAGGTGTTCAAGCCCGCGAGCGTTCTCTCCGGCGGCGAGAAGGTGCGCTGCATGCTCTCGCGCATGATGATGACGCACGCGAACGTGCTCGTGCTCGACCAGCCGACGAACCACCTCGACCTCGAGAGCATCCAGGCGCTCGCGGGCGGTCTCGCGGCGTTCCCCGGCAATGTGATCGTCGCCTCGCACGACCACCAGTTCCTCGACGAGGTGGCCAACCGCATCATCGAGATCCCCCTTTCGGGCGGATGTCTCGACCGCACGGGCAGTTACGACGAGTTCATCGCGTGGAAAAAGGAACGCGGCCTGTAAGCCGGTTTTATTCTCGCGGAGCGGCCGAATTTACGGCCTTTCTTCACAGTTTTTTCATCTTTTCGTGATTCTGCCGAGAAAAACACTTGAATTTAATCCCCCGATTGTTTATAATGTATGCGATGAATCGGCCGTTTGTGTATTGGGCGGCTGAACCATTTCCGCGCCGGTGCTGCCGTCCGGCACGGGACCATCTCATCCGAAAGGGAGGATTCATTTTATGGAATATGTCATTGGTATTCTTCTGCTTTTGACATTCTTCGCTCTGGCGTGGTACTGCGTCAAGGGCTACAACCTGATGATCGGCTTTTTGATCATTTCCGTTGTGTGGACGGTGCTGTCTCTGGGCGGTGTGGCCGTCTCGTCCGCCGGATTCCTGGCCAACAACCCCGTTCTCCAGTTTGAGGGCGGCAAGGGCCTCGTGGCGGTTCTGAACAACATCTATCAGTCCGCGCCGGAAGGCTGGGGCACCACGCTCGTCAACGTGTGCTGGGGCGCCTGGTTCGGCCGCGTTCTGATGGAGACCGGCATCGCGTCCACCCTCATCCGCAAGACGGTTGAGCTGGGCGGCGACCGTCCCCTCATCACGATCATCCTTCTGAACGTCGTCACGGCCTTCATCTTCACGGCCATGATGGGCGCGGGCCCCGTGATCGCCATCGGCGTTATCGTGCTGCCCATCCTGATGAGCCTGGGCATCCCCAAGGCCATCGCGATGTTCACGTTCATGGGCTCCGTCTCCGCCGGCATGTACCTGAACCCGGTTCTGCAGTTCTCGCAGATGCGCGCGTTCCTGCTGGGCGCCGACGAGATGCCGCAGTTCTCGTTCACGTGGTACGCCACGCACTGGGGCTATTACGCTCTGGCGATCTCCGTCGTCAGCGTCTCCGTGCTCACCGGCATCTATCTGAAGTTCAGCGGCGGCAAGCGCCACGCCTGGGCTGCCCAGACCGCCGGCGCCGCGCAGACGAAGGACGCGCCCGCCATCGCGCTGATCCTGCCCATCGTGCCGGTCGTGCTGAAGATCGCGTTTGACTTCTCCGTCATCGGCGGCTTCGTCATCGCGGGCTTTGCGGCTCTGTTCATCTGCGGCAAAATGAAGGGCACGTTCAAGGAGAACTGCCAGCTCGTCAACAAGCTGTACTACGAAGGCGTTGTGGACACCGCTCCGCTGATCGGCTTCCTGCTCACGCTGCCGATGTTCAACACCTGCGCCACGTATGCTTCTCCGTACTTCAAGGTCGTCATCGGCGGCATCATGCCCCGCAGCGAGATCGTCGTCTGCGTCGTGTTTGCCGTGCTGACCATCCTGGGCTTCTTCCGCGGACCTCTCACCGTGTACGGCTGCGGCGCCGCCACGCTCGGCGTTCTGTCCGGTGTCGGCAACTTCTCCATCCCGTTCCTGTTCTGCGCGTTTACCATCCCGTCCACGACGGTCAACGTCGGTTCGTGCATCACGCAGTCCTGGATCGCGTGGGGTCTTGCCTACACGAAGGTCGAGTCGAGAGATTATCTGAAGCTCTCGATCCCGTTCGCGTATGTCACTTCGATCTGCCTGTACATCCTGACGGCGTTCACCGTCACGGGTCTGGGCGCGGAGTGGTGCCTGTAATCCATAGGCTTTTCCGGGCGGCTGCGGCAGCAGCCGCCCGGCTTTTGTATGCGCCGCGCCCGCGCATTTTCCCTTGCGGCGGGAGCAAAAGTGGTGTATCATTAGAAATAAGGTGCGCGCTGCGCGCACCTTCTGCTGCGCGGCCGTTCGCATAGGCTGCGCGGCAGCGGGCCGCATGCGCCGCTCTGCGCGTGGTCGGGTCCGCTCTCTCTTTCGGCCGCAAGGCCGCAAGCCCCCCGGGCGTCGGGTTGCCCGGGGGGCTTTTTGCGTCTTCGGACGGTCTCTTTCCGCGCGCGGCATCCCTTTCCCCCGGCTTTGCGCCGCCTTCCCCCTCGCGCGCGGCGCCCTCTGTCCGCCCGGATTCCGGGGCTTGCCCGCGCCGGCCCCGGTCTGTGCGCGCCGCCTTTCGCCGCGCGCTGCGTCCCGTTCGGATCCCCCCCCCCCCCCGCACACCGGAGAAATTCTGCCAAGAAATTTCACCTTTTTTTGTACCATCCGCTGATTGACATACTAGTATATTAGTTGCTATGATGAAGGTGCAGCAAGGAAAGAGAGAGCGCCTGCCCGGCGCAGCCTGCAAGCGGGGAGGGCGCGTCCCGACCGCGTCTTCCCCTTTTTCCCGTTACTGAACAACCGGAGGTCTTGGCAATGAAAGCAGTTCAAATCGTACAACCCGGCGATCTTCGCATCATCGACATGGAAAAGCCGCAGCTCACCGAAGAGCACAACGTCATCGTGCGCATGACGGCCGCGGGCATCTGCGGCAGCGACATGGGCATCTACCACGGCACGAACGCCGCAGCCACGTATCCGCGCGTGATCGGCCATGAGATCGTGGGCGTCGTGGAGGAAGTGGGCCCCACGGCCAAAAAGGTCAAGGTGGGCGACCGCGTCATCATCGACCAGGTCACGGCCTGCGGCCACTGCTACGCGTGCCGCAAGGGCCGCCCGAATGTCTGCGGCGACCTTCACGTGCGCGGCGTGCACATCGACGGCGGCTACCGCGAGTACATCGACGTGGCCGACACCGACTGCTATCTCCTGCCGGACTTTTTGTCCGACACCGACGCCGTGATGATCGAGCCGACGACCATCGCCGTGCAGTGCTGCTCGCGCGCACAGCTGGAATCGGACGACACCGTGCTCATCATCGGTTCCGGCGCGCTGGGCAGCAGCATCCTGCGCATCGTGCGCCTGTATCACCCGCAGCGCATCATCGTGGCGGACATCGACGACGCGAAGCTCGACGAAGCGCTGAAAAACGGCGCGACGGACGTCATCAACAGCGCCCGCGAGGACCTGCCGGCCCGCGCCCACGAGCTGACGGACGGCTACGGCCCGACCGTCACGATCGACGCGGCGTGCGTCAAGGGCAGCCTGCTGAACGCGCTGCAGGCAACCGGAAACGCCGGGCGCGTCATCACGATGGGCTTCTCGGTCGCGCCCACCGAGGTAAACCAGTTCGTCATCACGTCGAAGGAGCTCGACGTGCGCGGCTCCCGCCTGCAGAACCGCAAGTTCCAGGACGTCATCGACCTCGTGAACGCGCACAAGGTCGACCTGACGGGCAGCGTGTCGCACACGTTCCCGTTCACGGAGGCTCAGAAGGCGTTCGACTTCGTCGACAGCCGCGACCCGTCCATCCGCAAAGTTGTGCTGACGTTCGGCAAATAAGAATGCAAAAAGCCCCGGAACA
>CALXBO010000032.1 GCA_944386565.1 uncultured Ruthenibacterium sp. | reverse complement strand
GATGGCTCAGGCGCTCTTGTTTTTGTAGCGTTTGATGACCTTCATGCGCGTGAATTCCTCACGGTCATGTTCTTCCAGCGTCGAGGAGATGTAACGGATGTTCGTCTCCAGACGGGGAATGACGACGTTCTCCAGCATGTTGGCGCGGCGCTGCGTCTTCTTGATGGCCGTGGCCAGACGGTAGACGCTGTTCTCGATGCCCGCGAGCTGCGCACAGATGCGTTTCACGCGGTCGAAGCAGATGAGCGCGTTGTCCAGCTGGGCGCTCGTGCCGTGGAATCCGTAATACGGCGCCGGCGCGGTCGTCTCCAGGTGGGTCGTGGGCAGTTCCACGCCCATGATGCTGTGGCTCGTGTAGGAAAAACCGTTCTCCTCGGTGTGCAGCTCGCCGAGCGAGCGGTCGATGCCGAGGGTGATGTTGGCGCTCTGCAATGCGCTGTACGCCTCGGAGAAGGTGTCGCCGATCTCGCGCTGCATGGCGGCCGCCTCGTCGATCAGCTTCATCATCTCGCGCATCAGCACGTTGCGCTTGCGGTCCAGAAGGTCAAAGCCGAGCTTGGCCAGCGCCAGATTCTTTTTGCAGGCGATCAGGTTGCCTTTGGTGGGGAAGATCTGTTCCGCCATGATGCCGCCTCCTTTCCGCGGTCCGAATCAGTGTTTGCCGTAGTGTTCGTCCAGCAGCTTCTCGTCCAGGCGTTCCAGTTCCTCGCGCGGCAGGATCGAGAGAAGATGCCAGCCGAGGTCCAGGCTCTGGTCGATGGTGCGGTCGGTGTCGGCGCCCTGGCCGAGGAACTCGCGCTCAAAGCGGTCGCCGAACGAGAGGTAGAGTTTGTCGGAGGCCGACAGCTCTTCCTCGCCGATGACGGACGCGAGGCCGCGCGCGTCGGACACCTTCGCGTAGCTCGCAAAGAGCTGGTTCGCGACGTCGGCGTGGTCGGCGCGGGTGAAGCCCTCGCCGATGCCGTCCTTCATCAGACGCGACAGGGAAGGCAGCACGCTGATGGGCGGATAGATGCCCTGCTGGTCGAGATAGCGGTCCAGCACGATCTGCCCCTCGGTGATGTAACCCGTCAGGTCGGGGATCGGGTGCGTGATGTCGTCGTTCGGCATCGTCAGGATGGGGATCTGCGTCACGCTGCCGCCGCGGCCCTTGATGACGCCGGCGCGCTCGTACAGCGACGCGAAGTCCGAATACAGGTAGCCCGGATAGCCCTTGCGGCCGGGGATCTCGCCCTTGGAGCTCGACAGCTCACGCAGCGCCTCGGCGTAGCTCGTCATATCCGTCATGATGACCAGAATGTGCATGTTCTGCTCGAACGCCAGATATTCCGCGGCCGTCAGCGCGCAGCGCGGCGTCAGGATGCGCTCGATGATCGGGTCGGACGAGAGGTTCACGAACATCGTCACGCGGTTCAGCGCGCCCGATTCCTCGAAGCTGCGGCGGAAGTAGTCGGCAACGTCCTTCGTCACGCCCATGGCGCAGAACACGATGCCGAAATTTGCGCCCTCCTCCTCGCTGATGCGCGCCTGGCGCACGATCTGCGCGGCCAGACGGTTGTGGCTCATGCCGCTGCCGGAGAAGATCGGCAGCTTCTGGCCGCGGATCAGCGTGATGAGCGTGTCGATGGACGAAATGCCCGTGCGGATGTAGTTGCGCGGATACGCGCGGCTCACCGGGTTGATGGCGCTGCCGTTGACGTCCGCAAATTTTTCGGGATAGACGCTGCCGAGGCCGTCGATCGGCTCGCCCGCGCCGTTGAAGATGCGCCCCACGATCTCGGGGGCGAGGGCAAGCTCCATCGGCTTGCCGGAAAAACGCGTGCTCACGCCGTCCAGAGACAGGCCGCTCGTGCCGGAAAATACCTGCACGACGGCGCGGCTGCCCTCCAGCGCGATGACGCGTCCGAGACGCTCTCCGTCCGCGGTGCGCAGACGGACCATTTCCTCGTACCCGGCGCCCTCGACGCCGTCGAGCGCCACGAGCGGGCCGTTGATCTCGTCAAGACCCAGATATTCCATTGCCATTGCGCTCACTCCTTCTGCGGTGCGGCGGCTTTCTGCTTTGCCAGCAGCTCGTCGCACACGCGGTCAAGTTCTTTTTCCACGTCGCCGAACATCTGTACGCGGTCGTTCGGGATCTCATACTTCACCTTGATGAGACGGTCGAACAGTCCGGCCGCGCTCATCGCGCTCACCGGCACGCCCGCTTCGCACAGCGCGGCGGCGCGGTCGTACAGATGCATGATGGCGTCCATCATCCACATCTGCTTTTCCAGAGGCACGTACGTGTCGTTCTTGTGGAACGCGTTCTGCTGCAGGAAGCCCACGCGGATGACGCGCGCGATCTCCAGCGTCACCTTCTGCGAGTCGGGCAGAACGTCGGAGCCGATCAGTTTGACGATCTCCATCAGCTTGTTCTCCTCGCTCAGAAGACCCAGCATGCGGCCGCGCAGGCGGCAGAAGTCCGGCCCGATGTTCTTTTCGTAGTACGGGTCGAGGTCTTCGTAGTATTCGCTGTAGCTGATGGTCCAGTTGATGGCGGGGTAGTGGCGCGCATACGCCAGCGATTTGTCCAGCGCGAGGAAGCAGCGCACGAAGCGCTTGGTGTTCTGCGTGACCGGCTCGGAGAAGTCCGAGCCCTGCGGCGACACGGCGCCGATGACGGAGATGGAACCCTCGCCGCCCGCGAGCGTGTCCACGCAGCCGGCGCGCTCGTAGAACGCGGCCAGACGGCTGGGCAGATAGGCGGGGAAGCCCTCCTCGGCGGGCATCTCTTCCAGACGGCCGGAGATCTCGCGCAGAGCCTCGGCCCAGCGGGAGGTGGAGTCGGCCATCATGGCGACGTCGTAGCCCATGTCGCGGTAGTACTCCGCGAGCGTGATGCCCGTGTAGATGCTCGCCTCGCGCGCGGCCACCGGCATGTTGCTCGTGTTGGCGATCAGCACGGTGCGCTCGGTCATGGGCTTGCCGCTCTTCGGGTCTTCCAGTTCGCTGAATTCGTCCAGAACCTGCGTCATCTCGTTGCCGCGCTCGCCGCAGCCGACGTAGACGATGATGTCGGCGTCGCACCACTTGGCGAGCTGATGCTGCGTCATGGTCTTGCCCGTTCCGAATCCGCCCGGCACGGCGGCAGCGCCGCCCTTGGCGATGGGGAAGAGTGTGTCGATGACGCGCTGGCCCGTGATGAGCGGGCGGTCGATGGAGTGGCGGCCGCGCACCGGGCGCGGCATGCGGATCGGCCACTTCTGGGCGAGATACAGCGTCTCCTCACGGCCGTCGTCCAGACGGATGCGGCAGATCGGGTCGGTGACGGTGTACTGCCCGTTCTCCGCCGTCCACACGACGGAGCCGGAGAGGTTGGGCGGAACCATGCTGCGGTGCGTGATGATGCTCGTCTCGGGGCAGCTGGCGATGAAGTCGCCGCCGTGGACGTAGTCGCCCACCTTGACGAGGACGGTCACGTCCCATTTCTTGTCGACGGGCAGGCTCGAGGCGCGCACGCCCGTGGCGATGAACGCGCCGGACTGCGCGGCGATGTCGGCCAGAGGCCGCTCGATGCCGTCGAAGATGTTCTGCATGATGCCCGGGCCGAGCGTCGCCGACAGCGGCGCGCCCGATCCCTTGACCGGCTCGCCCACGCGCACGCCGGTCGTGTCCTCATAGACCTGAATGGTCGTCTTTTCGTTCGTGACGCTGATGACTTCGCCGATGAGGCCCGCGTCGCCGACGTAGACCATTTCCATCATCGAGAAGCTGCGCGTCCCGCGCACGGTCACGACGGGGCCGTTGACCGAATAGATCACATCGTTCATTCCGCCTCGCCGCCTTTCTCATCCACACGCAGGCCGCACTCGGCCAGAAAATCCCCGCGGACGGCGCTCAGCGCGTCGTCCAGCGTCTCGTCGTACAAAATGCGTCCCGCCATCACCTTGGCTCCGCCGATGCGGATGGTGTGGTCGGCGCGGCACTGTGCGCCGGGCAGGAGCGTTGCGAAAAAGGGCGCGAGCGCCAGATCTTTTTCGCGCACGAGCACCGTGCAGCCGCCGGAGACCTTGTCCGCCAGCGGGCGCAGCGTGCGCTCGAGATATGCCTTGTAATCCGGACCGTCGGCAAAGGCGGTCAGGTTTTCCGCAGCCTCGGCAAACAGGCCGTTCACCAGCTGCTCGCGGTATACGAGCAGACGGCGGCGGTTGTCCTGCCGCGCGGCGGCCGCGGCGCGGCGCAGATCGGCCTTGACCTTGCTGCGGTGCTCGGCCACGGCGTCGCTTGTTACGCCTGCGAGCAGTTCGTCACGCGCGGCGGCGCACAGGCGCTGCGTCTCCGCCTCGATCTTCCTGGCCTTGCGCTCGGCGGCGGCCATGACCGAGGCTTCGAAATCCGCGTACTGCTGCGCGCTCTCGGCCTTCGGTTCGCTCATTTTATTTGTTGCCATGCTGTTCACCTCAAATCTTCACGCCGACCACTTCGGAGATGTAGCGTTTGATGCTGTCGCCGGGCGTGGTGTCGCTGTGGCGGTCGGGCATCTCGACGATGAGCGGCCGCGTGCGCCCGAGCTTGTACGAGAATACGAGCGAGGCGCATTTTGCAATCAGCTTGTCGGTGACGAGCACGAGGCCGATCTCCGGGTCGGCGCACGCTTTGTCAAGCGCCTCGCGGACCTCTTCCTCCTCGTGCACCACGACGCCGTCCACGCCCACAAGGCGCATCCCGGCCAGTGTGTCCACGTTGTCGCTGATCAGAAAGTACTTCATGGCGATCAGACCTTCGTCCAGATCAGGATGGCGATCAGCATGCCGTACAGGGCGATACCTTCGCCCAGAGCAACGAAGATCAGCGCTTTACCGAAGCTCTTCGGGTCTTCCGTCAGGGCGCCGATGGCGGCGGGAGCGCCCGCGCCGACGGCGATGCCGGAACCGATGGCGGAAATGCCCATCGCGAGCGCGGCAGCCAGCAGGCTGACGCCCTTGTTCATGTCAACAGCGGCAGCGGCGGCCGTGCTGCCGTCGGCGAACACGCAGCCCAGCGCGGCAAACGCGGCAAGGGCAATGGCAAAGACGAACAAAGTACGAGTCAGTTTTTTCATAACGATCACTCTCCGTAATTCGATAAAAATAGAAAATGTTTATGTCATGCCTGCCCGATGGACCGGATGCGCAGCGGGCTGAAGGGCTCGCCGTCGGCCTCAAAGAAGCGGCTGAACATTTCGTAAAACTCCAGACGGAGCACCTGAATGGCGACGAACAGGCCCTCGAGACCCATGACCGCCGCGTTGCCGATGATGACGACCAGCGCATAGAAGAACACGTTCGGCGTCATCTCCGCCAGCGTGAACACCATCGTCATCATACCCGCGTGCGCCAGCGTGAAGCCGCCCACGCGCAAGAAGCTCATCGTGTTCGACGCGAACGACAACAGCGCGTCAAACATCTCGAAGAATCCGTTCATCAGCATCTCGCCCACGGTCTCGTGGTTTTCCTCGCCGGAGAACTTTTTCGTCAGCGGTTCGGAGAAGTAGATGCACACAAACGGGAGCGCAAGGCACAGCACATAGAACAGCGGCGTGCCCACGAACGGGATCGCCATGCCGGCCGCGAACTTGAGCAGCAGTATCAGAAGCGAGAAGTAGAACACGATGCCCGCCACACCGTTGGCGGAGAACACGGCCCGCGCCGTCTCGCCGCGCCGCACGCACGAATACACGCCCGTGCACATGGCGACGATGATGAGCAGCGCGCCCGCCGCCACCGATGCGAGCAGCAGCGTGATGATGCCGTCCGGCGTCAGGGCTTCAATGGGCTTTTCCTCAAAGCCGAGCGCGTGGAACATCGGGTCGAGCACATGTTCGAAGCCGAACACGCTGCCGTAGATGAAACCGAACAGCGTGCTGAACACGCTGCAGCGCGTCAGCACGAGGCCGATGCCGAGCTTGAACTTCTTGTACATGATGAAGTAGCCCACCAGCCCGAGCACAATGCCCTGGCCGACATCGCCGAACATTGCGCCGAACAGGATGGAGTACGTCAGCGCCACGAACGGGGTGGGGTCGAGGTCGCCGTAAGAGGGCAGACCGTACATCTCGACGAACATCTCGAACGGCCGGGCGAAGAAGTTGTTTTTCAGCTTCACCGGCGGGTGCACCGCCGCGGCGTCCGTGCCCTCGAGGGGCTCTTCCGTCGCCTCCACGCCGTCCAGACCCTTCAGGGCGCTGCGCAGCACCGGCAGGGACTCGCTCGGCACAAAGCCGCTGATGTAGTAGCTGTGCTCGAGTTGGATGACGTATTTGTACATCTCGAAAATCTGGGATTCATAGTTCAGCCAGGCCGCGCTCGCGAGCAGACGCTCGATCTCCGCGGGCCCCGCGAGCTGTGCCGCGCCCGTCAGTTCAGCCAGTTCCGCTTTGTCCTTGGCCTCGTCTTCCAGCAGCTGCGCCAGGGCGTCCTGCGGCGTGCCGTGAACGAAGTCCGGCATCCAGACGCGCTCGAAATACAGCGCCTTGAAGATGGCATCCACCTCGGCTGCGGATTCCTCGGGCACAAAATACATGCCCCAGTAGTATTCGCCGTCGAAGTCGTACTCGCGGAACGTGAACGATTTGTCGGCGTAGTAGGGCAGCTTCACAAAGCTGTCCTTCGGCAGGCGGCCGAAGCGGACCTTCAGATACTTGCACGCGAAGATCTCGTCCATGCTCGCGTTCAGGCTCGTCAGATGGTACAGCTGCGCTTTCGTCTGTTCGAACGTGGACAGCTGCGCTTCGATCTCCGCCTTGCGCTTGCCGCGCTCGGCGACCTTCGCGCTGAGCGTCTCCACTTCCGCGCTCACGTCTTTGAGCTCAAAGCGCGTGCCCGTATAAGCCGGCGGCTCGCGCGTCTCTCCGAGATCCTGCAAAAGGCCCAGAGTCTGGGTCAGGAGCGGCGCATAAGGATTTTCCTGTTTCTGGCGCACAGCGTTGATGTCGGCAGCCGTCTCGTCAGGCTGAAAGCAGGCAAGTTTTGCCAGAATCTCCAGCACCGTACGCGCGTTGTTGCCGGGCCCGTAAATGCTGATGTGCGTCATTTGCGTCATTCCCACTGCTCACACCTTCTTTCTGTTTTTCAAAAAAGCCGCGATCTTCTCGGGCGGCAGGCCGTACCGCACGCCCTCGACCACATTGATGATGTTGCTCCGCTCCAGATCCGCAAGGCAGAGGACTGCCGCCAGAACGGTCTGCGGTGTGTTCGAGAAGCGCAGCAGATGCTCGGCCGTGGCGTACAGACGGCTCTTTCCGCGGGCGTCGGCGTCCGACGAATTCTTCGCCGTCCGCTCGCCGTAGTACGCGGCCGCGCGGGACGCGTTGTACTTCTGGAGAAATTCGTCCAGCGTCGCGGTGTCCGCCAGCGCGTACAGCTGCTTTTCGTTCAGCACGCGGTACACGGGAACGAGAAGCGCGCGGATGCGCTCGGGCGGCATGCTCTCGGCGAAGAACGCCTTGGCGCGGAAAATGATGTCGAGGTTGGCGATCTCCGCTTCGCACTCGAACAGCTGCTGCGTCTCGGCGCGTTCGCGCGGATGTACGTCCTCGCGGAGTTTGCGCAGACAGAAGTCGTAGTAGTAACACGTGAACGCGTGCTCGCAGGCCAGGTAATCCGGTTCGCTGCCGTCTTCCGGCAGGCACGAGCGCAGGATTGCCGCGTACGGAGTGCCCGCGAGAACGGACACGCACGCCTGCGCGCTCTTGGCCTCGGCCAGCTTCAGCAGGGAAAACCGCGTGTGGCTCGCCAGAAAGCCGGGCATCTGGATGATGTACCGCGATGTCGCGCCGCGCGAGAGCAGATTCAGCTTCGCGAGGATCTCGTTCACCTCGCAGCGCACCAGGAAAAACGCGCCGAAGTGATGTTCCCGGAACGAATACCGCATCAGGGATTCGTACTTGAAGAAGATGTCCTTCGACAGCGCCTGCTCCAGCTGTTCGCGGTGGACCTCGCCGTTCGCTCCCAGCCCCGCAAGGCTCTTCTCAAAATAGGGGTGGCTTTTCAAGGCAGCGACCACCTCGATCACGCTGCGCCGCCGCATCAGCTCGTCGTAATCATTCTGCGACAAGCGCCGTGCGGCGATGGCCCGGGCCTTCGGGACGATGGCCAGAGCCGAAAGATCTTCCAGCATCCTGTCAGGACCTCCTTTCCGAACCGGCGGTCATTTACAGCCCCGCCGCGCGCGAGCAGATGCGCTTCAGCCAGTCCTCGCGCTTTTCCTCAAACGCCGCGTCGAGCGCGTGTTTGGCGGAAAGATATTCCCGGTCGGCCTCCTGCGCGCTCTGCGCACGGGATTTCCCGGCCTCGCGGTCAATGGTGTCCATCTCGGCGCGCAGCGCTTCGGTGCGCTTGTGCACTTCCTCCTGCGCCTGCTTGCGCGCGGCGGCCAGATCGCCCTCGCGCTGGGCGAGCGCTTTTTCAATCACTTCTCGGGCCCGCCGGTCGGTCTCGATGATTCGCTCCATAAATGTTTCCATGAAGCGGCCCTCCTTTGTGGATTTTCAAGGATTTTGCTTTCCATATCTGATAATAGTAATCCTTTTGCAACTGAAATACAAGAAAAAAACGCACAAACTTTTTTCTTTGAAAGGAAAGCTATTTTGTGAAAAATTAAACAATATGAAGCAAAAAAGCCGCCGCTGTTCAAAAAAACAGCGGCGGTCTGCCGGATTTATCCATTTACGATGTTCTCGGGATGCCCCGCGAGGAACGAGCGCAGGTTCTGCGTCACGGCTTTGGTCAGCCGGTCGAGGGCTCCCTGTGTCGTCCACGCCATGTGCGGCGTCAGGATCGTGTTCGGCGCGGCCAGAAGAGGGTTGTCCGCCCGCATCGGCTCGACGCCGGCCACATCGGCGGCGTATCCCGCCAGCTGTCCCGCGCACAGCGCGTCGCACACCGCCTGCTCGTCCACAAGCAGACCGCGGGCCGTGTTCACGATGCGTGCGCCCGGCCGGCACAGGGCGAGGCGCTCGCGGCTCACAATGCCGCGCGTCTGCTCCGTCAGCGGACAGTGCAGGGAGATCACGTCACTGCAGCGGAACAGCTCGTCCAGCCCGACGAATTCCACGCCGCGGCCGAGCCATTCGTCGCGCACCGTGCGCGTGTGGCAGATCACGCGCATGCCGAACGCCTGTGCGATGGATGCCGCGGCGCGGCCGATCGCGCCGTATCCCAGCACGCCGAACGTCTTGCCGTACAGCTCGTACGGGGTGAAGACCCCGGCGTCCGCGGGGATGTCCGCCTGCCAGTGGCCGTTTCGCACGGAGGCGTCGAACCGGCCCGGTGACATGCACAGCTCCAGCAGCAGCGCGAATGCACACTGCGCCACGCTGGGCGTCGAGTAACCCGGCACGTTTGCCACGAGGACACCATGCCGGCGGCACGCCTCGAGGTCGAGGCTGTCCGTTCCGGTGGAGGTCATGCCCACCCATTGGGGGTCGGGGCATGCGCGCAGCACCGCTTCATTGATGTTCACCTTGTTGGCGACGGCGAACTGTGCGCCGCGCAGCCGGGGAATGACTTCATCCGGCGCGGTGCGCGGGTAGGTCTCCACCTCGTCCGCAAGCTCCCGGATCTCTGACCAGTCCAGATCTCCGTCCTTCAGCGCGTAGCGCTCCAGAATCACAAGTTTCATCCGATCCCCGCCTTTGTTTCGTCTTCCGCCAGACACACCGCCGGGCCGCCGCGCGCAGCGCGCAGCCCCACGCCCCGCATACCGTTTTCCAGAAGCCGCGAGAGCGTGAGCGTGTCTGAAACAGGTATCATTATACTATATTCCGGCAGCATTTTCACCTCACCGCCGCAGCTTTCAAAAAAATAGTGCGGGCGCAGCCGGTGCAGGGGGCGGATCGCGCGGAGCGTGAACCCCGCGCCGAAACACGCGCGGAGCAGCGGTGTGCCGGTGCGCACCGGCACGGGAAGCCAGACGGGCCGCTCGCCCGCGGCGCGCGCCAGCAGCAGTTCCAGAAAGGATTCCGCGCCCCGCGCGGACGTCCCGGCCGGGGGCAGCAGCAGGCGGCAGCCGCGCGGCACGAGAAGCGTCTTGTCGACAGCTGCGCGCAGATCCGGGAACAGCGGCGCGCGGTACACTCCGCCGCACAGGCGCAGACCGCCGGAAAACACGCCGTAGAGCTGCCCCGCGGCGCACGCGCGCGCGAGGGAATCCTCGTCGGCCCACGCGCCGTCGCGCCCCGCTGCGCGGTACAGCGCCAGCGCCTCGGGAACGTCGCGGGACGTCAGACGGCGCGTGCCCGCACGCGCGCTTCGGATGGATTGTGGCATACCGCTCACCGCCTTTCGCAAAAAACTATGCGGACAGCTGGATTTTTATGCGGTGATGATGTATCATAGGAATAATGACGGCGCTGCGCCCCGAAGCCGGTGCGGCGCGGCTAAGTGGAGTTGCTGACATGAGAATGCCGAAAATATTTGTCCGAAAAGTCATCATCGGAGCGGTGCTGATCGCGCTGAGCGCGGTGATCACGATGATGATCAAAGAAGCGCTGGACACGCAGAATCCGGAATCGTCGCTGCCGATCCTGACGGTGACGTGCAACGGCACGCCGCTCACGACGGAGGCGAACAACGGAGCGCCCGCCAACAACGAGCCGGTGAGTTTGCTGCGCGCGGGGTATGAGTGGAGCTTTTTTACCACGATCGAGCGGCGCACGCCGCCCGTCACGGCGGAAGATCTCCCGCTCACGCCCACGACCATCAGCGCGGGCGTGCCGGTCTCGCTCACGTTCTCGCGCGACCCGGCCAAGGTTCAGGTCTGGCGCGCCGAAGGGCAGCACGGGCAGGACTTTCTGGAGCTCTCGTCCGGAGATCCGTGCAACTTCAGCGCCCCGACGGTGGCGGGAACGTATATTTACCGCGTGCGCGCCGAGTGGACGGGGCGCGGCTATATCCAGTATTTCTTCTGCATCACAGTACAGTGACAAAAAAGAGGGCTGCCCGGCAGCCCTCTTTTGAAATGATTCAGATGTCCGGAAGTTCCTCGAGACGCCTCCGGTAGGGGCGGCTCGAGCGGACGGCGAATAGCAGCAGCGTCATCACGGACATCGCCGCGAGCGTATCGCTCGGATAATGGCGGCCGATCACCACGCGGCTGACGGCCATCAGCACGACGTACGCCCAGCATCCCGCCCAGACGGCGGTGCGCCGGCGGTTCCATGCGGGCAGCGCGTCGCACAGGAAAATCAGCGCGAACACGCCGCACGCCGCGGCCGTGTGCCCGGACGGAAAGCTGGAGCCGCCGTTTCCGAACGGACGGAACCAGGGCGTGAAGTCCGCAAAGCTCCCGGCCGCGAGCATGTCGTCGAACCGCGTGCGCGCCCAGACCGTCTTCAAAAGGTTGATGACGACGGTCTGCGCCGCGAGATAAGCGGTTGCCGCGCCGAACGCGAACGAAAGCCGCGCGCGGACGGCGGGGGAGACGTGCCCCAGCGCGCGCACATACCACACCCACAGAGCGGCCAGCACGAGCCAGACGGCAGCGCACGGCAGCGCGGACGGGATGCCGCGCTTGGCGAGCTCATGCGCAGAGTACGCCCAGAGCCCCGCGGCCCCGGCGGCACAAACCGCCCACAGCGCAGCACGCACGGCGGTGCGCCCGGCGCGCTGCGCCGCGGTGCACACCCAGAGCAGCGCGGGCAGATACAGCGGATAGAACCCGAACGCCTCGAGGAACAAAGCGACGGGGTGCGCCGGAGTGTACACCGCCTGATTGACGGTGAGATCCCACTGCGCGGCAGCCGCCATCCCGGCGGCGAACAGAACAAGCCCTGCGATCAGGGCGCGGCGTGAAATCGGTCGCATCCATTCATTCCCGACCCGCGGGGCGGGCCGCCCTTTCCGTTTCGATTCCGGTCTCCGGCAGGAGCACCGTATATTCTTATCATACCACAAAACATGCAGAAAAAGGAGAACAGGCATATGAAATACCGCACTCTCGGCAAAACAGGGCTGAACGTTTCCGTCGTGGGCCTCGGGGGCATTCCCGTCCAGCGCATCACCCCGGAAAAGACGCGCGAACTGCTGGAGCGCCTCGTGCAGCTCGGCGTCAACTTTATCGATACCGCCCGCGGCTACACCGTGTCCGAGGAATATCTCGGCGCCGCGCTCGAGGGCATGCGAGACAAGTTCTACCTCGCGACGAAGTCCATGTCGCGCGACTATGAGCATATGGCGGCCGATGTGGAGACGAGCCTTTCGAATCTGCGCACCGACCACATCGACCTCTATCAGCTGCACAACATCAAGACACAGGCGGATTTCGAGCTCGCGTTTTCGGACAAGGGCGCGGTGGCCGCGCTCCAGGATGCCGTCAAAGCGGGCAAGGTGCGCCACATCGGCGCGACGGCGCACTCCGTGGACGCACTGGCCGAGCTGCTGCGCCATCCGGAGATCGAGACGGTGATGTTCCCTTATAATATTGTAGAGAACCAGGGCGAAGCGCTGTTCGCGCAGGCAAAGCTGCAGAACGTGGGCGTCATCGTGATGAAGCCGATGGCCGGCGGCAGCATCGAGGACGGCACGCTTGCGATGCGCTATATCCTCCGGAACGAGAACTGCACCGTTGCCATCCCCGGTATGGCCGAACTGGCCGAGGCGGAGGAAAACGCCGCGGCCGCCGGGATCGAAGGCCCGCTCACAGAGGACGAACTGGCGCGCATCGAAACGATCCGCGAACAGCTCTCCGGCAATTTCTGCCGCCGCTGCGGCTACTGTGCGCCGTGCACCGTCGGCATCGACATCCCGTCCTGCTTTTTGATGGAAGGGTACCTCAAGCGGTACGACCTCGCCGACTGGGCCCGCACGCGCTACGCCGCGATGAGCGCCAAAGCGTCCGCGTGCATCGGCTGCGGCAAGTGCGAGATGCGCTGCCCCTACGAGCTGCCGATCCGCGAAAAGCTCCGCGAAGTAGCCGCCGCATTCGGTGAATAATTTACGAACTGTATTATTTACATATTATAATACAAAAAGCCGCCCCGAAAGGGCGACTTTTTCCGTTTGTTCAGTCGATGACCGTCTGCGTGCGGCCGATGCCGACGACGGCGCTTGTGAGCTTTTTCCACGTTTGGCATCCGCAGATGCCGTCTGCCGTCAGGCCCATTGCGCGCTGGAATCCCTTCACGGCGGATTCCGTGTTCGCACCGAAGATGCCGTCCAGCGTCCGCGTGGAATACCCGAGCGCGTTCAGACCGTCCTGCAGAATGAGCACGTAGGTGCTTTTCGAGCCGCGTTTGCAGGTGGGGTAGCCGGCGGTCGTGCCGGAGCAGGCGGGCTTGCCGTAGCGGCGGTCGAAGTGCACCCACGTCGGTGTCATCGACAGCGGTTCCACGTAGCCCCACGCGCCGGTGTCCGTGGCGACGGTGTGAATCCGTTTGCGCTGGGCGGACGTCGTGTTCTGGCCGACGTCGAAACTCACGCCCGCGTAGTGCTGGCTGGCCGTGCCGTGGCCGCCCTCCCAGATGCGCTTGAACGCGTAGCCGATGTAGATGCCCTTGCCGTAGGTGCGGCGGGTCAGGTTCCACGCCTCCATCGCCGCGACGGTCGTCCACAGCACCTGTGAGTTCGACGAGCCGCGGAACTCGCGCAGGAGCATCGTGTTGCCGTAGGCATACGGCATCGGATCGTTCTCATTCAGCGTGTATTTCATCATCTTATTGCTGAACGCATCGTACACAAATACTTTCGCCATACGTCATTCCTCCGTCAGTGTCAGATAATAGTTGTAGATCGCATCGTACGTTGCGCGGTCGGCCGCACTCGTCGCCGGAAGGCCGAAGCCCTCCTGGAAGCGGCGCACCGCCTCCGCGGTGGCCTCGTCGTAGATGCCGGTCACGGGCGTGAAGTCCGCGAAGCAGTAGCGCACGGCGATGGCATCCATGTAGGTCTGCAGCCTCCGCACCGCAGCGCCCGCCGAGCCGAGCGTCATCACGTAGCCGGGGTATCCGCCGTTCGCGTCCGCAGCCTCGCCGGTGTCGGCCGCGCAGGCGAGGTACACGATGACCATTGCGTTCCACACCGTCTCGTTTACTTCGTCGGTCTCGGCCATGCCGAACGTCTGCGTGAACGAGAGCACGCTCTCCGCGGTGGCTTTGTCGTACACGCCCGTCATCTCCACGGGCAGGATGCTGTCGAAAAAGATGCCTGTGTACGTGAGCAGATACTGGATGTAGAGCACCCAGCGGTCATCCATGTCGTATTTGAACACATAGCCCGGATAGGGGTAGGCGTGCAGTGCCTGCACCGGGCCGTCGATCGAACGGAACTTCTGGTACTGCGCATAGATGGAATCCCATGTCTTCTGTCCCACCACGCCGTCGGCCGTCAGGCCCATCAGCGTCTGGTAGGCGCGCACGGCATCGGCCGTCTTCGTGCCGTATTTGCCGTCGTACGCGATGGCGGGAATCTCCGGATAGTACGCGCTGAGCAGGTACAGGTAATACTGCACCTCCTTGACCTTCTGCCCGGTGGAGCCGACGCGCAGCGGAGTGCCCGGATACACGCCCGGCTTTTCCGACTCGGACAGAATGCCGTTGATGAGATCGGTGTATACTTCATACAGCCGGTTCCATGTGGCCTTGCCCACGATGCCGTCGACCGTCAGGCCGTACGCGGACTGGAATGCCCGCACGGCGCGCTCGGTCGCGGAGCCGAAGATTCCGTCCGGTGTGATCGACGGGACGGATGAGTTCGAGCGGGCGACGATGCGCAGCCAGAACTGCACGCGCCGCACGTCGTCGCCGCGGCTGCCCACGGTGAGGGACGTGCCGGGATAGGCGGAGGGACCCTGCGGCGACGAGTCCGTCGACAGGGAGACGTACTGCTGGTAGATGGCGTTCCATGTGGCCGCGCCGACGACGCCGTCGACCGTGAGCCCGTATTTTTCCTGGAACGCGCGCACGGCGGCTTCCGTGCCCGCCCCGAAGATGCCGTCCACTGCCGGGGCGGGAATGCCGGAGACGCCCTGCGCAATCTCGGACAGCCAGAACTGAATTTGCGACACGCTGTCGCCGCGGCTGCCGCGGCGCAGGGCCGTGCCGGGATACGTGCCCTCGACGGGATTGCCCGTGGGCTTTTCGCCCTCGCTCGTGAGTTCGGCGAGGTCCTTGACCGAGACGTAGATGTAGCTGATCTTGTACCACGTCGCGCGCCCCACCACGCCGTCGGCCGTCAGGCTGAACTGTTTCTGGAATTTTTTCACTACGGCAGCCGTGCTCTCGCCGTACACGCCGTCCACCGTCACCGTGCCGAACGCGGGATAGTCCTGCGCGATGCGGTTGAGCTGGCGCTGGATGATGCGCACGGACTCACCGGTCGAACCGATCCGCAGCGGCGTGCCGGGATAGCTCTCGGGAATGTCCGCGATGTTCGAGGTGCGGACGATCTCAATGTTGGAACCGTAATAGTATTTCAGGATCTCCAGTGCGTTTTTGCCTTGTTCGGCCAGCGTCTTGGTGCCCCACTGCTTCATGCCGGGGCAGGTCACGGTCTTGCCGTCGCAGTATTCGGTATAGTACGGGTCAATCGTGCCGGTGCGCCGCACGTAGGTGTTGAAAATTTCGTCCGTCAGGCGGCTCATGACTTCAAAAATCTCGCGCCCGTGCACATAATACTGGTCGTAACTCGTGGAGTTGGTGATCTGGAACGGATAGCCCTTGCTCTTGTACCACTCCGTGAAGACGCGGTTCAGTGCAAGGCTGATCTGTGCGTGGATGTTCGCCCGCAGCGCCTCTTCGGGCCACGTCGGGTATACCTCGCTGGATGCGACGTTCTTGATGTAATCCCGGAACGAGACGGTGACATCCGTGGCCGAGACGGCGGGTTTGCCCAGATGTACCGTGATGTAGTTCGGTACGACGGGCTGCGTCAGCACGCGCGGTGCGGCGCAGGTGGAGATGGGCGCCTCGGCGCTGCCGCCGTCGCCCGCATACAGCGAGTGCGGCGGGGTCACGCTCACGTCGACGTCCCCGCCCAGACGGGCGGTGCGCTCCTCGTTGCTGCGCGGCAGGAGCGGGCGGTCGCACAGCGAGGTCTGGCCGTCGAACACCTGCAGGCCGCGCAGCACGGCGGTCTCATAGCTGTCGTGTTCGATGTACAGCGTGAACACGCCGTACGGGCGCACGGTGTTCGCCTCGGACAGCGAGAGATCCTTCGGCGGGCAGGGCACTTCCACCGTGGCGCTCACGCCGTCCTCGTCGGTCACGCCTGTGTACAGGGCCTCAGTCTCATCTTCGTTCAGAATGCGGATGCGCGCCCCCGCGACCGGCAGCGCGTCGCGCGCCGATACGCTGCGCACGGTGATGAAACCGCGGCCGGTGTTGGCTGTCTTGGAAAGTTCCATAAGCATTCTCCTCTCTGACCAGAGAATATTCCGGGAAGAGGAAAAATGACACGGGATTGGCTCTTTCCTTTTTCGGCGTTTTATACTATACTGAAAAAAACGGCACGAACGGCTGCCTTTTCTGGAGGAAATTATGGAATATATCATTGAAAATGAATTTCTGCGCGCGGCGGTCTCCACGCACGGCGGCGAACTGGTCAGCGTCATCGACCGTGAGACGGGCGCCGAAATGATCTGGCAGGCCGACCCCGGCGTCTGGGACCGCCATGCCCCCATTCTGTTCCCGCACTGCGGCAAGGTGCGCGGCGGCGCGTTCACGCACGACGGCGTGACGTATCAGAGCAGCCAGCACGGATTTGCCCGCGACATGGAGCACACGCTGGAGAAAAAGCAGTCCGACCGCGTGACGCTGTGCCTTGAGGCCAATGCGCTGACGATGGAGAAGTTTCCCTTTGCGTTCAAGATGCTCACGACGTTTTCCCTCGAGGGGCGCACGGTGCGCCACACGGTCGAGATCTTCAACGACGACGACGATGTGATGCCGTTCGGTCTCGGCTACCATCCCGGCTTCAACTGCCCGTTTGACGAAAACCACGTCCCGGAGGACTACGAGCTGAGATTCGACGCGCCGCAGACGCCCGTCGTCATCGAGACGGGTTCGAAGACGGGCCTCGTCACGGGCCGTCAGTACGAATATTTCCAGAATGGCACGTCCATCCCGGTCACGGGAGAGCTGTTCGCCGTGGACAGCACGTGCTTCTCGCAGCTGACGGCGAAGACGTTCTCCCTCGTGGAGAAGGACTCCGGCCGCCGCGTGACGGTGGACATTGAGGGATTCCCGTACGTGCTCATCTGGTCGGCGCACGGCCCGGTGAAGTTCGTCTGCATCGAGCCGTGGCACTCTCTGCCGGACACCGAGGACGCCCCCGAGGAGTGGACGGAGAAGCCGCAGCTGATGCGCCTTGCCCCCGGCGAGACGTGGTCGGCGTCGCTCGCCATGACGTTCGAGCGCTGATAGCGCCAAGTTCGGAGCCAAACGCCCCGCTGCCTTCCGGCAGCGGGGCGTTTTCGCGTTTTTTTCACAAGCGGAGCAAATCCGTATCACATTCGAGATCACGCAGGGAACGAAAAACGAGACGTTTTACATCGTCGGCGTGTATGAGTACGTCGACAGCGGCATGACGCTGGCTTCGGAGGACGATGTGCCGACGACGTCCATGTATGTCCCCATCGGAACGGCCAAGGACATCACGGGCGCGTCGGACGGATATTCCTCCATCACGGTGGTGGGAAGCTCCCTCACGGATTCCACCGCTTTCATGAACAATGTGGAAAACTATTTCTCTTCGTTCTACACGCACAACGACTCCTATACCGTCACGGCGTCGAGCCTTGAAAGCATGCTCGAGAGCCTGACGGAGATGATGAATACGATCAGCCTTGCCATTGCGGTCATCGCGGGCATC
The DNA here is from genome assembly GCA_944386565.1 of uncultured Ruthenibacterium sp. Lineage (GTDB taxonomy): Bacteria > Bacillota > Clostridia > Oscillospirales > Ruminococcaceae > Ruthenibacterium. The sequence goes on along the minus strand of CALXBO010000032.1, from coordinate 5,544 downwards.
AGCCTGCTGGTGGGCGGCATCGGCGTGATGAACATCATGCTCGTATCCATCACCGAGCGCACGCGCGAGATCGGCACGCGCAAGGCTCTGGGCGCGACGAACGGCAGCATCCGGCTGCAGTTTGTTGTGGAGAGTGTCATTCTGTGCCTCGTGGGCGGCGCCATCGGTGTGGCGGCGGGCGTCGGCCTCGGCGCGATGGGCGCGAATCTGCTGGGATACGCCGCGTCCCCGAGCATTGCCTCCATCGCCGTGGCGGTGGGGTTCAGCGTCTCCATCGGCCTGTTCTTCGGCTGGTATCCCGCGAACAAAGCGGCGAAACTCGACCCCATCGAGGCGCTGCGCTACGAATGAATCAAACAAAAAGCGCCTGCCGCAGAATGCGGCAGGCGCTCATTTCTTTTTCGGGACGATCAGGTGTGATCCTCGATGTAGCGAACCACGTCGCCCACCGTGTGGAACTCCTCAATGGCGTTGTCGGGAATTTCAATCCCGAACTGCTCTTCCACGCCCATCACGATCTCAACGAGGTCGAGACTGTCGGCGTCAAAGTCCTCCAGAATCACGGAGTCCATCGTGACGGCGTTCTCGTCCACGTCTAGCATTTCGCAGATCAGATCACGGAGCTGCTCAAATACCATCTGTATCCCCCCAAACATATCTGGTGTAACGGGCACTCGGCACCCGTTTTTTCATGAGTATATATATTTTATATCGTGTTTTCCCATGGGTGTCAAGCACTATTTTGAAGGTTTGTTTTTTTCTTCCGGATGTGGTATGCTGAAACGGGAAACCCGCCGGAAAGCGGGTCTTTGAAAAGCACGCCGGGAGGTTCTTTTATGCAGTTTTCCTTCACCAAAATGCACGGCTGCGCGATGGATGGCATCCTTGTGGACGCCGCGCGGCAGGCTCTTTCCGCCTCTGCCGCCGCCGCGAACGCGCCGTGGATGTGCGAGCGCCGCACCGGCGTGGGCGCGGATTTCGTGGCTCTCATCTACCCGGATGCAAAATGTGACGCGCGCGTGCAGGTATTTTCCCGCACGGGTCGGGAACTGCTGGCGTGTTCGGATGCCGCGAGGATGACGGCGGAATACCTGTTTCAGGAAAACCGGGTGCACGCCGGTGTGGCGCGCATTGCAACGCCCGGCGGAGTTCTGACGGCGGTGCGCAACGCATACGGCGTTGTGACGATGGAGCTCCCCGCGCCGCAGACGGCGGCGGAGGAGATCCCCCTGTACGGCCGGAGAGGTCCGCTGCTCGACACGCTGGTCGAGGCGGGCGGCGAAGCGTGCCGCGTGTCCTGCGTCGGCGTGGGCGGCGCGCACTGCGTGCAGTTCCGCAGCCCGGACGGAGTCGATCTCGGAGAGCTCGGCATGCGCTGCCGCAGCTCCTCCTTCTTTTTCGGCGGCGAGGGCCTCACGCTCGCCGAAGTGTGTGCCGAAAAGCGCCTGCGCGCCCGCGTGTGGCGGTACGGCATGGGCGAAGTGCCCGCCTGCTCGGAGTGCGCCGGAGCGGCCGTGACAGCCGCCGTGCTGACAGACCGGGTGCGCCGCGGTGCGGACATTGTCGTGGAGATGCCGGGTGGGGAACTGACCGTCCGGTACGACGGCCGCGCGCTCTTCGTCACCGGTGAGGCCGTGCGCGTGTTCTCCGGCGAGATCACGATCGGAGACGCCTGACAGTACAAACAAAACGCCTGTCCGCTTGGGCGGACAGGCGTTTTGTCTTTTTTATCGTGCGGTCGTCTGTACGGCGAAGCCGTTCGGGGCGATCTCCACGTGTTTTCCCAGCAGCGTCGTGTACAGGGGGCTGTTCGTGCGGTTGAAGCACGCCTCCGCAACGCTCTTGCCGCTGCGGCGCTCGATGTGCAGGATGCCGCCCTCGGCGCGCAGGATGCGCAGCGCGCCCTCTTTCATCGCGCGGCAGCCGCGGCGCTGCGACGCCAGGCGGCGCAGCACCGTGCGCAGATCCGGCCCGGTGTAGTTCCAGTCGAAATACGCGCGGTTGAACGGGTCTTTGTAGCCCTGCATGCAGATCTCATCGCCGTAGTAGATGCTCGGAACGCCCGGCAGCATGTAGATGAGCGCGTAGGCCATCGCCAGGAACCGCCGCCCGGCGGCCAGAGCTTCCGGCGACAGCCGCCGTCCGCTCTGCCAGTAGCGGTCCTTCCCCTCGACGCTCTCACCCGCAATGGCCGTCACGGCGCGCACGGTGTCGTGCGTCGAGACAAAATTCATCAGTGTGTGCAGAGCCGGGGCGGGGTAGTTCTCGCAGACGGACATGATGCGGTCGGCCGCTTCCGCGGCGTCCATCCCTTTCACGAACGCCAGCACGGCCTCCTTGAACGGGTAGTTCATCACCGCGTCGAGCCCCTTGCCCAGCAGATAGGTGCGGCGGCGGCCGTAGCTCCACTTCGTCGTGGCGTCCTCCCACACTTCGCCCAGCAGATATTTGTCGTCGCCGTGGCGCTTCACGGCGCGGCGGATCTCCTCGATGAAGTCGTCGGGCAGCTCGTCGGCGACGTCGAGACGGAAGCCGGACGCGCCGCGCTCGAGCCATGTGTCGATCACGCCGCCCTTGCCGCAGATGAATTCGCGGTACGACGGGTCCGATTCGTTGACTTCGGGCAGCGTCTCAAATCCCCACCACGCGCGGTAGCCGCACGGATAGTTGGGGGAGAAGTCGTACCAGGGACGGTACGGGCTCTGCGCGGAGTTGTATGCGCCGCACACGTTGTAGCGCCCCTCGCGGTTGAAATACACCGAATCAGAGCCCGTGTGGCTGAACACGCCGTCCAGAATGATGCGGATGCCGTGTTTCTTCGCCTCTTTGCACAGGCGCACGAAGTCATTGTTCGTGCCCAGCAGAGGGTCGATCTTCGTGTAGTCCGCCGTATTGTAACGGTGGTTTGAGTGCGCCTCGAAAATCGGGTTCAGATAGATGAAGGTCACGCCGAGACTCTCGAGGTACGGCAGCTTCTGGCAGATGCCCTCGAGGTCGCCGCCGTAATAATCCATGTTCAGATAACCGTCCTGCTGCTCGGTCGGCCAGAAGAACGGCTCGCCGTCCTTGTCGGGACGGTAGACGCGGTCGCCGAACGGCATGGGCTTGTTCGGCACGCCCTCATAGAAGCGGTCGGGGAAGATCTGATAGATCACGCCGCCCTTGATGCACTCCGGCGTCTGAAAATCACGGTCGTATACGGTGAGCTGCCACTCCGGGCCGCGTTCGGTCGAAATGTACGACTCGCCCATCCGCCCGCGGAACAGCTTCCGGTATCCCGTGTAGAGGTCAAAATAATAGAAATACAGCCCGGCCGCGTCAAACGTGTGCGAGACCGTGAACACATCGCGCCCGTCCTCCGTCGTCCGCTTTTCCAGAGGAAACAGGGACGGCTGTTCGCCGTCCCTGTGCAGAAGCAAATACGGAGTCGTGCAGCCGTAATCGGCAGGCACGCGCAATGTGAACGTAACCGCGCTGCCTTCGCGCACCGCGCCGAACGGCGACTTGTACGCGGAGTCCTGACTTTTGTAGATCGCGTTCATTTGCAAAAACACCGCAATTCCTGTTTATTTGATGGGCTGTGCGTGCCAGATGTTGCGCGCATAGTCGAACACCGCGCGGTCGGCCGAGAACACGCCGCTGTTGGCAATGTTCATCAGGCTCATGCGGTTCCACACATCGCGGTCCGTGTAGAGTTTCGAAGCCTTGTCCTGCGCCTCGATGTAGGACGCGAAGTCCGCCATGACCATATAGGGGTCGGAGGTGCGCAGGTTGTTGACGATCTCGTGGAAGCTCTCGCCGTTCCAGCCTTTCTCCAGGAAGTCCAGCACCGCGCCGGCGGTGTCGTTGGAGTTGATGAAGCCGGAGGGATGGTAGCCGAAGCGCTTGAGGTTATCCACTTCTTCCGTCAGCATGCCGAAGATGATCTCGTTGTCCTTGCCGGCGGCGTCCGCGATCTCCACGTTCGCGCCGTCCAGCGTGCCCAGCGTGATCGCACCGCTCAGCATGAACTTCATGTTGCCCGTGCCGGAGGCCTCCGTGCCGGCGAGGCTGATCTGCTCGGAGATCTCGCTCGCGGGCATCAGACGCTCGCTCGTCGTCACGCAGTAGTCCTCCAGATACACCACGCGCAGCTTCTCGCGCACGACGGGATCGGAGTCGATCAGAGCACCCAGTTTGCAGATCAGACGGATCATCTGCTTGGCCATGTAGTAGCCGGGAGCAGCCTTCGCGCCGAAGATATAGGTCTTGGGCACAAAATCCGCATTCGGGTTGTTCTTGATATACAGGTACTGCGCGGCAATGTGCAGCGCGTTCAGGTGCTGGCGCTTGTACTCGTGCATGCGCTTGACCTGCACGTCGAACAGGGAGTTCGGGTCGATGATCTGGCCCGTGGTCTTCTTCAGATGCTCGGCAAACGTGCGCTTGTTCTCGAGCTTGACGGCATCGAGCTTCTTGAGCACGGTCTTGTCGTTGGCGAACTTCTCAAACTTCTTGAGCTGGGACGCGTCGCGCTTGAAGCCGTCGCCGATCGTCTCGCTCAGCAGATTCGTCAGGCCGGGGTTCGAAGCCAGCAGCCAGCGGCGGTAGGCGATGCCGTTCGTCACGTTGGTGAACTTCTCCGGGCTGTACAGATAGTAGTCGTGGAACACGCTCTGCTTGATGATCTCGCTGTGCAGTTTCGAGACGCCGTTGATGGAGTGGCACACATAGCAGCAGATGTTCGCCATGCGCACCTGGTTGTCGCCCAGAATGGCCATGTAGTCGATCTTGCCCTGGTCGCCCGGGAACTTCTTTTCAAAGTCGCGGCGGCACTGGCGGTCGAGCTCCTGGCAGATCTGATAGATGCGCGGCAGCGTCTTGCGGAAGATGTCGATGTTCCACTTCTCGAGCGCCTCGCTCATGACCGTGTGGTTCGTGTAGGCGAACGTGCGGCGGGTGATGTCGAACGCGTGATCCCACGTGAAGCCGCACTCATCGAGCAGAATGCGCATCAGCTCGGGGATCGCAAGCGTCGGGTGCGTGTCGTTGATGTGGATGGCGATCTTGTCGGGCAGGTTGTCCAGCGTGCCGTACTGGGCGAGGTGGTTGTGGATGATGTCGCCGATGGATGCGGCCGACAGGAAGTACTGCTGGCGCAGGCGCAGGATCTTGCCCTCGATGTGGTTGTCGTTCGGATACAGCACCTTGCTGATGAGCTCGGCGTTGGCGCTCTTGGTGATGGCGCTGCCGTACTCGCCGGCGTTGAAGCTGTCCATGTCAAAGCCGGGCGCTTTGGCCTGCCACAGGCGCAGTTTCGAAACGGCGTTCGAGTTGTAGCCCGCGACGTACATATCGCTCGGAACAGCGAGGACGGAGGAGTAGTTGCGGTGCTCCACGTAGTGGTACGTGCCGTCCCAGGACTCCTCGATGTCGCCGTCGAACTTCACTTCGATGGCCTGATCGGGATGGCTCTTGAGCCACACGCTGCCGCCGGGCAGCCAGTTGTCGGCGCGCTCCTGCTGCCAGCCGTCCACGATCTTCTGCTTGAAGATGCCGTACTCG
>CALXBO010000031.1 GCA_944386565.1 uncultured Ruthenibacterium sp. | reverse complement strand
TCTTTCCGGGAAAGCGCGCCTCAGGCATCTGCACGGCGTCTGTGCAGACGGCGCATGACGCCGTCGGCCAGAGCAGGCGCGGAAATCATGAGCTGCAGCCCTGCGAACGCGAGGATGAGCGCATAGGAAGCCGCCTGATAGGCGGGGTTGTCCAGTGTGGGGAACGTCGTGCAGTGTACGAACCCGAGCATGGCCTCGCGCAGGACAAACGCGCAGAGCAGGCTGCTCACAGCGACCCAGTTCAGCACCGCGTCCCGGCTGCGGCGGCCGAGAACGGTGAGGACGGAATCCCGCAGCCAGAGGACAAACGCGGCCGCAAACAAAACGGGGGTGAGGATCTGACAGGCGAGAATGCACACGCGCGCTCCGCGCTGCATCCAGAGCCGCCAGCCGCTCAGATGATAGTTTTCCACAATTTCGCCGGTGTCCTCCATGTACCGGTTTGCGGCGCACACGCTGCCGGTGTACTCCTCGTAGACGGACAGGAAATCATCGTCCCCGTCCACGGGAAGCGGGATGGCCGAGACGTTCTGAAAGCGGATCGCGGCGCCGCAGGCCTCAACGGTGGAGCGGAAAATGGCGGGCAGATCTTCCGGGTAGAAGCGCGCTGCGATGCCGGAGCGGCGCGGGCCGGAACCCTCGACGGTGTCGGCATAGTCGTTTACTTCCCGTGCCAGCTGAGAGAAATAGGCGTCGGCGGTTTCCGCGCTCTCGAATTTCCCGATGGTCTGCGCCGCGTCACGCAGAATGAATCCGAAATATCCCGTTCGATATTCGCCCTGCAATTCTTTCCAGACCTTATACCGCGCGTCCGGAGCGTCCAGCATCGGATACAGTTCCGCAAACGCGGGACTGGCCTCGTACAGTTTCATGCGCTCCGCATAGGGGATGGTAACGCTGGAATCCCGGAGCCCGCCGTCCAGACGGCTCAGGGCACCGTAGCTTTGCGCAAAGCTGCCGCTGTTGTATTCGTCGAGGGCAAACGTGCCGTATTCGGTGTAGTTTATCATGCGCACGGGGACAGTGGCGGCGCCGTAGCCCGCCGCAATCAGCGCGCAGGCCAGAACCGCGCTTCCGAAGCGGCGGTTCAAAGAGAAGATGCAGAAACAGAAAACGGCAGCGAGGCAGCCCGCCGCGTAAATGAACAGCCACTGGGAATCTTCCCGCACCATGGCGGCCCATCCGAGGGCAAATCCTCCGAGACCGGCCAGAACAGCGCGCCGCCGTCCGCTGTGCAGCAGCATGCCGAGAAACAGCGCGATGCACAGAAACACAATCGCGTAATAGCCGGCGTCGCGGTAATAGCGGTTGACCTGATTGGAAAATGCGACGGGGTTATACAGAAGCGCGACATACAGAAGCAGACGCATCCAGGCGTTCCGGATCACCGGGCTTACCGCATACAGAAATGCGGCACAGGCGATGGTGTAGAGCGCGGTCCATCCGGCCAGATACGGAATTCCCAGCGTGTGGAACAAAGCGGTGAGCAGCGGATACCCCGGCCCCTTGACGAGCGTCATGCTCCCGTATTCTCCCAGCCATTCGCCGGCAGACAGACTCAGTGCTTTCTGAATCTGCATCATGTCATCGTAGTTGGAATCCGGCATGAATGTGATGAACAGGCCGCCCGTCAGCAGAAACCGCAGGATGGTAGCCAGCACAGCCGCCGCTGCGGCGATGTACCGGCTGTTGCCTTGAAGGACGCCCCGCAAAGAGGCGGCCCTCCGGCGGCCGCTGTGATGAATCGAAGATTGCATATTCCTTCCTCCCCATATCCTGACCCGGGAGGGACAGGAATACTGCTTCCAGTCTACCGCGTGAAAGAGAGGCTTGCAACTGTTTTCTGTACAAAATAAAAGACCGCGCCGGAACTTCCGGCGCGGTGTGCAAAAAGAAAAAGAGAGAAGCGGGGATGTCATACATAAAAGAGAAGGTCGGTGTAGTCCGGCATCGGCCATGCGCTGCGGTCCACCATGCGCTCCAGCGCGTCGGCGTCCGCACGGGCGGCTTCCATCGCGGGGATGACATGGTCGCGGCAGTAGGGAGCCGCCTCTTCTGCGGACTCCGGAATTCCGGCCAGCGTCTGCTCCAGAGCATCGGTCTTTTCCATCAGCGCTGCCGTTCGTGCGGTGACGTCCGAGGCCAGTTTGATCTCGGTGTCGGCGCAGATGCCGAGGCCTTTCTTGACGGCGGCACCGTCGGCGACTTTCTTCGAATACGCCATGCAGGCGGGAAGGATCATCTTGCGCAGCATATCCGCGCTGGTGCATCCCTCGATGCGGATGGTTTTGGCGTACTCCTCCAGAACGATCTCGAGGCGCGAGCGCATCTCGCTCTCGGAGTACACGCCGTGGCGCGCGAACAGGTCGAGGTTTTTCTGATCCACATAGTGGGGCAGGGCCTCGGGGGTGGACGCGAGATTCAGCAGTCCGCGGCGCGCGGCCTCCTGCGGCCACTCGGCGCTGTAGCCGTTGCCGTTGAACAGGATGCGGCGGTGCGCGCTGATCTCACGGCGGACGAGCGTATCGAGCGCGGCGGCGAAATCGTCCGCCGCCTCCAGTTCATCCGCGAACTGGCGCAGCTCTTCGGCCACGGCAGTGTTCAGCATGATGTTCGTGCACGCGATGTTGAGAGAAGAGCCCGGCATGCGGAACTCGAATTTGTTTCCGGTGAACGCAAAGGGGCTGGTGCGGTTGCGGTCGGAGTTGTCCAGTGGAATGCGGGGAATGGCCAGCACGCCGACGCTCATCGCCTCGCGGGACGCGTTCTCGTGCGGCTTGCCGGTCACGAGCTCATCCACGACGGCCTGCAGCTCGTCGCCGATGTACATCGAGACGATGGCAGGGGGAGCCTCGTTGGCGCCCAGACGGTGGTCGTTGCCCGCCGTTGCCACGGAGATGCGCAGGAGATCCTGGTATTCGTCAACGGCCTTGATGACGGCGGTCAGGAACAACAGGAACTGCGCGTTCGACGCGGGCGTCCGCCCCGGATCGAGCAGGTTCTCTCCGGTGTCCGTCGAGATCGACCAGTTGTTGTGCTTGCCGGAGCCGTTCACACCCTCAAAGGGCTTCTCGTGCAGCAGGCAGACAAAACCGTGGCGGTCGGCCACTTTTTTCATGATCTCCATTGTCAGCTGGTTGTGATCCGCCGCGACGTTCGTTGTGCCGAACACGGGCGCCATCTCGTGCTGGCAGGGCGCGACCTCGTTGTGCTCAGTCTTGGCGTAGATGCCCAGTTTCCAGAGCTCTTCGTCCAGATCGGCCATGAAGGCTTTCACACGGGGACGGATGGCGCCGAAATAATGGTCCTCCATCTCCTGGCCTTTCGGCGCGCGTGCGCCGAAGAGTGTGCGGCCCGTCAGGATCAGGTCGGGGCGGCGGGCGTAATCCTCCTTGTTGATGAGAAAATACTCCTGCTCGGGGCCGACGGTCGTGGTCACGCGCTGCACGTCCTTGCCGAACAGGCGCAGCACACGGCAGGCCTCGCGGCTGATGGCGTCCATGCTGCGCAGCAGCGGCGTCTTCTTGTCGAGTACTTCGCCCGTGTACGAGCAGAACGCCGTCGGGATGCACAGCGTGTCGTCCTTGATGAACGCGTCGGAAGTCGGGTCCCACGCGGTGTAGCCGCGCGCTTCGAACGTGGCGCGCAGGCCGCCGGACGGGAAGCTCGACGCATCGGGCTCGCCTTTGGTCAATTCCTTGCCGGAGAACTCCATCAGCACCTTGCCCTCACCGCACGGAGACAGGAACGAGTCGTGCTTTTCGGCGGTAATTCCGGTCATCGGCTGGAACCAGTGCGTGTAGTGCGTCGCGCCTTTGCTCACCGCCCAGTCCTTCATCGCGGAGGCGACCACGTCGGCCACGGCGGGGTCCAGCGCCTCTCCGGTGCGCCGTGTTTTCTGCAGTGCGCGGAACACCTCTTTCGGAAGACGGTCGCGCATGACGGATTCGTTGAACACCATGCTGCCAAACAGTTCAGGAACACATTTCATCTTTCGCCACTCCCTCGTTTCAGATTGCAGAAACTGCAAAAAAGCGAAGGCGCTGCGGGAGGGACGTACCTCGTCCTCCGCAGCGCCTTCGCTGTCCGTATGGGCAAAGTATAGGCGCTGTCCGTTGATTTTGCAAGAACTTTTTGCAGCCTTTTTGAAAGTTTGAACATTTTTCCTATTTCTTTGAGCTGACCGGCAAACGTTTTCGTGAAAACTGACATTTGCCGGTGCCGGTGTGCCGCGCTATAATAATTCCATTGACAGACAAAGGCGTCTGACGTGCCGGTTCCGGTGCGTCAGGCGCCTTTTGCTTTTTCCGCAGGAGAGGGAAAAGGCAGAAGGGGGAAGAAGGGAATGTGTACCGTATTCGGATATCTGGGAACGAGTCTTTCCCGGATGAAGGCAGAACAGATTTTATCCAGAACGACCTCGCGCGGCCCGGACAGCATGCGCCTGGAGAAACTGCCCTGCGGAGGGTTCCTCGGATTTCAGCGCCTTGCCATCATGGGCCTGACGCCGGAGGGGATGCAGCCGTTTCATCGCGGCGGAAATGCGGCCGTGTGCAACGGCGAGATCTACGGGTTCCGCGCCGTCCGGAAAGAGCTGGAAGCGCAGGGCGTCCGGTTTGAAAGCGGCTCGGACTGCGAGGTGCTGCTGCCTTTATATGAGCGCATGGGCACGGACGTGTTCCGTATGCTCGACGCGGAATTTGCGTGCATTCTGTACGATGACGCGCGCAAAAGTCTTGTGGCCGCGCGCGACCCCATCGGCATCCGCCCGCTGTTCTACGGCTACGATGCAAAAGGCGGCATTGCGTTCGCCAGCGAGGCGCGCAGCCTTGTCGGTTGGGTGGAGGAAATTCATCCGTTCCCGCCCGGCTGCTTTTACGCGGACGGCAAGTTCACACGCTTCCGCGACCCCGCGGGCGCAACGGTGCGGACGGGCGAGAGCGAGGAGGAGATCTGTGCGGGCATCCGCGAGCGCCTGATCGCGGGCGTGGAAAAACGCCTCGACGCCGACGCTCCGCTGGGCTTTCTTCTGTCGGGCGGGCTCGACAGCTCGCTGGTCTGCTCCATCGCCTCACGCGTCCTGAAAAAGCCCATCCGCACCTTTGCCATCGGCATGAAGCGGGACGCCATCGACCTCAAGTATGCGCGTCAGACGGCGGAGTATCTGGGCGCGGAGCACACGGAATTCTACATGACGCCGGAGCAGGTGCGCGGCGCTCTGGAGGAGGTCGTCTCCGTCCTCGGCACATACGACATCACCACCGTGCGCGCAAGCATGGGCATGTATCTTTTGTGCAAGGCCATCCGTGAGAACACCGACGTGCGCGTGCTTCTGACGGGCGAAGTGTCCGACGAGCTGTTCGGCTACAAGTACACCGACTTTGCCCCCTCGGCCGAGGCGTTTCAGGAGAAGAGCCAAAAGCGTGTGCGCGAGCTGTATGCGTACGACGTGCTGCGTGCCGACCGCTGCATCGCCGACAACAGCATCGAAGCGCGCGTGCCGTTCGGCGACCTCGCGTTCGTGGATTACGTCATGGGCATCGACCCGGAGAAGAAACGCAACCACACCGGAAAGGGCAAATATCTCCTGCGCAAGGCGTTCGAGGAGGGCGGATGGCTGCCCGATGAAATTTTGTGGCGCGAAAAGGCCGCGTTCAGCGACGCGGTCGGCCACAGCATGGTGGACGATCTGAAGGACTATGCGGCTGAAACCTACATGGGCAAAGACTGGAAGAGCATGTGTGCGCAGTACCCCGTGAACCGGCCGTTCACGCCGGAATCGCTGCTCTATCGCGAGATCTTTGAGACGTACTATCCCGGTCAGGCGGAGATGATCCCCGGTTTCTGGATGCCGAACCCCGCGTGGGAAGGCTGCCGCGTGGATGATCCGTCCGCGCGTGTGCTGGCGAACTACGGTGCCAGCGGCACATGAAAAATGAGAAAAGTCCGGGGCACTTTGATGAGAAGTGCTCCGGACTTTTTTATTTTCAGGTGAAAAATCGTTTGAGAATGGCAAGTCCGGCCGGGCCGCTCTTCTCAGGATGAAACTGGCAGCCCAGCACGTTGCCGCGCTGTGCGGCGGCGCACAGCGGCACTCCGCCGCGGAACGCCAGCGCAAGCGCGTCGCGCACCTGCTCCGGCTGCGCGGCGTAGCTGTGCACAAAATAGAGCTCCGAGCCGTCCTCCAGATGTTCGAGCGCCGAGCCCTGCAGCGTGCCGCCCGGCCGCGCGCGCACCGGAGCCCAGCCGACGTGCGGGATGCGCAGAACGCTCCCGTCAATGCCTTGAGAGGGCAGACGGCGCACTTTGCCGGAGATCAGGTGCAGTCCCTTCACGCCGGGGCTTTCCTCGCTCGAGTCGAACAGCATCTGCATCCCGAGACAGATGCCGAGCAGCGGCACGCCCGCGGAAGCGCACTCGCGCAGCGCGTCGGGAAAGCCGCGCTCTTCCAGCGCGTGCATGCCGTCCCCGAACGCGCCGACGCCGGGCAGCACAATGCCGTCCGCGCCGTTCAGCGCATCGGGAGACGAGACAGCCCCGGCCTCAAAACCGCACGCTTCCAGAGCGCGGGACACGCTCAGAAGATTGCTCATGCCGTAGTCGATCACACAGATGTGTTTCATTTCCGCACCTCCCAGCCGCCGTCGCGCAGCGCCTGTTTCAGGTCGGCCACGTGCGCTTTTTCGTAGTGCAGCAGGCTTCCGACCGCCACGGCGTCTGCGCCCGCCTGAGCCGCGGCGCACAGATCTTCACAGCGCCCGGCGCCGCCCGCGGCGATGACGGGGATGGACACGCGCTCGCGCACGGCGCGGATGAGTTCCGAATCCATGCCGCGCCGCAGCCCCTCGCAGTCGACGCTCGTCAGAAGAATCTCTCCCGCACCGCGCGCTTCGCCCTCCGCGGCCCACTCCACCGCGTCGCGCCCGGAGTGCTCGCGGCCGTTGTCGTAATAGGCCTCCCAGCCGCCGGACGCGGTGCGCTTGGCCTGAATGCTCAGCACCATGCACTGGCTTCCGAACGCCTGCGCGACCTGTGTGATGAGACGCGGCTCTTTCAAAGCGGCCGTGTTGATGGCAGCCTTGTCCGCGCCCATGCGCAGGATGGTGCGCACGTCGTCCACGCTGCGCAGGCCGCCGCCCGCCGTGATGGGGATGAATACGTCGCTTGCCGTGCGGCACAGAACGTCGCCCAGATTGTTGCGCCCGTACAGGCTGGCGACTGTGTCGAGGTACAGGATCTCGTCGATGCCCTCCTCGTAATAGCGCAGCGCAAAGCCGTGCGGGTCGCCCAGCTTGCGCAGCCCTTCGAACTGCACGCCCTTGACGAGGTTTTCATCCTTGACGTCAAGACGCGCGATCACACGCAGTTTCCGGCTCATTTGAGACTCCTTTCCGGCGCGCCGTATCCGCACAGGCTCTCGCCCTCGAACGGTGTGTGACGCAGGCTCCACACGCCGTTTTCATGCTGCCACAGATGCGGCGAGCGGAAGCGGTCGGCCAGATGCATGAAGTAGTCAAGATCCATCTCCGGCTGCTCGAAGCAGTCGGCGGCCCGGCCGAAATGCTCCTTGTCGATGGAGAGATAGCGCATGACTTCGTCGGAGAAGCGCATGGGGTATTCGCCGTCGAATTTGCGGCACAGTGCCACGCCTTCCTCGCGCGTGATCTCGTGGTTGCGGATCTCCTGCGCCGCGTCGTAGGTGCAGCGGCCGATGCCGTATTTGATGTAGGTGGTGTAATAGAAGAAGTCGTCCACCTTGTCGTCGATGGAGTTGTATTTGGAATAGGTGCCGGCCGTGCGCTCGGGGCTCGGGATAAAGCCGCCGTGCTCGACGGCGTAGTAATACGCGCCCTGCGGATGCCATTTCTCGTAGTATCCGAGGTAGTGCACCTCGATGCCGTTCTTCTTCACGTCGCTCGTCTCGCACGGAAGATACGCCGCGAGGTCGGCTTTGTCCACGCCGAAATCCTCCTCGAGGCTCTTGAGCGAGACGCCGCCGAGGTAGATGTGGTCGCGGTCGTTCGTCGCAAAGAAATGCTCGTCGCGCAGCGCGGAGTCGTTGTCCGCAATGGGGTTGCCGAACTCGGCCTCGTTCTCGCCGTAAAAGACGAGAGGAATGCCGAATTTGGCCGCCATCTTCGGGGCGAGCTGCTTCTGGCCGAGGATGAACGGCTGGAATGGGTGGAAGAGGTTTTCCGTGGCAAGACGAGTCAGAAGACGGTGCGTCAGGCCGCTGGGCGTGCACAGATAGTTGTCAAAACCGGCGTGGATCCACGCCTCGAAGTTCTTCCATCCCCACTCGGTGTAGATGTGCGGCGCCCATGTGACCGTCAGCGGGTGCATACCGTACTTGTACTTGAGCAGGTGCGCGGCGTAAAAGCTGTCCTTTCCGCCCGAGCCGGGGACAAGGCAGTCGTAGCTGCCGTCCGTCTTGCGGTAGCGGTCGCACAGCTCGCGCAGCTGGCGCTCGCGGTCCTCCCAGTCGATCTTGCCCTCCTTGTTGCGGCAGGCGTGGCACGCGTCGCACACGCCGTCGGACTGGATGACCATCGTCTTTTTCTTCGACTGTGCGGTGTGCTCGAACTCGTAGCAGCTGTTCGGCTTCTGATTGCTCATCACGCATTCTGTGCAGAACTGCACGTGTTTGGGCAGCCCGTAGTAGGCTTCGCGCTCGTCCTCGGGGATGTCGGGACGGTATTTGTCGTAGTCAATCGGAACAAATCGGGGCAGCGGTTTCATTTCTCTCTTCTCCTCCTTGCAAAAAAAGACGCCTGCCGGAAAGCGGGGGGAATTCCCCGTCTCCCGGCAGGCGCCTTTGCCTGTCTTCGTTATCCTTCAAACATCTGTATGATATCCAGCGCGACGTCGCGCGAAGTCACGCGCTGATCCATCGCCTGCTGTTCAATGTAGCGGTGCGCCTCGGCCTCGGTCATGTCCCGGTAGCGCACCAGCGCGCATTTCGCGCGGCAGATCACCTGCATGTTTTCCAGCTTGCGCATCAGCTGGCGGTTCCGTTTGTCCAGCTCGCGCAGGCGTCTGGCCGAAGCCTGCACAAGGCGGATGCTCTGCGCCAGAAGCTGGCGGGAAAGCGGCTTCGGCAGCACGCACACGCCGTGCTTTTCCACGCCGGCCGCCACGCGGGGCGCTTCGTCGGCCGCCACCAGAAGCATCACGCCGGCAGCGGAGGAATCCGCGCACGACAGCGCCAGCTCCCGGCCGAATTCATCGGGGAGGGGACAGTTGATGAGGACGACGGAATACCCGCCGTCCGTCAGCTTGCGCCGTGCCTCACCGCTGTTGGCGGCGATGTCGGGCGGGGGAAATCCCAGTTCGCGCAGAAGCCCCGTCAGGGCGTCCCGCCCGCGCGGGCCGCTGACCAGCAGCAGTTTCTCCATCCGAAATCGCCTCCTCTCCGATGATTCTGGGTCACACCATGTGGAAATAATGCTCCATCTCGTACTTTATTTTGTCGGGGGCCGCCTCATAGCGCGCAGCCTCCTCCGACTTCACGCGCAGATAGCTCTCGAGCATCTGCCCGGGCAGCACGCGGCGCACAAACTCGCTTCCGCGCGTGCAGGCGAGTGCCTCCGAGAGACTTGCGGGCAGGCGCTGCGCCATGTCGCACGGAGCGTCGTAGGCGCTGCCGCCGCACGCCGGCGGAAGGGGCAGGCCGCGCTCGATGCCGTCGAGCCCCGCTTCGATGAGAAGCAGGATCGTGGAATACGGATTGCACGAGGGGTCCGGCGAGCGGACTTCCACGCGGCAGTCGCTGCCCCGTGCGGCGGGAACGCGCACGAGCGTGGAGCGGTTTTCAAATGACCAGTTCACCGCTACGGGAGCCTCGCAGCTGCCGAAGCGGTCGTACGATCCGGGCAGGGGGTTCGTCACGGCCGTGATCTCGCGCATGTGCGCCAGAATGCCCGCGAGGAACGCCTGCGCGTCCGGGTCGGGCGACGTGCGGAACTCCTCGAACAGATTGCGCCCGTCGCGGTACAGCGACAGATTGATGTGCAGCCCGCTGCCGCTCGACTGCTTGAGAGGTTTCGGCAGGAACGACGCGAACAGGCCGCTCTGCGCGCCGATGGCCTTGACGGCCGTGCGCAGCGTCATCAGATCATCAGCCGCGCGCTGGGGCGACGAGCAGTGAAAGTCGATCTCGTTCTGTCCCGGGCCGTGCTCATGATGGCTGCGCTCGGGCTGGACGCCCATCTCCTCGAGAACGAGGCAGATCTCGCGGCGGATGTTCTCGCCGCGGTCCACCGGCGCGATGTCGAAATAGCCCGCGTGGTCGTGCGGGGCGAGCATCGGCGAGCCGTCCTCTCCGGTGCGGAACAGGTAAAATTCGCTCTCCGGCCCGACCTGAAACGAGAATCCCTTCTGTGCCGCGCGCCGCATCGTCTGCCTGAGAAGACGGCGCATATCGCCCTCGAACGGCGTGCCGTCCGGGTAGCAGATGTTGCAGTAGAACCGGCCCACGCACCCCTCGGACGGACGCCACGGCAAAAGCGAGAACGTGTCCGGATCGGGGAAGAGAAATAGATCGGATTCCGCCACGTTGGAAAATCCCCGAATGGCCGACGCGTCGAACGAAACGCCGCGTTCCATGGCCGCGCGCAGCTGCGAAGCCATAATGGCGATGTTCTTCGGTACGCCGAAGATATCGCAGAATGCCAGCCGGATGAATTTGATGTCGTTTTCCTCAATGAACTGGAGCATCTCCTGTGCCCGGTCGCTCATGAATCTGCACCTCCGTTGCCAGCCGGCGGTTTTTCGGGCCGCCGGCTATGAAAAAAGGCGCGGGTATCCCTTGTCGGAAACCCAGCGCCGTTGCTGTTTGAACGGGTACATTATAAGCCTCTTTCCCGGATTCGTCAACCTGCGTGAAAAAATTTTTTTGTGCGGCAGCGCAGCGCTTGCATTCGCGCGGCCGCGGTGGTATAATGGCGCACGTGAACGGACAAAGGCGTCCGTGCGGCAGTGGGAAAGCTGTCGCACGGGCGCCTTTTCTTTTTGTTGTATGCAGGAAAAAGGAGAGAACTTATGGCGAAATATGTGTTTGTGACAGGCGGCGTTGTGTCGGGGCTCGGCAAGGGCATCACGGCGGCTTCGCTGGGACGGCTTCTGAAAGAGCGCGGATGCCGCGTGGCCGCGCAGAAGCTGGACCCGTATATCAACGTCGACCCCGGAACGATGAGCCCATACCAGCACGGTGAGGTGTTCGTCACGGAAGACGGCGCGGAGACGGACCTCGACCTCGGCCACTACGAGCGCTTCATCGACGAGGATCTGAACCGCTTTTCCAACCTCACGACGGGTAAGGTGTACTGGAACGTGCTGCACAAGGAGCGGCGCGGCGAATATCTCGGTCAGACGGTGCAGGTCATCCCGCACATCACGGACGAAATCAAGCAGTTTATATATAATGTGCAGAAAAAGACGGATGCGGACGTCGTCATCACCGAGATCGGCGGCACGATCGGCGACATCGAGTCGCAGCCGTTCCTCGAGGCCATCCGTCAGGTGGCGTGCGAGCAGGGGCGGCAGAACTGCCTGTTCGTGCATGTCACGCTCATCCCGTATCTGGAGTTCTCCGGAGAACACAAGTCCAAGCCCACGCAGCACTCGGTGCATGAGCTGCAGTCGTTCGGCATTATGCCGGACATCATCGTCGCACGCTGCGACCGCGAGGTGGAAAAGAGCGTGCTGAAGAAGATCGCGCTGTTCTGCAACGTCAAGGAGGACTGCGTCATCTGCAACCGCACGCTCCCCGTTCTGTACGAAGCGCCGCTGATGCTGGAAGAGGAGGGGCTGGCGCGCATTGCGGTGCGCGAGCTCGGCCTCGATGTGCCCGCCGAGTGCCCGATGACGGAATGGCGAAGCATGGTGGAGCGCATCAAGAGCTGCCGCGAGACGGTGCGCATCGCGCTCGTGGGCAAATATGTGCAGCTGCACGATTCCTACCTTTCGGTCGCCGAGGCGCTGCGGCACGCGGGATGGGAGATCGGAAAAAACGTCGAGATTCTCTGGACCGACAGCGAGGGCATCACGGACGATACGGTTGACGGAATTCTGTCCGGTGCGGACGGCGTGATCCTGCCCGGCGGATTCGGCAGCCGCGGCGTCGAGGGCATGATCGTGGCGGCGGGGTACTGCCGCACACACCGCATCCCGTTCTTCGGCATCTGCCTCGGCATGCAGGTGGCGGTCATCGGTCTGGCGCGCGGGCTGCTCGGCCTGTGCGGCGCGGATTCACGCGAGTTCAGCCCCGATACCCCGCACCCCGTCGTCGATCTGATGCCCGATCAGAACGGCAACCTGCCCAAGGGCGGCACGATGCGCCTCGGCGCGTATCCCTGCCGCACGATGGAGGGCAGCCGCCTGCGCGAGGCCTACGGCGAGGAGCTGATCCATGAACGCCACCGCCACCGCTACGAATTCAACAATGACTACCGCGAGGCGTTCGAGCGCGCGGGCGCCGTGTTCAGCGGGCGCTCGCCCGACGGCCGCCTGGTCGAGGCGATGGAGCTGCCCGCGCATCCGTTCTACGTGGCGGTGCAGTACCATCCGGAGTTCAAGAGCCGTCCGAACCGCCCGCACCCGCTGTTCCGGGCATTCGTCCGGGCCTCGGCCGAACACGGGAATCAGGAAGAAGCATGACAGTAAAAAAGCGCGCCGCGTACCGCGGCGCGCTTTCCGGCATTTTTGGGGGATAATCAGAAGAACAGGTCCTTGCTGGGCCACTCGGGCTCGCACGTCAGGCGCAGGCCGAGCTTGCGCAGCGTGCCGGCGTCGCCGGAGTGCAGCATGTTCGTGGAGTGCATGTCGCAGTCACGCAGCTGAGGCAGCGCCGCCATCGCGCAGGCCGTCATCGTGTTCGTCGCGGCCGTGATGGACAGCGCGGCCAGCACGTCGTCCACTTTCAGGACGCTCGAACGGCTGCCGAGAATGTCGATCTTCAGCTTGAGAATCGGCTCGAGGATGATCGGGCTGATGAGCGTCAGCGAATCGTCGATATGCGCGAGGTACTTGATGGCGTTCAGCACGCACGAGGACGAGGCGCTCATCAGGTCGCTCGCTTTGCCGGTCACGATGTGGCCGTCCGCCAGCTGGATGGCCGTGGCCGCGCAGCCGGCCGCCGCCTTCTTCTCCAGCGCGGGTTTCACAACGGGGCGGTCTTCGGGGTGCAGGGAGAGTTCCTGCATGATGCGCGCGATCTTTTCCACGGCGTTGGCTGTGCCCTTGCCCTGTTTGTGGTCGCACAGAGCGCTGTAATAGCGGCGGATGATCTCCTGGCACGCGGCGGCACGGACGACCTCGTCATCCGAAATGGCGTAGCCCGCCATGTTCACGCCCATATCGGTGGGGGACTTGTACAGCTTTTCGTCGCCCGTGATGTGCGACAGGATGTTGCGCACGATGGGGAACGCCTCGATGTCGCGATTGTAGTTGACGGTCGTCTTGCCGTAGGCCTCGAGGTGGAACGGGTCGATCATGTTCACGTCGTCCAGATCGGCGGTCGCGGCCTCATAGGCAAGGTTGACGGGGTGCTTGAGCGGCAGGTTCCAGATGGGGAACGTCTCAAACTTGGCGTAGCCCGCCGCGTGGCCCATCTGGATCTCGTGGTACACCTGCGACAGGCAGGTGGCCAGCTTGCCGGAGCCGGGCCCTGGTGCCGTGACGACGACGAGAGGTTTCGTCGTTTCGATATAGGGGTTCGCACCGTAGCCCTCCGGGCTGCAGATGTGTTCAATGTCCGCGGGGTAGCCCTTGATGGGGCGATGGATGTAGTTGCGCACGCCGCGCGAGGTGAGCTTGGCGGCGAATGCATCCGCGGCGCTCTGGCCGGTGTACTTCGTGATGACCACGCTGTTGACGGCGATGCCCATCTTGGTGATGTCGTCGATCAGACGCAGCACTTCCATGTCGTAGCCGATGCCGAGGTCGGCGCGTGTCTTGGTCTTTTCGATGTCGTCCGCCGAGATCGCGAAGATGATCTCCGCCTGCTCGCGCAGCTCGTACAGAAGGCGGATCTTGCCGTTGGCGTCAAAGCCGGGCAGGACGCGCGCCGCGTGATAGTCGTCAAAGAGCTTGCCGCCGAATTCCAGATACAGCTTGCCCTTGAACTGGGCGATGCGCTCCAGAATGTGCTCTTTCTGCTTGTGGATATACAGGGTATTGTCAAATCCGACCTGCATGATATTCCTCCCGAATGTTTGTCCTGGGTTGTTATTCACATCTATTTATTAAACATCAAACTGCGGCGGTTTTCAAGAAGAAATTCAAAAAACGGGAGGCCGGAACACACGGCTCTATGTATGTCACAAAACACGGGGAATATTTTGTACGGATAGGCTCAGTTGTGTTTTGACAGGTTTCTTGATATAATAATCATAATTGCTGAGATTAAATGAGTGCGAAAGGAGCTGCCGGTACCGTGAAACGCCGCGAGTGGATGGAGATCCTGCGCGGGCTGACCTGGCTGACGCAGGTCGGGCTGTCGTTTGCCGTGCCGGTCGTGCTGTGCCTGCTGGGGGCAAACTGGCTCTGCGACCGTTTCAGCGTGGGAGCGTGGATTTATCTGCCCGCCGTCGTGCTGGGGCTGGGAGCGGGCGCCGCGTCGTTCGCGTCGTTTGCGCGCGCGGCCGCGTCGCATGCCAGAAAGACGCAGAAGCGCCCGCCCGACAGGCCGTGACCGTCTTTCGCACGGCAAAGGAAGGACGTTATGAAAATTCAACCCGCTGTCCGGAAAGAGACGGTGCATATCGCCGCCGGAGCACTTATCCTGGCGGCCGTGATCGCCGCGGTCTACGCCGCGCTGGGCCGGTTCGGCCCGGATGTCCTGATCGGGTGTGTCCTCGGCGCGGTGTGGGCGACGGCCAATTTCTTCGCGCTCGGGCTCTCTGTGCAGAATGCCACGGCGACCGGCGATGAAAAACGGGCCAAGCTCAAACTGCAGCTCTCGTACAGCGTTCGGATGCTGCTGACGCTCGGCGTGGTGGCGCTGTCGTTCGCCGTGGACGCCATCGCGTGGCCGCCCGTTGTGATTTTGTGCTTTTCGCCGCGCATCACCATCGCGGTGATGCAGCTGCTGGGGGCCTATAAGCCCGAAAAAGCAAACGAGAAAGGGGAGTGAGGCGCGCATGGAGGTCAGCATTACCGGCGCCAGAATCTATTTTGAGATCCCGATCCTCGGAGGCATTCCGATCACGGAGACCATCGTCAACTCGTGGCTTGTGATGCTCGCCATCATCGGCCTGTGCCTGTTCCTCACGCACGATTTGAAAGTGCGGAACGTTTCCAAGCGTCAGGTTGTGGCGGAGATGTTCGTCACGACGGCGCAGAACTTTGTCAACACCAACATGGGCGAGAAATTCGCGCACTATGGCCCGTTCGTGGCGGCGCTGTTCGCCTCGTCGCTTCTGTCGAACCTGCTGAGCCTCATCGGCATGTTCCCCCCGACGAGCGACCTCTCCACGACGCTCGCGTGGGCGGTTCTCGTATTCGTGCTCATCACGGCGACCAAGATCCGCACGTCCGGCGTTCTCGGATACATGAAGGGCTTCACGCAGCCGATCTTCGTGCTGACGCCGTTCAACATCCTGTCCGAGCTGGCCACGCCGATCTCGATGGCGTTCCGTCACTTCGGCAACATCGTATCGGGCGGCGTCATCTCGGCGCTCGTGTATGCGGCGCTCGCGTCGCTGTCCAGCCTTGTGCTGGGGCTGCTTCCGGGAGTTCTGGGCGACATTCTGTCCCACATTCCCATCTTCCAGGTGGGTATCCCGGCAGTGCTGTCCGTGTACTTTGACCTTTTCTCCGGCTTCATGCAGGCGTTCATTTTCTGCATGCTGACCACGCTCTACATCGGCAACGCCGCCGAGGAGTGATCCGGCTTCCGCACGCAGCCGCATCCGGCGCGTGATGAAGATATGATGAAGATATTTTGAATGTTTATATTAAATTTTGGGAGGATTTTCTTATGGAAAAAGCACTCGTTCTGATGGGCTGCGCCATCGGCGCAGGTCTCGCGCTCATCGCGGGCATCGGCCCCGGTATCGGTGAAGGTTACGCCGTCGGCAAGGCGTGCGAGGCCATCGGCCGCCAGCCCGAGGCGAAGGGCGACGTCACGTCCACCATGCTGATCGGCTGCGCCATCGCGGAGACGACGGGTATTTACGGTTTCGTCACGGGCCTGCTGCTGATCTTCGTGGCGCCCGGCATCCTGACGGGCCTGCTGTGATCCAGACCCGCTTGAAGGGGGACACGACATGGAAAATTTTGAATCCCTCGTCAGCGTTGCGCCGTGGGAATTTATCTTTACCATCTGCAACCTTCTGATCCTCACGTGGGCGGTCAAGCACTTTTTGTTCAACCGTGTGAATCAGGTGCTTGAGGAGCGCCGCGCGCAGGTGGAGACGACGTACGCCGAGGCCGACGAGGCAAAGACGAGCGCCGAGCAGATGAAACAGGAATATGAGACGCGCATGGCGAGCGCCAAAGAGGAGGCCGCGAGCCTTGTGAAAGAAGCGACGCAGCGCGCGCAGGACCGCAGCGATGAGATCCTCGGCGCGGCACGCGCGGAGGCGAGCGCCATGAAGGCCAAGGCCGAGAGCGACATCGCGGCCGAGCGGCGCAAAGCGGCGGGCGAGCTGAAGAACGAGATCTCCGGCATCGCGCTGTCGATCGCGGGAAAAGTCGTGGAAAAGGAGATCGACGCCGACACGCACAAGGCGCTGATCGACGACTTCATCGACAACCTCGGTGACGCGTCATGACGGCCGCCGAGAAGGAGTACGGCGGCGCGCTGTTCGCTCTTGCGAGTGAAGAAAATCTTCTCGACGAGGTCGCACAGGGCCTGCGGGCCGCGCTGGCTGCGATCCGGGAAAACCCGGAGTATCTGAAGCTGGTGGAGAATCCCGCGGTGAAGAAGGACGAGCGCCTCGCGCTGCTCGACGGCGCGTTCCGGGGCAATGTGCACCCGTACGTGCTGAACTTCCTCAAAATCCTGTGCGAGCGCGGGATGCTGGCCTCGCTGCCCGGCTGCTGCGACGAGTACCGCGACAGCCTGTACGAGGCGCGCGGCATCCTGCCGGTCACGGCGTGGACGGCCGCTCCGCTCGACGAGAAACAGACGAAAGCGCTGACGGAAAAACTGGAAAAGACCACCGGAAAACAGGTGCTTTTGACGTGCCGCACGGATGCGTTGCTGCTCGGCGGCGTGCGCCTGTCGTATGCGGGACGTGAACTGGACGGAACGGTGAAGGGCCGTCTGGACAAGCTGCGCGAGATCCTGACGGACTGACGGCGCGGCACAGGTGCAATCCAAGGAAAGCTGGTGAAATTGCTTGCAGTTAAAACCTGAAGAGATCGGCAAGATTATCAAAGAGCAGATCAAGCATTACGAAACCAAGATCGAGAGCGCCGAGACCGGAACGGTCATCATGGTGGGCGACGGCATCGCGCGCGCTTACGGTCTGGACAACTGCATGGCCAACGAGCTGGTCGAGTTCGCCAACGGCGAGTACGGTATGGCGCAGAACCTCGAGGAAAACAGCGTGGCCATCGTCATCCTCGGCTCGGACGAGGGCATCAAGGAGGGCGATACGGTGCGCCGCACCGGACGCGTCGTCTCCGTGCCCGTCGGCGAGACGCTCATCGGGCGCGTCGTCAACGCTCTGGGCCATCCCATCGACGGCAAGGGCCCGGTCGATACGCAGTTCATGCGCCCCATCGAGAGCCCCGCGCCGGGCATCATCGAGCGCAAGAGCGTCTCGGTCCCGCTGCAGACGGGCATCAAGGCCATCGACAGCATGATCCCCATCGGCCGCGGCCAGCGCGAGCTGATCATCGGTGACCGCCAGACCGGCAAGACGACGATCGCCGTCGATACCATCATCAACCAGAAGGGGCAGGACGTCATCTGCATTTACGTCGCCATCGGGCAGAAGCGCTCAACGGTGGCGCAGCTGGTGGAGACGCTGTCGACCGCGGGCGCGATGGACTACACCATCATCGTGGCGGCCACGGCGTCGGAACTTGCGCCCATGCAGTACATCGCACCCTACGCGGGCTGCGCGATGGGCGAATACTTCATGGCGCAGGGCAAGGACGTCCTCATTGTGTATGACGACCTCTCGAAGCACGCGGTGGCCTACCGTGCGCTGTCTCTGCTCATCCGCCGCCCGCCCGGACGTGAGGCGTACCCCGGCGACGTGTTCTATCTGCACAGCCGCCTGCTCGAACGCGCGGCGCGCATCGCGCCGAAATACGGCGGCGGCAGCCTGACGGCCCTGCCCATCATCGAGACGCAGGCCGGCGACGTGTCGGCGTATATCCCGACGAACGTTATCTCCATCACCGACGGCCAGATCTTCCTCGAGACGGAACTCTTCCACTCGGGCGTCATGCCGGCCGTCAACCCCGGCATCTCGGTCTCGCGCGTCGGCGGCAACGCCCAGATCCGCGCGATGAAGAAGGTGTCCGGCACGCTGAAGCTGGCGTATTCGCAGTACCGCGAACTCCAGAGCTTCGCGCAGTTCGGTTCCGACCTCGACGCTGACACCAAGCGCCGTCTGGCGCAGGGCGAGCGCATCGTCGAAGTGCTCAAACAGGGCCGCAGCGCTCCCGTTCCGGTCGAAAAACAGGTCTGCATCCTGTACGCCGTCACGAACAACTTCCTCGCGGAAGTGCCCGTGGAGAAGATCGCGGAGTACGAGCAGGAACTGTATGCGGATCTCGACAGCCTGCACGCGAACGACGTGCTCGCGCCCATCCGCAACACCGGCGCGCTCTCCGATGAGACGGCGGCGGCCCTCAGCGCGGCCCTGACGGATTTCACGGCCCGCTTTTTGAAAATCCACGCGTAAAGGAGGCCTCGCTTCATGGGCTCTTCCATGAAAGACATCAAGCTGCGCATCAAGAGCGTGGAGAGCACGATGCAGATCACGAAGGCGATGGAGCTTGTGGCTTCGTCCAAACTGCGGCGTGCCAAGGAGCAGGCCGAGCGCACGCGCCCGTATTTCAACGCGCTGCACCAGACCCTGGCCGACATCGCTTACAGCAACACCGATTTCTCCTCGCCGTATGTTGCGGCGCGGGAAGTGAAGAAGACGTGCTACATCGTCATTGCGGGTGACCGCGGCCTCGCGGGCGGCTACAATGCGAACGTGTTCAAAACGGCCGCCGCGCACATGGAGGGCAAGAACGTGTGCGTCTTGCCCATCGGCAAAAAGTCGGTCGAGCACGCCGCGCGCCGCGGCTGGGAAGTCGTCTCGGACGCGTACGCGGAAGCGGCCGACGTCTCGCTGGGCGACTGCGCCGCCGCGGCCAGGATGCTGTGCGGCAAGTTCCGCGCGGGCGAGTTCGACGAACTGTATGTCGTCTATACGAATTTTGTCTCCATGCTGTCGCAGCAGCCCGCCGTCATGAAGATCCTTCCGCTGTACTATGAGCGCGCCGAGGGCAAGAACAAGGCGGAGGCCCTGCTGCTGTACGAGCCGTCCAGCGAAGCGGTGTACAATGCCATCGTGCCGGAGTACGTCGCGGGCCTTTTGTACGGCGCTCTGGCCGAGAGCGTCGCCAGCGAGCTGGGCGCGCGCCGCACGGCGATGGACGCCGCCAGCAAGAACGCGGGCGAAATGATCGACACGCTCTCGCTTCAGTACAACCGCGCGCGTCAGGGCGCGATCACGCAGGAGATCACTGAGATCGTCGGCGGCGCAAATGCCTGACCGACATTACCGAAGGAGTTTGCTTATGAGCCAACACAATATCGGCACGGTCATCCAGGTCATCGGACCCGTGCTTGACATCCGGTTCGCAGACGGGGAACTCCCGCAGCTTCTGAACGCGGTCACCGTTCAGAACGGCGACCGGACCATCACGCTGGAAGTGGCGCAGCACATCGGCGACAACGTGGCGCGCTGCATCGCCATGTCCAGCACGGACGGCCTTGTGCGCGGCGCAAAGGCCGTCGACACCGGCGGCCCGATCACCGTGCCCGTCGGCGACGCAACGCTGGGCCGCATTTTCAACCTGCTGGGCGAGCCTGTTGACAATATGCCTGCCCCCGAGGCGCAGGAGCGCTGGCCGATCCACCGTCCCGCGCCCGCATATGACGAGCAGGAATCCACCACCGAGATCCTCGAGACCGGCATCAAGGTCGTTGACCTGATCGCGCCGTACGCCAAGGGCGGTAAGATCGGTCTGTTCGGCGGCGCCGGCGTCGGCAAGACGGTCCTCATCATGGAGCTCATCAACAACGTCGCCAAGCAGCACGGCGGTCTGTCCGTGTTCACCGGCGTCGGCGAGCGCACCCGTGAGGGCAACGACCTGTACAACGAGATGCAGGAGTCCGGCGTTATCAACAAGACGGCGCTCGTCTACGGCCAGATGAATGAGCCGCCGGGAGCCCGTATGCGCGTGGCGCTGTCCGGCCTGACGATGGCGGAGTATTTCCGCGACCGTGAAAACCAGGACGTTCTTCTCTTCATCGACAACATCTTCCGCTTCACGCAGGCGGGCAGCGAGGTGTCGGCGCTTCTCGGACGCATGCCGTCCGCCGTCGGCTACCAGCCCACGCTTGCCACGGAGATGGGTGCGCTTCAGGAGCGCATCACGTCGACGAAGAAGGGCTCCATCACGTCGGTGCAGGCGGTTTACGTCCCGGCCGACGACCTGACCGACCCCGCTCCCGCCACGACGTTCGCACACTTGGACGCCACGACGGTTCTGTCGCGTGCCATTTCCTCGCTGGGCATTTACCCGGCCGTCGACCCGCTGGACTCCACGTCCCGCATCCTGACGCCCGACGTCGTGGGCCGCGAGCACTATGAGGTCGCGCGTGAGGTGCAGCGCATTCTGCAGCGCTACAAGGAACTTCAGGACATCATCGCCATCATGGGTATGGATGAGCTCAGCGAGGAGGACAAGACGACGGTCGCGCGCGCGCGCCGCATCCAGTACTTCCTCTCGCAGCCGTTCTCCGTGGCCGAGCAGTTTACCGGCATGGAAGGCAAGTATGTGCCGCTGAAAGAGACGATCCGCGGCTTCCGCGAGATCATCGAGGGCCGCCACGACGACCTGCCTGAGTCCGCGTTCCTGTTTGCCGGAACGATCGACGAGGTCGTGGAAAAGGCAAAGCATCTCTGATGCGCCGGAAAGGACGGAGCTATGGCAACATTTGATCTTCAGATCGTCACGCCCGACGGCGAGTTCTTCGACGGCCCGGCGGAGCGTGTGATCTGCCGTGCGATCGACGGCGACGTCTGCATCCTGCCGCGCCATGTGCCGTATGTCACGGCGCTCGGGATCGGCGAGGTGCGCGTGACGATCGACGGCAAAGTGCGCCGCGCTGCGTGCAGCGGCGGGCTTCTGAGCGTTGCGAAACTCAACGAGGTCCGTCTTGTCGCTTCGACATTTGAATGGGCCGAGGACATCGACCATGAGCGCGCCGAGCGGGCGCGCGCCGGAGCGGAGGAAGCGGTGCGCCACGCAAAGGACGCGGCGGAGCTGGAGCTGGCAAAGGCCCGGCTGTCCCGCGCGCTGGTGCGCTTGAAAGTTTCGCAGTCCTGACAATCGAGAAGGCGGGCGTTTGCCCGCCTTTTTGGCTTGTCCGGGCTGCTTTGAGAAGGAGAGAAGGCCTGTGGCGGATGCCGCGACTTTGAGAAAGAACTTTTTGTGGAATACCTTCGGACAGATCACCTACCTGATGTGCCAGTTCCTGTGCGGCATCTTTGTCGTGCGTCTGGCCGGCACGCAGCAGTCCGGTCTGTACAATGTGGCACTCACGGTGACGAATATTTTCCTGTCACTCGCCTCCTACGGCATGTACAGCTTTCAGGTGTCGGATGCGAGCGATAAATATTCTGCATCCTGCTATATCCGGAGCCGCATGTACACCTGCGGTGCGGCCGTGCTGGCGTGCGCCGCCTACACCGTTTTTTATGTGCTCACGGGGAAATACGGCCCGATGCAGTCGGTGTGCATCGTCCTGTTCCTCATTTACCGCATGGTGGAATCTGCGACGGACATCTACAACGCGATCGACCAGAAGCACGAGCGGCTGGACATTGTGGGCAAGACCTACGCGATGCGGGGCGTGTCCTCTCTGGCGGTTTTCATCCTGACGCTGGTCGCGACCAAGAGCATTCTTCTGACGCTGGCCCTGATGGTGCTTGCGAACATTGCGCTTTTTGCGTTTTACACGCTGCCCAAAGCGGCTCCGTTCTACTCCCGTCAGCCGGTGCAGGGAACTGCGGTAAAGAATCTGCTGTACGAGTGTCTGCCCCTGGCCGCGTACAGTGTGCTGAGCACAACGACGACCTCCATCCCTCGCCTTGTCCTCTCCAACGTGTGCGGGGAGGAGGCGCTCGGCATCTACAATCCGGTCACACAGCCGGTGATGCTGCTTCAGGTGTGCGCCACATACCTGTTCAATCCGTTCATCACGACGTTTTCGGTCAGCTACTACGAAAATGACCGCAAGCGGTTCTACCGCGCCGTCATCAACGTGCAGGCCATCCTGCTGGCAATGCTACCTGCCGGGCTGATCGTGGCGCAGGTGTTGGGACGCTGGGGCCTTGCCGTCTTTGTCGGCGCGGGCATGGAGGAATACCACGCGCTCCTTGCGCCGATGGTCGTGTCCGCGGTTCTCACGGCGACGAACCTCTTTTACAGCATGATCCTCACGGTGATGCGCGGCATGAAGTCGCTGCTCGCGGCAAATCTGCTGGGGATCGTTGTGGCATTCTTCGTCAGCCGCCCCTGCGTCCTTCAATGGGAGATGCAGGGCGCGACGGTGGCGGCTATCATTGCGCAGCTTGCCCAGTTGACGATGCTTTTGATCTGCGTGATGCGTCAGTCGCATGCGCACTTCCGCGACGGTTTTATGCCGAAGCCGGAAGATCCGTTCGACGGCCTGCCGAGCTGACCGGAAAGGAGTGCAAAAAATGGAGCAGAAACCGGAATTTTCATGGAAGCAGTTTGCACTCTCCTGTGTGATCGTGCTGGCGGCGGGGGCTGCCGCTTCGGCGATTCTCGCACGGCTTGCCGGCCGCACGTTCGCGGACGCGCTCTTCCTCGTCTCTCTGCTGGTGCTCGCGGCCGGATGCCTGTTTGTGGTGTTCAGCGGGCCGAAGTCGCATACCGGCTCCGCGTTCCGCAAGGTGTTCGCGCGCGATCACGAGTCGTACCGCGCCCGGAAAGCGGCAGCCGATTCCGAAGTGCTCGGCTCGGCGGGAAATCCGCTCTTCCGGCTCCGCGCGGTTGTGTGTTTTGTGTGCGCCGCTGCCGGGATCGTGTGCAGCGTGCTGCTCAATCCGCCGGTATAAACTTTCTTTTGTTCGAAACCTCTCCGACGCGGGAATCCGCTGCGGAGAGGTTTTTTGTCTGCAAAATACACAAAAAAGGGAAAGAGTGGAGGACGGTTTTTGCGCCGGGCGATGAAAAAAAGAAAATAGCATGAATATTTATAATTATCTATTGCAATTTTATACAACAAGGTGTATTCTTTATGCAACGAAAAGAACGAGCGCCGCA
>CALXBO010000030.1 GCA_944386565.1 uncultured Ruthenibacterium sp. | reverse complement strand
TCTCCAGCGCCTTCGTGTTCACGACGCACGTGTGCCCGCAGGTGCGCACGATGCACACGGGGTGCTCGGTGCTCACCGTGTCGAGGTCAAGGCGCGTCGGAAAGCGCTGTTCGTCGGTGAAATAGTCGTGGTTCCAGCCGCGGCCGCGCACCCACTGGCCGGGCGCGATGTTCTTTTCGCGCAAAAACGCGCGCATCGTGTCCAGCACCTGCGCGAGCGAGCCGGTGTTTGAAGACAGATCGGCCACCTGCAGCGCGTAGCCGTAGTTGAGCAGATGCATGTGCGAATCGTTGAATCCCGCGCAGACGAAATGACCGCCGAGGTCGACGGACTCGCTGTCCTGCCCGGCAAAATTCCGCGCTTCTTCGTTTGTTCCCGCGAAGACAAAGCGGCCGTCCTCCACGACGAACGCCTCGGCGAGCGGCAGGCTTCCGGTGTAGACCCTGCCGCCGTGATAGATGGTACGCATGGTAAAAATCCTCCCGTGTACAGAGTGAGGCCGGGACATCGCTGCCCCGGCCGGATGATGTTATTTCGCGTTCGCCTGCTCGGCCTCGAGCGCGGCCTTCACCTCGGGTTTGTCCTCGTAGAAGATCACCGCGTCGGGGTCGACCTTGCCGATGTGCATGTAGCGGGCCTTGTAGTCTTTCAGCAGCTTGAAGTACTGGCCGGACAGGATCAGGATGACGGCCACGTTGATGAACGTCGGGATGCCGCTGGTGATGTCCACGAGCGTCCAGATGCTCAGGTCGCCCACGTAGATGAGGTACAGCGTGAGCACGAACGGCGGCACGGCGTAGAAATACTTGAACATGATGAGGAGATACTTCTTGACCTTCGGGTGGTTCTTCGCGAGGTGGCGCAGCACGGCCTCATAGTAGGCGTACCAGCCGCCGGACGTCGTGACGGAGAACACGATCATGATGAGCGTGAGCACGATGGTGCCGAACACGCCGAAGTTGTGCGTGAACACGTTGAGAGCGAGCGTCGCGTTCGTCGCGCCGCTGGTCCACTCGCCTGAGATCAGCACCGTCAGCGCGGTGATGGTGCAGACGATGAACGTGTCGACAAAGACCTCGAACGAACCCCACAGGCCCTGCTCGATGGGGTGGCGCGTCTTGCTGGACGCGTGGACCATCGGGCTCGAGCCCCAGCCGGCCTCGTTGGAGTACACGCTGCGGGCCATACCGGTGGAGATGACCTGCGACACCGTCGCGCCCGCGAAGCCGCCCACGGCCGCGGAGCCGGTGAACGCCTGGCTGAAGATGGCGCCGAGCGTCGGCAGGATGTTCTCGTAGTTCATCGCGATGATGGCAAGGCCGAGGATGAGGTACGACAGGCTCATGATCGGCACGAGTTTCGTCAGGATCTGGCCGAGCTTTTTCACGCCGCCCCAGATCATCACGTACAGGATGACCACGATGATGAGCGCCGCGATGGCCTGCGGGATGCCGAGCGACTGCGCCACGACCTCAGACGTCGTGAACGTGGACGCGCTGATGAAGAACGTGGAGAAGATGCCGATGCCGAACACGAACGCCAGCGGCAGCCACCACTTGCCCCAGTGGCGCTCCTCGCCGAGGCCGCGCTCCATGTAGTACGTCGGGCCGCCGTAGGGCACGCCGTTCTCGTCGGTGCGGCGGTAATACACAGCCAGCGACACCTCGACCTGCTTGATGAGCATGCCGAGGAACGCCGTGAGCCACATCCAGAACACGGCGCCCGGGCCGCCGGTGGTGACGGCCGTGGCCACGCCCGCGATGTTGCCGAAGCCGACCGAGCCGCCGACGGCGGTGGCGATGGCCTCGTACGGCGTCAGAAGACCTTTTTCGTCGCCGGGCTCGGCGTCGTGCCTGAACAGACGGCCGAGCGTGCGGTCGAAGATCCAGCCGAGATGGCGCACCTGGAAGAACCCGGAGCGCACGGTGAAGTACACGCCCGTGACGATCATCAGGATGATGAGCGGCGGGCCCCAGATGAAGTTGTTGAGGGCGGTTAAGAACTGACTCATGATGACAATGACCTCCTGCACGGTTTTGGATACCAGCACAACGACCATGTGTCCGCATACGAAAAAAGAGGACGCGCGACGCCGGAATTTGCATCGCTGTCCTCTGGAAATCTGCCGCAAAAACCAATAGCGCCAACACTTTCTTCAAGTGAGAGTGCACAGCCTGTTCGGCTGCACCCCAACACCGCCCGCGCCGCCGCGCAGACGCGATGTTTCGGCGGAGTGCCCTTTCGTTCCGGGGTCTTCGGCCGGCAGGCCTCGCCCGGCGCTACTCATGCATTCCGCGCCTCTATTGTGTGGTATTCAATTAAGGCTTATCATAGCCCACGCATCCGTCTTTGTCAACGCCCTTTTGAAAAAATATGCAAAATGTCTGCGCGCCCTTGCAGAATGCGCGGGCGAAAAGGACAGCGCACTTCCGGAAAGTGCAAAAAACGGGCCCTCCCGGAGAGGAAGGACCCGTGCGGAAAACTTATTCCTGCGGCAGGTCGAGCGCGATGCACAGATCGCGCAGCTGCTTGTCCTCGACGGTGTCGGGGCAGCCGGACATCAGCTCGCCCGCGTTCTGCACCTTCGGGAACGCGATGACGTCGCGGATGGAGTCGCGGCCGAGCATCAGCATCACCATGCGGTCGAAGCCGTAGGCCATGCCGCCGTGGGGCGGCGCGCCGTACTGGTACGCCTCGATGAGGAAGCCGAAGCTCTCCTCGGCGCGCTCGGGCGTGAAGCCCAGCGCGCGGAACATGCGCTGCTGCAGCTCGGGGTCGTTGATGCGGATGGAGCCGCCGCCCAGCTCGCAGCCGTTCAGGATCATGTCGTACGCTTTCGCGCGGCATGCGCCCGGATCGGTCTCGATGCGGTCGAGGTCTTCGTCCTTCGGCATCGTGAACGGGTGGTGCTTGGCAACGAAGCGGTTCTCCTCCTCCGAATACTCGAAGAGCGGGAAGTCCGTGACCCACAGGAAGTTGAACTTCGACTTGTCGATGAGGCCGAGCTTCGCACCCACGGCGAGGCGCACCGCGCCCAGCGCCGTGCACGCGCGCTCGGAGTCGGCGTCGGCCGCGATGAGCAGCACGTCGCCCTCTTCGACGTTCGCCGCGGCATACAGCGCCGCGATCTCGTCCTCGGTGAGGAACTTCTCAAAGCTCGACGACTTCGCGTCGGCCGTCCAGCGCGTGTAGGCGAGGCCCTTCGCGCCGTAGGTCCTGGCAACTTCCGTCAGCTTGTCGATCTCCTTGCGGGAGAGCTGTGCCGCCGCGCCCTTGACGTTCAGCGCGCGCACGCTGCCGCCCGCCTCGACGGCGTTCTTGAACACGGCGAAGCCGCACGAGCGCACCGCGTCCGTCACGTTCTGCAATTCAAGGCCGAAGCGCGTGTCGGGCTTGTCGGAGCCGAAGCGGTCCATCGCCTCGGCGTACGGCATGCGCAGGAAGGGCGTGGGCACGTCCACGTTCAGGATCTCCTTGAACACGTGCTTCACAAGGCCCTCGTTCATCGTCATGATGTCGTCCTCGGTCACGAACGACATCTCCATGTCGATCTGCGTGAACTCGGGCTGACGGTCGGCGCGCAGGTCCTCGTCGCGGAAGCAGCGCGCCACCTGATAGTAGCGGTCAAAGCCCGAGAGCATCAGGATCTGCTTGTACAGCTGCGGAGACTGCGGCAGCGCGTAGAATCGGCCCGGCTGCACACGGCTGGGCACGAGGTAGTCGCGCGCGCCCTCCGGCGTCGACTTCATCAGCACCGGCGTCTCGATCTCGAGGAAGTGGTTCGCGTCGTAGTAGTCGCGGATGGCCTTCGCGATCTTCGAGCGCAGTACGATGGGCTCGTGCATCATCGGACGGCGCAGGTCGAGATAGCGGTATTTCAGGCGCAGCGAGTCGTTCACGTTGATCTCGTCGCGCAGCTCGAACGGCGTGGTGGCCGCGCCGCTCAGCACGCGCAGCTCCGTCACGAACAGCTCCACGCCGCCCGTGGGGATCTTGTCCGTCTTCGCCTCGCGCTCGCGCAGCGTGCCGCGCGCGATGATCACGTACTCGCTTTTGAGCGAGGACGCTTTTTCAAACACGTCCTTGTCCGTGGAATCGTCAAAAATCAGCTGCAGAATGCCCGTCGTGTCGCGCAGGTCGACAAACACGACGCCGCCCTTGTCGCGGCAGCGCGCGACAGAGCCCGCCACGGTCATCTCCGTGCCGGCGTCTTTTTCCCGCAGTCCGCCCACATAGTGCGTGCGGCGCAGATCGCCCATCGTTTCCATCATGGCTGTAAAACCCCTTTGTGTTACTCTTTATGGTGTTCCGAACCTCTATTATAGCGCATCCCGCGTCATTTTACAATGCGGCGGCACTCCATATAATAACGTTTTTCCTCCGCGTGACCCATCGAGAACGTCTTTTTGGGCAGAACGCCGCCCTTCGCGACGCCGAGGAACAGGTCGCTCTTGGCGAACGGCGGCATCAGCACGCCCGCGCCGCCCTCGCGCGCGAGCTTTTCCACAGACTCCTCGCCGTGGATGAAATCGACGCGCGCCGCCGGGTGCGCCGCGGAGAATTCCGCCCAGAACGCCTCGAACGTGCCCACCGCCAGCGGGTGCGTCTTTCCCGCCGCGCCGACGGTCTCGCGCGCGCCGCGTCCGTTTGTGAGGACGATCGTCTGCGCGTCCCCCTCGTCGCCGCGCTTTGCGAGAAACGCGCGGAATTCGCGCAGCACGTCGTCAAAATCGGCGTCGAAGATCACGCGGTGGATGGGCTCGACGATGAGCGCCTCGTCGTGTACGCTGCACACCTCCGCGAGACAGTACCGCGCGGGGTGTGTCTCCTGTTCTTCAGGGGAGAGTTTTGCCTTCACCTTTTCCCAGTGCGCCTTCGCCGTGGCGAGCGAGTGGTTGCCGTCCCCGACGGCCAGCGCGAACGGCGGCACCGACGCGCCCGGATACGCCTTCGCGAACGCATCCTTGTCCGCGAGCGCCGCGACGGCCGATTCGATCTGCGCGATGAGCGCTTCGTCCGTGACGGCGCGCCCCTCGATGCTGCCGCCGCCGAGCATCAGCGGCGTGCGGTAGAGCAGCGGCAAATCGCCTTTTTTCGCGGCCAGCGCCGGGAAGACGGGCGCGGCCGCGTCGTCCGCGAGCATCAGGATGTGCGGCGTCTCAAGGCTCGCGCCCTCGCGCACCGCGAGCCGCGGCGGGATGCGCTCGCGCACCGTCGCCTCCGACGGGCGGCAAAGCGGCGCAGCGTCCGGCTCAAAGCTGTACGTCTCGAGGTCCACCGCGCCCACAAGGCCGCGGCGCACGCCGCTGGGCGTGGTGCGCTCGACGTACACGAAGCCGTGCAGACTGCGCGTCAGCACGGTGCCGAGGTAGCGGTCCATCGTGTCGCGGATCCAGCCGATGCGCGCTTTCACGTCGGGCGATTCGAGATACACCTCCGGCAGCGTGATGTGCAGCGCGGACGGGTATCCCTCGCACAGCGCGGCGGCGCGCTGCCAGTACGCGGGCTCGCTCGTGAACTGGTCGCACGCCAGCACCGCCCAGCGCTCGAGGTCGACCGACGCGTCCGGCAGCAGGATGTCGGCGGCAACAAACGTTTTTTTCATCTTTTTCTCCTCTTTTGCACCCGCATCGGTGCATTCTTTTGTTCCATCATACGGCAGGGCGCACGCGATTGCAAGAGAATTTCACGCCGCGCGCCCTCGTGTTCCGCGCACAGACGTGATATAATAAGGAACAGGCGTCAAAAGCCGGTTTTGAGCCGCGCACGGCGCGGCAGGGAGGGACAGAACAAATGAAACAGCTTGCTTTTATCGGTACGGGAAACATGGGCGGCGCGCTGGCGCGCGCCGCGGCCGCGGGCGGACACGCCGGGGAGTGCATCTTCGCCAACCGCACGCGCTCGAAGGCGCAGGAGCTGGCGGACGAACTGGGCGTCACGGACGTGGCGGATTCGAACGCCGACGCCGCGCGGCGCGCGAAGTTCATCCTGCTGGGCGTCAAGCCCCAGATGATGGCGGGCGTGCTGGCGGAACTCGCGCCCGTATTGAAGGAGAGAAAAGAGGGCTTCGTGCTCGTGAGCATGGCCGCGGGGCTGAGCATTGCGGCGCTGCGGCAGATGGCGGGCGGGGAGTACCCGGTCATCCGCATCATGCCGAACACGCCGTGCTCCATCGGCAAGGGCATGACGCTCGTCACGCGCAGCGAAAACGCCGCGGAAGCGGACACGGACGAGCTGTGCATGCTTTTGCAGAAAGCCGGGCGCTTTGATTTCGTGGACGAGAACCTCTTCGACGCGGGCTCGGCGGCCGCGGGCTGCTCGCCGGCGTGGGCGTACATGTTCATCGAGGCTCTGGCGGACGGCGCGGTCGAGGCCGGGCTGCCGCGCGCGAAGGCGATGGAGTATGCGGCGCAGGCCGTGTACGGCGCGGCGGCGATGGTGCTCGAGACCGGGCTGCACCCCGGCGCGCTCAAGGACGCCGTGACGAGCCCCGCGGGCAGCACCATCGCGGGCGTGCGCGCGCTCGAGGAGCGCGGGTTCCGCGGCGCGGCGATGAGCGCCGTGCGCGCGGCTGTGGAGCGCACGAAGGAAATGGGAAAAGCGAAGTGATGCGGGAGGAAACAACCATGAAACACATTCTCTGCTTCGGAGACAGCAACACGTTCGGCTCGAATCCGCTCGGCGGCCGCCACCCGTGGGGCGTGCGCTGGACGAGCGTTCTGCAGAATGAGCTCGGCGCACAGTATCGCGTCATCGAGGAGGGCCTCGGCGGCCGCACGACGGTGTACGACGACGAGATGGGGGACGACCGCCGCGGGCTCGACGCGCTGCCGGCCTGCCTTGAGACCCACAAGCCGCTCGACCTCGTCATCGTCATGCTGGGCACGAACGACACGAAACACCGCTTCGGCGCGACGGCGCGCGATCTCGCGTCGGGGCTGGACCGCATCGTGTGCGCCGTCGAGCGCCACCCGTGGGGTCCGGCGTATCCGGCGCCGAAGGTGCTCATCGTCTCGCCGGTGCTCATCCGCGAGGGCGTGTCCGGGAGCCCGTTCGGCTCGTTCACCGAGGAGGCGGCCGCGCTGTCGCACCGCTTCGCGGAGATGGACCGCCGGGTGGCCGAGGCGCACGGCTGCGCGTTCTTTGATGCGGCTTCCGTGGCCTGCGCGAGCGAGACCGACTGCCTGCACATGGACGCCGAAAGCCACGCCGCGCTCGGAAAGGCGCTCGCCGCGCCCGTGCGCAGCCTGCTCGGATAAAACTTCACACGGCCGTTCCCGCCCGGCGCGGGGGCGGCCGTTTTCCGTGTGTGCCATTGAAACAAGGTGTGATTTATAGTATAATACAGTTTAAGTATGGCAACCCGGCGGCGCTCGGCGCCGCATCGATACATCGGTACAAAAGGAGATCACTATGGCGAATACGGTAATGGTCACGGGCGCCGACGGCTTCATCGGCAGCCACCTGACGGAAGAACTTGTCAAAAAAGGCGAAAAGGTCAAGGCGTTCTGCTACTACAACTCCTTCGGCAAATGGGGCTGGATCGACACGCTCGACCCCCACATCAAAAATGAGATCGAAGTCTTCATGGGCGACATCCGCGACCCCTACGGTGTGCGCACCGCCATGCAGGGGCAGGACATCGTGTACCACCTCGCGGCGCTCATCGCCATCCCGTTCAGCTACCACTCGCCCGACAGCTATGTCGACACGAACATCAAGGGCACGCTGAACGTGCTCAACGCCGCGCGCGACGTGGGCACGAAGCGCCTGCTCGTCACGTCCACGAGCGAGGTGTACGGCACGGCGCAGTACGTGCCCATCGACGAGAAGCACCCGTTCCAGGGCCAGAGCCCGTACTCCGCCACGAAGATCGGCGCGGACCGCCTCGCCGAGAGCTTCTACCGCTCGTTCAACCTGCCCGTGACGATCGTGCGCCCGTTCAACACCTACGGCCCGCGCCAGTCCGGCCGCGCCGTCATCCCCACCATCATCACGCAGCTGCTCTCGGGCGCCAAGGAGATCCGCCTCGGCAGCCTGACCCCGACGCGCGACTTCAACTACGTCAAGGACACCGCCGCGGGCTTCATGGCCATCGCCGCGTGCGACAAGGCCGTCGGCGAGGAGATCAACATCGCCACCGGCCGCGAGATCAGCATCGGCGACCTCGCGAATGAGCTCATCCGCCAGATCTCGCCCGACGCGAAGATCGTGTGCGAATCCGAGCGCCTGCGCCCCGAAAAGAGCGAGGTGAACCGCCTGCTCGGCTGCGCCGACAAGCTGCGCGCCATGACGGGCTGGGCGCCCGCCTACACGTTCGAACAGGGCCTCGCGGAGACGACCGAGTGGATCCGCGGCCACATGGACGCATTCCGCACGGGAGTATACAGCCTGTGA
The DNA here is from genome assembly GCA_944386565.1 of uncultured Ruthenibacterium sp. Classification (GTDB taxonomy): domain Bacteria; phylum Bacillota; class Clostridia; order Oscillospirales; family Ruminococcaceae; genus Ruthenibacterium. Next base: position 16,681 of record CALXBO010000030.1, on the reverse strand, counting down.
CCGCCCTCAGACAAGCGCTCGCGCGCCGCGGCGTGCGGCGCGCGCTCACGGCGCTCGCCGTCCTCGCGCTGTGCTGCGCGGGCGCGGTGGGGCTGGTGTACTACTGGCGCGTGTTCTACTCCTACGGGCTGTTCCCGTTCGCATACGTTCCCGCTCCGGTGCTCACGGCCGCGCTGGCCGCACTGGCGGCGCTCGGCGCCTGCCTCGTGTGGGCGGCGCACCGCTTTCTGCAGCGGTTCGAGCAGAAAGCCGCCGTCGCCATCCTGTGCTCGGCGCTTCTGTTCGTGTTCGTGAACCCGCCGCTGCAGTCGCCCGACGAGGGCACGCAGTTCCTGCGCACGTACGCCATCAGCCTCGGACGGCTCGACTGCGACGCCAACCGCAGCTATCCCGACGACGTGAACGCGCTGTTCACCGCCTTCGGCGCCGCGTGGACGCACTCGCACGACGGCAGCACCATCAAGGCGCGCGTGCCGGACGGCGTCGACCCCGGCCTCGCGGGCGCGGAACAGACCGTGGCCGGCGAGTGCATCTCGAACAGCTATCTCGATTACTACGCGATGCTGCGGGGCGACGCGGACACCATCATCGCCTACGCCGAGAGCAGCGGACTGCGCACGCAGACGGAGCCGGTGCACTTCCTCGTGCTCCCGCACCTGCTGCAGGGCATCGGCGTGGCGCTCGTGCGCCTCTTGGGCGCGTCGGCGCTGGGCTGCCTGTACGCGGCGCGCGCCGTCAACGCGATGATCTACACGCTTCTGTGCTGTTTTGCGCTGAAGAACTGCAACCGCTACGCCCCGGTGTTCACCGCCGCGATGCTGCTGCCGCTGTGCCTGTTCATGGCCGGATCGTGCAATTACGACGGCATCCTGCTCGGCATCTACTTCTTCGCCGCGAGCTACTACTGCAAAAACGAGATCACGGGCCGCGACGTGTGGCTCTTCGCGCTGGCGTTCGGCGTGATGACGTGGATCAAGCCCAACAACCTGCTCTGGCTCGCGCTGCCGCTCGTGCTGCCGCGCCCGGCGTGGAAAACACGCTTCAAAAAATGGCACGCGGCGGTGCTGTCGCTCGCGTCCTATTTTGTGTTCAATCAGCTGTACAGCCTGTACGCGCGCTTTTTCGTGCACAATTACGGCGAGATCGGCCGCATGATCGAGGGCGTCAGCCAGTCCGGCCAGCTCCGCTTCATGCTGGCGAACCCTGTGCGCACCATCGCCGTATTTCTGGGCACGCTGTATGAGAACAACTTCTTCCTCGACGGCCTCGGCAAGTTCGGCAACGTCGACCTCGTCATTCCCGTCGTGTCCGCGGCCTCGGCGGCCGCGCTGCTTCTGGGCGCGGCGCTGTCCGTCCACGAGCGCAGCAGCCTGACGCGCCGCAGCGCCGCGGGGCTCTTCTGCCTCGCCGTCGTGTACGCGGGCGTCGTCATGGCCGGGCTGTACATCACGTACACGCCCGTCGCGATGGCGCGCGTCATCGGCCTGCAGACGCGCTACTTCATCCCCACCTATCTGATGCTGTGCGTGCTGGCCGCCGCGCTGCTCAGCGGGGTGCTCTCGCCGCGCTTCGAGCGCAGCGGGGGCGACACGCTCGCGCGGAGCGTCGCGCTCGGCGTCTCGTGCACGCTGGCCGCCGTGTCGGCGGTGCTTCTGTTCCAGCATTACTTCGTCGGCCCCGTCACCATCCTCGGCTACAACTGAGGAGGCCGGGCCGGGAAAGGATCTTCTATGACAGCATTCCTGCAATCCTTCGCGGGGTTTGCCGCCCTGGCCGCCATCGCCGCCCTCATCGGGCAGCGCACGCGGCTGCCGTCGGGCCTTGCGCCGCTGGCCGTGTGCTCGGGCGCGATGGTCTGGCTCGTGGGGCTGGGCTTTCTGGGCTTTCTGCGCCCGGCAGCCTGGGCGGTGCTCGCGCTGGGCGCCGTGTCGGCCGTTCTCGTTCTGGCCGGGCTGCGCCGCGAGGGCTCGCACCGCGTGCTCACGCCGGGCTTTGCCCTGTTCCTCGCCGCGGGCACGGTGTTCGTGGCGTACTTTGCCGTCCGCCAGCCGCTGCCGTACTCATGGGACGAGTTCAGCCTGTGGGGCACGGCCGCGAAGCTCACGGCGCAGAACGGCGTGATCTACTCCGAGGCCCCCATCGGCTGGCCGTGGCTCGGCACGCAGAAGGCGGGCCTGCCCACGTTCTCGTACCTGTTCACGATGTTCGGCGAGTACGCGTCGTGGCGGCTGTACGCCTCGTACGGCGTGCTGTACGCGGCCGTCTGGGCCGCGATGGCCGGTTCGCTGCGCTGGAAGCAGTGGATGCTGGCCGCGCCCACGGCGGTGATCTCGTTCCTGCTGCCGTATTTCACGGTCTATCTGCGCGACATCTACACCAATTACACGTACCTCGACGGCCTCGCCGACGTGCCCATGGGCGCGATGATGTTCGGCATTCTCGCGTGGTACTACCACGCCCGGCGCGCGGATGCGCCGGTGTGGCCGGCGTGCCTGCTCATCGCGGCGCTGACGCTCTATAAGGACACGGGCCTCGCGCTCGCGTGCATCACGGCGGGCATCCTCGCGGCCGACACGCTTTTCTGCAGCGAGGAAAAACCGGTGCTGCGCGGCCGCGTGCTGGCAGAGCGCCTGGGCTTTTCCGCCGCGCTGTTCGCGTCGACGGGCGCCGCGTTCGCCGCGAGCGCGAAGTACATCGCGTCCGTGCAGGCGGGCGTGAAGAGCGCTGTTGAGACGTCCGTCACCAGCGTCGGCGGCGCGAGCGAGATGAGCTACGTCACGATGATGGTCGAGGGCGTGCGCCTTCTGCTGGGCATGAAGCCCGGTGAGGCGGCCGAGCCGTTCGTCGAGCGCTTCGCCGAGGTGCGCAATGAGATGATCGACATGTTCTTCTCGCCCGACATGCGCGTCACGATGGTGGGCTGCGGCCTGTTTGTGATGATCCTCGCGTGGCTCATGTGCTTCCTCGCGTTCGGGCTCGCGGTGGAAAAGGTGATGCGCCGGCGCATCGCGCTGTACGCCGTTCTGTCCACGCTCGGATTCTGGGCGTACTATATCTTCATCGGCTTCACGTACGTGTTCGTCTTCAAGTCGGGCATTACCGACTACAACCGCTACATCGGCACGTACTACATCGCGTGGGTGGGCGGCGCGGCCGCGCTGCTCATCGTGTGCGCGGCGGGCGCGAACGCGTGGCGCTCCGGCGTGCGCAAGATCTGCGCCACGCTGTGCCTCGCCGCGTCGTTCGGCTTTTTGCTGACGCTCGTGGGCGATCTGTCCGCCGCGCGGGCCGCCGCGGCCGTCGTGTGCGCGGCGGCGGGCGTGTTCCTCGCGTCGTCCGGGCGGCTGTTCAACCGCCTGCGCGAGCCCGCCGCGTGCCTCGTGCTGCTTCTGTGCGCGGCGCTGCTGGCGCGGTACAACATGCTCGTGTTCCGCGAGCTGTGCGTCATCGACTACCCCGACGCCGTGTACAGCGAGACCGCGCGCGTCGAGCGCAAGGCCGAGGCCGTGAAGGAATTCCTCGGCGAGGACGACCTCGTGTACTACGTCAACTCCTCGGACAACGGCCTCGGCTGGTTCCGGACGAGTTATATGCTGTTGCCGAACATTTTGTTTTACAGCCACGGCGGCGGGGACATCTCCGCGTCGCCGGACGCCGGTATCCACCGCAGCATCGGCGAATTTGCGGCGGAACTCGCGAAGTGCGATTACCTGTACCTCGACGACGCGTCCGCCTCGTTCCTCGAGGGCTACCGCGCCCTCTTCGCGGACGGCGCGAAGGGCTATGAGGAGGGCACGACGTACCTCTACCGCATCGTGGTGTCCGAAGACGCCGAGTACCGCCCGCTGACTGCGGACGAGGCGGCCGACCCCGAGACGGAGCTCGCCGAAGACGGCAGCGTCCTGCCGAGCGAGCCCGGCCAGATCGGCGCGTTCGAGCGCATGGTGATGGAAGAGCCCGAGACGCATCTGCGCCTCGTGCCTGTGGAAATGGAGGTGCCGCTGCTGTGACAAAACGCGATACCCTCCGCCTGCTGGCTCTGTTCTACGGCGGCGTGCTGGCCGTCATCCTCGTCATCGACACGTTCTTCCTCGCGTGCGACGCCCTCGGGCGCGCCACCGGGGCCATCACGACGCAGACGTTCGGCCTCTCCACGGCCGGGACCGTGTCCGGCATCGAGGAGATCGAAGGCGCGCCGTACTCCGTCAACGAAGACCCGCAGCTCATCCTTGAGCCCGAGGGGCGCGCCGTGATCGTGCGCATGGAAGTGGACTACGGCATGGACCCCGGCGAAGTCATGCTCTTCTACGCAAAGGAGGGCGAGGATTTCTCCAAGACGAAGTGCGTCTATCCGCGCCGGGTCTCCGAGGGCGTGTATGAGTTCCTGCTGCCGAGCTTCGGCGTCGAGGTCATCCGGCTCGACCCCGCCTCGCGCGGCGGCGTGCGGATGGACAACCTCACCGTCACCGTCAACGCGCCGCGCAGCGTGTGGAGCTACTACGCCATGACGAACGGCGAGGCGTTCAACTATGTGGTTTACACGGGCCTCGCGGCCGCGGCCGCGGGCTGGTGCTGGATCAATTTCGGCGATGAGCTCCTCCGGCGCTGGAGAGCGCCGCTTGAGAGAGCGATGCACCTGAAGAAAAGAGGAAACACGTAATGGAAACGAAATTCATCCCTCTGTCCGTGCCGAATTTCTGCGGCAACGAGCACAAGTATGTCAACGACGCCGTCGTCAGCGAGTGGGTGTCCACCGGCGGCAGCCTTGTGCCGAAATTTGAACAGGCCATCGCCGACTACTGCGGCGCGGCGGGCGCCGTGGCGTGCAACTCCGGCACGTCCGGCCTGCACCTCGCGATGCTCGCGGCCGGCGTCGGGCGCGGCGACGAGGTGATCGTGCCGACGCTGACGTTCATCGCCGCCGTCAACCCCGTGCGCTACGCGGGCGCCGAGCCCATCTTCATCGGCTGCGGCGACAGCCTGTGCATCTGCCCCACGCTCGTGGAGGAATACCTCGAGGCCCACGCCGAGATGCGCGGGGGCCGCTGCATCAACAAGACGACGGGCGCGCACATCAAGGCGATGGTCGTCGTGCACGTGTTCGGCAACATGGCCTCGATGCCGCGGCTGCTGGAAATTGCCAAGAAGTACAACCTCATCCTCATCGAGGACGCCACCGAGGCGCTCGGCACCCGTTACACCGAGGGTCCGCTCGCCGGAAAGATGGCGGGCACGATGGGCGACATCGGCGTGTACAGCTTCAACGGCAACAAGATCATCACCACCGGCGCGGGCGGCATGGTCGTGTCGAACAACAGAGAATACCTCGCGCACGCAAAGCACCTCTCCACGCAGGCCAAATCCGACGAGCTGAACTACAAGCACGACGAGGTCGGCTACAACTACCGCCTCACGAACGTGCAGGCCGCGATGGGCCTCGCACAGCTCGAGAGCCTGGAGACGTTCATCGAGCACAAGAATAAAATGTACGACTTCTACTTCGAGCGCCTCAACGGCAAGCACCATTACGGCATCATGCCGTTCCGCGAGGGCGTGCGCTCGAACAAGTGGTTCTACAGCCTGTACGTCTACGACGAGCACCCCATGCGCCGCGACGAGATCATCCGCGCGCTCGCCGACGCGAAGATCCAGACGCGCCCCATCTGGGGCCTCATCCAGGATCAGGCCGACTATCCGAAGAACGAGCACTACGGCGAGGACCTCGCGCGCCACTATCTCGACCGCATCGTGAACCTGCCGTGCTCCACGAACCTCACCGAGGAGGACGCGCAGCGCGTCGTGGACACCCTGCTCGCGCTGTAATTTTGCATAAGGGAGGCTGTACGCCTTGCAGATCGAACAACTCATCATCCGGGAGACGGATTCCGTGCTCGACGCGATGCACAAACTCGACGAGACGGGCCACACCATCCTCTTCATCGCGCCCGAGGGCGTGCTGCAGGCCGTCGTGACAGATTCCGACGTGCGCCGCCACATCCTCAAGGGCGGCAAGCTCGACGCGCCGGTGAAGGAGATGGCGAACTACTCGCCGAAATCGCTCCCGGTGGAAAAACGCAGCGAGGCGCGCGGCTTCATGCGCCGCGCCAACATCAGCGCCGTGCCGCTTCTGGACAGGGCGGGGCGCATCGAGGACGTGGAGTTCGCAGGCGAACTCGACGTGGACGTCGCGCCGCGCGCAAAACTGCCTGTCGTCATCATGGCGGGCGGGCTCGGCACGCGGCTGTACCCGTACACGAAGATCCTCCCCAAACCCCTCATCCCGGTGGGCGAGCTGCCCATCATCGAGCACATCATCCACCGCTTCACGGATGTGGGCTGCGACGAGTTCACGCTCGTCGTGAACTACAAAAAGAACATGATCAAGTCGTATTTCAGCGACCTTGAGAAGGACTACAACGTCGACTACGCCGACGAGGACAAGCCGCTGGGAACCGGCGGCGGGCTGTCGCTGCTGCGCGGGCGCATCCGCGAGACGTTCTTCCTGACGAACTGCGACATCCTCATCGACGCGAACTTTGCCGACATCCTCGACCAGCACCGCCGCGAGGGCAACTCCGTCACGATGGTGTGCGCCGAAAAGCATTTCACCATCCCCTACGGCGTCGTGGAGACGGACGGGACGAACGCCGTCACGGCGATGCGCGAGAAGCCCCGCATGGACTTCTTCACGAACACCGGCATGTACGTCGTGGAGCCGGACGTGATCGATCTCATCGAGCCGGACACGCCCACGCCGTTCACGGACGTCATCGAGGCCGTGCGCGCGCGCGGCGGGCGCGTGGGCATGTACCGCGTGCCCGAGGAGAGCTGGCTCGACATGGGCCAGCTCGAGGAGCTTGAGAACATGCGCCGCCGTCTGGAACAGCGTTCGCAGTAAAAAATCGGAAGGAGAGACGGGCATGAGCGTGAAGATCATCGCGGAAGCGGGCGTCAACCACAACGGAAGCCTGGAACTTGCAAAAAAAATGGCGCTGTGTGCCAAAGAAGCGGGGGCTGACGTCGTCAAATATCAGACGGCGGTGCCCGAGCTTGTGGTGAGCGTGTTCGCCGAAAAGGCGGACTATCAGAAGCGCGAGACGGGCTCGGCCGAGAGCCAGCTCGAGATGGTGCGCCGCATCCACTTCGGCTTTGAGGAGCACCGCGAGCTGAAAGCGTACTGCGAGGCCATCGGCATCGAGTACCTCTCCACGGCGTTCGACCTCAAGAGCGTCGATTTCCTCGCCTCGCTCGACCTGCCCGTGTGGAAAATCCCCTCGGGCGAGATCACGAACCTGCCGTACCTCGAGAAAGTGGCGGCGCTCGGAAAACCCGTGCTGCTCTCCACCGGCATGAGCGAGCCGGAGGAGATCGCGGCGGCCATGGATGTGCTGCGCCGCGGCGGCGCGGGCGAAGTGACGCTTTTGCACTGCAACACCGAGTACCCCACGCCCGACGCGGACGCGAACGTCCGCGCGATGACAGGCCTTGCCAAACGCTTCGGCTGCCCGGTGGGCTTTTCCGACCACACGTCCGGCTGGGAGGCCGACGTCGCGGCCGTCGCGCTCGGAGCGGTCGTCATCGAAAAACACTTCACGCTCGACAAGACGATGGAGGGCCCCGACCACAAGGCCAGCCTCGACCCCGAGGAGCTCGCCGCGATGGTGCGCGCCGTGCGCCGCACCGAGGCGCTGCTCGGCAGCGAGGAGAAACACGTCACGGACAGCGAGCGCAAGAACCGCCCCATCGCGCGCAAGAGCATCGTCGCCGCGCGCCCCATTGCGGAGGGCGAAGTGTACACCGAGGAGAACCTCACCGTCAAGCGCCCGGGCGACGGGCTGTCGCCGATGCTGTGGCACGAAGTGCTCGGCAAGCGCGCGCCGCGCGACTTCTCGCGCGACGAAGCCGTCACGCTCGACTGACAAAAAATCCGACGCGAAGGGATGTGCGCGAAGATGAAAAAAACGGTGTGCCTCATTACGGGCACGCGCGCCGAATGGGGCCTGCTGCGCCGCGTGGCCGAGACGCTGCGCGCAAGCGACACGCTGCAGCTGCGTCTCATCGTCACGGGCGCGCACTTAAGCGACGCGTTCGGCCGCACCGTGCGGGAGATCGAGGCCGCGGGCTTTACGCCCGATGAGTGCATCGACATCCTCAAATTCGGCACGGCGAGCGCCGAAGCCACCGCGCGCACCGTCGCGTATACCATCGAACAATTCACCGGATCGTTCACCGCGCACCGGCCGGACATGTGTCTCGTGCTGGGCGACCGGTACGAGATCTTCGCCGCCGGCACGGCCGCGGCCATCCTCGGCATCCCGCTCGCGCACATCTCGGGCGGCGACGTCACGCGCGGCGCGGCGGACGAATTCTACCGCCACTGCCTGACGAAGATGGCGTCGGTGCACTTCCCGTCGTGCGAGGAATCCGCACGGCGCGTCATCGCCATGGGCGAAGACCCGGCGAGCGTGCACAACGTCGGCGGCCTCGGGGACGAGAACATCCGCAAGATGGAACTGCTCTCAAAAGACGAACTGGCGGATGTGCTGGGCTTTTCGCCCGATGAACCGTATCTTCTCGTCACGTTCCACCCGGAGACCGCGGGCGGCGAGGACCCGGCGGCGCAGTCGGACGTTCTGCTGCGCGCCATCGAAACAACGGGCGTGCGCTGCGTCTTTACAAAGGCGAACGCCGACGCGGGCGGCGCGGTCATCAACGAAGCCATCGACGCAGCGTGCCTCGCGCACCCGGAACAATATGTGGCGTTCACGAGCATGGGCGTTTTGCGCTACCTCTCGGCGATGAAGTACTGCGCCGCCGTCGCGGGCAACTCGTCGTCGGGCGTTGTGGAGACGCCGTCGATGGGCGTCCCCGCCGTGAACATCGGCTCGCGGCAGGACGGGCGGCCCGTGTGCGGAAACGTGATCTGCTGCGCGTGCGAGGACAGCGCCGTCGAAGCCGCGCTCAAAACCGCGCTCAGCGATGCGTTCCGCGGGAAGGCGCGCCGCGCCGTCAGCCCCTACAACGGCGGCGACACCGCCGCGCGCATCGTGAAAACGCTGGAAGAATACGCCGCGTCGCCGCAGTTCGGCGCGCCGAAATGCTTTTATGACGGAGGGATGGCCCCATGATGGAAAAGCTTGCCGCGCTCATCGACGACATGCAGCGCGTCTTTACAAAGCTCATCAAACTGCAGGAGGCCGATCCTCCCGCGTTCCTCTTTGAAAACAGCCTGCGCGCGGTGAATACGGCGCAGATCGCCGTGCTGCTCTTCTGCGCGATCCTGCTCGCCGCGGGCGTGTGGTACGTGTTCCACACGCGCTACCGCCGCGCGTGCATCTGCGCGGGCACGGGGCTTGCGGCGGGGCTCATCTATGCGTTCGCGCTGATGCCGCTCGCGCAGCTCATCACCGAAAAGGGAGGCCTTTGATATGAATGTTCTGATCGTGGGGCTCGGCAGCATGGGCAAGCGCCGCGCGCGTCTGCTGCGCGGCCTTTTGCCGGACGCGCGCGTGTGCGGCGTCGACCTCTCGCCCGAGCGTCAGGCGCAGGCGAAGGAGCTCGGCATCACGCCGTATGCGTCCGTCGCCGAAGCGGCCAAAGCGGAGAAGTTCGACGCGGCGTTCGTGTGCACCGCGCCGCTGACGCATGCCGCCATCATCCGCGAACTGCTGGATATTCCCGTGCCGGTGTTCACCGAGCTCAACCTCGTGCCCGACGGCTACGACGAGCTGACGGCGAAGGCAAAGGAAAAGGGCGTGCCGCTCTTCCTCTCCAGCACGATGCTCTACCGCGCCGAGACGCAGTACATCAAGCGCCGCGTGGCCGAGTTCGGCAAACCCGTCAACTACATCTACCACATCGGCCAGTACCTGCCGGACTGGCACCCGTGGGAGAACTATAAGAACTTCTTCGTCGGCGACAAGCGCACCGGCGGCGTGCGCGAGATCTTCGGCATCGACCTGCCGTGGCTCATCGACGCGTTCGGCCCGGTGGTGCGCGTGCACGCCGAGCAGGACAAGCTCAGCGACCTCGCCATCGACTACGCCGACAGCGTCTACGCCGTGCTGCGCCACGAGAACGGCACGAAGGGCGTTGTGTGCGCCGACGTCGTGAGCCCCAAGGCCGTGCGCAATTTCGAGTGCTTCGGCGAGGGGCTGCACCTGTTCTGGGAGGGCAACCCGAAGGCGCTGTTCGAGTACGATGCGGAGAAAAAGGATAAGGTGTTCGTGAACACCTACGCGTCGTTCGAGCACGATGAGCGCTACTCCGACAACATCGTCGAAAATGCGTATGTGGACGAGATCGCGAACTTCCTCGCCGTCGTGCGCGGCGAAGAAGAGCCGCGCTGGAGCTTTGAAAAAGACAAGGCGGCGCTCGCCGTCATCGACGCGATGGGGGAGGAGAACGCATGAAAGTGCTGTTCACGGGCCTCGGGTCCATCGGCACGCGCCACCTGAAGAACCTGCACGCCGTTGCCGCAGAGCGGGGCGTCGCCGTCGAGGCGTGGGCGCTGCGCTCGTCCGGCCGCGCGCTCCCGGACGAGACGCGCGCGCTGCTCGCGCGCGAAGTGCGCGAAGTGCCCGAGGGCGAGCACTTCGACGCGATGTTCCTCACGAACCCGACGAGCCTGCATTTTGAAACGCTGCGCGCGCTGCGCGGCAAGGCGGACGCGCTGTTCATCGAAAAACCCATCTTCGACGACCCGTCTCTGCGCGTGGAGGACTGCATTTTGCCCGGGCAGAAGGCGTATGTGGCCGCGCCGATGCGCTGGTGCGGCACGATGCTCGCGCTTGAAAAATGTTTGCCGGAGCTGCGCGTGTATTCGGCGCGCGTCATCTGCTCGTCGTATCTGCCGGACTGGCGGCCGAACGTCGATTACCGCACCGTCTACTCCGCGCACCGCGACATGGGCGGCGGCGTCGCCATCGACCTCATCCACGAGTGGGACTACCTCGCGGGGCTGTTCGGCGTGCCGGACGAGATTCACTGCCTGCGCGGCACATACAGCCATCTCGAGATCGACTCCGACGACCTCGCCGTCTACATCGCGCGCTGGCCGCACATGCTGGGCGAAGTGCACCTCGACTACTTCGGCCGCACGTACCGCCGCGCCATCGAACTGTTCTGCGAACACGGCACGGTGACGGCCGACTTCGGCGAGGGCACGCTCACGCGCGAGGACGGCACGGTGGAACACTATGAAGAACCGGTCAACGAGCGCTATCTGCGCGAGATGACCTATTTTCTCGACTACGCCGCGGGCGAGGAAAAAAAGAGCATCAACCCGCCCGAGACGGCGCTGGCCGTTCTGAAACTGACACTGGGGGAAACGGTATGAACGAGCATGTTCTCATCACCATCTGCGGACGCGCCGGCTCCAAGGGCTTCCGCAACAAGAATCTGAAGATCTTCGACGGCCTGCCCCTGTCGCACTACAGCCTCGCGGCGGCAGACCTCTTCAAACAGCAGCGCCCCGACCTCGACGTGGACGTGTGCCTCAACACCGACAGCGAGCTTCTGATCGACGTTGTCACGTCGAAATACCCGGAGGTGGAAGTCATCCGCCGCCCGGAGGAGCTGTGCGGTGACGTCGTGCCGAAGATGCGCGTCTATCAGCACAGCCTGCATGTGATGGAAGAGCGCACCGGCAAACAGTACGACACGCTCATCGACCTCGACATCACGAGCCCCCTGCGGCGTGTCAGCGACGTCGCGGGCGCGCTCGCCGTCAAGTGCGCGCGGCCGGAGCTCGACCTCGTGTTCTCCGTGTGCCCCGCGCGCCGCACGCCGTATTTCAACATGGCCAAACTCGACGAGAACGGCTACGCCAGGCGCGTCATCGACCACCACTTCACCGCCCGCCAGCAGACCCCGCCCGTCTATGACCTGAACGCGTCCATCTACGTGTTCGGCCGCAAATTCCTGTGCGAGAGCGAGACGGGCTTTCTGTGGGACGGCAAGTGCGGCATCTACGAGATGTTCGACACGGGCATCGTGGACATCGACTCCGAGGAGGACTACCTGCTGATGGAGGCCATCGCGCGCCATCTCTACGCATCCGACCCCGCGTTCGGCGATGTGCGCCGCGCCATCCGCACCTGAAAGAAGGTTTCCCATGTACACACCGATGGAAAAACACGAGATCCACTGCGCAAAGCGGTATCTCGAATATCAGGAGGACGCGACGTACCGCGCCTTCCGCGACCCGTCGAACCCCGCGAGCTATGCGTCCAACTACGGCGTCATCAAGTCGCTCGAGGACGCGCACTCGGCGCTCGCGCGCATTGAGCTGTTCTTCGCGGGCACGCGCGTGACGCCGCGCATCCACGGCGCGCCCGATTCCGCGCCGCTGGAAAAGCTGCGCCCGATGCTCGTCGGCGCGGACTACGGCATCCGCGAGACGCGCGTGCTGCGCATGCAGCTGCGCGAAAAGCGCAGCCCGCTGCTGGTCGTCAACCGCTGCGAGACGCGCTGCATCTCCCAGCCGCTCGAGTGGCCCGAGCGCGCGCTCGTCGTGATGAGCTGCGGCGACCACGAGTACGGCGTCAAGATGATGGACCGCCAGATCACCGCGGGCGCGAAAGCCTTTGTGGCGTACAATTCCGCCGCCGTGCCGGTGTCCGTGTGCCTCGGCGAGGGGTACGGCAGCGCGTTCTATTTCAGCGACCTGTTCACCCCGCCGTCCTACCGCGGCCGGGGCTACGCCGCCGCCGTGCTCGCGGCGGGCATCGCCTACGCGAAGGAGATCGGCTACGCGGAACTCTACCTCGACGCCTACGCGACCAGCCCCGTCGCGCTGTATGAGAAATTCGGCTTCCGGGGCGAAGAACACACCAGTTTCTGGGCCGTCAAGGGCGGTTTGCCGAACTGGCTCGGAGAAGGTGACTGATTGAACAGCGAATACAGCCGCGCCGTGCTGGAACTGGCGGTGAACATCGGCGAGACGCTGCTGGAAAACGGCGGCGAGATCTCGCGCGTCCAGGAGACGATGGAGCGCGTGGCGAAGAGCTACGGCTGCGACCAGTTTCACGCCTACGTGCTCACAAACGGCATCTTCGCGTCCATGGACGGCCGGGAGGACGGCGACGGCGCGGTGCGCCACGTGCCCACCACCCGCGTGCATCTCGGGCGCGTCGCGGGCGTGAACGAGCTCTCGCGCGACATTGCGTCCGGGAACGTTCCGCCCGAGGAGGCGGCCGCGCGCCTCGCGGCCATCCGGAAACTGCCGTACACCTCGCCCGCCGCGAGCGTGGCGGCGTGCGCCGTCGGCGCGGGCTGCTTTGCCGTGCTGTTCGGCGGCAGCGTGCCGGAATTTGCCGTGGCCTTTTTTGCGGGCGGCGTCATGCAGATCTGCGCGCAGAAATTTCTCACGGGCAGCATGGGCAAGATCATCACGAACATCCTGCTCGCGGCCATCGTGGTGCTCTTCGGCGCGCTCGGCACGGCCGCGGCGGCGGCGCTCGGCGTCGCGGCCAACCTCGACCAGGTCATCATCGGCGGCATCATCCCGCTCGTCCCGGGCATGGTGCTCACCACTTCGTTCCGCGATTTTGCCAACGGCGACTACCTCTCGGGCACCATCCGCATCATGGATGCGCTGCTCGTGGCCGGGTCCATCGCCGTGGGCGTGGGCGCGGTGTTCGCCGTGCGCGCGGCGCTGACGGGAGGTGTGCTGTGATGGCTCATTTCCTCATTCAGTGCGCCGTGTCGTTCGTGGCCACGGTGGCGTTCGCCATCCTGTTCCACGTGCCTCGCGCGCAGTACGTCTGGTGCGGCATCACCGGCATGGCCGGGTGGGCGTGCTACCTGCTGTATCTGGCCGTCTCACCCAGCGCGCCGATGGCGTCGCTGCTCGCGACGGCTGTGCTCACGGTGTTCTCCCGCGCGTTCGCCGTGCGGCGGCGCTGCCCGTCCACGATATTCCTCATCTGCGGCATCTTCCCGCTCGTGCCCGGCGCGGGCATCTACTACACCGCCTATTCGTTCATCCTCGGCGAGACGGCCGAGTGTGTTGCGAACGGCATCGAGACGTTCAAGATCGCCGTCGCCATCGCCCTCGGCATCGTCGTCGTGATGGCTCTGCCGAACGGCCTGTTCCGTCTGCTCGAGCCGCGCCGCAGTTCCAGGAATCCATAAAAAAGAACGCCCGCCGCAGTGATGCGGCGGGCGTTTTCGATTTGTGCGGCCGCGTCACTCCGCGTACACGCGGGTGTGCGCGCCGAAGAGAAGATAGTTCACGTCGGCGGGGTCGACCGGGACGCTCCAGAGCATCCGGCACGCCTGCGCCCCGTTTTCGCGCGGTGCGGCGGCGGCCGACCAGCAGCCCACTTTCGTGCCGTCGCGCAGCACGGCGCGCACATCGCTCCACGCGCTCCACGGCCACTCGGAGTGCGCCGTGAAGGCAAGGCCCGTCTCCGTCACCCGCACGTCCGTCAGCTGCACGGGGAAGTGCTCCGGCACGGAGGATTCCGCGTCGCCGTCCGCGCCCTCCACGCTCTGCGCGTCCGGCAGGCACTCGGCCAGCTCGTCGAGTACGAGCGGCAGCTCCCCGCCGCCGCGCTTGGCCGCCGTGCGCGCTTCGCAGCGGTGGAACGCCAGATTGCGCGCGATCTTCGCCGCAAACATCCGCAGGCTGCGCGGGCGCTGCGGCGGGATGGCGTTCCACAGGCGCACCCACGTGTCGTTTGCGCACTCCTCCGCGTCCTCCCGGCTGCCGAGGATGCGGAACGCGAGGGCGCGGCAGTACGCCCCGTATGCCGCATCGGTCGTCGAAATGGCCGATGCATCGCGCTTCCAGTAGAGCTCCACGATGGTTTCGTCGTCCATGCGCGCCGCCCCCTTTCACCCATCATGACCGGAACCGGGGGAAAACATAACACGCGCCCGAAAAATTTCTTCACAGCGCCGCCTTTGCCGGTTCTCAGTCCATTGTACCAGACCCGCCGCCGTCCCGCCGGCGCCTCCCGCCCGCGGCGCAAATCGACATCAAAATGTAATTTTTATGCGTTGACAATGAATATTGTTTCAAATATAATAAAGGTGGAGGGCGGATGGAACATCTGCATCCAGCCCGTTCTCTCTTTTTGTTTTTGATCGAGGCAAAGCTGTCCCGCGCACAAGCCCGGCGCGGGGCGGCTTTGCCGTGTTTTTTTCTTGCCGGGGGTGCAAAAACGCGGTATAATGAAGAAAAATTCCGATGCGGCGCAATGCGGCACGGCCTTAGGGGGGGACAGGATATGAAAAAGCTGACGGCCCGGCAGTATGCGGCGCTCGCGTCGATGCTGTTCGGGATGTTCTTCGGTGCGGGGAACCTGATCTTCCCGGTGTATATGGGGCAGCTCGCGGGCAGCCGCAGCCCCGCGGCCATCGCGGGGTTCCTCGTCACGGGCGTGGGGCTGCCGCTGCTGGGCATCGTGGCGCTGGGCGTGTCGCGCAGCTCGGGGCTGCTCGAGATGGCCTCGCGCGTGTCGCGCGGGTACGGGCTTGCGTTCACGTGCGCGCTGTATCTCACCATCGGCCCGCTGTTCGCCATTCCCCGAACGGCGACGGTCTCGTTCTCCGTCAGCGCCGAGGCGGTGGCGGGCACGGACGAGCGCGGCCTGCTGATCTTCTCGGCCGTCTTCTTCGCGGCGGTGCTCTTTTTCTCGCTGCGTCCGAGCGGCATCCTGACGTGGATCGGCAAGATCATCAACCCGCTGTTTCTCGTGTTTCTGGGCATCCTCGTCGCCGCGGCGCTCGCGCGGCCGATGGCCTCGGCCGGTGCGATCGCCCCGCAGGGCACATATGAGAACGCCGCGTTCTTCACGGGCTTTCTCGAGGGCTACAACACGATGGACCTGCTGGCGTCGCTGGCGTTCGGCATCGTGGTCGTCAACGTGGTGCGCGGTCTCGGCGTGGAGGAGCCGCGCGGCGTGGCCGCGGCGGCGGTGCGCTCGGGCGTGTTCAGCATGGCGCTGATGGCGGCCATCTACGCGGCCATCACGGTCGTGGGCGCACAGAGCCGCGGCCAGTTCGACGTGGCCGAAAACGGCGGCGTGGCGCTCACGCTCATTGCAAAATATTACTTCGGCGCGGCGGGAGGTCTGCTGCTCTCGGGCGCTGTCATCTTCGCGTGCCTCAAGACGGCCATCGGGCTCGTCACGTCGTGCGGGGAGATGTTCTCCGAGCTGTTCCCGCGCTCGATGCCGTACCGCGGCTGGGCGGTGCTGTTTTCCGCGGTGTCGTTCCTCATTGCGAATTTCGGTCTGAACGCGATCCTCGAGTGGTCGCTGCCCATTTTGCGGCTGCTGTATCCGCTGGCCATCGTGCTCATCCTGCTCAACACGTTCGGCGGGGCGTTCGGCTACGCGAAGTGCGTGTTTGCATGGACGACGTGGTGCACGCTTCCGGCGGCGCTCATCGACTTCGCCGCGGCGCTGCCTGCCGGAGTGCGGGAGGCGCTGAATCTCACGCCGCTCGTTCAGGCGGCCGAGCGCTGGCTGCCGCTGTTCGACGCAGGGCTCGGCTGGGTGAGCCCCGCGGTGTTTGGCTTTGCGATCGGCGTTTTCGTCTACGCCTTCGGGCGCACGCGGGAGAGTGAATCAACATAAAAAAGCCCCGGAACACTGAACCGAACCAGTAAAAACGGACAATAGACAAAACGCCCCCTGTGTAGGACAATAAACCTATACAGGGGGTGTTC
>CALXBO010000029.1 GCA_944386565.1 uncultured Ruthenibacterium sp. | reverse complement strand
GCTATACCTTTTTTGAACCATCTCTTTTTCACCACCACCATTCATTTTCGGGGTTGATTTTTAATAGTTAATCTTTCCCGGCGATATGCCGACAATGTATCCGACCAAAGTATGCCCGGAAAGGATGCGCTTCATACGCTCAGTTTTTCAGAGACTGGAGCGGGGCGGGAATGCGGCCGCCGCGCGCGACGAACGTGTCGGGTTTGAACGTCGAGACGTTCAGGATCGGCGCATAGCCCAGAAGACCGCCGAAATCGAGCACGTCGCCGCTCTTCTTGCCCACGGCCGGGATGACGCGCACGGCCGTCGTCTTCGAGTTGACCATGCCGATGGCGGCCTCGTCCGCAATCAGCGCGGAGATCACCGCAGGGCTCGTCTCGCCTGGGATGACCACCATGTCGATGCCCACGCTGCACACGGCCGTCATGGCCTCGAGCTTCTCAATCGACAGGCTGCCGCGCTCTACGGCGCGGATCATACCGTCGTCCTCCGAGACAGGAATGAACGCGCCCGAAAGGCCGCCGACGTGGTTCGACGCCATCACGCCGCCTTTTTTCACCGCGTCGTTGAGCATCGCGAGCGTTGCCGTCGTGCCGCAGCAGCCGCAGCTCTCCAGACCGATCTCCTCGAGGATGTTCGCCACGGAGTCGCCGGGGGCGGGCGTCGGCGCGAGCGACAGGTCGACGATGCCGAACGGCACGCCGAGACGCTCGCTCACGAGGTTGCCCACGAGCTGGCCCATGCGCGTGATCTTGAACGCGGTGCGCTTGATGAGCTCGGCCACTTCGCCGAGGGACGCGTCCTTCGGCAGCTTCGCCAGCGCCGCGCGCACGGCGCCGGGGCCGGAGACGCCCACGTGGATGACGCAGTCCGGCTCGCCGGGGCCGTGAAACGCACCCGCCATGAAGGGGTTGTCCTCGGGGGCGTTGCAGAACACGACGAGCTTTGCCGCGCCCATGCACATGTTGTCTTTCGTCAGCTCCGCGGCCTCTCGCACAATGGGGCCCATCATCTTGACGGCGTCCATGTTGATGCCGGACTTCGTGGAGCCGACGTTCACGCTCGAACAGACGAACTCCGTCTCGGCCAGCGCGCGGGGAATGCTGCGGATGAGCCGCTCGTCGCCCGCGGAAAAGCCCTTGTGCACAAGGGCGGAAAAGCCGCCGATGAAGTTGACGCCCACGGCCTTGGCCGCGCGGTCAAGCGCCTTGGCGTACTGCACGGGATCGGCGTCCGGCGCGCAGCCCAGCAGCATCGCGATGGGCGTCACCGAGACGCGCTTGTTCACGATGGGCATACCGTAGGTGGCCGAGATCTCGTCGGCCGTTTTCACGAGGTCTTTCGCCTTCTCGGTGATCTTGTTGTAGATCTTCTCGCAGGCCTTGTCGGGATCGGGATCGGCGCAGTCCAGCAGGGAAATGCCCATCGTGACCGTGCGCACGTCCAGATTTTCGTCCGAGATCATGCGTATGGTCTCGAGGATGTCGTTGGTATCCAGCATGCGGGCGCCTCCCTTACACTTTGTGCATCGCGTCGTACAGCTCCTGACGCGTGCAGCGGATCTCAACGCCGAGCTCTGCGCCCACGGCGTTCATCTTTACGGAAAACGCGTTGAAATCAACGGACGCGTTCGTCAGGTCGACCAGCATGATCATGGCGAACGTACCGCGCAGGATGCGCTGCGTGACTTCTTCGACGTTTACGTTTGCTTCGGCGCAGCCCATGCAGACTTTGGCCAGGATGCCCACGGCGTCCCGCCCGATGACGGTGATGACAGCTTCCATGTGACAGTAACCCCTCTCGCTTTCATAAAGTAGTTTGAGTATAGCACATCGGCGTGCCCTGCGCAATGCATTCCGGCGCGCCGCAGCGGTGCCGCCGGGGAATTTCACAGCGCCCATCGCTTTACAATCCGGGCGTTTTCTTCTATACTATATAGTTAATCAGAAAAGAGAAAGGGTGTAGGGAGTATGGAAAAACTGCTGAAACTGCTGGAATCCGACGCGCGTCTTTCCGTGGAGGAACTTGCCGTGATGACGGGCAAGACCCCCGAGGAAGTGGCGCAGCGCATGGACGATTATAAAGCATCGCACATCATCAACGGATACCGCGCCATCGTGGACTGGGAGCGCGCCGAAGTCGCGCGCGTGCAGGCCATCATCGAGCTGCGCGTGTCGCCCCGGCGCGACTGCGGCTTCGATGAGATCGCCCAGTCGCTGGCGGAGCTCGAAGAGGTGGACAGCGTCATGCTGATGTCCGGCGGCTACGACCTCGCGCTGGTCGTGACGGGCAAGAGCTTCCAGGACATCGCTCTGTTCGTGGCGCGCCGTCTCGCGCCCATCGACGGCGTTTTGTCCACCGCGACGCACTTTGTGCTGCGCACCTACAAACGCGACGGCGTGCGCTTCGGCGGCGATCCGCACGACGAACGGGAGTGCGTTTTATGATGGAGTATGATTCCCTGATCGCCAGAGCGGCCGCCGAGATGCGGCCGTCCGGCATCCGCAAGTTTTTTGACATCGCGGCGGAGATGAAGGACTGCATCTCCCTCGGCGTGGGCGAGCCCGATTTCAAGACGCCGTGGACGATCCGCGAGGCGGGCATCGACAGCCTCCAGAAGGGCCACACGTGGTACACCTCGAACGCCGGCCTCGCGGAGCTGCGCAAAGAGATCTGCACCTATCTGAAACGCCGCTTCGACATGGACTATGAGCCGGCGGAGACACTTGTGACGGTGGGCGGCTCCGAGGCCATCGACATGTGCATCCGCGCGCTGGTCAATCCCGGCGACGAGGTGCTCATCCCCGAGCCCTGCTTTGTGTGCTACAATCCCATCACGACGCTCACGGGCGGCGTGGCTGTCCCGATCCCGCTCAAAGCGGAGAACGGCTTCAAGCTGACGGCCGACGAGCTGCGCCGTGCCATCACGCCGAAGACGAAGCTCCTGGTGTTCCCGTTCCCGTGCAATCCCACGGGCGCGGTGATGCGCCGCGAGGACATGGAGCCGCTGGCCGAGGTGCTGCGCGAGACGAACGTGATGGTATTGTCGGACGAGATCTACGCCGAGCTCACGTACGGCCACGAGCGCCACGTCAGCATCTCGACGCTGCCCGGTATGCGCGAGCGCACGATCGTCGTCAACGGCTTCTCGAAGGCACACGCCATGACGGGCTGGCGTCTCGGCTATGCCTGCGGCCCGCAGCCCGTCATCAAGGTGATGACGAAGATCCACCAGTCCGCCATCATGTGCGCGCCCACCACGAGCCAGTACGCGGCCGTGACGGCGCTGCGCTCATGCGATTCGGACATCGAATCCATGCGCGATGAATACGACATGCGCCGCCGCTATCTCGTTCAGGCGCTCAACGGTATGGGCCTGACGTGCTTTGAGCCGCAGGGCGCGTTCTACGTGTTCCCGTGCATCAAAAAGAGCGGTCTTTCGAGCGATGATTTCTGCAAAAAGCTGCTCTATTCGAAGAAGGTCGCCGTCATTCCCGGCCCGGCGTTCGGCGAGTGCGGCGAGGGCTTCGTGCGCATCAGCTACTCGTATTCCATCAAGCATCTGACGGAGGCGATGCGCCGCATCCGCCAGTTCCTCGACGAGGAGTGCGGCGTATGATCGTCTGCCGCCGCGTTCCCGATTACGACAGCCCCGCGCTGCAAAGCGCGGTGGAGGAGATCTTCGGCGCGTGGGAGGGCGCGAAGGCGCTGGGCGCGTCGGCGCGTGTGCTGCTCAAACCGAATCTCCTCGCAAAGCACGCCCCGGAAAAAGGCGTCACAACGCATCCCGCCGTGGTGCGCGCCGTCATGGAAGCGCTCTGCGCGCGCGGCGTTTTGCCGCAGAATATCACCGTGGCCGATTCCCCGGGCGGCGTGTACAACGAGACACTGATGCGCAGCGTGTACCGCGTGTCCGGCCTCGAGGCGGTGTGCCGTGAGACGGGCGCGCAGCTCTACACGGCCTGCCGCTCCCGCGCGAAAAAAGCGGACGGCGAGCTCGTCCGCGAGTTTACGCTCATCGAGCCGGTGCACGAGGCGGACGTCGTCATCGACCTGCCGAAACTCAAGACGCACGTGATGACGGGCATGACGTGCGCCGTGAAAAATCTGTTCGGCACCGTGCCGGGGTTGCAGAAGGCGGAATTCCACATGCGTTTTCCCGACAAGGAGCGCTTCGGCGGCATGCTCGTCGACCTGTGCGAGACCGTGCGCCCGGCGCTCGTCATCGCCGACGGCGTGCTCGCGATGGAGGGCGACGGCCCCGCGGGCGGCACGCCGCGGAACCTCGGCGTCGTGCTCGGCGGAAACGACCCGTACGAGATCGACCTCGCCGTGTGCCGCATGATGAACCTTGAGCCGTCGCGCGTGCCGTACCTTGCGGCGGCGCAGCGGCGCGGCCTGTGCGCGGAGCATCTCGACGCATCCGCGCTGCGCGGAGACGCGGACGCCGCCGCGCCCGTGCCGGACTTCAAGCTGCCGGAGAGCTACACCAGCATCGACTTTTCCACCCGCGCGCCGCGCGCCGTGCGCTGGCTCGTGCCGGGTGTAGAGAAGTTCATCGCGCCGCGCCCGGTGATCGAGCGCGGGCGCTGCATCGGCTGCGGCAAGTGCGCCGAGATCTGCCCGCAGCACACCATCGCGCTGAAAAACGGCCGCGCGCACATCGATCCGTCCGCGTGCATCCGGTGCTTCTGCTGCCACGAGATGTGCCCGGTCAAGGCCATCGCGGTGCGCCGCTTCGGCCTGTTCAAACTGTGAGAAAAGGGGAGTCCCCATGAATCGCGTTACTGTTCTCGCGCCCGGAAAACTGAACCTCACGCTCGACGTCACGGGCGTGGCGGAAAACGGGTACCACACGCTCGATATGATCATGCAGTCCGTCAGCCTCGCCGAGCGCGTGATCGTGCGCCGCAGCGGTGAGCTGCGCCTGCGCCTGCCGGGCTCGTTCGTCCCAGCGAACGAATCCAACACCGCGTACAAGGCGGCGCTCGTGTTCTTCCGGGAGACGGGGCTTCTGGCGGGAGCCGATATCACGGTGAAAAAAGCCGTGCCCGTGCGCGCAGGTATGGCGGGCGGCAGCGCCGACGCGGCGGCAGTTCTCGTCGGCCTGAACGAACTGTACGGCGCGAAGCTGTCGAAAGCCGAGCTGTGCGAACTCGGCATGCAGGTGGGAGCGGACGTTCCGTTCTGCATCGTCGGCGGCACGGCGCGCGTCACCGGCGTGGGCGACATTCTCGAGCCGCTGCCTCTGTGCCCGCCGTGCTTTTTCACGGTGTGCATGCCGAAGGGCGGCATCTCGACGCCGCAGGCATACGCCCGGTACGATGAGCTCGGCACGGACGCGCGTCCCGACGGCGATGCGGCGGCGGGCGCGGTGCGCGCGGGTGATCTTGACGGCCTGTGCGCGCAGATGGTCAACGCGCTGGAATTTTCGTCCGGCAGCCCGGCGAACCGCCCCATCGAGGAGATCCTGCGTTCGTGCGGCGCGAAAGCGGCGCTGATGACGGGCTCCGGCGCGGCGGTGTTCGGCGTGTTCACACAGCGCGAAGCTGCCGACGAGGCGAAGGCACGCCTGCTCAGGCACTATCCGCGCGCGTGGGTCGTGCGGCCTGTCGCGCGCGGCGCGCACGTGGTGGAATCCAACTGAATAATTTCCTAAAAAATGGCAAACCTCCCTGTGACGCTTCACAGGGAGGTTTTTTACATGAAAAAATGGGAGATCGCGGTCCTCGCGGGATTCGTGCTCGCCGTCTTTATCACAAATTTCGTCTCATTCGCCGAGACCTGCGGCGAGGTGCGCGGCGACACGCTTCGCCTGCACATCCTCGCAAACTCCGACTCCGAAAAAGATCAGGCGGAAAAACTCGCCGTGCGCGACGCGGTGCTCGCGGAGTTCGGTCCGATGCTGGCCGAGGCGCAGGGCCGGGAAGAGGCGGAAGCGCTCGTGCGCGAAAACGGGCAGGAGATCGCGGAATTCGTCAACGGGACGCTTGAAGCGCGCGGCAGCAGCCACACCGCCCGTATGCGCCTTGTGACGATGTATTTCGGCGTCGGCGAGTACGACGGTTTCACGCTCCCCGCGGGCGAATACGACGCGGTTCGCATCGAGATCGGCGACGCGGCGGGGCACAACTGGTTCTGTGTGATGTACCCGGCGCTTTGCCTGCCCGCCGCGTCCGGCGGGGAGGACGACGCTCTCGACGGCTACACCGACGAGGAAAAAGCGGTGGTCACATCGCCGTACAAAATCAAATTCGCCGCGCTGGAGTGGATCGAATCTCTCACAGCGCGGCAAACAAAATCATGATATAGCGTTATTTCTGAGAAGCATCGGGGTGGTACTGAGCGCAGGTGCACTTTTTCCACTTCAGGCCGCTGCCGCAGGGGCACGGATCGTTGCGGCCGATCTTCACAACCTTTTTCACGGGCTGTTTCTGGATGCTGCCGTCGGATGAACCGCCGGATTCGCTCGTGGGTTTGGCCACCTGCTCGCGCTTGAGTTCGTCGTTGCGGCGGATCTGCACCATCAGCAGCAGCTTCGTCGTGTCCTCGCGGATGGACGCCACCATCGCGTCGAACATATTGAAGCCCTCGATGCGGTACTCGACCACCGGGTCATGCTGGCCGTAGCTGCGCAGGTGGATGCCCTTGCGCAGCTCCTCCATATCGTCGATGTGGTCCATCCACTTGCGGTCCACGACGCGCAGCAGAACGATGCGCTCGAGTTCGCGCATGTTCTTCTCGCCGATCAGCTTCTCCTTGGCGGCGCAGATCTTCTCCGCGCGGTCGATCAGCAGATTGGACACGTCCTCGCGCTTGAGCGACGCGAGCTGTTCGTCGGTGTACTGGAAGTCGGCGGGAACGGTGAGCCAGCCGAGGTAGTGCGAGCGCAGCTCGGTGAAGTTCCAGTCGGCCGCGTTGTCGCCGCCGAGGTACAGCGCCGTGTTTTCCTCGATGGATTCGCGCATCATCGTGTGCACGCTCTCCGAAACGTCCTCGCCGGCGAGCACCTTCTGGCGCTGGCCGTAGATGATCTCGCGCTGCGAGTTCATGACGTCGTCGAACTGGAGCACGTTCTTGCGGATGGAGAAGTTGCGCGCCTCCAGTTTCTTCTGGGCGCTCTCGATCGTTCCGGTGATCATCTTGTTCTCGATGGGCATGTCTTCTTCGACGCCCATCGTGTTCATCAGGTTCTGCACGCGCTCGCCGCCGAACAGACGCATCAGGTCGTCCTCAAGGCTCAGGAAGAAGCGGCTCGCGCCCGGGTCGCCCTGACGGCCGGCGCGTCCGCGCAGCTGATTGTCGATGCGGCGGGACTCGTGGCGCTCGGTGCCGATGATGAACAGGCCGCCCGCGGCGCGCACCTCATCGGCCTCCGCGGCGATGCCGGGCTTGAAGCCGGCCTCGAGTTCCGCGTAGCGCTTGCGCGCGGCGAGGATGTCCTCGTTGTCGGTGTCCGCGTGGCCGGTGCTCTCCACGATCATCTCCTCGGAGAAGCCCTCCTTGCGCATTGCGGCCTTGGCCATGTGCTCGGCGTTGCCGCCCAGCATGATGTCGGTGCCGCGTCCGGCCATGTTCGTGGCGATCGTCACGGCGCCCTTCTTGCCGGCCTGCGCGATGATCTCGGCCTCTTTCTCATGGAATTTGGCGTTCAGCACTTCGTGCTTGATGCCGCGGCGCTTGAGCATCGAGCTGAGCACTTCGCTCTTCTCGATGGAGATGGTGCCCACCAGCACCGGCTGGCCCTTCTTGTGGCACTCCACGACCTGGTCGATAACGGCGTTGTACTTGCCCTTTACGGTCTTGTACACAGCGTCGTTCATGTCGACGCGCTGCACCGGGCGGTTCGTCGGAACCTCCACGACCGCGAGGCCGTAGATCTCGTCGAACTCGGCGGCCTCGGTCTGCGCCGTACCCGTCATGCCCGCGAGTTTGTCGTACATGCGGAAGTAGTTCTGGAACGTGATGGAGGCGAGCGTCTTGGACTCGTGCGCGACCTCCACGCCCTCTTTTGCCTCAATGGCCTGATGCAGACCCTCGTTGTAGCGGCGGCCCATCATCAGACGGCCGGTGAACTCGTCGACGATGATGACCTCGCCGTCGCGCACGACGTAGTCCACGTCGCGCTTCATCACGCCGCGCGCCTTGATGGCCTGGTTGATGTGGTGCGCGAGCGTCATGTTCTCGGCGTCCGCGAGGTTTTCCACATTGAAGTATTTCTCCGCCTTCTCAATGCCCGACTGGGTCAGCGTGGCGGTCTTTTTCTTTTCGTCGACGATGTAGTCGCCGTCGACCTGCTCGTCGTGGTCTTCCTTGTCGTCCAGCTCGGCCACCACGGACGCGCGCAGCGTCTTGGCAAAGTTGTCGGCCAGTTTGTACATGTCGGTCGACTTGTCGCCCTCGCCGGAGATGATGAGCGGCGTGCGGGCCTCGTCGATGAGGATGGAGTCCACCTCGTCAACGATGGCGTAGTAGTGTCCGCGCTGCACCATCTGCTCCTTGTACGTGACCATGTTGTCGCGCAGATAGTCGAAGCCGAACTCGTTGTTCGTGCCGTACGTGATGTCCGCCTGATACGCGGCGCGGCGCTGCTCGTTCGTGATGCCGTGCACGATCAGCCCGACGCTCAGGCCGAGGAAGCGGTACACTTTGCCCATCCACTCGGAGTCGCGCTTGGCGAGGTAGTCGTTCACCGTCACGACGTGCACGCCCTTGCCGGTCAGTGCGTTCAGGTACACCGGGAGCGTGGCAACGAGCGTCTTGCCTTCGCCCGTCTTCATCTCGGCGATGCACGCGCGGTGCAGCACGATGCCGCCGATGATCTGCACGGGGAAGTGCTTCATGCCGAGCACGCGCCACGCGGCCTCACGGCAGGTGGCGAACGCCTCGGGCAGGATATCGTCGAGCGACTCGCCGGCGGCAAGACGCTCTTTCAAAGCAGGCGTCATGGCCTGCAGTTCCTTGTCGGTCTTCTTCGAGAATTCTTCGTCCAGCGCCAGCACTTTGTCGGCGATGGGGCGGATCTTTTTCAGCTCTTTCGTGGAGAACGAACCGAAGATTTTTTCCAGAAAGGACATGAGCACACCTCATTTATTGTTGCGATTCCGATCTGTTTCCTTACTATAACAAACCATTCTATATATTACTCTTTCCCGGCGTGTGATGTCAATGAAAAACCTGTAAATTGACGGCTTTCGCCCGCAAAACCGGGTCTCTTTGTTAAAAATGCAACAACTTTGCAAATTTGAACGGCCGCGGACACTTGAAATGACGGCGCGATTTCTTTATAATAGAAAAAGCGCAGAGCTCCCGCGCGCATTTCCTGCCGCGGGCGCTTTCAAACACACAAAACCATTTTCAAAAGTAAGGAGCATCGCTATGACTTATTCTCATGAAGTAGAGCAAATGTGTCCGATCGCGAAAGGCCCGCACCACGGACCTGCGCCCATCCCCGAGGAAGGCCAGTGGGTCAAGGCGTACGAGATCAAGGACATCTCCGGCCTGACGCACGGCGTGGGCTGGTGCGCTCCGCAGCAGGGCACCTGCAAGCTGACGCTGAACGTGAAGAAGGGCGTCATTGAAGAGGCGCTGGTCGAGACGATCGGCTGCTCGGGCATGACGCACTCCGCCGCCATGGCCGGCGAGATCCTGCCGGGCAAGACCATCCTTGAAGCGCTGAACACCGACCTCGTGTGCGACGCCATCAACGTCGCCATGCGCGAGCTGTTCCTGCAGATCGTGTACGGCCGCAGCCAGACTGCCTTCTCCGACGACGGCCTGCCCATCGGCGCCGGCCTCGAGGACCTCGGCAAGGGTCTGCGCAGCATGACCGGCACCATCTTCTCCACCCGCGCCAAGGGCGTCCGTTATCTGGAGCTCACCGAGGGCTATATCACGAAGGTCGCGCTCGACGAGAACAACGAAGCCATCGGCTATCAGTTCGTGCGTCTGGGCAAGATGATGGAGGACATCCGTCACGGCGTCGATCCGAAGACCGCCTATGAGAAGAACATCGGCACCTATGGTCGTTTCGCCGATGCTCCCAAGTATATCGACCCGCGTGAAGAGTAAGGAGGACGCAACTATGGCTACTTTTGAAAGTCAAGAACGCCGCATGCCGAAAATCGAAAAATGTCTGGCTGCCAACGGCCTCGAGTCTCTGGACGCGTGCCGTGCCATGCTGCTCGAGAAGGGCATCGACGTGGAAGCGATCGTCAAGGGCGTGCAGCCCATCTGCTTTGAGAACGCTGTCTGGGCGTACACGCTCGGCACGGCCATCGCGGTCAAGCGCGGCCTGAAGAGCGCTGCCGACTGCGCCGCCGCCATCGGCGAGGGCCTCGAGGCGTTCACCATCCCCGGTTCCGTTGCCGAGCAGCGCGCCGTCGGCCTGGGCCACGGCAACCTCGGCGCCATGCTGCTGCGCGATGAGACCAGCTGCTTTGCCTTCCTCGCGGGCCACGAGTCCTTCGCGGCCGCCGAGGGCGCCATCGGCATTGCCAAGACGGCCAACAAGGCCCGCAAGACCCCGCTGCGCGTGATCCTGAACGGCCTGGGCAAGGATGCGGCCTACATCATCAGCCGCATCAACGGCTTCACCTATGTGGAGACTGATTTCGACTTCAAGACCGGCGAGCTGACGGTCGTCCGCGAGAAGGCTTTCTCCGACGGCGAGCGCGCTGCCGTCAAGTGCTACGGCGCCAACGACGTGCTCGAGGGCGTTGCCATCATGAAGAAGGAGGGCGTCGAGGTGTCCATCACGGGCAACTCCACCAACCCCACCCGCTTCCAGCACCTCGTGGCCGGCACCTACAAGAAGTGGGCCATCGAGAACGGCAAGAAGTACTTCTCCGTGGCTTCCGGCGGCGGCACGGGCCGCACGCTGCACCCGGACAACGTGGCCGCCGGCCCCGCTTCCTATGGTCTGACCGACTCGATGGGCCGTATGCACGGCGACGCTCAGTTCGCCGGCTCTTCCTCCGTGCCTGCGCACGTTGAGATGATGGGCCTCATCGGCATGGGCAACAACCCCATGGTCGGCGCCACCGTTGCGTGCGCCGTGGCCGCTTCGCAGGCCTGAGCCTGAAAGCGCCGGGAACATCCCGATATGAAAATGCGCCCCGAACCGGACGGTTCGGGGCGCGTTTTTTGTTGTGCCGGGATCAGGCCTGTTCGGTCAGCTCCCGCAGGCGGCGCAGGAAAGCGCTCACAGCGGCCGGGCTCGTCGCCCAGCTCGTCACGAGACGGATCTCCGTCATGCCCGGCGCGGGATGTCCGATCACTTCCCAGTGGAAATCGCCCTCCAGCTGCTCGAGCACGGAGTCGGGCAGGATGGGGAACTGCTGGTTCGAGGGGCTGTCGCACGCGAAGGCGTATCCCAGCATCCCGATGCCGCTGCGCAGGCGCTGCGCCTGTTCGTTCGCGTGGCGCGCGAGCTCAAGGTACAGTCCGTCGCGCAGCAGGGTGTCGAACTGCACGCCCAGCAGCCAGCCCTTGGCCAGCATGCCGCCGTGCTGTTTCACAATCCAGCGGAAATCCGGTTTCAGAGCGTCGTTCAAAATCACGAGCGCCTCGCCGAACAGCGCGCCATTCTTCGTGCCGCCGATGTAGAACGCGTCGCACAGGCGTGCCAGCTCCGCAAAGTCCGGGCCGCCCGCCGCGATGGCGCTGCCGAGGCGCGCGCCGTCCAGGTAGAGGTACAGGTCCAGTTCGTCGCACACCGCGCGCAGACCTTCCAGCTCCTCCTTCGTGTACACCGTGCCGATCTCCGTCGTGTTGCTCACGTACACGAGACGCGGTTTCACCATGTGTTCGTCGGGGTGCGCCGCGCACACGTTTCGCACATCGTCCGGCGTCAGTTTGCCGTTCTCGCACGCGACGGCGATGCACTTGTGGCCGGTCGCCTCGATAGCGCCGGTCTCGTGCACGCACACGTGGCCGGTCGAGGCGGCGATCACCGCTTCGTGCGGGCGAAGGAACGCGGCGACGGCCGTCAGGTTCGTCTGCGTGCCGCCCACCAGAAAATGGACGTCCGCGTCCGGCGCGGCGCACAGCTCACGGATGCAGGCTGCGGCGCGCTCGCAGTATCCGTCGAGCCCGTAGCCGAAATTCCCCTCCAGATTGGTAGCGGTAAGGGCGGCCAGAACGTCGGGATGCGCGGCCTCCGAATAGTCGTTTGTAAAACGGTACATGCTCATGCACTTCCTTTTGCTGCAATCTGCTCTTTATTGTAAAACCCGCGCGCGCAAAAAGCAACTTGCATTTGCGCATCAAACCTTATAATATGGTACTGATGATACAAAGAAAACAATGTACAGCGCAGAGAAGTCCGCGCGGTTTCACAGAATGGCGGGAGGGAACAGCCATGTCGATAGAAGAATACAGAAAAGCACTGAAAATGGGCCAGAAAAACTTCCGGGCAAACGTCTCGAAGGGGCGCTACCCGTATCTTCAGGTCCTGGACGACATTCTTGAGCACACCGAGACCGAGAGCGTGGTGCCGCTCGGCCTCGTGGACATTCCGATGGAGCTCATCGTGGGAACCAAGACGGCGGGCCGCACGTCGGCCTTTGCCAGCAACTTCATGCCGCTTCTGGCGGAAAAGACGGAGTTTGCGCAGAAGTGGTCGGTCCTGTGCGACGCGCAGGAGAACGAGGGCATCCGCGACCCCATTGTGGCCTATGAATTCATGAACCGGTTCTATGTGCAGGAGGGCAACAAGCGCGTCAGTGTACTCAAGTTTTTCGGCGCGGCGCGCGTCCCCGGCACGGTCACGCGCATCATTCCCAAGCGCACGGACACAAAGGAGAACCGCATCTACTACGAATTCCTTGACTTCTACACGCTGACGCAGATCAACTTCCTCTGGTTCACGGAGGAGGGACGCTTTGCCGCGCTGGTGGCGGCCGTCGGCAAAGCGCCGGGCGAGCGCTGGACGCACGAGGAAAAGCAGAAGCTCGCATCCGTCTATCTGCGCTTCCGCGAGGCGTACAACGCGCGCGGCGGCGACCGCCTGTCCATCACGGCGGGCGATGCGCTTCTGGCGTTTCTGAAAGTGCATCCCTACAGCGAGACGCAGGACATGAGCGTCGCGCAGCTGCACGATGAACTGGGCAAGATGTGGGACGAGATCGTGGTGCTCACGCGCCCGTCGGCCGTCGAGCTCTCCATGGAACCCAAGCCGTATCGCGACGATCTGACGAGCATCGCCAAGCGCTTTTTGCAGCACAACGCACCGAAGCTCAAAGTCGGCTTTGTGCATGAGAAGGACGCCGTCACGTCGCCCTGGACGTACGGGCACGAGTTCGGCCGCGGCGAGCTGGAGGAGACGCTCGGCGCGCGTGTGCAGACGTTCTGCATCGACAACGTCATCGCGGAAGAAAACGGTGAGGACGCCATCCGTCAGCTCATCGAAGAGAAGGAGTGCGAGGTGGTCTTTACCACGACGCCGAAGCTCATGCCGGCGGCGCTCAAGATGGCCATCGAGCATCCGGAGGTCAAGATCCTCAACTGTTCGCTCAACATGACGCACCCCAGCGTGCGCACCTATTACGGGCGCATCCACGAGGTGAAATTCCTCATCGGCGCCATCGCGGGCGCGCTTGCCGAGGACGACAAGATCGGCTATGTGGCCACGTATCCGACGTACGGCATGACCGCGGCGATCAACGCCTTTGCGCTGGGCGCGCGCATGGTGAACCCGCGCGCGAAGGTGCACCTGCTGTGGACGGCGCAGAAGAACACCGACATCGACAAGTATTTCTACGAACACGGAGTTTCCGTGATCTCCACGCACGACATCCGCGACCCGCGCGGCGAATCCGACAAGTTCGGCCTGTACCGCATTAAGGACGGCGACATCCACCACTACGCGATGCCGTTCTGGAACTGGGGCGAATACTATGTGCGGATCGTCCGCTCGATCCTTGACGGCGCCTGGAAACAGGACGGCGAGGCGGCGGGCAACGGCGCGATCAACTACTGGTGGGGCATGTCGACGGGCGTTGTAGACGTGATCGTATCCCGTTCGCTGCCGCTGGGAACGAAGCGGCTTGTGGATCTGCTCCGCGAGACGATCTGCCGCCGCGATTTCGACCCGTTCCGCGGCGTGCTGTATGCGCAGGGCGGCGTCTGTGTGCAGCCGGAAGAACACGAGGCACTCACTCCCGAACAGATCATCACGATGGACTGGCTGGCGGAGAATGTCATCGGCGAGATCCCGCCGTTCGACACACTCATCGACGCCGCCAAGCCCCTCGTCACGATTCAGGGCGTCGGGAAGGCGGAGAAGCCGTCCAAGATTCTGTAACGGAGACTCGATATGAAAATTCTTGCCATTTCGGACGTGGAGAGCAAATCGCTGTGGGAGTTTTACACGCCGGAGAAGCTGCAGGGCGTGGACCTTGTGCTCTCCTGCGGGGATCTGGACCCCCGGTATCTCTCATTTCTGGCGACGTTCACGCCCGCCCCGGTGCTGTATGTACACGGCAACCACGACACCCAATACAAGGAGCGCCCGCCCGAGGGGTGCGAGTGCATTGAGGACGAGATCTACCGCTTCCGCGGTGTGCGCATCCTCGGCCTGGGCGGTTCCATGCGGTACAAATACGGCCCGAACCAGTATACGCCTCAGGAGATGGAGCGCCGTCTGCGCCGAATGCGGTGGAAGCTGTGGCGCGCGGGCGGGGTGGACATCCTGCTGACGCATTCGCCGGCGCTCGGGCACAACGACGGCCCGGATCTGCCGCACATCGGGTTCCAGACGTTCCGCACGGTGATTGATACATATCATCCCCGCTATTTCATTCACGGGCACGTGCACCTGAATTACGGCGCCACGCTGGAGCGTGTGACGCAGATCGGGGATACAACGGTCGTCAACGCGTACGAGCGCTGCCTGTTCGAGTACGAGACGGGGAAGACCTTCTGACCTGTCCCGGCATGAAGCGCGGGCGCGGCGCATATCCTTTCGCAGAGAGCGAAGGGGGGCGCACGGCGTGCGGGAATGGATCGAACAGATCTTCACACAATACGGTTACTGGGGCGTGTTCGCGCTGATCGCGGTAGAAAATCTCTTTCCGCCTATTCCGAGCGAGGTCATCCTGACTTTCGGCGGTTTTCTGACCACGGTGACGGAGCTCACGTACTTCGGCGTCGTGGCGGCCGCCACGGCGGGGAGCTGCGCGGGAGCCGTGATTCTGTATGCGGTGGGGCGGCTTGCATCGCCGCAGCGGCTCAGCGCGTTTTTCCGCAGCCGCGCGGCGCGCGTTCTCCGCATCGAGCGCGCCGACGTGGAAAAAACGGCGGACTGGTTTGCCCGGCGGGGAAGGCTGTGCGTGCTGTACGGCCGCTGCATCCCCATCATCCGCAGCCTTGTGTCCGTCCCGGCGGGAATGTCCGGAATGGCGTTCGCGCCGTTTTTCGGCCTGACGGTGCTGGGGAGTCTCGCGTGGAATCTCGCGCTCGTGGGAGCGGGGGCCGCGCTGGGCAGCAGCTGGCCGGTCGCGGCGCGCGCACTCGAGCAGGCGTCCGGGGCCGTCAAACTGGCGCTCTGGGCGGCGGCGCTGCTGGCGGGAGCGGCGTATGCGCGCAGGAACTGGAAACGAAAGGGAAAACAGCATGGGAATGTACGACAGAAATCTGGCCCTTTGGGGCAGCGCGGCGCAGGATAAGCTGGCGTCGTCGCGCGTGGCCGTGTTCGGCCTCGGCGGCGTGGGCGGGCATGCGCTGGAGGCGCTCGCGCGGGCGGGCGTCGGATGTCTTGCCCTTGTGGACGGAGACGAGGTGGAGGAGTCGAACCTCAACCGCCAGCTCATCGCCACGCGCGATACGGTCGGTATGCGCAAGACGCAGGCGGCCGAGCGGCGTCTGCGCGAGATCCGGCCCGATATGGAGATCGAGAGCTACGATCTGTTCTATCTGCCGGAGACGGCGGACAAGATCGACCTTTCGCGCTTTGACTGCATCGTGGATGCGATCGACACGATGACGGCGAAGATCGAGCTGATCGTGCGCGCCGACGCGCTCGGTGTGCCGGTCGTGAGCGCGATGGGCTGCGGCAACAAGCTCGACCCGACGCGCTTTGAAATCGCGGACCTTTACGAGACGCAGACCGATCCCGTGGCGCGCATCCTGCGCCGCGAACTGAAAAAACGGGGCGTGCGGAAGCTGCGCGTCGTGTACAGCCGCGAGGAACCGCGCAGCGCAGGCGGTGCGGGCACGCGCGGCACGGCCGGACGGCCCGCGCCGGGTTCGGTGAGCTTTGTGCCGGGTGCGGCGGGGCTCGCGCTCGCGGCCGAGACGGTGCGCATTCTGATCGGCGGCTTCCTTTAAGATACGATTTCCCGGGCGCTGTGTGCACTTGCACGCAGCGCCCTTTCTTTGTGCCGCGGCGGCCGCCTTTTACAAACACTTTACACAGGAGATACAAAACCATGATTTCCGTTTGCAGTGAGAATCCGTACAATGGCATTGTACCAAATAACAAAAAACAAAAGGAAATTTTGGAGGGTATTACAATGAAAAAGGCACTGAGCGCGCTGATTGCCGGCGCTATGATCCTGAGCATGACCGCTTGCGGCGCTACTTCGAGCAGCACGGCCAACACTTCTTCCGCGGCTGAGACTTCTTCTTCCGCCGCCGCCAGCACCGAGGCGACCGGCACGGTTTCCGGCAGCGTCACCACGGGCGGTTCCACTTCCGTTGAGAAAGTGATCCTGTCTCTGAGCGAGGCTTTCATGCAGGAGAATCCTGACGTCGATATCACGTACGATCCGACCGGTTCGGGCGCCGGCATCACGGGCGCTTCCGACGGCACGCTGGACATCGGCCTGTCGAGCCGCAACCTGAAAGAGGATGAGACCGGCCTCGTCGCCACGACCTTCGCTCTCGACGGCATCGCCATCATCGTCAACAACGAGAACACGGTCGAAGACCTGACGCTCGAGCAGATCAAGGGCCTCGCCACGGGCGAGATCACGAACTGGAGCGAAGTCGGCGGCCCGGACCAACCGGTCGTGCTCGTCGGCCGTGAGGCCGGCAGCGGCACGCGCGACGGCTTCGAGTCCATCGTCGGCGTGGAAGACGCCTGCGTCTACGAGCAGGAGCTGACCTCCACCGGCGCCGTGATCGCGGCTGTCGCAGCCAACCCCAACGCGTTCGGCTACGCTTCTCTGTCCGCTGTGGATGACACCGTGAAGGCTGTCACCGTCGGCGGCGTCGAGGCCACCGAAGCCACCGTTCAGGACGGTACTTACGCGATCCAGCGTCCGTTCGTCTTCGTCACCAAAGAGGGTGAGGAGCTGAGCGATGCAGCGCAGGCTTTCATCGACTACGCTACGAGCGACGCCGTGAACGAGATCATCGCGAACGCCGGCGCCGTGCCTGTCGCTTGAGTACGATCACAGCAAGATGCAGCAGGGGCCGGGGCGTGCAAGCGCAGCGGCCCCAAGCTGTATCCGGAGGGAAACACAGCGGTATGAAAGTGAAAAAAGCTATCGAATCGGTGATGAACGTCTTGTTTGCGCTGTGCGGTCTGTTCTCCGTCGCGGCGGTGGCGCTCATCACAGGATACATGATCGTGGCCGGCATCCCGGCCATCCGTGAGATCGGCCTTGTCAACTTCCTGTTCGGAACGGAATGGGCCTCCACGGCCGCCGATCCGAAGTTCGGCATCCTTCCGTTCATCCTCACCAGCATCTGGGGCACGCTGGGCGCCGTTGTGATCGGCGTTCCCATCGGATTGCTGACGGCCGTGTTCCTGTCGAAGATCGCGCCGCCCCGTGTCGCTGCCGTCGTGCGCCCGGCCGTCGATCTCCTCGCGGGCATTCCGAGCGTCGTGTACGGCCTCATCGGCATGATGGTCCTGGTCCCCGCGGTGATGGACATTTTCAATCTGAAAAGCGGCACCTGCCTGTTTGCGGCCATCCTCGTGCTGGCCGTGATGATCCTGCCGTCCATCGTCTCCGTCAGCGAGACGGCGCTGAACGCCGTTCCCCGTGAGTACGAAGAGGCCAGCCTTGCGCTGGGCGCCACGCAGATCGAGACGGTCTTCCGCGTGAGCATCCCGGCTGCCAAGAGCGGCATCGCCGCGGGCGTCGTGCTCGGCGTCGGGCGCGCCATCGGCGAGGCCATGGCAGTCATGATGGTCGCGGGCAACGTGGCCAACATGCCGGGCCTGTTCAAGAGCGTGCGCTTCCTCACCACGGCCGTGGCCAGCGAGATGAGCTACGCAAGCGGATTGCAGAAGCAGGCGCTGTTCTCCATCGCTCTGGTGCTGTTCTGCTTCATCATGATCATCAACAGCATCCTGAATTTTGTGCTGAAAAAGGGGGATAAGGCGTGAACAACCTGAGAAAACGCCGCATCACCGATGCGGTCCTGCGCGGGCTGGTCTATCTGTGCGCCGGTCTCACCGTGCTGCTGCTCGTCGCGCTCATCGGCTACATCTTTGTGCGCGGTCTGCCGCACGTCACGTGGCAGCTTCTGTCCACGGCTCCCAGTGCACTGAATGATACAATCGGTATTTTGCCGAACATTCTAAACACTTTGTATATCATCCTGTTCACGCTTCTCATCGCGCTGCCGCTCGGCGTCGGCGCGGCGGTGTACCTCACGGAATACGCCACGAACAAGAAGTTCATCGCGGCCGTCGAGTTTACCACCGAGACGCTGGCGGGCATCCCGTCGATCATCTACGGCCTCGTGGGCATGCTGTTCTTCGCGCAGATGCTCGGATTCAAAACAAGCCTTCTGTCGGGCGGCTGCACGCTGGTCATCATGATCCTTCCCACGATCATCCGCACCACGCAGGAGAGCCTCAAGACCGTTCCGCAGAGCTACCGCGAGGGCGCTCTGGGTCTCGGCGCGACGAAGTGGTACATGATCCGCACGATCATCCTGCCCTCGTCGGTGGACGGCATTGTCACGGGCTGCATCCTGTCCGTCGGCCGCATCGTGGGTGAGAGCGCCGCGCTGCTCTTCACGGCGGGCGTGGGCACGGTCGTCGCCAAGAGTATTTTCTCGCAGTTTACCCGTTCGGGCGGCACGCTCAGCGTGGCGCTGTACATGTATGTGTCCGAGCGCGGAGAGTTCGACATCGGCTTCGCCATCGCGGCCATCCTTCTCATTCTGGTGCTCTGCATCAACGCCGCGGCGAAATTCGCAAACAAGAAACTGAAAAGCAAGGAGCAACGCGCATGACAACGCCTATCATCCAGACAAAGGATCTGCATCTGTATTACGGCAACTTCGAAGCGCTGAAGGGCATCTCGATGGAGATCGGCGAAAAAGAGATCACCGCTTTCATCGGCCCGTCCGGCTGCGGCAAGTCCACCTATCTGAAAACGCTCAACCGCATGAACGACCTCGTGCCGGGCGTGCGCATCGAGGGCGACGTGCTGTTCAAGGGCGAGGACATCTTCAAGAGCGACGTCGACGTGACGATTTTGCGCAAGAAGATCGGCATGGTGTTCCAGAAGCCCAATCCGTTCCCGATGAGCATTTACGACAATATCGCCTACGGCCCGCGCCTGCACGGCACGCACTCGCGTGCGCAGCTCGACGAGCTCGTTGAAAAGTCCCTGCGCGGTGCCGCCCTGTGGGACGAGGTGAAGGACCGTCTGAAGAAGAGCGCGCTCGGCCTTTCGGGCGGCCAGCAGCAGCGCATGTGCATTGCGCGCGCGCTCGCCGTCGAACCCGACGTGCTGCTCATGGACGAACCCACCAGCGCGCTCGACCCGGCCTCCACGATGCGCATCGAGGACCTGATGACGGAACTGAAGAAGAACTACACCGTCGTCATCGTAACGCACAACATGCAGCAGGCCGCGCGCATCAGCGACAAATGCGCGTTCTTCCTCGTGGGCGAACTCGTCGAATTCGGCGAGACGCAGCAGATCTTCGGCATGCCGAAAGACAAGCGGACGGAAGATTACATCACCGGACGTTTCGGTTGATTTCCCGTTCTGAATGCTATATGATAAGAAGGAGATAGTATGAAACTCAGACCTTCCTACGACGCCGACCTCGACGCGCTGAGCCAGGCGCTGATCCACATGGGAGCCCTGGCGGCGGACGCCATCGCGCGCACGCTGACGGCGCTCAAGACAGGCGACCGCGCGATGGCGCAGTCGGTCATCGACGCGGACGCCGAAGTGGACCGCGCCGAGCGCGACATTGAACACCGCTGCCTGACGCTTCTGCTGTGCCAGCAGCCCGTGGCGGGCGACCTGCGCAAGGTGTCCACGGCCATCAAAATGATCACGGACATCGAGCGCGTGGGCGATGCGGCCGCAGACATTGCGGAGATCGGCCTGCACATGAAGGACACCAAACTGCCCGCCGCGCTGCCGCACATTGAAAAAATGGCGGAGACGGCGCAGAAAATGGTGGAGGACGCCATCCGCGCGTATGTGGACGAGGATCTGCAGCTGGCGGCCGATGTCATCCAGCGGGACGACGAGGTGGACGCCGGGTTCAATGCGGTCAAGGGTGAGATCGCACAGCTGCTGTCGAAGGATATCGACGACGCGGTGGACTGCCTGATGATCGCGAAATATCTCGAGCGACTGGGTGACCACGCCGTCAATATCTGCGAATGGGTGCAGTTCTACAAGACCGGCGTGCACAAGAATGAAAAGATCCTGTGACAAGAGGAGACGCCGTATGACAAAAAAGCCCTGTGTCTTTGTTGTGGAAGATGATGACAGCATCCGCAAACTTCTGGAAGTTGCGCTCAGCGCGAAGGACTACCGCGTCCTTTGCTTCGAGAACGCCGTGGACGCGCTGGCGGAGATGAGCGCCACGCTGCCGGACGCTGTTGTGATGGACATCATGATGGAGGGCATGGACGGCATCACCGCGCTCAAGCTGATGCGCGACAACGCGCGCCTGCGCACCGTTCCCGTGATGATGCTCACAGCGAAGGACACCGAGGCCGACAAGGTCGCGGGGCTCGATGCCGGTGCGGACGATTACCTGACGAAGCCGTTCGGCGTCCTTGAACTGTGCGCGCGCGTCCGCGCGCTGCTCCGCCGCTCCGGCACGCCGGCGGCCGGCGGAACGCTGCGCAGCAACGGTGTGGAGCTCAACCTTGCGACGCGCGAGGCGATGCTCGACGGCCATCCGCTGGAACTGACAAACAAGGAATTCGATCTCCTGCGTGAGCTGATGCAGCGCGCCCCCGCTGCGGTGGAGCGCGAGGCGCTGCTCCAGAGCGTCTGGGGATACGATTTCGTCGGCGAGACGCGGACGCTCGATATGCACATCGGCACGCTCCGCGCGAAACTGGCCGATGACAGCGCCGCGCCGCGCTTTATCAAGACGGTGCGCGGCGTGGGATACCGCTTCATCGGTGAGGTGGAGACGCTATGAGAAAGACCATTCTGCACCACATGCTCGTCGTTCTTGCGGCGGGCCTTTTTCTGTTCTGCATTCTCACGGCGCTGATCGTAAACTTCCGCATCTCCCGCCGCACGCAGGACGACCTCGCGGTGGTCGCGTCGGCAATGGCGATGGCCTATGACCGCTCCGCCGACGCGCAGAAGCAGGCGGACGAGCTGGCCGCCGCGGGCGGTGTGCGCGTCACCGTCATCAGCGAGGACGGCACAGTGCTCGCGGATTCCGAGGCCGACGCGGCACAGATGGAAAACCACGCGCAGCGCGAGGAGATCCTGCGCGCGGCAGCGGAGGGCGTCGGAACGGCGGTGCGCTCGTCCGGTACGCTGGGCGAACAGCAGGCTTACGCGGCGGTCCGGCTGGACGGAGGCGGGTATCTGCGCGTCGGCGTTGCCTACGGAGGCGTATTCACGGACGCGCTCTCGCTGATGCCGGCGTTCCTTGTGGCGCTCGCCGCATCGCTCTTCGTCGCCACCGTCGCCGCGAACCGGTTTGCGCGCTCCATCGCGGCGCCCATTCAGGAGCTCTCCAAGGGCTTCGCCGAGGTGCGCGCCGGGGGTGCGTTTCTCGAGACGGCGGACTATCCCTACGACGAACTGCGCGTGATGGCCGAGAGCGCGAACGAGATGGCGGGCGAGCTGCGCCGCAACGTGACGCGCGTGTCGCGCGAGAAGGCGCGCATCGACACCATCCTCGAGAACATGGACGAGGGTTTTGTGCTTCTGGACGATGCGCAGAATATTCTGCTCATCAACGGCGCGGCGTGCCGCATTTTCGGATGCAGCGCCGACGCCGTGCGCCGCAAAAATCTTGTGTATGCCACCAGAAACGTCGCGCTGCTGGATGCAGTCGGCGAGGTGCAGAAAAACGGCGGACGTCAGCATCCCACGGTCCCGATGCCGAACGGACGCATCGGACGCGCCACCGTCAGTACGGTGCGCCCGTCGGAAGAAGACGAGGGCGGTATGCTCATCCTGATCGCGGACGTCACCGAACAGCGCATGGCGGTCAAGTCGCGCCAGCGCTTCTTCGAGGCCGCGTCGCACGAGCTCAAGACGCCGATCACTTCCATCAGCGGTTTCTCGGAGCTGCTGTGCAGCGGGCTCGACCTGCCCGAGGAGCAGCGCCGCGACATCGCCGAGTGCATCCGCAAGGAGTCGGCCCGCATGACGAGCCTGATCGGCGACATCATCATGATCAGCCGCCTTGAGAGCGGAGACATCACGTTCCCGGCCGAGACGCTCGACCTCGGCGATATCGTGCGCGAGTGCTGCGACGCGGTGGGCGCGCTGGCCGAGCAGAACGGTGTGACGCTCACGTCCGAGATCGGCAGCTTCGTGATGAGCGCCTCGCGCAGCGAGATGTCGCAGCTCGCGGGCAATCTCATCCAGAACGCCGTTCGCTACAACCACGAGGGCGGGCGCGTGGAAGTCACACTGCGCGTCGAGCACGGGGAGGCCGACCTGGTCGTGTTCAACACGGGCGAGCCCATTCCGGAAAAATACCGGGAGCGCGTGTTCGAGCGCTTTTTCCGCATCGACAAAGGCCGCTCCAAAGCCGTGGGCGGCACCGGGCTCGGCCTTGCCATCGTCAAGCACGTCGCCGCGGGCGTCGGCGCGACGGTACGGCTGGACGTGTCCGCGGACGGGAACACGTTCTCCGTCCATTTTCCCCGTCAACAGTAAAAGAGAGCGCCCGTGCCGGCATTTAGCCGGCACGGGCGCTTTTGATTCCGGAACGTTACACACCGCGCTCGCGCTTTGAGAAGATGCAGCCGCAGTAGTCCTGCCGGTACAGGCCGTACTCCTGAGACAGCTCAAGGCTGCGCTTATACCCGTTCTTTTTCTTGAAGTCGGACGCGAGGTATTTCACCCCGTACTCCCGCTCCAGCGCAAAGCCGATCTCATTCAGCTTCGCGGCGTTCTTGTGCGGGGAGATGGAGAGCGTGGACGCAAAGTAATCGAACCCCTCGGCCGCCGCGAGCGCGGCGGTGTGGCGCAGGCGCAGCTCATAGCACGCGAAACAGCGCTCACCGCCCTCCGGAATGTTCTCGAGCCCTTTCACGGCGTCGTAGAATTCCTGGGGCGCGAACGGGGAGAGACGGAACGTCACGGGATGTTCGCGCGGCGTCTCAGCCACAAAGCGCTCCGCTTCGGCGGCGCGGCGGTCGTGTTCCGCCTCCGGATAGATGTTGGGATTGTAGGAATCGATCGTGATGGAAAAGTGGGGCGCGAGCCGCTCGAGGACAGCGCTCGAACACGGGCCGCAGCAGGCGTGCAGAAGCAGGCGCGGAACACGGCCGTTCAGCGACGCGATCTCTTTTTCCATCCACAGCTGATAGTTTTCCAAAGACAAGGCACCTCGTTTCGACACCATTGTAGCACGTGCGCACACCGGGGCGCAATCCTTTACGGATTGTTCAAATTTGCCTCAAATGCCTTTCACAAATGTCGCATATACTTTCAATTACAGGGGAAACATCCTCCGTAACATTCCGCTTCCTCCCGAAACGGGAGAAAACGATAAGCCGGGTCGCCCCGCTCACCGCGCGTCTGCCCGGCGCCAAAAAACAATCTTGCTGTTCGGCAAGTTTTCACATAGATTTGCTCTTTGCGAAAAAAGCGCTGTGTTCCCGCCGCATGCGGTCCGGGCATGGCGTTTTTTTCGCATATCTGTTATAATAATAAAATTAGAGCAAAAACAGCTCAGAACAAGAGGAGGGGACGCGTTGACACGCGAACAGATCGAACGCATCAATGAACTGGCCCGGAAGAGCCGCACGCCCGAGGGGCTGACGGATGAAGAAAAACACGAGCAGACCTCGTTGCGTAATCAGTATGTGGAGGCGATGCGGGGATCGCTCCGCACACAGCTGGAACATACTGTGATTGTTGATGAACACGGAAACCGCCG
This sequence comes from uncultured Ruthenibacterium sp., assembly GCA_944386565.1. Lineage (GTDB taxonomy): Bacteria > Bacillota > Clostridia > Oscillospirales > Ruminococcaceae > Ruthenibacterium. Next base: position 2,608 of record CALXBO010000029.1, on the reverse strand, counting down.
CAACCTGCCCAGACGGCGCTGAGGTGCGGCGGATCGAAAGGAGATTCCCATGAGGGACGACTCTGAAAAACGAAATATCCGCCTGACGGCCGGCCGGCGCATCCGCACGCATGCGGAGACCCCGTCCGCGGACGACGCGTTTGCGGACGCGGAGACGGATGCGTTCGTCCCGTTTGACGAGACGGCGTTTGAGCAGGCCGCGGACGCATTCGACGATGCGGAGGAGGATATCCCGGAACCGGAGACGCCCGAGCCGCCGGAGGAGCCGGAGAAAAAAGCGCGCGGAAAAAAGCAGAAGAAGGAGAAGCCGAAGCGCCCGCTGCGCAGGCGCATCCTGCGCGCGCTGTGTTTCTTTGTGCTCATCTGCACTGTGCTCGGCAGCGCGGCGCTGGCCGGCTATCTCCACATGGCGACGCGGTACGACTACCTCTGGCTGGAGCTCGAGCAGCTCCCGTACCGGGACGGCACGGTGCTGTATGCGCAGGACTCCGACACGGGTGAATGGGCCGAGTATGCGCGGCTGGAATCGACGCAGCAGAAGTTCTGGGTCGACATCGAAGAGATGCCCGAGAACCTTCTCAATGCGTTTGTGGCCATTGAGGACAAAACGTTTTACGACCACCACGGCATCAGCGTGCACCGCACGATCTTCGCTGTGCTGAACGAGGCCATCCACATGGTGACAGGTTCGTATATCGGCGGCATCAAGCAGGGCGCGTCCACCATCGACCAGCAGCTCATCAAGAACCTCACGCGCGATGAGGAGGCGAGCGGCATCGACGGATACCTGCGCAAGGTGCGCGAGATCTACCGCGCCCTGGTGCTGGACGCCAAATACGACAAGACCGAGATCCTCGAGGCGTATCTCAACGTCATCAGCTTCACCGGCAACACAGCGGGCGTCGGCGCGGAAAGCGTCAAGCTCTTCAACAAACCCGTCAGCGAGCTGACGCTCGAACAGTGCGCGTCGCTCGCGGCGATCACAAAGAATCCGTCGCGCTATAACCCGGTCACGAACCCGGAAAACCACATTGAGCGCCGCAACTATGTGCTGTACGAGATGTGGCAGCAGGGTTATATCACCGAGGACGAGTACAACACCGCCTGCGCGCAGCCCATCGGACTCGAAGAGGGCGTCGTGGACGTGCCGGAGACGGAGACGACGAGCTACTTCACGGATAAGGTCATCGAGGACGTGCGCGATGCGCTCGTCGAAGAATACGACCTCTCCCGAGAGGAGGCGTCGAATCTGCTCTACAACGGCGGCCTGCAGATCTACACGACAGTCGACCCCGATCTCCAGGAGGCCATGGAGCAGGTGATGGAGGATTCCTATACCTCGTACTTCTCGATGCCCGCCGTCGAGACGCAGGCGCGCGTCTACAATGAAGACGGAACGCCGGCCGTGGACGAAAACGGGGACCCCGTGTATGAGACGGTCTGGGAGACGCCGCAGGCCGCGATGGTCAGCGTGGATTACGAGGGCCGCCTGCGCGCCGTTGTCGGCGGCGTGGGCGAGAAGGAGATCAGCCGCGGGCTCAACCGGGCGACCGGCGCGGCCCGTCAGGTGGGCAGCACCATGAAGCCCATCGGCGCGTATGTGCTGGCGCTGCAGAACGACAAGATCACGTGGTCGACACCGTTTTTGGATGAGCCCGTGATGCAGGTGGAGGACGAGTCGACGGGCGAAATGCGCGACTGGCCGGCAAACGTCACACAGACGTACACCGGGAAGAACATCCTGGTGTCGGACGCGCTGGCCGAGAGCGTCAACACGGTCGCTGTGCGCGTCGGTATGGAGGCGGGCATCCGCAACATCTACAACTTCGTCACGAAGCAGCTCCACATCACGACGCTCACGAAAGACGACGTCGACGCCGGCCCGATGGTGCTCGGCTCTTCCACGCACGGCATCACTCCGTATGAGCTGGCTGGCGCGTATATGATCTTCGGCTCGGGCGGCACGTATACGACGCTGCACTGCTATGAGCGCGTGGAATCCGGCGCGGGGCGCGTGCTCCTCGTCCCGGATGTTGAGACCGAGCAGGTCATCGACAGCGACACCGCCTACATCATGAACCGCCTGCTGCGCGGCGTGATGGAGGGCAGCGGCACGGCGTCCGGCTATTCCGTGCCGGGCGAGATGGACAGTGTCGGCAAGACGGGCACGACGTCCGACAACCGCGATTTCTGGTTTGTCGGCCTCACCCCGTATTATGTCACGGCCACGTGGTACGGCTACGACTCCAATTTCGAGCTCAACTACACCGCCGGGACGACGGCCCCCACGCGCGCGTGGCGTGAAGTCATGCGCAGGGCCCAGAGCGGCCTTGAGGCAAAAGACTTCCCCGCGGACGCCGGTGTGGTGGAGCGCGAGTACTGCACCGTGTCGGGAGACCTCGCCTCGGACTCCTGCCGGTCCACGGCGGTTGGATACTACAAGGCGGACGCGCTGCCGGATGTTTGCACGGACTGCGCGGCGTGACCCCTGCGGGAGGGCGTTCACCGGAACGATTCAAAACAGCCCCGGCGCGCCGGGGCTGTTTTTTTACGAAGCTCGGAGCAAAATCCGGGCAGGTGGGCATAAGACACAAAAAACCGTTCCGCA
>CALXBO010000028.1 GCA_944386565.1 uncultured Ruthenibacterium sp. | reverse complement strand
CACAGACAACAAGCCCTTTCGGCTGCTTAAACAATTTCTGCTCTTAAATATTGTCTAACTTTTGGGGGTCACTTCATCTTCGCTTCCGGGCGCTTTTTTGTTATGATTCAGGATGCTCCCGCTCGTACTGCGCGATGCAGTCGAGGAATTTGCGGCCGTAGCGGCGCAGCTTCGCGTCGCCGACGCCGGACACCTCGAGGAACTCGTCCTCGTTTCGCGGCTTCTTCGCGGCCATGTCGCGCAGCGCGGCGTCCGTGAAGACGACATATGCCGGGACGTGCGCAGCCGCGGCACACTGGGCGCGGAGCGCGCGCAGCGCGCCGAACAGCCCCTCGTCCGCGGGCGAGGCGCTCCCCTTTCCCCGCTTCTTTGCCGCGCGGGACTTCGCGAGCGGCACGCGCACCGTCACCGCGCGCTCGCCGCGCAGCACCTCGCCCGACGAGGGCGTGAGCGCGAGCACGGGGTATTCGGAATCCGTCAGCTTTGCGTCGCCCGATGCGAGCAGCGCGTCCAGCACGCGCCGCACCTCCGCCTCCGGCTCGTCCTTCAACAGGCCGTAGGTGGACAGCCGGTCGAACCCGAGCGACGTGACGCGCTCGGCCCTCGAGCCGCGCAGCACGTCGACGACGAGCTTTGCGCCGTAGCGCTGGCCCATGCGCGCGATGCACGACAAAATCATCTGCGCCTCGCGCGTGGCGTCGCGCTCTTCAAAGCCCTGCTCGCAGTTCGAGCAGTTGCCGCACGCGCCGTGCGCCCGCTCGCCGAAGTAGCGCAGCAGGAACACGCGCAGGCACTCCGTCGTCGTGGCGTAGAACGTCATCTGACGCAGCCTCTCGTACTCGCGCTCGCGCAGCGCGGCGCTCTGCGCCTCGTCGAGTTCGGCGGGCGCTTCGCCGTGCTCGATGAGAAAGCGGTTCGTGTGCACGTCCTGCGGCGCGTAGAGCAGCAGGCACTCGGCGGGCGAGCCGTCGCGCCCCGCGCGCCCGGCCTCCTGATAGTAGCTCTCGACGTCTTTCGGCATGTTGTAGTGCACGACGAACGACACGTTCGATTTGTCGATGCCCATGCCGAATGCATTCGTCGCGACCATGACCGTGACGCGGTCGCACAGGAAATCGTCCTGACTGCGCCGCCGCTCTTCGTCCGTGAGCCCCGCGTGGTAGCGCGCTGCGGCGTAGCCGCGCTCACACAGCAGAGCGCACACCTCATCCACCGTCTTGCGCGTGGCGCAGTAGACGATGCCGCTGCGTCCGCGCCAACCGTCGAGGCGGCGCAGCAGCTCCGCCTTTTTGTCGCGCGGGGCGCAGACGCCGAACCACAGGTTCGGGCGGTCGAAGCCTGTCGTGATCTCGAGCGGGTCGCACAGGCCGAGGCTGTGCAGGATGTCCTCGCGCACCTCGCGCGTGGCCGTGGCCGTGAACGCCGCGACGACGGGGCGCTGCGGCAGCGCGGCGATGAAGCCGCGGATCTTGAGATAGCTGGGGCGGAAGTCCTGCCCCCACTGGGAGACGCAGTGCGCCTCGTTGACGGCGACCATCGACACCCCGGCGCGCACGGCGGCGTCGAGGAAGCTCTGCGTCTCGAGCCGCTCGGGCGCGGCGTAGACGATGCGGTACTTCCCCGCCGCTACGCCGTCCAGTGCCTTCGCGCACTGGGCGGGCGTGAGCGAGCTGTTGATGAACGCCGCCGCGACGCCCGCCTGCGTGAGCGCGCCGACCTGATCCTTCATCAGCGAGATGAGCGGCGAGACGACGACCGTGACGCCGGGCATGAGCAGCGCCGGCACCTGATAGCACACCGATTTTCCCGCGCCCGTGGGCATGACGCACAGCGCGTCGCCGCCCGCGAGGAGATGGTCGACGATCTGCTCCTGGCCGGGGCGGAACGCGCTGTGGCCGAACACGTGCTTGAGCGCTTCGAGCTTTGTCATTTGAATTCCTTTCCCTTTACGAACAGAAAACCCCGCCCGAAGGCGGGGTTTTTCGTGCTGACAGATGTGTCGGATCAGCCTTCCTGCTTCATCTTGGCGAAGCACTCGCTGCAGTACACCGGACGGTCCTCACGGGGCTTGAAGGGCACACGCGCCTCTTTGCCGCAGGCCGCGCAGGTGGCCGTGAACATCTCACGGGTGCCGCGGGTGGCGTTCTTGCGGGCGTCGCGGCAGGCTTTGCAGCGCTGCGGCTCGTTCTCGAAGCCACGGCTGGCATAGAACTCCTGCTCACCGGCAGTGAACACGAACTCCTGGCCGCACTCTTTGCATACCAATGTCTTGTCTTCGTACATAGTGGGATTCTCCAATCGGATTAGTATTTGCCCGCGGAAGGATTCAAACCGACACCTTTGATCTGGGACCAACGCTCTGATTTAAGCTACTTGGGGCATATATGCGCCGAACCCCGGCGCTTGGGAACATGATTTCAGCGCAGCTTCGCGCGCACGCGCTGCAGTGCGTTGTCCACCGCCTTTTCCGTGATGCAAAGGCGTCTGGCGATGGCGCCGTACGTCTCTCCCTCGAGGAAGAGCGTCAGCACCTGTTTTTCAAGCGGCGAGAGCCGGGTCTCGATGGTGTGCATCGTACTGGCATACTGCTCGCCGGCGAGGAGCGTCTCCTCCGGGCCGGGGGCGGGCTGTTCGTCGCTGAGCGGGACGGACGTGTTGAGCGGGGCGTGTTTGCGCCGCTTCGCCGCCCTGGCCGCGTCGGCCGCCGCATTGCGGATGCACGCGCCGGCATACGTGGAAAACGACGCCTCGCGCGCAGGATCAAACGTCTTGACCGCGTGGAACAGGGCGATCAGCCCCTCCTGCACGGCGTCGTCGAACTCGAGACCCGGACAGGCTGCGCGCGCTGCGGCGCTGCGGATGGCCGGCATTTCCCGGGCGATGACGGCGGCGAGAGCCGCTTCGTCGCCTTCGCGCGCGAGCGCGACAAGCTCCAACAATTCCTGCATCGTAACTCCTGCAAACAAAGGGCGTTCAATCGAATCAATTTTACAAGTCCGGGAAAGAAAAGTCAAGCCGCCGGAAAAATTCGACGAATTTTTGTAATCTCAGACAAGCTTTTCCGGAAAGCCTTGTCACAAATGTCCATTACTTCGGCTGCTTGGGCGGCTTCATCGTGAGGGAGATGCGCTTTTTTGCCACGTCGACGGACAGCACCCAGACGGTGACGACGTCGCCGACTTTCACCACCTCGGCCGGATGGCGCACGAAGCGGTTCGACAGCTGGCTGATGTGCACAAGGCCGTCCTGATGCACGCCGATATCGACAAATGCGCCGAAGTCGATGACGTTGCGCACGGTGCCTTTCAGCTCCATGCCGGGGGTGAGGTCCTTCATCTCCATCACGTCGGTGCGCAGCATCGGCGCGGGCAGGCTGTCGCGCATGTCGCGCCCCGGGCGCAGCAGCTCCGCGATGATGTCCTCGAGCGTGGGCACGCCGACGCCGAGCGACTGTGCAAGTTTCTCCATGCCGAGCGCTTTCGCTTTCTCCGGCAGCGCGGAGACGGACGCCGTGCCGATATCGGCCTCGGTGAAGCCGCACGCTTTCAGCAGGCCGCGCGCGGCGTCATAGCTCTCGGGGTGCACGGCGGTGCCGTCGAGCGGCTCCTTCGCGCCGGGCACGCGCAGAAAGCCCGCGCACTGTTCAAATGCCTTCGGCCCGAGCTTCGACACCTTCAAAAGCTGGCGGCGCGAGGTGAACTCGCCGTTCTCCTCGCGGTAGGCGACGACGTTCTTCGCCGTCGTCTGCGTCAGGCCCGCCACACGAGCGAGCAGCGGCGCGGACGCGGTGTTGAGGTCAACGCCGACGGTGTTGACGCAGCGCTCCACCACGCCGTCGAGCTCGGCGCTCAGCCGGGCGGCGGGCATGTCGTGCTGGTACTGGCCGACGCCGACGGCCTTCGGGTCGATCTTGACGAGCTCGGCCAGCGGGTCCTGCAAACGGCGCGCGATGGACACGGCGCTGCGCAGGTTGACGTCATAGTCCGGGAATTCCTCGGCCGCGAGCTTCGAGGCGGAGTACACGCTCGCGCCCGCCTCGCTGACGACCATGTACGACACCGGCTCGTCGATCTCGGCGATGACCTCGGCGGCGAAGCGCTCGGTCTCGCGGCCGGCCGTGCCGTTGCCGATGGCGATGATCTCCACGCCGTACTTCCGGATGAGCTCCTTGACGGTGCGCTTGGCCTGGTCGACGCGCTTGAACTCCGGGACGGGATAGATGACCGTGGTGGCGAGCACCTTGCCCGTGGGGTCAACAACAGCGGTCTTGCAGCCCATGCGGTAGCCGGGGTCGAGCCCCATGGCGACCTTGCCCTTGACGGGCGGCTGGAGCAGCAGCTGCTCGAGGTTCTTGCCGAACACCTTGATCGCTCCCTCCTGCGCCGCCTCGGAGAGGGACGCGCGCACCTCGCGCTCGAGGCTCGGGTGGATAAGACGCGTATAGGCGTCCTGCACGGCGGCGCGCACCTCGGCGGCGCACGGCGAGCCGTTCTTCACAAAGCGCCGCTCGCACATCTCGGCGGCGCGCGCGGAATCGACCGTGACGCTCACTTTCAAAAAGCCCTCGCGCTCGCCGCGGTCCAGCGCGAGCACGCGGTGGCCCGCCGCTTTGGCGACCGGCTCGGCGTAGTCGTAGTAACCTTCGTAGACGCTCTTCTCGTCGGGCTTCGCGGCCTTTGATTCGATCATGCCGGTGTTGCGGTACAGGCTGCGCAGCGTCGTGCGGAGCGAAGCGGAATCGGACACATCCTCCGCGATGATATCGCGCGCGCCCGCGAGCGCCGCGTCCTCGTCGGGCACTTCGTCCGTGATGTATTCCTTTGCCAGTGCGTGCGGGTCGTCGCCGGTGCGCTGCTCGAGCAGCCGCTTTGCCAGCGGCTCAAGACCCTTCGCGCGCGCGATGCTCGCGCGGGTCTTGCGCTTGGGGCGGTAGGGGCGGTAGATGTCCTCCACCTCCGCGAGCGTCTTCGCGTTTTCGAGCGCGGACGCAAGCTCGTCCGTCCACTTGCCCTGTTCCTCGATGGACGCGCGCACGGTCTGTTTCTGCGCGTCGAGCTTGCGAAGGTACTCCAGCCGCTCGCCGAGCGTGCGCAGCGCGCCGTCGTCCATGCTGCCCGTGGCCTCCTTGCGGTAGCGGGCGATGAACGGGATGGTGTTGCCCTCGTCGATGAGTTCGATGGCCGCGGCGACGCGGCTCTCGGCGAGGCCGAGCTCGGATGCGATGATCTGTGCGTGTGTCACGATTTCTTTCTCCTTCTGGATGCAAATTCATAGCCCGCGTAGACGAGCCATACGGCGCAGGCGACGCCCGCGACCGCGCACGCCGGCACAAAGCCCGGCGTCATATAGGTGAAGACGATGGTGTTCTCCCCGGCGGGGCACAGCACGGCGCACATGCCGCCGGAGACGTATTCGATCTCCGTCTCCACGCCGTTGACCGTCGCGGTGAAGCCGTCGTCGTAGGGGACGCTGAAGAACACGAGGTTGTCGCGGTCGAGCGTGATGGTGGCGGTGAAGCCGCTTCCGTCCGCTTCAAACGACGAGACGGCCTGCTCGCGGCGCGATGCGACGTCCTGCATGTAGGTGTCGTAGTTGAGCAGCTGTTTGTCCTCGTCCGAAACGGGCGTGAGGACGTCCGCATAGCGCGCGGCCTGCTCGTCGGTGAGGCCGATGGCGCGCACGAGCATCGCCGCACGGGCCGACTCCGTCATCTGCTCGAGGTCGTCCATCAGAATATAACTGTCGTAGGCGAAGCCCATCGGCAGGCAGTTGATGTTCTCGTAATACGTGAACGTCTCGTCCTCGAAGGCGTAGACGTAGCCGTATTTGCCGTAGGTGTCGGCAAATTCGGTCGATTTTTCCTTCGTCGTGAGGATATATTTCACGCCCAGCAATCCGCGCAGCGCATAGTATTCCTGATCGGGCTTCGACGACACATCGCGCTTCACGCCGAGGCGGGGATAGAAGTCCATGATGGACGGCGAGACGGTGCTGTTGAAGAACTGCAAACTGCTTCGGCCCATCCAAAGGCCGAGGTTGTCGTACGTGCCGTAGGTGTCGGTGCGGTAAAAGCCCTCGGGCCAGTCGATGTCCTCGCAGGCGTAGTACTGCGTCTTGAGCTCGGCGTCGCCCTCCCACTGCGGGAACTTCGACAGTGCGATGTGCACGACGCCGTAAAAGACGGAAAAGCCCATCACGGCTGCGAACAGGCGCTTTGCCATCACCGGGCGCGTGCGCGAGGTGTGAATGGCCAGAAAGCACAATACGATGCCGAGCATCGCCGTGAGCAGCATCAGCCAGAACTGCGCCTGATCCTGCACGACGCCGAGCGTCCACGTATCGTCCGTTTTATTGGGCACGATGGCGAATACAATATAGAGTGTGGTCAGGACAGTGACGGTCTTGAGCCCGCCCTCGAGATCGGTCTGCTCATCCTCGACCGCGCGCACCGTGGCGGCGCACATGATGAGGAGGGGCATGTAGTACCAGCGCGCGTAGTAGCTCGAGTTGAGCGCGTAGAACGCCGAGTTGAGCACCGGCACGAGCGCCATCACGAGGCACGTTTTCATCAGGCGCGTCATCCACGACTTCGGCTCACGGCGCACGAACGCTAAAACGCCCGCGATGCCCACGACGGGCAGGTACGCCGTCATGCTCGTGTGCTTGATGACGCAGTCCGTGAAGATGTTGGGCAGATACGTCGGGTCCGGCGGGAGAATGAGCGAGGTGAGGATGGCGAAGTACTGCTGCACGCGGCTGTACAGCAAAAAGCCGAAGCCGCTCGAGAGGTCGACCGTGCGGGGGTTGTCGGCAAGGCTGAGCACCGCCGGCCACGCCAGCACGCAGCCCATCGCGCAGCCGAGCAGCGACTCGAACGCCAGCAGCAGGAACTCCTTCACGCTGACGCGGTACGCGCCAGACCAGACCTTGATGAAGAAATAGAGGAACAGAAAGACGATCTGCCCGGCGAAGAAGAAGTAGTTGTTGAGCAGGTTGACCGCCACGAGCAGCGGGAACACGGCGCGGCGCTTTTCGTACACAAATTCATCGAGCGCCCAGAGCATGAAGGGAAACAGCGCCACGCAGTCGAGGAAGTGGTTGAAAAACGTGTTGTAGATCATGAAGCCGGACAGCGCGTACAGGCACGCGCCCAGCACCGCGCCGTTGCGCGTATTGGCATAGCGGCGCAGCCACGTGTACGCGCCGAGGCCCGCGACGCCGAATTTGAGCACGAACAGCGGCGTCATCAGATACGGCGACCACGCGGCCGGGAACAGGCACGACAGCCAGAAGAACGGCGAGCCGAGCAGATAGAACGAGTAGGAGTTGACGGCGGACGAGCCGAGATCCGTCTCCCAGCTCCACTGTCCGGCGCTCGTCTTGACGAACTCGTTCATGTAATGGTAGAACGAGATCTGCTGGCTGTTGTAGTCGCCGGCGTTCTGGAAAAAGCCGCCGTCCACGATGAAGAACGGCAGGAAGATGAGCGCCGCGGCGAGCGCCGAGTAGCCGAACGCGAGCAGATACCCGCTTCTCATTTTTTTGCTGTGCAGACTGTTCATGCGAAAAATCACCTGCTATACTATTATAAAATAAGGAGGAATCCCGTATGGAACTGTTCCGCTTCAACGCGCTGTGCGCGCGGATGAAATACATCGCCCGCTGGGGCCTGATGCGCTCGGCGCGCACCGAATCGCTCAGCGAACACACGGCCGACACGGCCATTCTGGCGCACACGCTGGCGCTCATCTCGCGCAATGTGATGGGAACAAACGCGCGCCCCGAGACGCTCGCCGCCGCAGCGCTGTACCACGACGCGGGCGAGATCCTGACCGGCGATATGCCGACGCCCGTCAAGTACAAGGACCGCGCGCTGAAAAAAGCGTACAAATCGGTGGAGCACGAGGCCGCGAAGAGCCTCGCGGCGCTCGCGCCGCCCGCGCTGCGGGCGGACATGGAAGCGTGCCTCACGGCGTCGCACCTGACGGACAAGGAGCGCCAGCTGCTCAAGGCGGCCGACCGTCTCTCCGCGCTCATCAAGTGCCTCGAAGAAGAGCACGCGGGCAACCGCGAATTTGCGGGCGCGAAGGCCCAGCAGTCCGAGGCGCTGGCCGCGATGGAGTGCCCCGAGGCCGATTATTTCATCGAGCACATGCTTCCCTGTTATTCGATGACGCTGGACGAGCTGTCGCTGGGCTGGTGAGACTGAAGCTCATACGCCATCGCGATGACGTCCTCGAGGTCGAGGAACGTCGTCATCGCGCAGCACGCGCGGCGCAGTTTCGCCGCGCCGTGCAGCCCCCGCATGTACCACGCGGCGTGGCTGCGCGCCTCGCACATGGCGATGCGCTCGCCCTTGTCGTCGCACATCGCGCGCACGTGCTCGCGCAGCACGGCGAAGCGCTCGGCGAGCGTGGGCGGCGCGGGGATCTCCTCGCCGCACATCGCCGCGCGGATCTGCGCGAACAGCCACGGATTGCCCATCGCGCCGCGGCCGACGGCCACGCCGTCGCACCCGGTCTCGCGCATCAGGGCGAGCGCCCCTTCGGCCGTCGTGACGTCGCCGTTCGCAAGCACCGGCACGCTCACGGCGGCCTTGATCTTCGCGATTTCGTCCGCGTGGATGCCTGGCTCGTACATCTCGCGCCGGGTGCGCCCGTGCACGGTGAAGAGCGCCGCGCCCGCGTCCTCGCAGCGTTTCGCCACTTCAACGCCGGTGAGGTGCTCTTCGTCCCAGCCGATGCGCAGCTTGACGGTGACGGGGATGTCCCCCGCCGCGCGGCACACGGCGCGCACGATGGCCTCGGCGCGCTTCGGATCGCGCAACAGCGACGAGCCCGCGCCCGGGCCGGTGATCTTCGGCGCGGGACATCCCATGTTGATGTCGAGGAAGTCGAACGGCACGTGATATTTGCCGCCGGCGATCATCGCCGCCGCCTCGCCCATCACGTCCGGCTCGTGGCCGAACAGCTGGATGCCGAAGGGCGCGCTGCCGCCCCCGCCCGTCATCAGAAGCGGGCTCTTTCTGTCCCCCATCGTCAGGGCGCGGGCGCTGACCATCTCGCTGACGGTCATGTTCGCGCCGAAGCGCTCGCACAGGCGGCGCATGGCCTTGTCGGTCGCGCCCGCCATCGGGGCGAGCGCCGCGCCGGGCGCGAGGGCGATGGTTCGGATGTGAATGGTGTCGAACAAATTCATTTCAGCTTTCATAACTTGTCTATTGTATCATAAATCCCGCGTTTGTGGTATACTGAATCCGCGACCTTTTCAATCAAGGAGGCCAAACTGTTGAAATTACTGGTTCTGGACGGAAACAGCATCGCCAACCGCGCGTTTTACGGCATCAAGCTCCTCACGACGAAGGACGGACGGCCGACGAACGCGCTGGTGGGCTTTCTGAACATTCTGATGCGCCTGACGGCGGACGAAGCGCCCGACGAGGTGGCCGTGGCGTTCGACCTGAAAGCGCCGACGTTCCGCCATAAGATGTACGACGGATACAAAGCGCAGCGCAAGGGCATGCCCGAGGAGCTGGCGGCGCAGATGCCCGTGCTGAAAGAGATTCTGACGGCGCTGGGCTACAGGCTCGTGACGTGCGAGGGATACGAGGCCGACGACATTCTCGGCACGCTCTCGAAGGCGTGCGAGGAGCGCGGCGACGAGTGCGCCATCGCCACCGGAGACCGCGACAGCCTGCAGCTCGTCTCGCCTCACGTGCGCGTGCTGCTGGCCTCAACGCAGGCCGGACGCAGCGTGACGAAGATCATGGACGAGGCCGCCGTGCGCGAGCAGTACGGCGTGGAGCCGCGTGCGCTCATCGACGTGAAGAGCCTGATGGGCGACGCGTCCGACAACATCCCCGGCGTTGCGGGCGTGGGCGAAAAGACGGCGCTCTCGCTCATCGGGATGTTCGGCACGCTGGACGGCGTTTATGCAAACATCGACGACGCGCGCATCAAAAAAGGCGTGCGCGAAAAACTGCTGCGCGGGAAGGAATCGGCCGAGATGAGCCGCAAGCTCGCGGAGATCTGCCGCACCGCGCCCGTGGAGACGGCGCGCGGCGCGTATGTGAAGGACGAGGGCGACCCCGCGCACGCGGCGGCGCTGCTGACGGAGTATGAGATGTTCTCGACTCTCGAAAAGCTGTCGCTCTCTGCGTCCGACGCCGCCCCGGCCGCGCCGGACGCGGAGGAAGTTGCCCTCTCCCCGTTTGCGCCCGCACCCGGCCGCGCGTACGTGTGGCCGCGCGACGGCGGCGCCGCCGTCGTGCAGGGGAAGAATGTCTCGCTGTGCGCGCTGACGGACGAAGCGTTCCTCGATTTCCTGTGCTCGGACGCATTTGAAAAGCGCGCGTTCGACGCAAAACCGCTCTACCGCGCGGCGCTCGACGCCGGGCGCGAGGCGGCGAACATCACGCTCGACGCGAAACTCGCGGCGTATCTGCTGAACCCGTCGGCGCGCGGCTACGACATCGCGGCGCTCGAAGCCGAGTACGGCATCGCGCCGCCGTTTGTGTGCGCGGACGTGCCCGAGGCGGGCGCGGCCGAGGCGCTGTTCGAGCGCCTTGCGGAAAAGTGCGAAGCCGACGGCATGGGCGCGCTGCTGCGCGACATCGAACAGCCGCTGTGCGAGGTGCTTGCGGACATGGAATTCCGCGGCATCGGCGTGGACCGCGAGGGCATCGAGGCGTTCGGGCGCGAATTGCAGACGGCGCTCGATGCGGAACTCGCGGCGGTGTACGAGGGCGTGGGGTACGAATTCAACGTCAACAGCCCGAAGCAGCTGGGCAAGGCGCTGTTTGAGGACCTCGGACTGCCGACGCGCAAAAAGACAAAGAGCGGCTATTCCACCGACGCCGAGACGCTCGAGAGCCTGCGCGGCTACGACCCGGTGATCGGCCACATCTTGCAGTACCGCACGTATCAGAAGCTTCTGAGCACCTACGTCGAGGGGCTTTTGAAAGTGATCGGCCCGGACGGGCGCATCCACTCGACGTTCAACCAGACCGAGACGCGCACGGGGCGCATCTCGTCGAACGAGCCGAATCTGCAGAACATCCCGGTGCGCACGGAGCTGGGCAGCCGGTTCCGCAAGTACTTCACGGCGCAGGACGGCCGCGTGCTGCTCGACGCGGACTACAGCCAGATCGAGCTGCGCATCCTCGCGCACATCTCGGGCGACGAACATCTGCGCCAGGCGTTTCTCGACGGCGAGGACATCCACGCCGCGACGGCCGCGAAGATGTACGGCGTGCCGCTCGAGGACGTGACGGGCGCGATGCGCACGTCGGCCAAGGCCATCAACTTCGGCATCATGTACGGCAAGGGCTCGTTCAGCCTGTCGAAGGACCTCGGCATCTCCATCAAGGAGGCGGATACGTTCCTGAAGACCTACCTCGGGACGTATCCCGCCGTGAAGCAGTATATGGACGACACGATCGCGTTCGGGCGCGAGCACGGCTATGTGGAGACGCTGTACGGCCGCCGCCGCGCGCTGCCGGAGCTCGTGAGCCACAACTTCAACCTGCGCGCGTCGGGCGAGCGCATGGCGATGAACACGCCCATCCAGGGCACGGCCGCGGATGTCATCAAGGCCGCGATGGTGCGCGTGTACCGCCGTCTGAAAGCCGAGGGGCTCGCGTCGAAGCTGATCTTGCAGGTGCACGACGAACTGATCGTCGAGTGCCCGCCCGAGGAAGCCGACCGCGCCGCAGCCGTGCTCGGCGAGGAGATGCGCAAAGCCGCCGACCTCTCCGTGCCGCTCGTGGCGGACGTGAACCGCGGCGAGACGTGGTACGAGGCGAAGGGCTGATGGAACACATCGTCATCCGCCGCATGGAAGAAAGCGACATCCCGGGCGCGGCGGCCGTGGAGGCCGCAGTGCTCGACGGATGGAGCGAACACGGCATCGGGAGCGCGCTCGCGAGCGGCGCGGCGCGCTGCTTCGTCGCATGCGGGGAAACGGGCGTCGCGGGGTTCTGCGCCTGTACGCTCGCCGCGGGCGAGGCGAATATTGATGCCGTCAGCGTGAGCATGTGCGAACGGCGCAAGGGCGTGGGCGAAGCGCTCGTGCGCTTTGCGCTGGACGCGCTGAAACAGGAGGGCGCGGCCGAGGTGTTTCTCGAGGTGCGCAGCGAGAACCTGCCCGCGCGGCGGCTCTATGAAAAGCTGGGGTTTGCGGCGCTCGGCGTGCGGCGGGGGTTTTACTCCGCCCCGCCCGACGACGCCGTCGTGATGCGAAAGGATCTGTGAGGAATGGATAAGTTCATCAAAATTTTCAGCGCCGTCTTTACGCTGATGGGCGCGCTGTTTTTCTTTCCGGGGCTGTACCTCTTGTGGCGCTTCGGCATCGCGGTCATCGCGTTCCCGCTCGTGGGCTTTGTCTTTATGATCGTGGGGCTGAGCTTTCTGCTCGGCGCCCGCGCGGCGGCGGCAAAGCTGCGCAAACTGCGCGAGACGGGCGAGCGCATCGACGCCGACATCATCGGCGTGCAGTGGAACACCACGCTGCGCGTGAACGGGCAGTGCCCGCTCGTCATCTGCTGCCAGGCGGTGAACCCCGCAAACGGCAAAGTGTACGTATTCCGCTCGAAGAACGTCTGGTATGACCCGACGCCTTTCATCGAACATCTGACGACGCTGCCCGTCTATGTGGACGCGGCGAACTGGAAGCGCTACGCCGTCGACACCGACGGCATCCTGCCCGAACAGGGCTGAAGGAGATTTGCAGGCATGAGAATCCTTGGAATCGAATCGAGCTGCGACGACACGTGCGCCGCTGTGGTGGAGGACGGCCGCCGCCTTCTCTCCACCGAGACGGCCACGAGCGCCGCGGAACAGAATCTGTACGGCGGCGTCGTGCCGGAGATCGCGTCGCGCCGCCACATTGAAAACATCTCGCAGGTGGCGCAGGCGGCGCTGAACAGCGCCGGGTGCACGCTGGACGGCATCGACGCCGTGGCCGTGACGTTCGGGCCGGGGCTCATCGGCGCGGTGCTCGTGGGCGTGAACTTTGCCAAAAGCCTCGCCTACGCGGCGAACAAGCCGCTCATCCCCGTGCACCATCTGCGCGGACACATCGCGGCGCTGTACCTGACGCACCCTGACCTCGAACCGCCGTTTCTTTGCCTTGTGGCGAGCGGCGGCCACAGCCACATTGTACAGGTGGAATCGTACACGTTGTTCCGCGTGCTCGGCCGCACGGTGGACGATGCGGCGGGCGAAGCGTTCGACAAAGTCGCGCGCGTGCTGGGGCTCGGATACCCCGGCGGCCCGGCGGTGTCGAAGGCGGCCGCGGGCGGCAATGAGCGCGCCTATTCCCTGCCCGTCCCGCACGCGGCGGGGCCGTATGACGTGAGCTTCTCCGGGCTCAAGACGGCCGTGATGAACACGGTGCACAACGCGCAGCAGAAGGGCGAAGCGGTGAACGTGGCCGACATGGCCGCGAGTTTCCAGTACCGCATCACGGACATTCTCGCGGACAAGCTGCTCACGGCGGCGCGCGACACGGGCGCAAAGCGCATCTGCATCGCGGGCGGCGTCGCGGCGAACCGCACGCTGCGCGCGTCGCTCGAAGCAGGCGCAAAGCGCCTCGGCGCGCAGCTTTACCTGCCCGAGCTCTCGCTGTGCGGCGACAACGCGGCGATGATCGCGGCGCAGGGGTACTATGAATACGCCGCGGGGCATCTCGCCGATCTCTCGCTGAACGGCGTGGCCACGCTCGGCATCGATTTTTGCTGAAACGCGCACAAAACGCCCTTGCAATGTGCGCACATTGCCGTTATAATAAATCTGTAAGCGTACCGCGGCGCTGCGTTGCCGCGGTATTTTTTGCTTTGTGTGTTCAAGCGCACACAAAATCCATAAGGAAAGAAAGGATCTACCGATGAAACACATGAAGAAACTGATCGCGGTCCTGCTCGCCGCGACGATGGCCGTCGGCCTCGCCGCCTGCGGTTCGACCTCGTCCAGCACGCCGGCTTCCACGTCCGGCAGCACCTCCGCCTCCACGGCTGCGAGCGACAGCACTTCGGCCGAGGGCCTGAAGATCGCCATCGTCTCCACGGCTGCGGGCGTGGACGACGGCTCGTTCATCCAGAACTGCTATGAGGGCATCCTGTCCTTCATCGATTCCCGCGGCGGCATCGACACCGTGACGGATATCATGGAGCCGACCGGCGACCCCGCTGCGGCTGTTCAGGCTGTGGCCGACATCGTGGCTGACTACGACGTCATCGTCACCCCGGGCTTCCAGTTCGCGGGCATCAGCACGCTGGCTGAGGAGAACCCCGACACGAAGTTCATCCTCGTTGACTCGTTTGCCACGGACGCCGACGGCAACACCATCGAGCTGGACAACCTGTACGCCATGATGTTCTCCGAGCAGGAGGGCGGCTTCCTCGCGGGCATGGCCGCCGCGCTGTCCACGCAGACCGGCAAGGTCGCTTCCGTGCACGGCATCGCGTATGAGTCCAACGTCAACTATCAGTGGGGCTTCGAGTCCGGCGTGAACTACGCCAACAAGCACTACGGCACGAACGCCGAGGTCGTTGAGATCGCTTCCTATGCGGGCACCGACATCACCGGCGCGAACGTCGGCGGCAACTACGTCGGCAGCTTCGGCGACCCCGAGACCGCGAAGGTCATTGCTCAGGCTCTGATCGGCGAGGGCGTTGACGTCCTGTTCCCGGCCGCGGGCGCTTCCGGCAACGGCGTGTTCACCGCTGCGAAGGAAGCCACCGGCGTGTATGTCATCGGCTGCGACGCCGACCAGTACAACGACGGCGCGAACGGCGATTCGAACATCATCCTGACCAGCGCTCTGAAGTGCATGGATCTGAACGTTGAGCGTCAGCTGAACGCCATCGCGGACGGCACGTTCAAAGGCGCGAACGAGCTGCTGCAGGCCAACACCGATTCCGTCAGCTACGTCACCGGCGACCACTGCCAGCTGAGCGAAGAGGCTCTGACGGCTCTGGCTGAGACGTACGAGCTCGTGAAGAGCGGCGAGATCGTTCCGGCCTCCAACTTCAACGGCTACACCCCCGAGGAGTTCCCCGGACTGTAAGCGCTGAACACGTTTTAAGCATGTCGGAAAGGGATACTCCGCCGTTTCGCGGGGTATCCCTCTTCTTTTTCCGCGCACCGCCGCGCGGCGGCAGACCTTTCAAGAAAAGGAGAACGAGATGGACGACTATATTGTGGAAATGCGTCATGTCACCAAACGCTTTCCCGGCATCGTAGCCAACGACGACATCAGCCTCGGCATCAAAAAGGGCGAGATCTTCGCGCTGCTGGGCGAAAACGGCGCCGGAAAGTCTACGCTGATGAGCATTCTGTTCGGCATGTATGAGCCGGACGAGGGCGAGGTGTACATCCGCGGCAAGAAAGTGGAGACCTTCTCTCCGAACCACGCCACCGAGCTGAACATCGGCATGGTGCACCAGCACTTCAAGCTGGTGTCGAACTACACCATCACGGAGAACATCATCCTCGGCATGGAGCCGCGCCGCCGCATCGCCGGCATCTTCCCCGCCGTGGACGTGAAGAGCGCCGACAAGAAAGTGGCGGAGCTCTCGAAAAAGTTCGGCCTTGAGGTGGACCCGACGCAGAAGATCGAGGATCTGAACGTCTCGATGCAGCAGCGCGTCGAGATCCTGAAAATGCTGTACCGCGAGGCGGAGATCCTCATTTTCGACGAGCCGACGGCCGTCCTCACGCCGCAGGAGATCGAGTTTTTGCTTGAGATCATCCGCGAGATGCGCCGCAAGGGCAAGACGATCATCCTCATCACGCACAAGCTCGAGGAGATCAAGAAGGTCGCCGACCGCTGCGCCATTTTGTGCCGCGGCCGCCTTGTGGGCATGTGCGACGTCGCCACCACCTCCACGAAGGAGATGGCCGCGCGCATGGTGGGCCGCGAGGTGAGCTTTGAGCTGGGAAAAGAGCCTGCGAAGTTCGGCGCGCCGGTGCTGAACGTCGACCATCTCAGCGTGAAAAACGACGACGGATTCACCGTTGTAAGCGACGTGTCGTTCTCCGTGCGCGCGGGCGAGATCTTCGCCATCGCGGGCGTTGCGGGCAACGGCCAGGTGGAGATCGCGGACGCCGTTGCGGGGCTTGCGCCCGTCTCGTCGGGCACGGTGACGCTCGCCGGGAAGGACATCACGCGCTCTTCCGTCCGCGCAAGAGCCGAGCAGGGCCTTGCGTACATTCCCGAAGACCGTCAGGCCCGCGGGCTCATCCTCGACTTCACGCTCTCGGAAAACCTGATGCTCAAGCGGTATTATCAGGAGCCCTATTGCGTGAAGAACGTGCTGCACCGCGACGAGTTCGACAAGAAGAGCCGTGAGCTGATCGAGCGCTTCGACATCCGCTCCGGTCAGGGCGAACAGACCGTCGTGCGCAGCATGTCGGGCGGCAACCAGCAGAAGGCCATCGTCGCGCGCGAGATCGAGCTCGACGCGCCGTGCATCATCTTCGTGCAGCCGACGCGCGGCCTTGACATCGGCGCCATCGAACACATCCACGAGCAGATCCTCGCCGAGCGGAGCCGTGGCAAGGCCATTCTGCTGATCTCGCTCGAGCTCGACGAGATCATGAACCTCGCCGACACGATCGGCGTCATCTACAACGGACAGCTTCTGAAAACAGCGCCGGCCGACACGCTCACGACGAATGAGGTCGGCCAGTTCATGATGGGGGTGAAGGAATGAAGCGGAATAAGACAAGCCCCCTCTCCCGCGCGTTTCTCGCGGTGATGGGCAATGAAAAGCGTCAGGCCGTCACCATTCCTCTGTTCGCGGTGTTTCTCAGCCTGATCGCGGGCGCGGTATTGATGCTGCTGCTCGGCAAGAATCCCATCGACGGCTACATCAGCCTGCTGCAGGGCTGCGGCATGCTGCCCAAGGAAAAATACGCCGGCGGCAAGGGCATGTTCACCGACCTGATGGGCTATCTCGACATCTGGACGCCGATGCTCTTTGCGTCGCTGGCCGTGGCCGTGGCGTACAAGGCGGGGCTGTTCAACATCGGCGTGTCCGGCCAGATGCTTCTGGGCGGTTTCCTCGCCTCCATCACCGTGGGCTACAGCCCGCTTCCCGCCGTCGTGGCAAAGCCCCTGACGATCGTCGTGTGCATGATCGTGGGCGCACTGGCGGGCGCGCTGATCGGCGTGCTGAAATACAAGTTCAACATCAATGAGGTCGTCTCGGCCATCATGCTGAACTACATCTTCCAGTACGTCATCAGCTTCTTCATCCTGACGTACTTTGTCAACCCCGTGACGCGCCAGTCCGAGACGGTCAGCGCCGCGGCGCGCCTGACGCTGCAGGACGTGCAGCTCTTCGGCATGAAGACCGTCGTGCCGCTCGGCTTCGTCCTGGCTCTGATCGCGGTGTTCGTGATGCACTTCTTCATCAACCGCACGCGGCAGGGCTTTGAGCTGAAGGCCGTTGGCGCGAGCCGCAGCGCCGCCGAATACGCCGGCGTGAGCACCAAGCGCACCATCCTGATGGCGATGTCGCTCTCCGGCGCGCTGGCGGGCCTCGCGGGCGCGACGTACTATCTGGGCTACCTCGGCTCCATCCAGCCGAAAGTTCTGACGACGACGGGCTTTGACGCCATCGCCGTGTGCCTGCTGGGCAACGCGAACCCGCTGGGCATTCTCGCGTCGTCGTTCCTCATCACGATCATCACCAAGGGCGGCACGTACATGAACTCGTCCATCGGCGTGCCGCAGGAAGTCTCCTCGCTCATCACCGGCCTGATGCTGCTGTTTGCGGCGTGCGGCGTGTACATCCGCGCGCGTCTCAAACGCGTGAAGGACCGCCTGGAGCAGGAGGAAAAAGAAGCGAAGAAAGAAGGTGGCAAGGCATGACGGACATCATCGTCAACGGTATGGCGTTTTCCCTGCCGCTGTTCATCATCGCGGTGGGCGGCATTTACAGCGAGCGCAGCGGCGTGACGAACCTCGCGCTTGAGGGCTTCCTCGGCGCGGGCGCGTTCTTCGGCGCGGTGTTCGTCACGCTGACGTCCGGCCTCTTCGCCGCCACGTCGCAGCTGCCGATGTACCTTGCGCTCATCGTCGCCATGCTCGGCGGCGCGCTGTACGCGGTCATCCACGCGGTGCTGTGCATCAAGTTCAAGGCCAATCAGGTCATCAGCGGTGTCGTGGTCAACATCCTCGCGATGGCGCTCACGGACTTCCTCACGAGCCAGATCAACTCCGTCGCGCTGGGCCAGTCGTCCGACAAGTTCGTGCTGACGGTCTCCGGCCGTCTGACGTTCGAGCCGCTCGCGTCCATCCCCGTTCTGGGCGGATTCTTCACGAACGTGTATCCGTTCGAGTTCGTCATCATCGCCGTGGCCGTTGTGGCGTGGTACGCGATGTACAAGACCCGCTTCGGCATGCGCCTGCGCGCGTGCGGCGACAACCCCTACGCGGTGGACGCCGCGGGCTGCAACGTCGCGCGTCTGCAGTTCACCGCCGTGCTGATCTCCGGCGCGCTGTCGGGCCTCGGCGGCATGTGCTTCGCGTACTCCGTGTTCGGCAACTACTCCACGAGCATCTACACCGGCTACGGCTACCTCGCCATCGCCGCGATGATCTTCGGCAACTGGAAGATCCCGCAGACGCTCGGCGCGTGCCTGCTGTTCGGCTTCGCGCGCTCGGCGGGCTACGTCCTCGTGCAGAAGCTCGGCATGCCCAGCACGTACTCGGACCTCATCATGATCCTCCCCTACGCGCTGACGCTGCTGCTGCTCGTGTTCTTCTCGAAGAACAACCGCGCGCCGCGCGCCCTCGGCGAGATCTACGACAAGGGCAAGCGCTGATTTCCTTTGATTGCAAATGAAAACCGCCTTCCGGGAATCCCGGAAGGCGGTTTTTTCGGTCTTATTTCAGGCTCACAGGATGTCGCCCGTGTTCGGATCGAACAGCGGCAGGCGCTCGAGGAACACGATGTCGTCGCGGTCGGCGGCCTTGTCCTCGGCGAGGATGGCGGCGCGGGCAACGACGTTCGCGCCGCAGGCTTTCAGCAGCTCCTCCATCGCGCGCAGGCTCTCGCCGGTGGAGATGACATCGTCCACGATGGCGACGCGCTTGCCGCGCAAAAGACGCGCGTCGGCGCTGTCAAGGCACAAGGTCTGGGGCTTCTGGGTCGTGATGGACACGACGGTGCTCGAGAGCGGGTCCTTCATGTAGGGCTTGACGCTCTTGCGGGCCACGACGTAGTACGGCATGCCCATGACGCGGCACATCTCCTGCACGAGAGGAATGCCCTTCGCCTCGGCGGTGACAAGATACTCGACCTCCGGCAGTTTCTCCGCAAGCAGCGGCGCGACGGCCGTGACGAGTTCGCAGTCGCCCAGAATGACGAAGCTCGCGATGGCGAGCTTGTCGCTGACGGGCATGATCGGCAGATGGCGCGTCAGCCCGCCGACAGACAGATCATAATACATCAGAATTTCTCCCTCATTCAAATTTGGCCTCGCCCGTGAGGCGGGCGATCGCCTCGGCGGCCTGCGGATACTGCGCCGTGAGCGCGTCCGCATCGCCGTGTTCGTAACATTCCGGCGTGTACCCCGGCCACATCGTCGTGCCGAGCAGCGCCCAGTCCCCGCCCGAAAGCAGGCGCGAGCCCTGCCACACGCCCGCGGGCACGAGGTGCTGTACGCACTGGCCGCGCGCGATGTCCTGCCCGAGTACGGTGGTGCGCACCGTTCCGTCTGGTAAAAGCTCCGTCAGCTCGACGGGGCTGCCGAGGTAGAAGTGGTACATCTCGTCGCCCGTCAGGCGGTGCAGGTGCGAAAACGCCTCGCCCGTGAGCAGATAGTAGATGGCCGTCCCGGCCGCCTTGCCGTCGATCTCATAGCGGCTCAGGTACGTCTGTGCGGACATGCCGCCCTCGCCGGGCAGCGGCTCAAGGCCGAGCGCGGCAATCAGTTCTTTCGCTGTCATGCGTCCGCTCCTTCCACGCGCGTCCAGGCAGAGCCGTTCGCGTCGCTCTCGCCCATCGCGCGGCACACGGCCGTGACGGACGCGCCCTCGCGGAACGTCGGCCACGACGGGCAGTCCGTGCCGCCCGCCGCGACGGCGGCGTAGAAGTTCTTGAACAGGAGTGCGAACGTGTCGTCAAAGCCGTTGCCGAACGCGAATACGTCCGTGTGCACGCCCTCGCCCTTGCGGGCGGTGTACAGCCGGTTGTTGTCCTCCTCGTTCCACCACAGCGCGCCGTTTTCGCACGTGATCTCGAGCGAGAGGTGGTTGCCGCGCCCCGGCGACACCTCCGACAGCATCACATTGCCGAGCACGCCGTTTTCAAAACGCAGCGTGACGGCGGCGGCGTCCTCGGAGACGACGTGCATTGCCTCGCCCGGCTCGCCCGCCGGGTACATGATGCCGTCTTTCAGCGAGCGCTCGGGCCAGAAGCGGCCGAAGCTCGCGGAGACGGCCTCGACGCGCAGGCCGGAGATGTACTGCGCGAGGTCGACCCAGTGGCTGCCGATCTCGGTGACGGCGCGCATCCTGCCCGCCACCGCTTCGTTGTAGCGCCAGTCCTTCGGGGAGGGCAGCGCGTGGAATTCCTGCAAGTAGGTGCCGTGGATGAGCAGCGGACGGCCGAACGTGCCGGACGCCATCAGTTCGCGCGCTCTCTGGCACGCCATGTGGTGGCGCACGTTGAACGACAGCGCGCACAGGCACCCGCTCTCCTCCGCCAGCTGCGCGAGCTCGCGCGCCTCTTCGGCATCGAGGCTGAGCGGCTTTTCACACACGACGTGCTTGCCGTGCGCGAGCAGTTCGCGGATGAACGCACCATGCGCCGTGGGCGGCGTGCAGACGTGCACCGCGTCGATCTCCGGCGCCAAGGCGACGGATGTGTCGGTGCCCCAGGCCGGGATGTTCCACTCCTTTGCGAACGCGCGGGCGGATTCCTCGCGCGCCGTCACGACGGCGGCGATCTCCACGCCGCACGCGCGCAGCGCCGCCGCGTGGGCGCGGCCCGCGAAGCCCGCGCCGACGAGGACGGCCTTCATTCGTCTACCTCCACGCGGATGACGCTCTCGAGGGCGATGGTGATCTCGTCCTCGACGGCTTTCGCCATCGCGCCGGGGTGATGGTCGAACTCCTCAGAGCCGACGAACTCGAAGCACGGGCCGTCGGCCGCGACGATGCAGCCCGCTTTGACGCCCTTGAGCGAGCAGGTGACGAACAGCATGGCGGCCTCGTTCTCAAACGCAAGGCAGCCGGCGTCGGCCATGACGCGGTTGTTCGTGGGGATGACGCCCTTGTAGAAGATGCCGCCGGTGCTGATGATGCCCGAGCGCACCCACGCGTCGGTCTTGGCAGCTTCGTCGATCATGATCTGCACAACGTCATGCGAGGCGACGGCCGGGTACGACTGCGGGATGAGCTGCTGGGTGACGCCGTCCTCACGGCACGCGGCCGTCGCGATGATGAGCGCGCCCTGCGGCATGCCGGGCTGCAGCGTGCCGCACGTGCCGACGCGGATCATGACTTTCGCACCGCCGAGGATGAGGCCCTCGAACGAGACGTGCGCGCCGGCCGCGCCGACGCCGTGCGACGACACGGTGACGGGCACGCCCTTGTACGTGCCGTTGAACGTCCAGTACTCGCGCGTTTTTGCGACGACGGTGACGTCCTCCAGGCGCGAGGCGATCTTCTCGGCGCGTGCGGGGTCGCCGCAGACGATGACGCGCGGGGCGATGACGCCGTAGGGGATCTCAATGATAGGAACAACTTTTTCGGTGCTCATATGCAAATTCCTCTCTGCCGCGCGAAAAAAGCGCGCAGCGCTTGTATTTTGTTTCCAGTCCTATCATAACACATCGCGGCACGGACTTCCACCCCGCACCGGGCAAAAAAATTGCCAGAACGACCGCGCTGTGTTATACTGGAACAAACGACAACACCGGCGGCATGCAGGCCGCGGAAAGGACGGCAACATGGAACTCAAAGACGTGACCCATGTGGAAAACATCCGATTCGGCGACGGAAATTCCGTTGTCATCATCGACCAGACGAAGCTCCCGAACGAGACGGTCTATCTGACGCTGACCACTCCGAAGGAGATGTATGACGCGATCTATCTCCTGCAGGTGCGCGGCGCGCCCGCCATCGGCATCTTCGCGGCGTACTCGCTCTCGGTGCTCGCGAACGGCATCGACGCGGCGGACTTCGACGCGTTCTTCGCGAAGTTCCGCGAGCTCGGCGATTACCTCGACTCCTCGCGCCCGACGGCGGTGAACCTGCACCGCATGGTGACGCGCATGTACGACACCGCCCTCGCGCACAGAGGCGAGAGCCTTGACGACGTTCGCAAAGCACTGCACGACGAGGCCGTGGCCATCCGCGACGAGGACATCGACATGTGCCGCCGCATCTCCGAGTTCGGCCTGAGCCTGCTCAAAGACGGCGACGGCGTGTTGACGCACTGCAACGCCGGCCCGCTCGCGACGAGCCGCTACGGCACCGGTCAGGGCCCGTTCTACCTCGCCAGGGAAAAAGGCGTGAACCTGCACGTCTATTGCGACGAGACGCGCCCCCTGTTGCAGGGCGCACGCCTGACGAGCTATGAGCTGCAGAAGGCGGGCGTGCCGTGCACGCTGATCTGCGACAACATGGCGAGCCTCGTGATGAAGCAGGGCAAGGTGCAGGCGTGCATGGTCGGGTGCGACCGCGTGGCGCTCAACGGCGACGCGGCGAACAAGATCGGCACGTCGGGCGTGGCCATTCTGGCGAAGTACTACGGCATCCCGTTCTATGTGCTCGGGCCGTCGACAACGATCGACTTCTCGTGCGAGACGGGCGACGACATCGAGATCGAACTCCGCAAACCGTCGGAGATCCGCGAGATGTTCTACGAAAAGCCGATGGCTCTTCCGGAAGTGGAGTGCTTCAACCCGGCGTTTGACGTGACGGACCACGAGCTCATCGCGGGCATCGTGACCGAGCGCGGCATCTGCCGTGCTCCGTACCGCGAGAGCTTCGAGGCGATGTTCCCCGAGTATTTCGAGAAGAAATAAGACAAAACGAGCGGGCGCCCCGATACGGGACGCCCGCTTTTCGTTTGTTATCTCTGGCCGTAGCGGTGCGCGACGAAATCCTGCATGGCGGCGATGTTCTCCGGCGAGATGGGGATGAACTTCCCGCCGACGGAGCGGATGCGGTAGTAGATCTCGGCCGTCATCTCGAGCACGCGCGCGGTTTTGAACGCGGACTTCATGTCGCGTCCGACGCACACGGCGCCGTGGCTCTGCAGAAGGCACGCGTTCGCCTTCTCGCCCAGCGCCGCGGCGCAATTCTGTGCCAGCTCGTCCGTTCCGGGCAGCGCGTAGGGCGCGGTGCGCACTTCATCGCCGAGCGCCTGCGCGGCCTCGTCGATGATGAGCGGAATGTTTTCCCCCATCGCGGAAAAAACGGTGGAAAAGATGGGGTGCGTGTGGACGATGGCGTTCACGTCCGGGCGCGCGGCGTACACGGCGCGGTGCAGTCCGTTCTCGATGCTCGGCACACGGTGCCCGCCGACGACCGTGCCGTCGAGTGTCATGACGACGACGTCGTCCTCGGTGCAGGTGTCGTAATCCATGCCGCTGGGCGTGATGTAGACAAGGCCGTCTTCGCCGCGCACGCTGATGTTGCCCCACGTCTCGACGGTGAAGCCCTCGTGCAGCAGCTTTTTGCCGCTCTCGATCAGAAGCGTTTTCTCGTTCATGGAAATCCCTCTCTTTCCCGTTCATCGTACCACATCCGCGCGCGGCAGGCAAGCTCTGGCGCGGCGGCGGGAAATATGGTACACTGGAGAAAACACCGAACCGATGCGAAAGGAGATCTTGCATGGAACCGATGGAAAAACTGGACCGCTGCCTTGCGGCGGTGCGGAAAAAGACAGATTTTGTGCCGGAGGTGGCGCTCGTGCTCGGCAGCGGCCTCGGCGATTACGGCAATGTTGTCGACGTGGAGACGGTCATCCCGTACTCGGAGATCGAGGGCTTTCCCGTCTCGACCGCGCCGAGCCACGCGGGGCGCTTTCTGCTCGGCACCGTGGCGGGCGTGAAAGTGGCCGTGATGCAGGGCCGCGTGCATTATTATGAGGGATACCCGATGACGGACGTCGTGCTGCCCGCGCGGCTTCTGGGGCGCATGGGCGCGAAAGTGCTGTTTCTGACGAACGCCGCGGGCGGCATCAACTACACGATGCACGCGGGCGACCTGATGCTTCTGCGCGACCAGATCACCTGCTTTGTGCCCTCGCCGCTGATCGGGCCGAACCCCGGCGATCTGGGCCCGCGCTTTCCGGACATGAGCCGCGTGTACGACGAAGAGCTCGCCGGCATCATCCGCGACACGGCCGCCCGGTGCGCCATTCCGCTGAAAGAGGGCGTGTACTGTCAGCTGACCGGCCCGCAGTTCGAGTCGCCCGCCGAGATCCGCATGCTGCGTGTGCTCGGCGCGGACGCAGTGGGCATGAGCACGGCCGTCGAAGCCGTCGCCGCGCGCCACATGGGGATGCGCGTCGCGGGCGTGTCGTGCATTTCGAACCTCGGCTGCGGCATGACGAACGCGCCGCTGACGAGCGAAGAAGTGGGCGAGACCGCCGCGCGCGTTGCGGACCGATTCACGCGGCTTGTCACCGAGAGCATTCGCGCCATCGGCGCGGCTCTCTGAAAAAGGAGGGTTTTCCCATGCGCATCCGGTTTTATAACGGCCTTGTGCTGACGGGCTCTCCCGCGCAGCCCGAGCGCGCGGAGCTTTGGGTCAAGGACGACCGCATCGAGTACGTCGGCGCGCCGCGCGAGGACGCGGGCGCGTTTGACCGCGAGATCGACCTCGCGGGCGACCTTGTGATGCCCGGCTTCAAGAACGCGCACACACACTCGGCGATGACGTTCCTGCGCAGCTATGCGGACGACCTGCCGCTGCTGGACTGGCTGAACAAACAGGTGTTCCCGATGGAGGCAAAGCTCACGGCGGACGACGTGTACCACCTCGCGAAGCTCGCCATCCTCGAATACCTTGCGGCGGGCATCACCGCGAATTTCGACATGTACATGTTCACGGAGGCCAACGCTGCCGCGAGCCGCGACATGGGCTTCCGCACCGTGTTGTGCGGCTGCATCCACGACTTCTACAACACTCCCGACGGATTGCGGAAGATGTACGAGGACTACAACAAGGGCGGGCTCGTCAGCTGTATCCTCGGTTTCCACGCCGAGTACACGTGCAGCGAGAGCCTGCTGCGTGAGATCTCGGCCATCGCGCACGAGTACAAAGCGCCCGTGTTCGCGCACAACAGCGAGAGTGCGAGCGAGGTGGCGGGCTGCATCGAGCGCCACGGCACGACGCCGACGGCGTACCTCGACAGCCTCGGCCTGTTTGACTACGGCGGCGGCGGATACCACTGCATCCACCTGTCCGATGAGGACAAGGCCATCTTCCGCGACCGCGGGCTGTGGGCCGTGAGCTGCCCGGGCTCGAACACGAAGCTCGCAAGCGGCATCGCGCCGCTGACGCAGCTGCACGACATGGGCGTGCACCTCGCGCTCGGCACAGACGGCCCGGCGAGCAACAACTGCCTCGATATGTTCCGCGAGATGTTCCTCGCGACGGGGTTGCAGAAGCTGGCGAATCAGGACGCGTCCGCGATGGCCGCCGAGACCGTGTTCGAAATGGCGACGCGCGGCGGCGCGCTGGCGATGGGCCTTGCCGACTGCGACACGCTCGCCCCCGGCAAAAAGGCCGACCTCACGGTGCTCGACATGCGCCGCCCGAACATGCAGCCGGTGAACGCCGTCGTGAAGAACATCGTCTACTCCGGCTCGACGTCGAACATCCGTCTGACGATGATCGACGGCCGCATCCTCTATGAAAACGGCTCGTTCTTCGTGGGCGAATCGCCCGACGCGATCTACGAAAAGGCGAACGCCATCATCAACCGGATGCGCGGGTGAGTCTGGACTTTCCCCACTCTGCATGCTATCATGAGGACACAGAGAGCCGCTCATGTGTGAAAGGAGTGACCGCAGTATGAAAAACAGTTTGAAATGGACCAGATGGTACGCGGATCTCGCGCTGGCCGCCGTGTGGATTCTCTTCGCCGTCATCACACTGCTGGAGAACAAGGACCCGTTTCTTCTCCAGGACGGCTTGTACGTTGCGTCCTGCATTCTGCTCGCAGCATTTCTGGGCACACGCGCAGTGATCCTGCTGCGCCACCGCGACGGAAGTGATATCGCCCGCGCGGAACAGAAAGTAATGAACTTTTTCACGATCCTGCTCGCGTTTGCTCTGGCGGGCCTTGTCGCCTGTCTGATCGTTCCCGGGCTGTGACGGAAACCTATCCGAAGCATGACGCGCCCCCGGCGGATTCCGCCGGGGGCGCATTTTTTTGCCGTTTCGTGCGAAAAACAGCCCCTCCCCTCCGGCCCTTCGGGCCACCTCCCCTCCCGAGGGGAGGCAAAGCCTTGCCCTGCGCAAAAGCGAGACCTTTTTATGCACAAACCCATTGACAATTTGATATGATAATGATATCATCATGATAGAAAATGCGATGGGAGGATATCGTATGGAACAGAAAGCAAACGCGCCGAAGGCGCAGGAAGAACGAAAACAGCTGACGGAGAAGCCGGTGGCGCACCCGCGCGCGGGCATGCCCGTTTTACTCGCGATCGTCGCGCTGTATGTGCTGGCGGTCATCGGGGTCATACTGACCGGAAGCTCGCTGGACGCGGGCACGGGCGGCTTTCTGGCCGTGCCCATCTTCGCGGTGTGCATCGTCTTCATCTTTCTCGGCTGGATTCCCCTGTGTGGGCTGAAGGTCATCCACCCGCAGGAGGCGCTGGTGCTGACGCTGTTCGGCGAGTACGTCGGCACGCTGCGCGAGACGGGCTTTTACTGGGTGAACCCGTTCTGCTCGGCGGTGAATCCGGCGGCGGCGACGCGTCTCAACCAGAGCGGCGATGTGGGCGGCGACAAGGACGCCAAGGCCGCTGCGGCGGCTGCCGCGGCAAACGGCAAGAAAGTGTCGCTGAAGATCATGACGCTGAACAACAACCGCCAGAAGATCAACGACTGCCTCGGCAACCCGGTGGAGATCGGCATTGCGGTGATGTGGCGCGTGACGGACACGGCGAAGGCCGTGTTCAGCGTGGACAACTACAAGGAATACCTCTCTCTGCAGTGCGACAGCGCGCTGCGCGACATCGTGCGCATCTACCCGTATGACGTCGCGCCCAACGTGGACACGACGGGCGACGGCATTGCGGACGAGGGCAGCCTGCGCGGGTCGAGCGAAGTGGTCGCGGCACGTATCCGCGACGAAATTCAGCGCAAGGTCGAGCAGGCCGGTCTGGAAGTGCTCGAGGCGCGCATCACGTATCTGGCGTACGCGCCGGAGATCGCGGCCGTCATGCTGCAGCGCCAGCAGGCTTCCGCCATCATCGACGCGCGCAAGATGATCGTGGACGGCGCGGTCGGCATGGTGGAAATGGCGCTGGAGCGTCTGAACGAAAAGCAGGTGGTCACGCTCGACGAGGAGCGCAAGGCCGCGATGGTGTCGAACCTGCTGGTCGTTCTGTGCGGCAACCGCGACGCGCAGCCGGT
>CALXBO010000027.1 GCA_944386565.1 uncultured Ruthenibacterium sp. | reverse complement strand
TATTCCTTTTGGCATAGTAAAGCACCCCACTTGTTATTCAGTATAACATACTGTCTAACAAATGGGGTGCAGTTCACCATGGCATCGGGCCGTTTTTTGTATTGTTTTATCCGAGCGCTACGTCCAAAATCATCATCAGGACGAATCCGCCGAGCACGCCGAGCGTGCCGAGATTGGAGTGTTCGCCGAGATGCGCTTCCGGAATGAGCTCTTCCACCACAACGTAGACCATCGCACCGGCCGCGAAACTCAGCAGCCACGGCATTACGGACGCGAGCGAGACGGCGAACAGCACAGTCAGAAGCCCGAAGATGGGCTCCACCACGCCGGACAGGCTGCCGTACACGAACGCCTTGAAGCGCCCCATGCCGTCCTGCCGTAAGGGCAGGGAGACGGCCGCACCCTCGGGAAAGTTCTGGATGCCGATGCCGAGGGAGAGCGCCAGCGCCGCCGTGAGCGCGGCGGAGTCGTTCCGCTGCACCGCAAGCGCGAGCGACAGGCCGACGGCCATGCCCTCCGGGATGTTGTGGAGCGTCACGGCCGATACCATCAGCGTCGTGCGCCGCCACGAGGAGGGAAGACCCTCCGCCTCGCCGGAAGCGGGGTGGATGTGCGGAAGAAACGTGTCGAGCAGCATCAGGACCGCCGCGCCGAGCACGAACCCGCCGGCGGCGGGAATCCAGCCGATGCCGCCGGAGGCCTCGGCCTCTTCGATGGCAGGCATGAGAAGTCCCCAGACGGAGGCCGCGATCATCACGCCCGCGGCGAAGCCGAGAAACAGCCGCTGCGCCAGTGCAGACGATTTTTCGCGGAAGAAGAACACCATGGCCGAGCCCGCCGAAGTCAGGAAAAACGGCAGCAGCGTTCCGAAGAGGATCGTTGTTGTATCGTTCATATACTGTATTCCTTTCTATGCGGCGTCGTCTGCCGCAGACTTCATTGTAAGCGGAGGCTAACGGAAAGTCAAGTTCCTCAGACCGAACGCGTCGCCACGATGTCAACGCCCGTGCCGCACACGTCGGGCACGATGACCTGCCCCAGCGCGACGGGCGCGGGGATCACAAGGCCGTCCAGCGCGGCCATCACATCGAACATTTTGGATTTCGGGATGGGGGCGTTTGTCTTGACCGGGCAGCGCGGATGCACGCCGCCCGAGACGGCGACGGTGCTCGTCACCACGCGCGTGGGATTTGTGCACTCCTCGCGCCCGTACTGCGCGCCGCGCGGGCAGGAATTGCCCGTCACGGCGAAATCGTTCTCCTCATCTACCCGCAGGCGGCAGCCTTTCGGGCACACGATGCAAACAAGCTCTCTCATGTCGCTCCCTCCTCGACGCACAAAGTGATCTCTTCGCCGGCCTTTTCCAGAATGGCGCGCGGCAGCGTGACGCGCTCCATCTCGCCGGGCGCGAGGTGCGTGCGGCGGAACGCGGCAATGCGCTCGCCGCCACTGTACGCCGCGATGCGAAGGTCGCCGTCATACACGGCGCGAACGCGGAAGAAGACGTCCACGCCCTTCTCGCAGTTCTGCACGCGCACGCGCTGCGGCACGGTGTAGCCGATGCCCGCGCCGTTTTTCAGCGTGATCTCGCCGCCCTCAGCGCGCTCTCCGCGCGCGTAAGCCGCGGCGGCTGCGCCCGCGCGGCGGCTCTCCGCCGTCACGTAGTCCACGAGGTCATGCACGTGCAGCACGTTGCCGCACGCAAACACGCCCTCGGATTCGGTCTCCATGTTCTCACGCACCACGGCGCCGTTCGTGCGCGCATCGATCTCAACGCCCGCGCCGCGTGTCAGCTCGTTCTCGGGGATGAGACCGACCGACAGCAGGATGGTGTCGCAGTCGAACGTGATCTCCGTGCCGGGGATGGGGCGGCGGTGTTCGTCCACCTGCGCCACGACGGCGCGCTCCACGCGGCGGTCGCCCTGAATGTCGACGATCGTGTGCGACAGATAGAGCGGAATGCCGAAGTCGTCCAGACACTGCGCGATGTTGCGCGCAAGGCCGCCGGAGTACGGCATGACCTCGACGCACGCGAGCACTTTCGCGCCCTCGAGCGTCATGCGGCGCGCCATGATGAGCCCGATGTCGCCCGAGCCGAGAATGAGCACGCGGCGGCCGACCATGTAACCCTCCATGTTGACGTAGCGCTGTGCCGTTCCGGCGGTGAATACGCCGGAGCAGCGCATACCGGGCGTACCGATGGCTCCGCGCGTGCGCTCACGGCAGCCCATCGCCAGCACGATCGCGCGGCCGCGGATGGAGCGGAACCCCTCCGTGCGGCTCACGGCGTGCACCGTGTGGGTCTGCGCGTCGAGCGACAGGACCATTGTGTCGAGGGCGGTTTCGATTCCGGTGCCCTCGAGCTGTGCGATGAACCGGCCGGCATATTCCGGACCGGTCAGCTCCTCCTTGAACCACTGCAGGCCGAAGCCGCTGTGAATGCACTGATTCAGAATTCCGCCGAGTTCGTGGTCGCGCTCCAGAATGAGCACGCTCTCGGCGCCGTTCTCTTTGGCCGACAGCGCGGCGGCAAGTCCGGCCGGTCCGCCGCCGACCACGACGACGTCATATACTTTCTCACTCATGGCGCGTGCCTCCTTCCTTGGTGTGTCCTGTCAGAATGTAGCTGCCCGTGCCGTCCTGCGGGATGGCAAGCGGGTCGAGCCCGCACTCGCGTGAGAGAATCTCCATCACGCGCGGTCCGCAGAACCCGCCCTGACAGCGGCCCATGCCGCTGCCCGCGCGGCGCTTCACACCGTCGATGCTGCACGGCGGGATGACCTCGCGGCAGGCGTCGATGATCTCGCCCTCGGTGATCGTCTCGCAGCGGCAGATGACGCGGCCGTACTCCGGCCGCTCGGCCGTGAGTTTTGCGCGCTCCTCGTCGGACAGTTCGCGGAAACGGATCTTCCGGCGCGTTGTGACGGGATCGGCCTTGGCGGGCGCGTCCAGCCCGGCCTCCTCCAGCACGCGCACGGCGTCCTCGGCCGCGGCGGGCGCCGCCGTCAGGCCGGGGCTCTTCATGCCCGCGAGATCGAGAAATCCGGGCGCGGCGAACCCGAAGATGAAGTCGCTCTGGTCGGTGTTGGCGCGCACGCCCGCGAAGTTGCGGATGTTCTGGCGCAGATCGACGTCCGGCACGCTCTTGCGCGCCGTTTCGGCCACGAAGGCGAGGCCGGAGGCGGTGTTCGCCACGGAGTTCGCGTCGTCGGCGTTCGGGCCGACGATGAGGTTGCCGTGCACCGTCGGCGAGACGAGAACGCCCTTGCCGAGCTTGTTGGGACACTGGAAAATCACGTGCGAGACGCGCGTGCCCTCGCACTTGTCGAGCAGATAATACTCGCCGCGGCACGGATGCGTCTCAAAGCTGCGGGGCGCTGCCATCTCGTGCACTTCACCCGCGCGCACGCCTGCCGCGTTTACAACAAAGCGGGCCTCCACGTCGCCCGTTTTTGTGTGAAGCAGCCAGCCTTGCTCCGTTCTTTCAGCGCCCGTCACAGCGCTGGAGAGCCGCACCTGCGCACCGTTTTCCACGGCGTTCTCCGCGAGCGCGATGGCGTATTCCCACGGGTTTACGATGGCAGCCGAGGGGGCGTACAGCGCCGCCTTTACCGGCGCGAGGTGCGGCTCCATCTCCGCCACTTCCTGCGCGGTGAGGATGCGCAGCCCCTCGACGCCGTTGGCGATACCGTTCGCCAGCAGCTTTTCCAGATGGGGCACTTCCTCGTCGGTGAATGCCAGCACAAGGCTGCCGATCTGCTTGCGGGGCACGTCCAGCGCCTCGCAGAGCTCTTTTGCCAGCGCTGCTCCGCGGACGTTCCATTTCGCCATCCGCGTGCCGGGTTCGGGGTCGTATCCTGCGTGCAGGATGGCGCTGTTGGCTTTGGTCGTGCCCATTGCCACGTCGTTTTCGGCTTCCAGAACAACGACCGATACCTCGCGCCTTGCCAGCGCGCAGGCGACGGCTGCGCCTGTGATGCCGCAGCCGATGACCGCTACGTCAAACATCTCTCAAATCCTCCTTTGAACACAAAAAGAGCGAACCGGAACAAACCGCCCTCTGATGGCAGCTGAACCGTTTCGCTCTTACACTCTGAAACGAATCTTCACTTTTCATCCCTATTCTATCGTAAGGCAGCGCAAATTGCAAGACATATCTGACATTTTGTGATACAATATGTTCAAATTGACGGTGACGGGAGACGATGCCATGCTGGAACAGGTGCTGGAGCTGCTGGAGCAGGAGCCGGTGATCGCGGCGGTGAAGGACGATGAGGGGCTGCGCGGATGCCTTGCGCACGGCGGCCACGTGACGTTTGTGTTGTACGGCAGCGTGACGACGGCGGCGCAGATCGTGCGCACGCTCAAGGAGAGCGGGCGCACCGTATTTCTGGACGTAGACCTCGTGGAAGGCCTGTCCGCTCGCGAAGCAGCCGTGGATTTCGTCGCGCAGGAAGTGCGTCCCGACGGCGTGATCTCGACGAAAGCCGCTCTCGTGCGGCGTGCAAAAGCGAAAGGGCTTCTCACGGTTTACCGCACGTTCATGATCGACAGCATGGCGCTGTCCGCACTGCTGCGCGCCGATGCGCTCGCGAGCGCCGACTTCGTGGAGACGCTTCCGGGCACGATGCCCAAGATCATCCGCACGGTGCGGCAGCGCACCCATCGCCCGCTCATTGCCAGCGGGCTCATCACCGACAAGGAGGACGTGATCTCCGCGCTGTCGGCGGGGGCGTGCGCCGTGTCCACGACGAATCCGGATGTGTGGCGGCTGTGAGCGTCAGCGGCGCAGCGTTTCGCGCCAGCGGTCGATGCGCTCTCGCGGGAGCAGGTGGTTGATGAGCAGCGCGGCCGCAACGCCCACGCCCGTGTCCAGCATGCGGTTGAGCGCATACTCCACATAGGTGTCGACGGGTGTGTTGAACAAAATGATGCACAGCACCACGCCGCCCGGCTGCACCGCGCCCACCCAGAACTTCTGGCTGAGCAGGATGAGGATCACCACGCCCGCGAACAAAAGGGGCACCAGCATCAGCGAGTGTCCGCCGTGCGGGTAGAAGATCAGATAGACGCGGAACAGAGCCATGCCCAGAAACCCGCCGATCACGGTGCCGAACAGGCGGTTGCCTCCGTGGAGCTTCGAGTTTTCCAGATCGGTCCCCATGCCGAAGATGGCGCCGATGCACGCGAAGGTGGGGTTCCGGTCGATCAGCGCATAGACAAGGGCGCACAGAGCCGCTGCCGCAGCGGTTTTCAGATTGCGCCATCCGATGTGCGGTAAGGCGGGGCGGGGCATCGTCATTCCTCCCTGATTTGTTGGATGATGGTGTCGTATTTTTATTGTATCATATCCGAGTGGTCGGTAAAATGGAAAAAACGCGCCGAGACGTGCCGTACGGTTTCATCAGGTGACAAAATCGGAGTTCCGGATATTTTTTCCAAAACGATGCTTGACAAATACAGTTAGTCATGGTAAACTCATAGGCGTTGAAGGCCGCACGGAGTGCGGCCCATATTTCCGCCCGTGGGTTAGCTAAAACTAACACACGGCGGGAGCAGAGGAGAGGAGGAACGTGCCGATGCCGCTGAGTATGGCTGTGCCGGGAACGCCCGCGCGGGTGAACTGCGTGAGAGGGAAGGATGAGGTGCGGCGTTTTCTGGAGAATCTCGGCTTTGTGCCGGGAACGCCGGTGACCGTGATCACGGAAACGGGCGGAAATCTGATCGTGGCGGTGCGCGACGCCCGCGTGGCGATCAGCCGGGGAATGGCAAATAAGATCCTTGTCTGCTGAAGATGATGAAGGAGGAATCGGGATGAAGACACTGAAAGAGACAAAGCCCGGCGAGACCGTCACGGTGACGAAGCTCGTGGGCGAGGGCGCCACCAAGCGCCGCATCATGGATATGGGCATCACCAAGGGCACGACGCTTACCGTCCGCAAAGTGGCCCCGCTGGGGGACCCTGTGGAGATCACCGTGCGCGGATACGAGCTTTCCATCCGGAAAGAGGACGGAGAGAAAATCTTCGTATCCTGATTTTTTGCCAATAGGTTAGCTAAAACTAACATCAGTGAAAGAGGGAAATGACATGGCAGTGACCATTGCGCTTGCGGGCAACCCGAACTGTGGTAAGACAACGATGTTCAACGATCTGACCGGCTCGAACCAGTACGTCGGAAACTGGCCGGGCGTGACCGTTGAAAAGAAGGAGGGACGGCTGAGAGGATACAAGGAAGTCACCATCACCGACCTTCCCGGCATTTATTCGCTCTCTCCGTACACGCTGGAGGAGGTCGTTTCGCGCGATTACCTTCTCGGACAGCATCCGGACGCCGTGCTCAATCTGGTGGACGCGTCCAACATCGAACGCAACCTCTACCTCACGACACAGCTTCTCGAGATGGGCATTCCCGTCGTCGTCGCGCTGAACATGATGGACGTCGTGCGCAAAAACGGCGACGTCATCCGGACGGAGGAGCTGGCGAAGCGGCTCGGCTGCCCGGTCGTGGAGACGGCGGCTGTGAAAAAGGAGGGCTCCATGGACGCGGCGCTCGCGGCGGAAAAAGCGGCGCTGTCGAAACAGAAACCCTCGTTTGCGCCGGAGTTTTCCGCGGACGTGGAACACGCGTTGAAAACAATCGCGGAGCTCATCCGCACATTTGTTCCGGCGGATTCGCTGCGCTGGTACGCGGTGAAGGTGTTTGAGCGCGACGAGCGCGTGTTCGCGGCGCTGAATCTGCCGGAGGAGATCCGCAGGCAGGCGGAGAGCGTCACGGCCGCCTGTGAGGAGGCGCAGGATGACGACGCGGAGTCGATCATCACAAACGAGCGCTACGAGTACATTTCGGATATCGTGAAAGCGTGTGTAAAAAAACATTCGCGCGGTCTGTCAACGTCCGACAAGATCGACCGCATCGTGACGAACCGTGTGCTGGCGCTGCCGATCTTCGTGCTCATCATGGCGTTTGTGTACGCGGTCGCAATGGGCGGCTGGTCCATTTCCATCGGCACGAAAGCGACGGACTGGACGAACGACGTTCTGTTCGGCGAGTGGGTGCCCGGCCTGTTTGACGGCATCCTGACGAGCCTTGGGGTGAACGACGTGGTGTACGGCCTCGTGCAGGACGGCATCGTGGCGGGTGTCGGCGCGGTGCTCGGTTTTGTGCCGCAGATGCTCGTGCTGTTCCTGCTGCTCTCCATTCTGGAGGACGTGGGCTACATGGCGCGCATCGCGTTCATCATGGACCGCATCTTCCGCCGCTTCGGCCTGTCGGGCAAGAGCTTCATCCCGATGCTCGTCGCCACGGGCTGCGGCGTGCCGGGCATCATGGCGTCCCGCACCATTGAACAGGACCGCGACCGCAAGATGACGATCATGACGACGGGCTTCATCCCGTGCGGCGCGAAAATGCCCATCATCGGCATGTTTGCGGGTGCGCTGTTCGGAAATTCCGCGTGGGTCGCAACATCCGCGTACTTCATCGGCGTGGCGGCCGTGATCGTCTCGGGCGTCATGCTCAAGAAGTTCAAACTGTTCGCGGGCGAACCTGCGCCCTTCGTCATGGAGCTTCCGCCCTATCACGTGCCGCAGGCGGTCAATGTGCTGCGCGCCACGTGGGAACGCGGCTGGTCGTTCATCAAGCGCGCCGGCACGGTCATCCTTCTCAGCTCCATCGTGCTGTGGTTCCTGCAGGGCTTCGGCTTTGTGGACGGCGCATTCACGATGGTCGAGGACAACAACCACTCCCTGCTCGCCTCCATCGGTGAAGTGGTCGCGGTGCTCTTTGCTCCGCTCGGCTTCGGCCACTGGCAGGCGGCCGTGGCGACGTTCACCGGCCTGATCGCCAAGGAGGAAGTCGTCAACACGTTCGGCGTGCTGTACAACTACGCGGGCGAACTGAGCGAGACGGGCGACGAGATCTGGGGCCTGCTCGCGCTGGACTTCACCGCGCTGTCCGCCTACAGCTTCATGATCTTCAATCTGCTCTGCGCGCCGTGCTTTGCCGCGATGGGCGCCATCAAGCGCGAGATGAACAATCCCCGGTGGACGATCGGCGCCATCGGTTACATGTGCGGCTTCGCCTACGTCGTGTCGCTCATCGTGTATCAGCTCGGCGGTCTTGTCACGGGCGAGACGTCGTTCGGCGTCTGGACGGTCGTCGCGGCGGCGCTACTGCTCGGTATCATCTGGCTGCTGGTGCGCAAGGGATACCAGCCCAAAGCGGGCGAGGCGCTCGTCGGCCGCCGTTCGGTCGCAAATGTCTGACAGATTCAAACGGAAAGGACGGTACGTATGGGAGACGTGATCGTAGTTGCGGTGATCGCACTGGCCGCCGGGCTGGCGGCGCGGTATATCTGGAAATCGCGCCGGTCCGGCAAATGCGTCGGATGCAAGGGCTGTTCCGGCGGCTGTTCACACTGCCATCATTGAATAAGGTATCTCACGGAATCATATTCCAATTCTCTTCACACAGACGAAAGGCGGAGCGCACAGCTCCGCCTTTCGTCTTTATGAAACGCCCTTTTCTTTACAACGGAAAAATGGTATGATAGAAAAAGTCAAAAACCGGGGAAAGGGGTTATTGTGCGTGAAAACGGATAAAATCGTCATCGGCGCGGGGCTGTACGGTCTGTATGCGGCGCTTTTGTGCGGCAGGCGCGGTGAATCCGTGACGGTGCTCGAATACGACGATGCTCCCTTCAAGCGCGCGACCTATATCAATCAGGCGCGCGTGCATATGGGCTATCACTATCCGCGCTCCTATTCCACCGCGATCAAGTCGGCGGGATACTTCCGCCGTTTCAACGAGGATTACGGGTTCTGCGTGCACACAAAGTTCGATCAGGTCTACGCCACGAGCGCGGCGTTTTCGTGGACGAATGCCGAGCAGTTCCGGCGCTTCTGCCGCGCGGCTGATATCCGGTGCGACGACGTCGCCCCGTCGAAATATTTTCAGAGCGGCATGTGTGACGGCGCGTTCCTCACCGAGGAGTACACCTACGACGCGCAGATCCTGAAAGCATATTTTCTCGAGAAGATCGCAGAGCTGCCGCATGTCCGCATCGTGTACGGGGCGCGCATCGAGCGCCTTTACCGCGACGGCGGCGACTGGTGCGTGCGCCTTGCGGACGGCGAGATGCGCGCGCCGTTTGTGCTGAACGCCACGTATGCGTCGTCCAATCAGGTTCTGAACAAAGCCGAGGACGGCGGGTTCGAGCCCTTCGGCATCAAATACGAATTGTGTGAGATCATTCTGTGCGACGTGAGCGAGAGCCTGAAAGATACCGGCATCACGGTGATGGACGGGCCGTTCTTCTCCATCATGCCGTTCGGCAAGACGGGGCTGCATTCGCTCACGAGCGTGACCTTTACGCCGCACGTCACAAGCTATGATACGCTGCCGACATTCGAGTGCCAGAAGCGCAGCGAAGGATTCTGCAGCGCGGCGGCGCTCGGCAACTGCAACGACTGTCCGGCAAAACCGGAATCGGCGTGGCCGTATATGTCGAACCTCGCCCGCAAGTATCTGAAAGAGGAATACGGCTTTTCGTACCGCGGATCACTGTTCTCGATGAAGCCCATTCTCAAGGCGTCCGAGATCGACGATTCACGCCCCACGGTGATCCGCGTCCACACGCAGTCGCCCACGCTCGTGAGCGTTCTGTCCGGTAAGATCAACACGGTGTATGATCTCGACAACATTTTGCGGGGAGAGGAATGAACGATGGAAAAAGAAAGCAATTTCGTCTCCGCGGTGCTCTATCTGCACAACGCGGAGGAGACGGCGCGCGGATTTCTGGAGTGCGTGTGCGGCGTGCTCGCCCGGCACTTTCTGAAATATGAGGTCGTGTGCGTCAACGATGCCTCCGATGACCGCACGGCCGCCGAGGTGCGCGAGTTTGCGGCGGAACATCCGGGCGCGCCCGTGACCATCCTTCACATGAGCTATTTTCAGGGGCGCGAGCTCGCGATGAATGCCGGGATGGATCTCGCCATTGGCGACTTCGTATTCGAGTTCGACGTGCCCGAGTGCGACTTTGATCCGGAGCTCATCTTCGGCGTCTATCAGCGCGCGCTGGAGGGATATGACATCGTCGGCGCGCACGCCGAGGGGCGCACGCGCGCGTCGTCGGGGCTGTTCTACGCGGTGTACAACCGGTTTTCCGGCTCTCCGTACAAGCTGACGACGGAGTCGTTCCGCGTGCTGTC
Organism: uncultured Ruthenibacterium sp.; assembly: GCA_944386565.1. Lineage (GTDB taxonomy): Bacteria > Bacillota > Clostridia > Oscillospirales > Ruminococcaceae > Ruthenibacterium. The sequence continues at coordinate 20,211 of CALXBO010000027.1, read as the reverse complement.
GCGCCGCGCCATCAACCGTGTGCACTCCATGACGAAGACGATCCCGTTCCGCAAAGCGGTGTATGCGAACTGCGGCCTCAAACTCGACAGCCTCCCGTACCGCCCCACGCGCGAGTGCGCGAAGGACCGTCAGGACAATGCCTTCCGCCGCGGTCTCGCGGTCGATTCGCTGATGCTCTTCACGGACATCGCCTACAAATTCGCGTTCGGAATGACGCTTCTGATGATCCTTGCCACCGTGTTTGTGGCGGTGTACGCCATCGCCGTTTTTCTGACGGGCGCGCCGGTTGAAGGCTGGACCACGACGATGCTCTTCCTTGCGTTCTGCTTCTTCGGAGTGTTCGCCGTTCTGACGATCGTGCTCAAATACATGACGCTTCTGATCGACCTCACGTTCAAAAAGGCAAAATACACATTTGAGAGCATTGAAAAGCTCTCGCGCTGAAAGGAGACGGACACATGGATTTTCTGGTGGGAAACACCGGCTTTGTCGGCGCGAATCTCGCGGCAAGCCACGCGTTTGACGGAGCGTTCCACTCCACGAACGTCAGTGATGCGTTCGGCGCAAACCCCGACCTGCTCGTCTATTCGGGCGTGCCCGCGGAGATGTTTCTGGCGAACACGAACCCGGAGGCCGACGCGGCGCGCATCGACGGCGCGATCGAAAACATCCGGCGCATTGCGCCGCGCGCGGTCGTGCTCATCTCCACGATCGCGGTGCTCGACGACGTGAAGGGAACGGACGAGACGGCTGCGATTGACGAAACGCGCCTGACGGCCTACGGCCGCAACCGCCTTGCACTGGAAAACTGGGTGCGGGAGAACGTGGAGGATCACCTCATCGTCCGTCTGCCCGCGCTATACGGAAAGAACCTCAAAAAGAACTTTCTGTACGACCTCATCCAAATCATTCCCGCGCGTCTGACGCGCGCAAAATACGAGGAACTCGCAGCGCGCGACGTGCGCATCGCAGAGAGCTACGAGGACGAGGGCAACGGCTTTTTCCGCTGCACGGTGTCCGACGCACAGCGCCCGGCGCTGAAAGAGAGCTTCGAGCGGGCCGGTTTCTCGGCGCTGAATTTCACCGACAGCCGTTCGCGCTACCAGTTCTACAACCTCGGCCGCCTGTGGGGCGACATTGAGACGCTGCGCGCAAACGGCGTGCGGCTCTTTCACCCGGCAACCGAGCCGGTCAGTGCCGCCGAAGTATATCACTTCATCAAGGGCGGAACGTTTGCAAACGAACTGGCGAAGCCGCCTTTTGACTACGATTACCGCACGCGCCACGCGGCGCTCTTCGGCGGAGAAAACGGGTATCTGCTCGGCAAGAAGCAGGTGCTCGATGATGTCGCGGCCTTTGTGCGCGCGGCGGAAAGGGGAGAAAACGCATGAAGCTGTCCGCATCCAACATCGCGTGGGACGCGAGCGCCGATGAGCGTATGTACGGAACGCTCGCCCGGATGGGCTATGCCGGCGTGGAGATCGCGCCCACACGCATCTTTCCGGAGTCACCGTATGACAGATGCGCCGATGCAGCCGCGTTCGCCGCGCGTCTGCGCGAAACATACGGCCTGAGCGTGCCGTCGATGCAGTCCATCTGGTACGGCCGCACGGAAAACATCTTCGGCGCGGAGCAAGAGCGCGCGGCGCTCGCGGAGTACCTGCGCAAAGCGATCGACTTCGCCGCCGCGGTGCACTGCGGCAACCTCGTGTTCGGATGCCCGAAAAACCGCGTCGGCACGAATGAAAAGGACTGGGAGACCGCCGTTGCATTCTTCCGGGAGGCGGGCACGTACGCCGCACAGAAAGGCACGCGCATCGGCATGGAGGCGAATCCCGCCGTGTACGGAACGCAGTTCGTCAACGAGACGAAATACGCCTTTGCGCTCGCGCGCGACGTGGCGAGCGAGGGCTTCGGCGTCAACCTCGACGTGGGCACGATGCTCACGAACGGTGAGAGCTTGGACGGTGTCGCGGAACACCTTTCGCTCGTGACGCACGTGCACGTCAGCGAGCCGGGCCTTGCGCCCGTGGAGTGCGGCGGTCTGCACCGCGAACTCGCGCAGGTGCTGCGCAGCGGCGGCTATGAGGGCTTTGTCTCCGTGGAGATGAAGAACCCCGGCAGCGAGGAGACGCTTCTCCGCTCGCTCGAACAGGTGCGGGAGGTGTTCGCATGACGGTGGAACGCACTTCCGGCGTGCCGCGCTACGACTGTGAGGAATTCGCGGCGAAAACGTCGGCGTACTGCCTGCTCATCCCCATCATCAACGAGGGGGAGCGCATCGTGCGCGAACTCACGCGTGCGCAGAACGCCGGTGTGGACAAGCTCGTGGACGTCGTGATCTGCGACGGCGGATCGACCGACGGCTGCACGGAACAGACGCGCCTGAAGAGCCTCGGCGTCAACACGCTTCTCACAAAGCGGGACGCAGGAAAGCAGGGCGCACAGCTGCGCATGGGCATCGCATGGGCGCTCGCGCGCGGTTATCAGGGCATCGTCACGATCGACGGCAACGACAAGGACAGCATCGAGGACGTGCCGAAGTTCCTCGCCAAACTGCGCGAGGGGTTCGACTTCGTGCAGGGGTCTCGCTTTGTTCCCGGCGGCGAGGCGGTCAACACGCCGCTCGTACGCTACGTGTCGGTGCGTCTCATCCACGCACCCGTCATCTCGCTGACAGCACGCCACCGCTTTACGGATACGACGAACGCCTACCGCGCGTATTCCCGCCGCTATCTCACAGACCCGCGCGTGCAGCCGCTGCGCGACTGCTTCATGGGATATGAGCTGCTGGCGTACCTCTCCGTGCGCGCTTCGCAGCTCGGCATGCCCGCGTGTGAGGTGCCGGTGCGGCGCGCGTATCCCAGGACGGGCAAGACGCCTACCAAAATCAGCTTCTTCAAGGGCAACAGCGAGCTTCTGCGCATCCTGTTTGCCAATCTCGCGGGCAAATATGCGCCCTGACGGCGTTTATTTTTCCGCATTCGGAAAATACTTTATCAGTAAGGAGATGCCCATGACCCGTCTGACCTTCCGCCGCGGCGACGCGGTCGTGATCGCGGCGATCCTCGCGGCGTCCATTGCACTGACCGCCGCGTTTGTTCTATCCGCGCGCCGCGGAGCGGCCGCGTCTGTGGAGATCCGGCAGAACGGTGAGGTGCTGGCGGTGCTCCCGCTCGACGAGGACGCGGAGTTCACCGTCGGCGGAGCGTACACGAATGTGATCGAAGTGCGCGGCGGTGAAGTGTTCTTTGCCGAATCCGACTGCCCCGGGCAGGACTGTGTCCACAGCGGAGCAGTCTCCGCGGCCGGACGCTCGCTGGTGTGTCTGCCGAACCGCGTTGAAGTCCGCATCACGGCGGACAGTCCCGATGAAAACGCCGTCGACGGCGTCGCGGGCTGAGAGGGGGCGGCGGCATGAGAACCAAAACGCGTGATATCACGTTGTGCGCGATGCTCGTCGCGCTCTCCCTCGCGCTTTCGCTGGCCGAGCGGATGATCCCGCTCGAAGCGGTCATCCCGCTGCCGGGCGTCAAGCTCGGGCTCGCGAACATCGTCACGATGTTCGCGCTGTATGAACTCGGCGGGCGGTATGCGCTGGCGGTGCTCGTGTGCCGCTGCGCGCTCGCATCGCTGTTCGGAGGCGGCTTTACCGCGCTGGCGTTTTCGCTCGCGGGCGGGCTGCTCGCGCTGGCGGCGATGGCGCTGGCGAAGCGCGCGCCGTTCCTCTCGGTGTACGGCGTCAGCCTGTGCGGTGCGGCGTGCCACAATGCCGGGCAGATCCTCGCGGCGATGGCGCTGCTGCGCTCGGTCACGGTGGCGGCATACCTGCCGTTCCTGCTCCTTGTTTCCGTCGGGACGGGCCTGCTCACGGGCTTCGCCGCGTCCTGTACATTCCGCGCGCTCGCTGCCGTGCCGCGCCGCGAAAGGGGGGACAGGGAATGCTGACCCAGGTCATTGAGACCATCCTGCCCGTCATCATTGACGTCTGTGAACTGATGGGCATCATCGTCGTGGCGATCTCCGCCGCGGGCGCGTTCTGGCACTATCTGAAAAACCTGATTTTTCACCGCCGGGACGACGTCAAATTCGCACTGGCCAACGGCCTTGCGCTGAGTCTGGAATTCAAGATGGCCGCCGAGATCCTGAAAACGGTGCTCGTGCGGGACAAAGAGGAGCTGATCGTGCTCGGAGCGGTCATTCTGCTGCGCGCGATCTTATCGTTCCTCATCCATTTTGAGATGAAACAAACCCATTCAACGGAGGAAACAACATGAGAAAGTTTACCAAATTCCTTGCGCCCGTCCTCGCGGCGGCGCTGCTGGCCGGATGCGCCGGAACCGCCGTCATCCGCGTGGAAACCCCGGCGAGCGCGTCGTCGTCTCCGGCCGCGTCTTCGGCTCCGTCCTCGTCTTCGCAGGAGACGGGAACGGCGGACGGCGCGCTGAAGACGGGCCTTGCCGTGAGCACCGGCCTTTCGTCCAGCAAGGACGCGGGCGATGAAGCGGGTCTCGCGCAGGCGGATGTGACATACGCCGCCGTCACGGTCGACGAGTCGGGCGTGATCCGCTCCTGCAAACTCGACAGCGTGCAGGTCCAGATCAATTTTGACGCGTCCGGCGCGGTGACGACGCCCGCGGACGCGGAATTCCTGACGAAGAATGAGCTGGGCGACGAATACGGCATGAAGAAAGCCTCCGGCATCGGCAAGGAGTGGTACGAGCAGGCCGAGGCGTTCTGCGAGTACGCCGTGGGCAAGACGGCCGAGGAGCTGCGCGGCATGGCCGTGAACGAGAAGGGCGCGCCCGCGGACGCGGACATCGCCTCGAGCGTCACGGTGTCCGTCGGCGGCTTCATCGACGTGGTCGCGCGCGCGGCGGAATCGGCGTCCGTGACGGGTGCTTCCGAGGGTGATGAGCTGCGCCTTGTCAGCACGTCTTCGGCGGCGTCCAGCAAGAGCGCCGGGGACGAGGAAGGCCTCGCGCAGGCGGACGTCTCCATCGCGGCCGTGACCTGGAACGGCGACACGGTGACGAGCTGTGTGTTTGACGCGGTGCAGGCAAAAGTGAACTTCGACGCGTCGGGCGCGATCACGACGGATGTGTCGCAGCCGGTGCAGTCGAAGAACGAGCTGGGCGACGCGTACGGCATGAAGGAATACTCCGGCATCGGCAAGGAGTGGTACGAACAGGCCGCGGCCTTTGCGGCCTACGCGCAGGGCAAGACGCTCGATGAGATCACCGGCATCGCCGTGAATGAGAAGGGCGCGCCCGCGGACGCGGACATTGCCTCGAGCGTTACGATCTCGGTCGGCGGCTTTACGGCGCTTCTCGAGAAGGCGGCGCAGGCATGAGACGAGCCCTGCGGTTTTCGGTTCTGACCGTGTGTCTGGCATTCTGCCTGACGGGCTGTTCGGCCGCCATCGGCGCGTCTGCTTCGCAGTCCGGCCCCCAGCGCTATGAAGCGACATGGATGGACGTGTTCGACACCGTGACCACTGTTGTCGGCTATGCCGGCAGCGAGGAGGAATTCGAGGCGCGCGCGCAGGAATTCCACGATGAGATGGTCGAATATCACCAGCTGTACGACATTTACAACGACTACGAGGGCGTCAGCAACATCAAGACGATCAACGACAACGCGGGCGTCGCTCCCGTGGAAGTGGATGAGCGCATCATCGACCTGCTCGTGTTCGCGCGCGACATGTGCGAGGCGACGGACGGGAAGACGAACGCGGCGATGGGCAGCGTCACGAAACTGTGGCACGATGCGCGCGCGGCCGCCGAGTCCGATGCGAATCTCGAGGGCACGCCGCCCTCCGAGGACGAGATCGCCGAAGCGCTCACCCACATTTCGTTCGACACGATCGTCATTGACGAAGCCGCGTCCACGGTGTTCATCACCGACCCCGCCCAGAGCATCGACGTCGGCAGCATCGCCAAGGGCTACGCCGTCGAGCAGGCGGCGTCGCAGTTTGACGATCTGCTCATCAGTGCGGGCGGCAACGTGCGCGCAGCCGGAACGAAACCCGACGGCTCGCTCTGGGCCGTCGGCGTGCAGAACCCGGACGGCGGCAGCGAGTACGCGGCGGTCTTGAATGTGACGGACGAGTCCGTCGTGACGAGCGGCGACTATCAGCGCTATTTCGTCTCGGACGGCGTGCGCTGCCATCACATCATCGACCCGGACACCGGATATCCCGCGTCGCTGTACCGCTCGGTCACCATCGTGTGTCCCGATTCCGGCACGGCGGACGCGCTGTCCACCGCGCTGTTCAACCTCCCGGTGGAGCGGGGAACTGAGGTGGCACAGGCGTTCGACGCGCAGGTGCTGTGGATCTTCGCCGACGGCTCGCAGCAGATGACCGACGGCTTTGCCGCGCTGCTGCGCGACTGACTTTTTTGAGGTGAATCTATGAGAAAACTGTTTTACGGAGGCGTGCACCCGGACGCGCGCAAGGAACTTGCGCCGCCCGATTCCGTGCATGCCGTGGCGCCGCCCGCGCTGGCGGTCGTGCCGCTGCGTCAGCACATCGGGCAGGCTTGCCGCCCGCTTGTGAAACCCGGCGACGCGGTGCGGAAAGGACAGCGCGTCGGCGACGGGGAGGGGCTGTGCGTTCCCGTCCACGCGCCGGTGTCCGGCATTGTGCGAGAGATCGCGGAGTATCCGCACGCCACGCTCGGCCGGTGCGAGGCCATCGTGATCGAAAACGACGGGCGTGAGACACCCGCGGACACGGAGCCGCACGGCGACCCGTCGTCCCTGACGCCGTCGGAACTGGAGGAGCGCATCCGTCTGGCGGGCGTCGCGGGCATGGGCGGTGCGACATTTTCCACCGCGGTCAAACTCGCGTCCGCCGCGGGCGCGGTGGACACGCTGATCGTCAATGCGTGCGAGTGCGAGCCCTACATCACGGCCGACGACGCGCTGCTGTGCACGCAGCCGGAGCTTGTCGTGCGCGGCGCACAGATGCTCTCGGCGTCCGTCGGCGCGAAGCGCACCGTCATTGCCATCGAGGACAACAAGGTGCGCGCGGCCGAGGCCGTGCGCGCCGTACTGCCGTCCGGGATGGAACTGAAGATTTTGCCCACGCGCTATCCGCAGGGCGCGGAGAAGCAGCTCATTCAGGCTGTGACGGGCCGCGAGGCCGCCGCCGGAAAGCTGCCGCGCGACGTCGGCTGCGCCGTGTTCAACGCCGCTACCTGTGCGGCTTCGGTGCGCGCCGCGTTTGACGGCGAGCCGCTCATTGAGCGCATCGTCACCGTCAGCGGTGAGGGTGTGAAACATCCCGGCAACTATCTCGTGCGCATCGGCACGCCGATCGCCGATGTGCTCGCAGCGGCGGGCGGCCTTGCGGACGACGGCGTCCGCGTGCTCGCGGGCGGCCCGATGATGGGCTTTGCCGTGGATGATTTCGGCGCGCCCGTCACCAAGGGCGTGAACGCCGTCACCTGCCTGCCGCGCAAGACGGCGGCGCAGCTCGACGGCACGGTGTGCTTCCGCTGCGGCAGGTGCGTCGCGGCGTGCCCGATGCACCTGCGCCCGCTGTATTTCTTCCGCGGCGAGCGCTGCGGCGACGCGGCGATGCTCGAACACGACCACGTGTGCGACTGCATCGAGTGCGGCTGCTGCGCGTACGCATGCCCGGGACATCTTCCGCTCGTGCGCGCCATCCGCGCGGGCAAACAACTGGTAAAGGAGTGTGCTGTGCCATGAGCCGGAATCTGCCCTGTTCTCCGCACATTCATTCGGGCGCGAGCATTTCAAAAACGATGCGCGACGTGCTCATTGCGCTGCTCGCGCCGCTCGCGGCGGGCGTCATCGTGTTTGGTCTGCGCGCTCTGATCGTCGCGCTTGTGACGACGGCGGCTGCCGTTGCGGCCGAGGCGCTCTGGTGCGCCGTGCTGCGCCGCCGCCAGACGGTGACGGACGGTTCTGCGGCCGTTACGGGTCTGCTGCTGGCCCTCACGCTCCCGGCCTCCGTGCCGTACTGGCAGGCGGCGCTCGGCAGCGTCTTTGCCGTTCTGGTCGTCAAATGCCTGTTCGGCGGGCTCGGCCAGAACATCTTCAATCCGGCGCTCGCGGGTCGCGCGCTGCTGATGCTGCTGTTCCCGTCCTCGCTCGTGCGCTTTGCCGCGCCCGGCTCGGAGCTTCCGCTCACGGGTCCTGTCGACATCGTCTCCTCGTCCACGCCGCTGCATGACATGGTCATGCCCGCGCTGCCGGACGCGTCGCTCACACAGATGCTGCTCGGCACGATCGGCGGCTGCATCGGCGAGACCTCGGCTGTGGCCATTCTCATCGGCGCGGCGTACCTGCTCGTGCGGGGCGTCATCGCGCCGCGCATCCCGCTGGCGTATCTCGGCACGGTGGCCGTTCTCACGCTCGTCTTTTCGCGCGGGCAGGACCCCGTGCAGTGGATGCTGTACAGCGTGCTCGGCGGCGGCGTGATGCTCGCCGCATGGTTCATGGCGACGGACTACGTCACCTCGCCCGTCACGCCCGCCGCGCAGATCGTGTATGGTGTCGCAATCGGTGCGCTGACGGTCTTCCTGCGCTATACGGGCTTGTATCCCGAGGGCGTCACCTACGCTGTTCTGATGATGAACGCCGCAGTGTGGGCGCTCGAGCGCGCTCTGCCGCGCCGTCGGTACGGCGCCGCGGGAAAGGAGGCGCGCGCATGAACGCAAAACGCATTCTGATCTCGCTTGCGGGCATCGCGGTGTGCTGCGGCGTCATTCTCGCCGCGAACTACGGTCTCGGCCCCGTGGCGCAGCAGCGCGCGGAAGCCGAGCAGCTCAAGATCATGCAGCTGCTCACCGGCGGCGAGACGTTTACAAAACAGGACTACGCCGGGGATGACGAGAACATCCGCGCCGTCTACGCCACCGAGACGGGCTATCTGATCGAGACGGTGACGAAGGGCTACGCCGATGACATTACGATGTGGGTCGGCGTGTCGTCCGAGGGTGAAGTGAACGGCGTGATGGTGCGCGATATGCACGAGACCGCCGGCCTCGGCCTGCGCGCGTTCACCGACGGCGAATTCTTCATCCAGACGATGGGCGCGGCGGGAGACCTCGAAGTGGGGACGAATGCCGACGCCATCACGGGTGCGACGGTCACGTCCCGCGCGCTCGTCAAGGGCATCAACTCGGCGTGCGCGTTCGTGACGGGCGCGGAGATCGAGAGCGGCGCGACCGAGTGGGAGGGATGACGAGATGAAAACAAACGAACGTCTGTTCTCCGGCTGTGCGGCGCGCATCGTGTGCCTGTCGGCGGTGCTCGCGGTTTCGTGCGCGGCGCTGATCGCCGCAAAGACGCTGATCCCGGCGCTGATTCTGCCGCGCATCACGCTGTGTCTGCTCGCGGCGCTCTCGCTGGCGGCGCTGTGGCTGTCCGACGGTGTGTTCGGCGCGCGCGGCGATGCGATCGCCTCTGTTGTGCTGGCTGCCGCTGCGTTCGGCGCGGCGTCGTGGTGCGTCGGCCTCGCCGCGCCCGCAGATGCCGCCGTCACGGCGCTCGGCGGCGGCGCGGCGTACGCCGTGTGTCTGCTGGCGTTCACCGGCGCGCGCGCCCGCATCGGCTCGGCGCGTCTGCGGTTCCCGCGCGCGGCGCTGGCGGTGTTCGCGGCGCTGGCATGGCTGGCGGCGCAGGGACTGGCCGGTTTTGCCGTCAGATAATACAAAAAATGCGCGAGCGGCGCGGGGAGATTTGCCCCGCGCCGCTCTTTCCTTTGCATCTGCGATGTGATATGATAGTGCAGGATATTTTCCGGGATTTGGAAACGGTGCGGAAGGAAGCGGAATCCATGCGGGAGTTTGTGAAGAAGGAAGCGGCGCTCGTCATCGCGTTTGTGTGCGCGGCCGTGTCGATGTTCTTTGTGCCGCCCAGCGCGGCGTATGCAGGGTATATCGACGTTCCGGTGCTCGTGCAGCTGTTCTGTCTGATGACGGTCGTTGCGGGGCTTCAGCAGTACGGGCTGTTCCGCGTTCTGGCGCGCAAGATCCTGTCGGGACGCAAGAGTTTTCGTTTTTTGTGCGCGGTGCTTGTGCTGCTGCCGTACGTCGCGTCGATGTTCGTCACGAACGACGTGGCGCTGCTGACGTTCGTGCCCTTCGCGCTGTTGTTGCTCGGTATGTGCGGACGCTCGCAGACGGCGCCGCTCATCATCGTGCTCCAGACGGCGGCGGCCAACCTCGGCAGCATGCTGTTGCCCTCCGGCAACCCGCAGAACCTGTTCCTGTTCTCCCGCTATCACATGACGATGGCACAGCTCGTCGGCACGGTCGCTCCGTTTGCGGCCGTGAGCCTTGTTCTGGTGCTCGTCCCGTGCTTCTTCGTGCCGGATCTCTCCGTCTCGGTGGACGTGCCCGCGCAGGAGGGGGAGACGGACGTGCGGCGGCTCGCGGTGTTTGGTGCGCTGTTCGTGCTGTGCATGCTGTGCGTGCTGCACGTTGTGTCGGTCTACATTGCGCTTGCGGCGGTGGTCGCGGCGGCACTGCTCGTCAGCCCGTCGACGCTTCGCCGCACGGACTATGCGCTGCTGGCCACGTTCGTGTGCTTTTTTGTGTTCTCCGGCAATATGGGCAACATCCCGGCCGTGCGCGCGTTCCTGGAGGCGATGCTCGAGAAGAGTGTCGTTGTCACATCGGCGCTCACGAGCCAGGTCATCAGCAATGTGCCCGCCGCCGTGCTGCTGGCTGAATTTACGTCCGACGGCCACGGCCTGCTGCTCGGAACGAATCTCGGCGGTCTCGGAACGCCTGTGGCGTCTCTGGCCAGCCTGATCTCGCTCAAACTGTACGCCCGCAGCGAGTGTGCGGAGATGAAGAGCTTCCTCGCCGCGTTTGCCGCCGTCAATGCGGGCGGTCTTGTCATCCTGTTTGCGTTCGGCGCGCTGACGGGGCTTTTGTAAAAAGGAGAGAATCCATGATCCGTCTCATTGCGTCCGATATGGACGGCACGCTGCTCGACGCGGAAAAACGCTTTCCGCCGGATTTTTTTGACGTGCTCGGCGAACTCGGGGAGCGCGGTGTGGTGTTTGCCGTGTGCAGCGGCCGCCCGTATTCCACGCTGGGCCCGATGTTTGCGCCCGCTCCGGTGCAGCCGGCATTCATCTGCGACAACGGCGCTTTTGTGGTGGAACACGGGCGCCGTTCGTTTGTGAGCATCATCGACCGCGCGCTCGTGCGGGAAGTGCTCGCGTACATCGACTCGCTGGATGCGGAGATCTACGCCGTTGTCTGCGGGCTGAAAGGCACGTACCTGCGCTGCGACGCCTCGCAGGGGCGGCGCGATACGCTGCACATCGACACATTATACAATGAGCGCGGCACGGAGATCGACGACGATATCTTCAAGATCGCCGTGTGCGACCCGCGCGGTGTGGGCAGCGCGACCTATCCCGCCCTGTGCGACCGCTTCGGCGGCCGGCTGACCGTCGTGCACTCCGGGCCGCTGTATGCGGATCTGATGAACCCCGGCATTGACAAGGGCGCGGCGCTGGCGCATCTTCAAAAAGAGCTCGGCATCTCTCCGGATGAGACGATGGCGTTCGGTGATTATTACAACGATGCGGGCTTTCTGGCGCGCGCGTCGTACAGCTTTGTGATGGAAAATGCCGACGAGGCGATGCGGAAATACGGAAATTTTACAGCACCGCCGAACACGCAGTACGGCGTGATTCGCACCATCCGGCGGTATGTTCTTGAGGGCGAGACACTTCCGTTGCTGCCTGATGAATGTATATAACATGAAAATATACATAAATCTGTGCACCTTGAACAGCAAATGACAGAATTTCGACTCTTTTTTCAGTGCCTGAATGTGTACGCCGATGTATTGACTTGAATAAATATGCGTGATATACTTGCACTTGACAAAAGCGAAAAGCCGCGGTGAGGAAGCGGCGTGCACCGCTTTTTGAGTTCAAAGAGGAAAGGTGATCCCATTATGAAGAAAGTTCTTTCCGCACTTCTGGCGCTCTCGATGGCGCTGGGCCTTGCCGCGTGCGGCGGCGAACCTCAGGTCAACAGCGATGTGGATCTGTCCACCCCCGCTTCTGCGTCTGCTTCTGCTTCTGCTTCCGGTGAGGAGATCGAAGCTCCGGCCGGCAATCCCGACGAGCACACGGTCGAGGCCATTCAGGAGCGCGGCGTGCTGGTCGTGACGACCGAGGCCGGTTATGCTCCGTTTGAGTTCCTTGACGCCGAGGGCAATGTGGTTGGCCTTGACGCCTCTCTTGCCGCTCAGCTGGCCAAAGATCTGGGCGTTGAGCTCGACATGCAGAACATTTCCTTCAACTCCGTCGTTCCCGAGGTCCAGGCAGGCAACGCCGACATGGCCATCGCCGGTCTGACTCCGAACGAAGACCGCAAGAAGAGCGTCGACATGAGCGACATCTACTACGGCGGCGGCCAGTGCATGCTGGTGCTCGAGGAGAACCTCGAGAAGTACTCCACGCCGGAGAGCCTTGTGGGCGAGACGCTCGCCACGCAGAAGGCCGCTCTGCAGGAGACGCTGATGGGCGAGCAGTTCCCGGATTCCGAGCAGCTGCTTCTGCCGACGTTCCCGCAGTGCATCGCTGAGCTGCTGGCCGGCAACTGCGCCGCCGTGCTGATCGACGACACGAGCGCCGAGCAGTACATGAAGACGAACGAAGGCCTGGCCATCGGTCAGGTTCCCGTTGAGACCGATCCGTCCGTCAACGGCAACTCTGTCGCCGTCATGAAGGGCAACACCGATCTGCTCGACTGGGTCAACGAGCGCATCGCCGAGTATCAGGAGCAGGGCCTGATCCAGCAGTGGTTCGACGAGGCCGTTGCTCTGGCCGATGAGATGGGCGTGGAATAAACCCGAAAATCTGAATATGCGGCGGGAAGCGTGGCTTTCCGCCGCTGTATTTGTGTAACGCCGCGAAGGAGGACACGATGTTTTCACTGGAACGAATGCTCAAGGTCTGGGCAAAATATCAGGCGTTTTATGTCGACGGTCTCACCAAGACGCTGACCTTTTCGCTTATCGCCGTATTGCTCGGTATTATTTTAGGACTTGTGCTGGCTTCAGGCCGTATGCTTCGCCGTGACCCGCGCGACAATATCGTCGCGGCCGTTGTCAAGGCGGTCATCCGGTTTGTCTGCACGGCGTACGTGGAGGTATTCCGCGCCACGCCGATGATCGTGCAGGTGTTCATCGTGTACTACGGCCCCGGTATGCTCGTCAAGATCGGTGATACCGCGACGAACCGTATGCTGTGGGGCGTCATTGCCGTGGGCCTGAACTCGGCGGCGTATCTGTCCGAGGTCATCCGCTCCGGCATCGGAGCTGTGCCCGGCGGCCAGATGGAAGCAGCGCGCTGCGTCGGCATGAGCCACTGGAAGGCAATGCGTTTCGTCATCCTGCCGCAGGCCGTGCGCAATATCCTGCCCGCGCTTTGCAACGAGTTCGTCACCATCATCAAGGAGACAAGTATCCTCGGCATGGTGGGTATCTCCGAGCTGATGTTCCGCTCGCAGAGCATCGCCACGCAGTCGTACATTTTCCTGGAGCCGTACATCATTGCGGCGTGCCTGTATTTCATCGTGGTGTTCCCGCTGTCCAAGATCATTTCCGCTGTCGAGAGGAGGCTGAGCAAGAGTGTCACAAGATAAGCTCATTGAGGTCAAGGGCCTCGAAAAGCACTTCAAACACCTTCAGGTGCTGCGCGGCATCGACATCGACATCAACCGCGGCGACGTCGTGGCCGTGATCGGTCCGTCCGGTTCCGGCAAATCGACGTTCCTGCGCTGCCTGAATCTGCTCGAAACGCCGACCGGCGGCCAGATCGTTTTTGAGGGAACGGACATCACCTCCCGCAAAACGAACATCGACAAGATGCGCGAAAAGATCGGCATGGTATTCCAGTCGTTCAACCTGTTCGCCAACATGACGGTGCTCGACAACGTGACGGCCGGTCCCATCCGCGTCAAGGGAATGAAAAAGGACGAGGCGGAAAAGCTGGCGCTGGATCTGCTTGAGCGCGTCGGTCTCGGAGATCGCGGCAGCGCGTACCCCATTCAGCTGTCCGGTGGTCAGCAGCAGCGTGTGGCCATTGCGCGCGCGCTTGCGATGCAGCCCGATGTCATGCTGTTCGACGAGCCCACCAGCGCCCTCGACCCTGAGATGGTGCACGAGGTGCTCGATGTCATCCGCCGTCTGGCGGAGACGGGCATGACGATGGTGATCGTCACCCATGAGATGGGCTTTGCCCGCGAGGTGGCCAGCCGCGTCGTGTTTATTGACGAAGGCGTCATCAAAGAGGAAAACGAGCCGAAGGAATTCTTCGCCAATCCGAAGAATCCCCGCCTGCAGGATTTTCTCAGCAAGGTGCTTTGATTTCAAACGGCGTTCCGCGTACGGCGGAGCGCCGTTTTTTTCGGAAAAGAAACGGCGGCGGGCGTTGAATAATGAAGAGCCCGGCGGCATACGATATCCGGGGGTGATGTTCTCGTATGAAGAGGAATCACTGGAAAGTATTTATCGTGTCGGTTGTGCTGGCCGAAGCCGTCGGAGCGCTGTCGGGCTGGCTCACGCGCGACGGAGCGCAGCAGTATGCGCAGAGCATCGTTTTGCCGCCGCTGTCGCCGCCGGGAATCGTGTTTCCCATCGTCTGGACGGTGCTCTTCGCACTGATGGGCATCGGCTCGGCGATCGTCTGGCTTGCGCCGGATTCACAGGCACGCAGCGGTGAGCTTCGGCTGTACGCGGTGCAGCTGGCATTCAATTTTGTCTGGAGCCTGATCTTTTTCAACTGGAAAAACTACGGTTTTGCCTTCGTGTGGCTCGCGGCGCTGTGGGTGCTGATCGGATGGATGATCCTCCGCTTCCGCGCGCTCGTTCCGGCGGCGGGATGGACGCAGGTGCCCTATTTCCTGTGGGTCGCGTTTGCGGGTTATCTGAATCTGGGAGTATGGCTTCTCAACTGAACCGGAGAAAAAGCGGCGTGTGCCGCTTTTTCCTTTTTTCCGGCCATTTTGATCCGTCAGGTTGCTTTTGAACCGGCAAACCGCTACAATAAAAAGGAAAATGACGGAAGGGGAATGACGATGAACATTCTTGTTACGGGCGCGAAGGGCTTTGTGGGAAAAAATCTGGTCTGCAGCCTGAGAAACATTCAGCAGGGAAAGGACCGCACAAGGCCCGGCCTTGTTGTGGACAACGTATATGAGTACGATCTCGACACCGATCCGGCTCTTCTGGACGAATACTGCGCCGGGGCGGATTTTGTGTTCAACCTCGCGGGGGTGAACCGCCCGAAGGATCAGAGCGAATTCATGCAGGGGAATTTCGGCTTCGCGTCCACGCTGCTGGACACGCTGAAACGGCATCGGAACGCCTGTCCCGTGATGCTCTCTTCGTCGGTCCAGGCCACGCTCATCGGGCGCTACGGCCAGTCGGATTACGGAAAGAGCAAGCTGGCGGGCGAAGAGCTGTTCTTTGAATACGGGCAGGAGACGGGTGCACCGGTTCTCGTGTACCGGTTCCCGAACCTGTTCGGCAAATGGTGCCGCCCCAACTACAACAGCGCGGTGGCGACGTTCTGCAACAACATCGCGAACGATCTTCCGATTCAGGTGAACGATCCCTCCACGGAGCTGGAACTCGTGTACATCGACGATCTGGTGGGCGAGATGCTGGATGCGTTGGAGGGAAAGCCGCACCGCTGCGGGTATGACGGTCTGGAGGCAGTTGCCGATCCTGCAGGAAGATACTGCTTCGTGCCCGTTTCGCACAAGGCGACGCTCGGGCAGATCGTCAGTCTGCTGGAGAGCTTCCGCGACCAGCCGAAGACGCTTCTGATGCCGGAGATCCCGGCGGGGTCTTTTGCCAAGAAACTGTATTCGACGTATCTGTCGTATCTGCCGAAGGAAAAAGTGTGCGTTCCGCTGCACATGAACACGGATGCGCGCGGCAGCTTCACGGAGCTGCTGAAAACGGCCGGCTGCGGCCAGTTCAGTGTGAACATCTCGAAACCCGGCATCACAAAAGGACAGCACTGGCACCATACGAAGTGGGAATTTTTCATCGTGGTCGCCGGACGCGCGCTGATTCAGGAACGGAAGATCGGCACGGACGAAGTAATCGAATTCGAGGTGTCAGGTGAGAATATCGAAGCCGTGCACATGCTGCCGGGCTATACCCACAATATCATCAATCTGAGCGAAACGGAAAATCTGGTCACGGTGATGTGGGCGAATGAATCGTTCGATCCCGCTCATCCCGATACCTTTTTTGAGCCCGTTGCGGACTGAGAAACGGCGGGGCACACTCCTTGAGGAGTGTGCCCCGCCGTTTTTGCTGAAAAAGATAAATATGAATCAAAATATCTAAAATAGGGAAATAAAATACCTCAAACGACGAAAAAATGAAATCACTGCGGAAAAGGTGCATACTTTATTTGATGCAAATCATGGTGCGGACAGAGCAGTTGATCGCTCGGAGCGGCTTTGCGGCACAGCCTGTTCCGGAGAACGCCGGTGATTCTCCGGAGGAAAGGAGCCTGTGTGTGCCGGACTCCGGTGTGAGGTGCGGTGTTCTGCCGGATTTGAAAAGCGATGCACAAAGAAAAGGGAGATCGAAGAATGAAAAGGAGAAGTAAACTGGTTGCGGCTATGCTGTCCCTTCTGATCTGCCTGAACGGCATGCAGATCGGAGCGTTTGCGGCGGAAAATGATGAATCGACGGCCGCGCCTCAGTCGTCGTCTTCACAGGCTGCCCCTGCACAGAGTGGGACGCAGGAAGACGATACAGCAGTAACCGGAGAGGACACGGTCACCGCGGAGCCGGAATTCACCGAGCCGGGAACGCAGACCCCTTCGGAACCTGCCGGAGAGGAGAGCACGGAACCGGCGAAGGACGTTCCCCAGCAGGAACCGGCTGCCGATGACGGAGCGGAAGCGACATCGTCCGGTACATCGGAATCTGTTCCGGAAAATGTGCTGCCGGTTCAGGCCCCGCGTGCGGACGGAAAAATCTATGTTTCTGCGACGGGCAGTGACGATTCAACGGGCAGCGAGGACGCTCCGTATGCGACGCTTGCAAAAGCAATCGGAGAAGCGCAGACAGGGGATACGATTGTGCTTCTGAGCGACATGACCGTTACCAGCTGCGTGCGTATTACGGACAAGCAGATCTCGA
This sequence comes from uncultured Ruthenibacterium sp., assembly GCA_944386565.1. Taxonomy (GTDB): domain Bacteria; phylum Bacillota; class Clostridia; order Oscillospirales; family Ruminococcaceae; genus Ruthenibacterium. The sequence continues at coordinate 3,032 of CALXBO010000027.1, read as the reverse complement.
TCGACGGCAGCGGTTATAGTCTCCTGCGCGGTGACAACTTTGCCACGATCGGAGACAACGAACGCAGTTTTTACAATCCGGGATTCTTTGAAGTTACGACGTCCGGCGTCGATTCGTCTCTCCGTCTGGTGAATATCACGCTGGACGATCAGGGAAAACACATGGGAAGCATCTTTGCGGAAGCTCCCGGTAAGAGCGACGGCGCGGACCCCGTCGACAACACAGATTTTGTTCAGGAAGGTATGCTTTCGGCTTACGGGCTTCCGGGCACTGCGACGGCGACCATCACGCTGGGCAGCGGTGCGGTGCTTCAGAACTTCGGGGGCATGTCGGCGGTACACATCACCGGCGGTGCCGCGCTGACGATGGAAAGCGGCAGCCTGATTCAGGACACGACGGTTACCGACCGTGTCAAAGGGGCGGCCGGAAGCAATGGCCCGGCCGGTGCGGTCTGGGTTCAGGGCGCTGCATTTGTCATGCAGGAAGGCTCGAAAATCGAAAATGTCGCCGGTCGCGGTGTCTATGCGGACAACGCCGGCCGGGTGACGATTTCCGGCACGATTACCGGTATCAAAGCCGATGCTGAAATGTGGCAGGGCCGGAATGGCGTGGCGGTTCACAACCGGAACGGCTCCAATGTTGTTCTGACCGGTACGTCCGTGATCAGCAACATCTCCAGCACCGCTTATTCGGACGGCAATGCGGTTTTGGGCAGCTACGCCAGCAATCTGGAGATGCAGAAAGACGCTGTAATGACAGACGTCAACGGTTTGATGGCTGTTTACATGGACGACATGGGCAAGGATTACAGCCATACGTCGTATATTGACGGTGTGATCAGCAACGTTGTAAACAATCCGGTGATGCGTTCGTGGTATGGCCTGATCCACATTGGTCCGAACGGCATTGTGCAGAACTGCACGGCGAAGGACAGTTGGACGGACGGACAGCTGCTCTACACGAACAACGGATCACATTACGTCATCGAAGGCTCTCTTCTCAACAACAAAGGTACCGTTCTGTACATTGCAAACCAGAGCGGCGCCCGTCCGGAAGTTGTGATGAAAGCAGGTGCCGTGATCTCCGGAACGCGCGGAGCCGGACTGCTCGGCAGCGGCGTGGCAGTCCGTGTCAACAACGGCGCGCTGTTTACAATGGAGGGCGGCACGATTACGGACAATGGTATCGGTGTTCAGGTCAGCGGTAAGACGGACCGAAAAGGTGTTACGTTTGTCATGAACGGCGGTGCGATCACCGGGAACAAAACGGGAATCAGCTACACCATCGCAGGTGAATCGGTCGTTGAGCTCAATGCGGGAACAATTTCCGGCAACGGAACGAGCTATCAGATCACGGCAACCGGCGGATCTGCAAATCACCTGAATGAGAATCTGAAGATCGCGGCGGGCGTGCTGCAGGGCAATACATCGGTTAGTCTGTCCGCGGGAACGGTCACGCTCGACGAATCGTACAAGAATGTTTCCCTCGGCACGGCTTCTTCTGCGGCCAAGACGAAATTGACAGAGCTGATTGAGAAAGAGCATGCCACATGGGAGACGGCAGGCTCGAGTGCTCTGTGGATCGAGCCGACTGAGAGTACGATCCACTTCCAGTGAAAATTGGGCACTCAGCAGAGCGCGCGCGGCCTGCACGTCGCGTACATTCCCCTGAATGCGGACGGTACGCCCGCTGCGGACGCTGCGCTCACCATGAAGGAAGTGAAGAATACACCGGTCGTCGACATCACGCTGGACGGCCTCACTTCCGGCACGGCGTATGCTGTGCTGCTCGTCAACAACGACGTCTATACCGTCTCGCCGGACCGCATTTCCATCTACACCGGCGGCAGCAACTACGAGACCACCGGCGGCCTGCCGGAGGACTACACGCTGGCCGGGCTGGACGCGATCACGAAACTCAATGTGAACGGTACGGAGACCACCTACAGCAGGTACAATGAGCAGGAACAGGAGCAGGCACTGTCCGACCTGAAAGCGCTGCTGACGGTGGAATATACCGACGCTGAAGGCAATATCCTGGAGGACGATTCCGTGGCGGGCGAATACACGGCGCGCATCACATGGAACAATCCCGAAAATGTGGTCAAAATCAACGACAACAATGTCGCCCTGAAAGATGGCGTCCTCATTATCCGTCCGGTGACGGAGCCGGAAGAAGCAGCAGAGCAGCAGGATGACGTTCTGTTTGCGCTGACGGATACGGCGCCGACCGCAGAAGTGGAACATGCGACGGCTGTGAAAATCAGCGGCTCGACGTACACGATCAACAACGATCCGGACCGTGAACTGACGGATCAGTCGGCGCTGTCGCTGCTGGACGACGACCTTCTCACGCAGGGCGAGGACAACCGCCGCGTGCTGATGGAGATGCGCGGAGACGAAGTGGTTCAGTGGGGCAATGAATCCGCCGGAGTGCGGAACGAATACGAATTCCATTATCTCGATCTGGTCGATCCGAATACGGGTAATGCTTGGGTCGCCAGCAGCGAGGGCCTCGACGTGTTCCTGCCGTATCCGGAGGGAACGACAAAGGACACGGAGTTCCAGCTCCTGCACTACAAGGACCTGCACCGCGAATACGGCATCGAAGGTCAGGCGAATGTGGAGCAGGCAATCCGTGAATCGGAAATCGAGATCATGAGCATCACCAGGACGGATTACGGCATTTCTTTCCACGTCACCGCCGCAGGCTTCTCCCCGTTCGCGCTGGTGTGGCAGACGTCCAATCAGGCTCCGTCCATCAGCGCGGCTGACCGCACGATCACAGTGGGAGATGCGTTTGACGTGATGCAGGGCGTGACGGCCTCCGATCCCGAAGAAGGCGATATCACAGCGAATGTTGAAGTGACCTTCAACAACGTCGATCCGAAGACGCCGGGCACGTATACGGTGACATACCGTGTGGCTGACCGTCAGGGCGCTTCGGCCGAAAAAACGATCACGGTTACGGTCGTGGAAGACAAAACTCCGGAACCTCCGGTGACGCCGGAAACGCCTTCCGGTACGACGACC
>CALXBO010000026.1 GCA_944386565.1 uncultured Ruthenibacterium sp. | reverse complement strand
GACGCGTGCCGTCCGGGCAACCCGCGCGACACGAGCGTCGAGGAGATCGCCGCTCTGTACCGCAGCCTGCTGTGATCGGAAAGAATTGAAAGAACCGCGCCTGTCCCCGCCCGGGGCGGGCGCGGTTTTCTTGACGCAGGGCGGAAAATACGGTATTCTTAAACTAATATATCACTTGGGAAGGGGGAGTCTGCCGTGCTGGAGGTGACGGAGCGCGCCGCGGGCGAATCGGGGCGCGAGTATGCGCACCGCATGCTGGAGGCGAACATCGTCAGTCTGAACCTCGCGCCGGGGGAAGTCATCCACCTCAACGACGTGGCCGCGCAGATGGGGCTCTCGCGCACGCCGGTGCGCGAGGCGCTGCTGGACCTCGCCAAGGTGGGCATCGTGGAGGTGTACCCGCAGAGCGGCAGCGTCGTGGCGCTGGTGGACTTCGACCTCGTGGAGGAGGCGCGCTTTCTGCGCAGCACGCTGGAGTGCGCCGTCGTGGCAGAGGCGTGCGCCGAGGCAAAGCCGGAGCTGCTCGCGCGGCTGCATGAGAGCTTGCGGGCGCAGGAGTACTGCCTGGAGAGCGGGCAGGCCGGAACGCGGCTGCTGGAGCTGGACAATGAATTCCACCGCATGCTGTTCGCGGCGGTGGGCAAGGAGCGGTGCTTTGAGATCGTGCGCGGGTTCTCGGTGCACTTTGACCGCGTGCGCAGCATGGAGCTGACGAGTGTGCGCGATCTGAAAGTGGTGTCCGACCACCGCGCCATTCTCGCCGCGCTGGAGGCGCATGACGCGGATGCCGCCCGCGCGTGCATGGCCGAGCACCTCGCGCGCTACAAGGTGGAGGCTGCGGCGATGCGCGCGCACTATCCCGACTATTTCAAACAGAAGTGACGAACAGAAAACCTCCCGCCCGGACTCTCCGGGCGGGAGGTTTTATTGATTTACTGAATGATGGTGATGCCGCCGTCCACACCGAGGATCTGGCCGGTGACGAACGCCGCCGCGTCGCTCGAGAGATAGACGGCCGCGGCCGCGAGGTCGCGCGTCGTGCAGATGCGGCCGAGCGGGATGCGCGCGATCAGCTTGTTGTAGAACACGGGGTCATCCAGCTGGAACGCGTTGATGGCCGTGCGCGTGAACGTGGGCGCGATGGCATTGCACGTGATGTTGTACTTCGCCCACTCGCAGGCGATCTGTTTGGTATACATGTTCAGCGCGCCCTTGCTGGTGCAGTAGGCGATGTAGTCCTGCGGCATGCCGAGGATGCTGCGCACCGACGAGATCGACACGATGCGGCCGTACTTCTGCTCGATCATCACGCGGCCGACGGCCTTGGTGACGAGGTGCACGCCCTTGACGTTCGCATCCATGACCTTGTCCCACGTCTCCTCATCGTAGTCCTCGGCTTTTTTCAGCACGTTCAGGCCCGCGGCGTTCATCAGGATGTCGATGCGGCCGAACTTCTCCACGGCGGCGTCCACCATCGCGTCGATGGCTTTCGTGTCCAGAATGTCGACCTTCACGCCCAGATAGCCCTGGCCGAGCTCGGCGGCTTCGGCCTCGAGCCGCGCGGCCTTCTCCGGGCTGCGCGCCGCGACGATCAGGTTTGCGCCGTTCTGCAGGTACGCTTCGGCAATGGGCATCCCAAGGCCGCCCGCGCCGCCCACAACGAGCGCCGTCTTGCCCTTCAGGCTGAACATGTCACGATAATTTTCCATTTGCAGACCCTCCCGTGCGTTGGTTGTTCTTGGTTCCATCATACCACGCGGCGGGCATGGATACAAGTGCGTCAGTCCGAGCCGCCGGCGGCATAGCGCGCGAGGAAGCGTCTGGTGCGCTCGTTCTGCGGGTCCTCAATGACCTGCCGCGCCGCGCCCTGTTCCACGATGCGCCCGCCGTCCATGAAGATGGCCTCGTCCGCCACGTCGCGCGCAAAGGCCATCTCGTGCGTGACGATGATCATGGTCGTCTCGCGCTCGGCAAGGCTGCGGATGACGCGCAGCACCTCGCCCGTGAGCTCCGGGTCGAGCGCGCTCGTCGGCTCGTCGAAACACAGGATGTCGGGCTTGAGCGACAGCGCCCGCGCGATGGCGACGCGCTGCTGCTGCCCGCCGGAAAGCTGGTGCGGATAGTGCTGCGCGCGGTCGGCAAGGCCCATCGTGCGCAGAAGCTCGAGCCCCTCGTCGCGGATGGCCGCGAGCTCGTCGCGCGACGCGCCGCGCTCCTGCGCGAGCAGCGTGGCCGCGAGCGTCACGTTTTCGAGCGCCGTGTACTGCGGGAACAGGTGGAACGCCTGAAACACCATGCCGAAGTGCAGACGCTTTTTGCGCACTTCGTTTTCGCGCTGCGTCGCGGGGTCGGCCGCGTCGAAGATGCAGTTGCCGTTTACGAGGATGCGTCCGCCGTTCGGCGTCTCAAGAAAGTTCAAACAGCGCAGCAGCGTCGTCTTGCCGCTGCCGGACGAGCCGAGGATGGCCAGCGCCCGCCCCTTTTCGAGCGAGAAGCCGATGTCCTCGAGAACGCGCGTCGCGCCGAACCGTTTTTCCAGATGCTGTACTTCCAAAACCGCCATGCGGGTCACCTCATTTGAAATAGTCGAGCTTTTTCTCGATCCAGCCGAACAGGAGCGTCAGCACGCCCACGAACACCAGATAGAATACGCCTGTGTAGAACAGCGGCCAGATCATGCCCTTGCGCATGAAGTTCTCGCCCACCTTGATGATCTCCGTCACGGCGATGATGCGCGCGAGGGACGTGTCCTTGACGAGCGTGATGATCTCGTTCGACATCGGGGGGACGATGCGTTTGATCATCTGCAGCAGCGTCACGCGGAAGAAGATCTGGCGGCGCGTCATGCCGAGCACGAGCCCCGCCTCATACTGGCCGCGCGGCACGCTCTCGATGCCGCCGCGGTAAATTTCAGAGAAATAGCACGCGTAGTTCAGGATAAACGCCACGACCGCGGCGAACATGCGCCCGCCCGTGCCCGAGCCCCAGACGTTGTTGTTCCACAGAAGGCCGGGCCCGTAATAGATGATGAGCAGCTGCAGCATCAGCGGCGTGCCGCGGAAGACCCACACGACCGTGCGCACCACAAGGCTCACAGGCCGGAACGTGCGCAGCCATGCGGGAATATTCGCTTTCATGCGCGCAAAGGGCGCCCACTTGCTCATCGACCCGAAGGACACCACCAGCCCCAGCGGCAAGGCAAAGATCAGCGTCAGAAAAAAGAGCTCCGCCGCTGCGGCCGTGCCCTCCAGCAGGGACAGCGTCACCGTCCAAAACATCGTTCATCCACCTCATGTGAGAATTTGCCCGCCCGGGCAGACAAGAAGGCAGAGGGCTCGCCGCCCTCTGCCTTTTTTCGGATTTTCCGGAAATTACCGCTCTGCCAGCGCCATCTGCACGCCGTACGTCGTGGCGATCTCCTCCATCGTGCCGTCGGCGTACAGCTCATCCAGCACGCCGTCGATGTACGCCGCGAGGTCGGAGCCCTTGCGGCAGCCGATGCCGTACTCCTCGTCGCTCAGCGACACCGTGTTCGTCAGCTCGGGATAGTCCGTGCCCTCGCCGATCATCGCGCCCGCCATCAGCAGGTCGATGATGCACGCGTCGGACGTGCCGGCGGCCACTTCCATCAGAGCCGCGGCCTGCGTCTCAACGCTGTTGAAGTCAAAGCCGTTTTCCTCGGCCATGTCCTCGCCCGCGCTGCCCGCTTCCACCACGAACAGCAGATCGGCAAGGCTCTCGACGTCCTGATACTGGTCGGCCACGTCGGCGTTCACAACCACGACCTGCGAGTTGTGGCAGTACGGTTCGGTGACCTCCATGCCGTTGCGCGTCTCGTCGTTCAGCGTCATGCCGTTCCACACCACGTCCACGCTCTTGTTCTCGAGCTCGAGGATCTTGTTGCCCCACTCGATCTCGATGAACTCGACGTCCACGCCGAGCGATTCGGCCACTTTCTTCGCGAGGTCCGCGTCAAAGCCGATCCACTCGCCGGACTCGTCCTTGTAGTCCATCGGAGCGAAGTCCGTGATGCCCACGACGAGCGTGCCCTTGTCCTGGATGTACGCGACGTCGCTCTCCGCGGCCGCCGAGCCGCTCGCGCTGCCCGCCGCCGACGAGGACGGCGCACCGCCGCACGCCGCAAGGCTCAGGCTCATCGCGCCCGCCGCGGCCAGTGCCGCGCAGCGTTTCCAGATCTTGTTCATATTCAAATCCCCCTCTGAATCTTCAAATCAAGATTGCTTCACCATATTACCACACTAAAGTGATTTTGTGAAGAGGGTATTTGAATTTTTTTTCAAAAAAACGCAATTTTCCCGGAAAAAAGGGATGCAAAAGGCGAAACTGCACAACTTTACAGAGACTTTACATACGGTTTACACAAAACCCCTGTCCGTCTCCCGCGTGCGCGTGGTACACTGTTACCGTACGAAAAACTGACAAAATCCGGGGAGGAATTTTACTTGAAATTTACAGACGTGCTCGGTCTGCTGGGCGGCCTCGCGCTGTTCCTGTACGGCATGCAGATGATGAGCGGCGGCCTTGAGGCCGCGGCGGGCAACCGCATGAAACAGATCCTCGAAAAACTGACGGCAAACCGTTTTCTGGGCGTTGCGGTCGGCACCATCATCACGATGCTCATTCAGTCTTCCAGCGCCACCACGGTGATGGTGGTCGGCTTCATCAACTCGGGTATGATGACGCTGCAGCAGGCGGTGTGGATCATCATGGGCGCCAACATCGGCACCACGGTCACGGGCCAGCTCATCGCGCTCGACATCGGCGCGCTCGCGCCCGCGTTCGCGTTCCTGGGCGTGGTGATGGTGGTGTTCCTCAAATCGCCGCGCGTGCACCACTTCGGCCAGATCATCGCGGGTCTGGGCGTTTTGTTCATCGGCATGGACATGATGAGCTCGTCCATGATGCCGCTGCGCGAATCCGAGGCGTTCATCTCGCTGATGACGCGCTTCTCGAACCCGCTTCTCGGCATCCTCGCGGGCGCTGCGTTCACGGCTGTCATCCAGTCGTCCTCCGCGTCCGTCGGCATTCTGCAGACGCTGGCCGATAACGGCCTGATCGGCCTGTCGGGCGCAGTATACGTGCTGTTCGGCCAGAACATCGGCACGTGCATCACGGCGGTGCTCGCGTCCATCGGCACGAACCGCAGCGCCAAGCGCGCCACGATCATCCACCTGATGTTCAACATCATCGGCACGGTGCTGTTCACCGTCATCTGCATGGCGACGCCGCTCACGGCGTTCATCGAATCGCTCACGCCGAGCCGTCCGGCCGCGCAGATCGCGAACATGCACACGCTGTTCAACATCGCCACGACGCTGATTTTGCTGCCGTTCGGCACGTATCTCGCGGCGCTGGCCAAGAAGATCCTGCCCGAGCTGCCCACCGAGAACGAGAAGGAGCACCACCTCGAGTACCTGCCGCAGACCACGCGCGAGACGCGCATCGGTTCCTCGGCCATCCTGCTCAACGGCATGGGCAAGGAGCTGCGCCGCATGATGGGCATGGTGACGGAGAACGTCGCCCGCAGCTACGACGCGGTGCTCGACCCGCGCCGCCGCAACATGGCCGAACTCGAGGACTGCGAGGAGTATATCGACTATCTGAACAAGGAGCTGGCGGCGCATATCTCGCGCGGCATTGCGCGTGAGACCAACGAGCGCGACTCCGCCATCATCAGCGCCTACTTCAAAATTTCGTCCGACCTCGAGCGCATCGGCGACCACGCCATGAACATCGGCGGCTACACCGACCGCATGGAGGAGCGCCACATCCGCCTGACGCAGGGCGAGCTCGACGAGATCCGGCAGATGCGCGGCGTCAGCATGGAGGCCATGAACCTTCTGGCCGACGACAAGTGCGCGCCCGAGGACCGTCTGGTCAAGGTGGCGGCGCTGGAGCAGAAGATCGACGACATGACGGCGCAGTTCCGTCAGAATCAGCTCGAGCGCATGAAGGAATCCGATCACCCCGACGAGATGAGCGTGCTGTATTCCGAGATGCTCACGGACTTCGAGCGCATCGGCGACCACGCGCTGAACATCGCGCAGGCGCTGATGCCCAGCGCGTTTGCCCCCGCGGCAACGGCGTGACAAAATACAAATTCCGGGCGGCGGAGAAGTTCTCCGCCGTCTCTCTTTTTCGGCGGATTTGACAAAGTGCGCCGCGGGGCGGTATACTCGCCGTAGTGAGATCAAACGCAGAGCGGAGAGGGGCACGGCATGGATTTTTCGGAGTATTTCCCCGTGTGGGGCGAACTGACACAGGCGCAGCGCGAGACGCTCACGCGCTCGGTGACGCGCCGCAGCGTGCCGGCGGGCACGGTGCTGCACCGCGGCGAGGACGACTGCCTCGGCGTGCTGCTCGTGCGCTCGGGCCAGCTGCGCGTGTACATCTCGTCCGATGAGGGCAGGGAGGTGACGCTCTACCGCCTGTTTGAGCGCGACCTGTGCCTGTTGAGCGCGTCGTGCGCGATGCCGAACATCCAGTTCGAGACGACCGTCGAGGCCGAGAAGGACAGCGAGATCTGGATCATCCCGCCCGCCGTCTTCCGCGACCTGCGCGCGCAGTCGCTGGCGGTGTCGAATTTCGTGAATGACGTGATGAGCAGCCGCTTCTCCGAGGTGATGTGGCGCGTGGAGCAGATCCTGTGGAAGAGCATGGACAAGCGCGTCGCGTCGTTCCTGCTCGAGGAGAGCGCGCTCGAGGGCTCCAAGGAGCTGCACCTCACGCACGACCGCATCGCCGCGCACCTCGGCACGGCGCGCGAGGTCGTCACGCGGATGCTGCGCTATTTCCAGAGCGAGGGTCTCGTGGCGCTGTCGCGCGGCACGGTGGAACTCACGGATGAAAAACGCCTCGCCGCCCTGTGCGGAGAGTGAAAAAAGAACCGGCGGCTGCCTGATGGCAGCCGCCGGTTTTTGGTTGATGTTATCCGGCTCCCCTTGCAGGAGACTGAAGGGTGACACCGCGCAGCGGTCAGGGCCGGTTTTGCCTCCCCTTGCAGGGGAGGTGCCCCGAAGGGGCGGAAGGGTGGAGGGTAAGTGCGCGCATTCACCCCTCCGGGTTCGCGCTGCTCACCCACCTCCCCTGACAGGGGAGGCCGTCGGGCGGGGACGCACCTTTATACCCTCACGCAGGGGACGGTCACAAAGGACAACAAACGCCTGTTTAAATTTATTTCTGCGCCCAGATGGGGTCTTTGAGCTGCCACTTGCCGCACTCGTCCTTGTAGAAGAGGTCGCGGTTGTAGAACTTGTCCATGATGGCCCAGAACTCAGACTCGGAATAGCCGCAGAACTCGCAGAAATCGCGCACGCAGAGCGGGTCGAGCGCGCCGTCGCGCTCCTTGATGACGGGGATGGCCTCCTCGCGCGTCATCATGCCGTAGCGGATGTAGCGCGCGGTGTAGTCCGTCGCGGCCGCGTGGCCGAACTTCGGATACTTGAGCCACGAGTGCACGAGGTACGCGCGGGAGTCGATCTGGTCGAAGTTCTCGGCGTGGTGCGTGCGGTCCCACTCGTGGGTGAGGTCGTGGAAACCGCGGCTCTTCGCGATCTGATAGTTCTTGTAGCTGTTCCACGGCAGGAAATAGCTCATATAGAACGGGTCGAGCTTCGCGAGCTCCTCGGCGGTGGGGGCCTCGGTGAGGATGAGGTCGTTCTCCGTCACGCCGTACGAGAGCAGCTCCTCTTTCGGGAAGCCCACGGCCACGCCGTTCTCGATCTGGCCCTTCGCGGAATACGTCTCCTCGTCGGCGCTGCCGCCGTACTCGAAGCTCACGTTCTCGCCGTAGCACAGAAACGGCGTGTTGAAATTCGCCGCCATGTGCAGCGGGAAGGTGTAGATCAGGCGGTCGACGTACCACGTCGGCTTGCCGTACTTTTCAAAGAACGCGCGCATCAGCGTCTTCTGGGCGCGGATGTTGGGCTTGCACGAGATGATGGTGCAGCCGAACGCCTCGGAGATGTTCTTCAGATTGTGCTTGCCCGCCTCCGTCATCGGGAAGTTGTCCTCCACCGAGAACAGGATCGGGTTCATGTGCATGACCTCTTTCAGGATGTACACCTGAAAATGGCTGTCCTTGCCGCCGGAGACGGCCACCGCGCAGTCGTACCCGCCCGGGCCGTTCATGCCGCGGTATTTGTCGCACATCGCTTCAAATTCCTTCCAGCGGGCGTCCCAGTCCACGTTTTTGCGGCTCTCGTAGTGGCGGCACGCGCTGCAAACGCCGTGTTCGTCGAACGTGATGCCGGGGCGCGTGTCGGGCATCGTGCACTTGGTACAATATTTCATAGAGTTTCCCTCCCTGGATTTTCGCATCGTTTTCCTTATTATATCCCATCCGCCGCGCGCTTACAAGGCGCGTTCAGCGCACAAAGCGGCGGATCTTCTCGTCCATGCGGCGCACTTCTTCCTCTGAGATGTGCGCCTTGTCCACATAGCCGTAGATGCGCTGTGCAAAGCGCGCGAGCGGCGGGCAGAAGAAGAATGCCTTTTCCGGCGGCAGATGCAACGCGTACAAAGCGTGCACGCCGACGAGCGCAAAATATTTCAGCCAGTTGAAATGCGGTTTGAACGGCGGCGCGAACGGGTCGTCGCGCGCAGGATTCTTGTACACCTCTTCCAGCAGGTCCGCCATGCGGATGTAGGCGGGCGTGTCGCTCCTGTCGAAATATCCCTCGATGATGTCTTTCTCGATGGGGAATTCGTCGGCGTCGCCGTCCGCCGCCGCGCAGAACGCGTCGTAATCCTCAATGTAGCGCGCGTCCTTGTAGATGACGGGGTCGTACTCGTGCTCGATGGGCACCGGGCGCAGGATGCGGCAGCCCTTGCCCGCGAAGTACACCTCCGCGATGGCCGTGCTCATCCAGATGAAAATTTTGTCCGACGCCGTGATCCACTGCTTCACGCTGTCCGAGAAGATGACGCGGAAATTCGGCCGCTTTTCCGCCAGCGCCGCCAGCGCCGGGCTGTTCCACTCCGACGGGTGGCGGCGGTACACGAGCTGCACGTCCGGATGCGCGCCGAGGTATTCGTCGAACCAGCGAAGAGTCTTTTCCATGCTCACGCGGTTCGTGCGCGCAAAGCCCGTGAAGTCCTCGCCCGCCATCGCGCTCAGCTCGCGCACCTCGTCGTCGGACATGCTCGCGTAGCCGAACGAGGAGATGTAGAGAAACAGCTTTTTGTCCGGGTCGAGCCCGTGCTCGGCGCACAGCTCCTCGCGGCTCTTGAAGTAACCCGCGAACTCCGGCCGCAGGAAGTCCATCATCACCGCGCCCGTCACGGGGCAGTTCTTCTCCTCCATGCCGTGCGCGATGAGACGCTGCTGCGTCAGTTTTCCCCAGCACGTCTGCACGCATTTCTTCGCGTTGCCGTTGAAATTGAACCACGCGCCCTCCTCCTGCGTGTCGGAGAGCATCTGTTCCCAGTGCAGGTTCACCACCTTGCGGCACACGCCCACGTTGTTGTACACGTGGCTGTTGATGGCCTCGTCGTCGTACATGCAGCTCGACACGAGCACCTCGGGCTTGTCCCACAGGCGGTATTTCAGTTTCTTGCGGTCGAGCAGCTGCTGGATGGCGACGGAGTATCCCCGCCGCTCGAGCTCTGCTTTCAAAAGGAGCAGGCTCTCGTACTCGCGCACGACGTGCTCGTACAGGATCAGAAAATCAAGTCCCATCGTACACCTCCGTGAAGAGCGTTTTCGTCCACTCCGGCAGGCCGTGGACGGTGTCGAGATGGAATCCGTCGTAATACGCCGTGTCGGGGTAACCGGGGTCGTTTTCCCATTCGTAGTCGAGCACGCGCACGCCCGCGTCCGCAAGGCGCGCGAGAACATCCGCCATCGTGTCGTCGATGCCGTTCGGCTGGGCCACGAGCACGCGCACGCTCTCGTCCATCGGCGGGAACACCACCGTGAAGTTCACGCCGTGTTCTTCGCAGAACGCCGCCAGCTCCAGAAGACGCTCAAGCGCCGCCTCGTTCACCGCGTAGTTTTCGCACACGGGCGCGAGGGAATTCTCGGCGTAGTCGATGAGGTCGCTGCGGAAAGGCAGCGCCCCGCCGTTTTCGTCCACGTATTCGTCCGGCGTGTGCTCGGCCGTCTCTTCGACATCCGGCAGGCCGAGGAGCACCTCGTCCTTGAACACCGTCAGCGCGTTGATGTTGTACTCGAGGTTGAACAGGTACGCCGCCGGGTTCTCCAGCTGCGTCTTCACCGTCGCCATGCGGTTGACGGTGCGGTAATTGTTGTTGAGCGTGTAGAACGACACGCCGAATACAACATTTTGTATGTCTGGGTTCAGTTCATACAAATAGTAGAATTCGTCGATGCTCTCGTCAAGGCTCGCGCCGCCGTAGGAAACGTTCGACCACGCCTCGTCCGACACCTCTTCCACAAGCTCCATGTCGAAGTGCGCCATGCGGCTGTCGCCGAGGATGACATTGTTTGTCATGTCGTTCTCATAGGCGCGGATGCGCGACACGGGCGCGTTCAGCGAGCCCTCGCCGCGCAGGCCGAAGTAGTCGTTCGGCTCGAACGCGATGAAGAAACACAGCCACGCCGCCACGGGCAGGAGCGCCAGCGCCAGTTTTCCGAAAAATTTCATGTCCGGCGCACCCCCTTAAAAGTTCGCGTACGCAAAGCTCACCGTGCCGAAGCCGCCGCTCTGCATGATGTAGCCCGCGAGCGTCAGGCAGATGAGCAGATAGTACGCCGCCCAGCGCGCGGGCGTCTTCCACTTCGCCGCGCGCAGCGCGATATGCCTGTCCTTGTCGCGGAAGCAGCGAAGCCAATCCGTATAAAATACGATAAACAATACAATGAGTAAATTCGCAAAATACGCGGCCACCATCACGGGTTTGGCGTAGAAGCCGTTCTGCACGGCGGCCGAGACGTCTGCGAACAAGCTGCCCGGCGCGAAGATGCGCGCGAAGAACGTGCCGCACAGCGCCACGGAGCTGTCCGACAGAAGCCCGATGCGGAAGAACACAAGGCTCGCCGTCCACAGCACGAACACGCCCGCCGTCTTAAAGACGCGCAGCGGCAGCTTGGGCTTTTTCTGCGGCTTTTTGTAAAAGCGGTGCAGCAGTTCCTCGCCCACGCGGTACGCCGCCTGCAGCGTGCCCCACAGCACAAACGGCGCGGTGTTGCCGTGCCACAGGCCGCTCAGGAAAAATACAATGGCCACGGACGAGATCATGGGCGGCTTGTCAAACCGCTTGCCGATCACGGGAATGCGGCTCGTCCAGCGCCCCCACACGAGCGGCATGAAGAGGTAGTCCTGCAGCCACGACGACAGCGAGATGTGCCAGCGGTTCCAGAAGCCCGAGAAGTTCGTGGCAAAATACGGCGTCTTGAAGTTGGCGGGCAGGTCGTACCCGAGGATGAGCCCGATGCCGCGCGCCACGTCCGAGTAGCCCGCGAACTCGCAGTAGAGCTGCATCGAGTACGCCGCCGCCGCGAAGACGAGCACCGCGCCGCCGTACGACGCGACGTTCTCAAAGATCTCGTTCACAAAGAGCCCCAGCACGTTTGCCGCGGCCACCCACTCGAACGCGCCGAAGAGCACAAGGCGCAGGCCGTCCGCCGCGCGCTTTGCGTCAAAGCGGCGGTCTTCGCGCATCTGGGGCAGCAGCGTCCGCGCCCGGCAGATGGGGCCGGACGTGATCGTGCCGAAGAACGTCAGGAACGCGGTGAAGCGCACGAGATCCGTCTCCGCGTCCGTGTCGCCGCGCGACACGTCCACGAGGTAGCTGATGGACGCGAACGTGTAAAAGCTGATGCCGAGCGGCAGGCCGATCGAGACGGCCGTCTCGCCGAACACCGTCGGCAGAAAGAAATTGCAGTATTTGAAAAACGCCAGCACCGCGAGGCTCACGGCGACGGCAAACGCCGTCAGGCGTTTGCGCTTCGCGCCCTCGCTGCGGGCGATGGCCTTTGCGCAGAAAAACGAGAACAGCACCGATGCGTACAGCACCGCCACGGGCAGCACCGTGCGCCACGGCGTGTCCGACCGGCAGTTCGCGAGGTAGAACACGGCGCTTGCCGCCGCGAGCACCGCCGCCTGTCCGCGCCCGCGCGCCGCGAAAAAGCACACGCACACGGCGAGGAAGAAAAAGGGAAACACTGCGGATGTGAACGTCATGCGAAAACTCCTTTTCCGGCGTACCGCGCCGGGACGTTGTGTCAGTTCCAAACCTTAATTATAGAGGATAATAAGGGACTTGTAAAGGAAAACGGCGCGCCCCGGAAGCACAAAGCCCCGGAGCGCGCCGCTATGGTGCGCAAACGTTACAGCCGCTCGATCAGCGCGGCGCTCACGCGCGCGGCCGTCTCGCAGTATTCGCCCACGTCGAACTGCTTCACAACGAGCTCTTCAAAGCCTTTTTCGTCGGCGTAATCGCTCATCGCGCGCAGGATGACGCACGGCAGATCGTTCTTCGCGGAGATGTGCGCCACGGCGGCGCCCTCCATCTCCACGCAGTCGGGCGCGCACTTGTCCTCGATGGCCTGTTTCGTGGCGCTGTCGCCCACGAAGCAGTCGCCCGTCGCGATCGTGCCCGGCTCGGCCTTCACGCCGCACGCATCGCACGCGTCGAGCGCCGCGGCGATCATGCGCGCGTCGCAGCGGAACGTCTGCAGATGCGGGTACGTCTCCGCGAACATGCGCGGCTCGCCGTCGTGATACACGACCACGTCGCCCACGATGATGTCGCCGAGGCCCACGCGCCCCGACATGTTGCCCGCGATGCCCGAGAACACCACGGCCGACACGTGGAAGTACGTCGCCAGCAGCTGCACCGCCGCCGCAGCCTGCGCCTTGCCCATGCCCGCGCAGCACAGCACCACTTTCTTTCCGCCGAGCCGCCCCGACGTGAACGTCACGCCGCCCACGGTCTCCTCGGTGCGGTCTTCCATGCGCGCCGCCAGCGGCGCGATCTCGTCGGGCATCGCGCCCATCAGTCCGATGATCTTTTCCACAAACTTCTCCTTGTGTGTTGAAACTTACACGTTGAACAGGAACTCGATCACGTCGCCGTCCTGCACGACGTAATCCTTGCCCTCGGTGCGGCCGAGACCTTTGGCCTTCACCGTCGCCATGCTGAAGTCGCACGCGGCGAGGTCGTCGAACGCCACGACGGACGCGCGGATGAAGCCGCGCTCGAAGTCCGAGTGGATCTTGCCCGCGGCCTGCGGCGCTTTCGTTCCTTTTTTGATCGTCCACGCGCGGCATTCCTTCTTGCCGTCCGTCAAAAAGCTGATGAGGCCCAGCAGGCTGTAGCTCGCCTTGATGAGGTTGTCCAGACCCGTCGCCTCAATGCCCATCTCCGCGAGGAACTCTTTCTTCTCCTCGGGCGTGTAGTCCGCGATGTCCTCCTCCGTCTTGGCGCAGATGGGGATGCACTTCGCGCCCTCGGCCTCGGCCAGCCTGCACACGGTCTGGTAGTGCGGGTTCGCCTCCATGCCGTCCATCAGGTCGTCCTCGCTCATGTTCGCGGCGTAGATGATGGGCTTCGTCGTCAGCAGACCCATCTCGCGCACGAGCGCGGCCTGATCGTCGTCCTCGGGGTCGAACTCGAACGTGCGGGCGTTCTTGCCCGCGCCGAGGTGCTCAGCCAGCTCTTCCATCCACGCGGCGGCCGCGGCGGCCTTCTTGTCGCCCGTCTTGCCGGCCTTCTGGAGTTTCGCCAGACGGTTTTCCACCACTTCAAGGTCGCTCAGGATGAGCTCGGTGTCGATGGTCTCGATGTCGCGCACCGGGTCGACGCTGCCCTCGACGTGGACGATGTCCGTGCCGTCAAAGCAGCGCACGACGTGCACGATGGCGTCGCACTCGCGGATGTTTCCGAGGAACTTGTTGCCCAGGCCCTCGCCCTTCGACGCGCCCTTCACAAGGCCCGCGATGTCCACGAATTCCACGATGGCAGGGGTCTTCTTGTTCGTGTCCCAGATCTCGGCCAGCTTGTCGAGGCGCGCGTCCGGGACCGGAACGACGCCGACGTTCGGCTCGATGGTGCAGAACGGATAGTTCGCGGCGCCTGCGCCCGCGTTCGTGATGGCGTTGAATAACGTGGATTTTCCGACGTTCGGAAGTCCAACAATGCCGAGCTTCATGTGATCTTCTCCCGCTTTCTGTGATCTTGAGCGCCGGTTTCGGCGCGGCTTTTTTACAATCTTTATTATTATACACGCAAATACTTTTTTTGTACACATTTTTCCGCTATAATAAATAGAAATATGCGCGCGGCGAAAAAAGGCGCTTTGCGGCGGTGCGGCGCGCTTTGGGCCGAAAACGGGAGGAACGTGACATGGCTGACAAAATTCTGATTGTGGACGACGACAAGAACATCTGCGAGCTGCTGCGGCTGTACCTGCAGAAAGAGGGGTACGAGACGGCGCTCGCGTTCGACGGCGAGGCTGCGGTGGCCGCGTACGAGACGGAGAAGCCCGCGCTGGTGCTTCTGGACGTGATGATGCCGAAGATGGACGGCTGGGAGGTGTGCCGCCGCATCCGCGCGATGGGGCAGACGCCCGTCATCATGCTGACGGCAAAGGGCGAGACGTTCGACAAGGTGCTGGGCCTTGAGCTCGGCGCGGACGATTACGTCGTGAAACCCTTCGACGCGAAAGAGGTCGTGGCGCGCATCAAAGCGGTGCTGCGCCGCTGCGCGCCCGCGCAGTCCGGCGAGCAGGACACCACCATCCGCTACGACAACCTCTCGGTGGACCTGTCGCGCTATGAGCTGAAAGTGCGCGGCGAGACGGTGGACGCGCCGCCCAAGGAGCTGGAGCTGCTGTACTACCTCGCGAGCCACCCGAACCGCGTGTTCACGCGCGACCAGCTGCTGGACGAGGTGTGGGGCTTTGAGTACTACGGCGACTCGCGCACCATCGACGTGCACGTCAAGCGCCTGCGCGAAAAACTCGAGGGCGCCAGCGACAAGTGGTCGCTCAAGACCGTGTGGGGCGTCGGGTACAAATTTGAAGTGAAAGACGCCTGAGCCGAGGGCGCAAAGGGGACGATACCGTGCACAAGAGCATCACATCCCGGTATTTCTACTCCACGGCGGTCCTGCTTTTGTGCAGCATCGCCGTCATGGGTTTTGCCCAGATGTACATGTTCATCGGATATTACCGCAACGAGAACAACGACAAGCTGCTGGCCACCATCGACAGCACCATCGCGCTGATGAAGGAGTTCGGCATGACGGACGACATGGATCTGTCCGACGACACATCGATGACGCTCGCGCGCAGCATCCTGCTCACGAGCCGCGTGTCGGGCAACTCCATCTACCTCACCGATCCCTACGGCTGCATCCTGCGCGCGAGCACGGACGACGAGAGCGAATACGTCGGCCGCTCCATCTCGCAGCGCGCGATGAGCGCCGCGTACGCCACGGGTTCATACACCGAGCTCGGCACGCTCGGCGGGCTGTTCTCGAGCCGCAACTACGTGGCCGTGCGCCCGGTGTTCTCGTCGTCGGGGCAGCTCACGGGGTTCGTGGCCGCGTCCATCGACGCGTCGAACCTCAACGAGTTCCTCGCGAACATCTTCTCGGTGCTGGTGCTGTCGGCGGGGCTGATGCTGATGGTGTCGAGCGTGCTGTCCATCCTGCTCTCCGCGCGCATGATCATGCCGCTGCGCCGCATGGCCGAGGCCGCCAAAAAGTTCGGCGCGGGAGACTTCACGGTGCGCGTGTCCGAGGACGGCGACGAGGAGCTCAACCAGCTCTCGAAAGTATTCAACAACATGGCGGAAAACCTGGAGAAGATCGACGTGTCGCGCCGCAGCTTCATGGGCAACATCGCGCACGAGCTGCGCACGCCGATGACGAGCATCAAGGGCTTTGTCGACGGCATGCTCGACGGCACCATCCCGCCCGAGAGCCGCGACCACTACCTCGCCATCGTCTCGCAGGAGTGCGGGCGGCTGACGCGGCTCATCAAGAACATGCTCGACATCACGAAGCTCGAGGCGGGCGAATACAAAGTGAACGCGACGAACTATGATGTGTGGGAGACCATCACCGCCGCCGTGTTCGCCGCCGAGCAGCGCATCGAGGAGAAGAACATCCAGCTGTCGGGCTTCGCGCCCGTCAAGACGGTCGTGTTCGCAGACGCCGACCTCGTGTTCCAGGTCGTGGCGAACCTGCTGGACAACGCCATCAAATTCTGCCCGGAGGAGGGGGAGATCCGCTTCTCCGTCACGCAGGAGAAGGGCGTCGTGACCATCTCCGTGCGCAACACCGGGCAGGGCATCTCGGCCGACGCGCTGCCGTTCGTGTTCGAGCGCTTTTACAAGGAAGACAAAAGCCGCGGCCTGAACGCCGCGGGCTCCGGCCTCGGGCTGCACATCTGCAAGGTGCTCGTGAACCTGTCCGGCGGCCGCATCTGGGTGGAGAGCCGCGAGGGCGAGTACTGCCAGTTCTTCTTCACGCTGCCCGCCGCACAGAAAAACACGCGTCAGAACGGCGAAAAAGCCGCGCGCTGACCGATCACTCCGAACAGGGAAAAGAGGGAATCCAATGGACTACGAACCCGAGACCGGGCGCACCGATGCGCCGGAGACCACAGATGTGACGAACGCGCCGCAGCCCGAACCCGCTGAGCAAAAGGCGCAGCCGGCTGACGCAACCGGCGCGCAGAGCGCAAGCAGCGCGCAGCCCGCGCCCGGCGCACAGAACACATACAACGCGCAGAATCCCTACAACACGCAGCCCTCGTACAACGCGCAGAATCCGTACGGCGGACAGCCCCCGTATCAGGCGCAGAACCCGTACAATGCGCAGCCCCCGTACGGCGCGCAGTACCCGTACGGCGGGCAGCCCCCGTATCAGGCGCAGAACCCGTACGGTGCGCAGAATCCGTACGGCGCGCAGAATCCGTACGGCGGCCAGTATCCCTACGGCGCGCAGAACCCGTACGCCGGGGCGCCGTATCCGCCCCGCGGCCCGCGCGGCCGCATGCGGCGTGAGGAGCCGGTCCGCGCGTACCGCGCGGGGGCGCCCGAACAGCCGAAGAAAAAACGCGGCAAAGGCGGGCTGTACCTCGCCGGTCTCATCGTCTTTTTCGCGGTGTTCTGCACCGTGTGCGGCCTTGCGGCGCGCGCCGTCGCGGGCGCCCGCGCCGAGGCGGCGGCCAGCGCGTCCGTGCCCGAGCAGTTCACGCTCGACGCGCTGCCCGAGGAGCTCGACGGCGGCATGTCCACGGCGGAGATCGCGCAGAAGGTGTCGCCGAGCGTCGTGGCGGTCAACGCTTACTCCTACGGCGTGATGATGGTCAGCTCCGGCAGCGGCATCATCATGAACAAGGACGGCTACATCATCACGAACGCGCACGTCGTGGAGGGCGCGAGCTCCGCGATGGTGCTTCTGGAGGACGGGCGCGAGCTTGTGGCGACGATCGTCGGCGCGGACGCGCACACCGATCTCGCCGTGCTGCGCGTCAATGCGGACGGCCTTGTGCCCGCCGAATTCGGCGACTCCGACACGCTCGTCGTGGGTGAGCGCACGGTGGCCATCGGCAACGCCGCGGGCTATCTCACGGGCACCGTCACGCAGGGGTGCGTCTCGGGTCTCAACCGCTCGCTCGACTTTGAGGACACCGAGGGCAACCTCTACACGCTGGACCTCATCCAGACGGACGCGTCCATCAACCCGGGCAACTCGGGCGGCGCGCTCGTGAACCGCTTCGGACAGGTCATCGGCATCAACACCGCGCGCCTTGCCGACAACGACTATCAGGGCATCGGCTTCGCCATCCCCATCACGGACGCAAAGCCCGTGCTCGAGAGCCTGATCGCCACCGGCCGCGCGCCGGGCAAGGCGATGCTGGGCGTGACGGTGCTGGCGCTCACGCCCGTGACGGGCCCCGCCAACGACCTGCCCTCCGCCGGATTGTACATCAGCGAGATGACGGCCGAGTGCTCGCTGTGGGACGAGGGCGTCGCGCCCGGCGACGTCATCGTGTCGGCGAACGGCACGGCGCTGACGCAGACGGAGGACCTCACCTCGATGATCGCGTCGGCCAAGCCCGGAGATACGATCGAGCTCGAGATCTACTTTGCCGCGACGGGCGAGACGCGCACCGTCACGGCTACGCTCTACGAGAGCGCGGAGTGAGCTCTTTTCGCAAAAACTTCACATCCGCCGCCCGGCGCACGGCCGGGCGGCGTTCTTGCGCTTTCGGGGCAAATGCGGTATACTGTATCCGTATCTGAATTCCCATCCGAAAAGGAGATTTTCATGAATGTGATGCTTTCTCCGTCGATCCTTGCGGCGGATTTTGCGGCGCTGGGCGAAGACTGCGCGCGCGTGGTGCGCGCGGGCGCCGAGATGCTGCACGTGGACGTGATGGACGGCGTGTTCGTGCCGAACATCAGCCTCGGGCTTCCGGTGCTGACGTCGCTTGCGCGCCGCGTGGACAGCGTGTACGACGTTCACCTCATGATCACCGAACCGCACCGCTACGTGAGCGAGTTCTGCAAAGCGGGCGCGGATTATCTGACGTTCCACATCGAGGCCGAGTCCGACGTGGCGGGCACCATCCGCGCCATCCGGGACGCGGGCGCGAAGCCGGGGCTGTCGGTCAAGCCGGGCACGCCCGCCGAGGCGGTGTTCCCGTATCTGGACGACGTGGCGATGGTGCTCGTGATGAGCGTCGAGCCGGGATTCGGCGGCCAGAGCTTCCAGCCGCAGGCGTGCGACAGGATCGCGGCGCTGCGCGCGGAGATCGACCGGCGCGGCCTTTCTGTGCTCATCAACGTGGACGGCGGCATCAACGCGGCCACCGCGCCGCTGTGCGCCAAGGCCGGCGCGGACGTGCTCGTGGCCGGCTCGGCCGTGTTCGGCGCGCCCGACCCCGCCGCGGCGATGGCGGACATCCGCCGCGCCTGCGAGGAGGTGCGCCCGTGATCAAGAACGAACTCGGGACGCTCAGCCGCCACCCCGACCATCCCATCAGCACGGACTTTTTCTGGATGACGCTGCCTCCGTTCGCAATGGCGGTGTATCTGTACGGCGCGCGCGTCGCGGCGCTGTGCCTTGTGGCCGTCGTGACGGCGAATCTGTGCGACCGCATCGTGGCGCTGCTGCGCGGCCTTCCGTACGACAAGACGGAGAACTCCTCGCTGCCCATCGCGATGATCCTCACGCTGCTCTTCCCGGCGAGTATCTCGTACTACGTGGTGGTCGTGGCCGTCGCGTCGGCGGTGCTCATCGGCAAAGCGGCGTTCGGCGGCTACGGCGTGTATCCGTTCAACCCCTCGGCGCTGGGCTTTGCCATCGCGGCCGTCAGCTGGCCCGATCAGGTCTTCCGCTATCCCACGCCGTTCACCAACCTGACGGTGTTTTCCACCGAGAACGCAACGCTTGTGGACGGCGCGGCGCACACGCTGCGCGCCGGCGGCGTGCCGAACATCAACCTGTTCGACCTCGTGCTCGGCAACTACGCGGGCTCGATGGGCGCCACGGCGGCGCTCGTGCTCGTGGCGTGCGCCATGTACCTGTGGGTGCGCAAGCGCATCACACTGGCCGCGCCCCTGGGCTTTCTCATCACGTGCGCTGCCATCTCGTACCTGTTCCCGCGCCTCGGGGACATCGGCCTGTCCGCGCCGTGGACGCACGTGCGCCTGCGGCTGCTGGTGACGCTGTATGAGATGCTGTCCGGCGCGGTGCTCTTCGCGACGGTGTTCCTTGTGAACGACCCCGTCACGATGCCGAAATCCGAGACCGCGCGCCTTGTGTACGGCATCATTCTGGGCGTCGTGACGATGCTCTTCCGCTATTACGGCACGTATGACCTCAGCGTCTGCTTCGCGGTGCTGTGCGTCAACATCCTGTCCGGCTGGCTCGACCGCGTGTTCAGCCGCCGCGTCGTGCGAGAGGAGGTGCGCCCGTGAGACCAGAACTCTTCGACTACGACGATTCCTTCGAGCGCCGCACCCGGCGCGACCGCATCTTCTTCAACAACCCCGTCATCATGCAGGGCCTCGGCCTCGCGCCCATCATCGTTGCGGCCACCACGCTGAAAAACGCCGTCATGCTGAGCGTCGCGGTCATCCCGCTGCTCGTGCTCACGCGCGTCATCGCCGCCGTGCTCGCGCGCGCGACGTATTTCCGCTTCCGCGGCCTGACGTATTCCGTCACGAGCGCCGTGGTCTACATCGGCGTGTATTTCCTGATGACAAAACTCTTCACGGCGGCCGACCTCGCGCTGCTCGGCCTGTATCTGCCGCTGCTCGTCGTCGACCCCATCGTCCTCAAGCGCTACGAGCGCCCGCAGAAAGAGCGCGTCTCCACGGCGTTTTCCAAGGGCGTCATCACGGCGCTGGGCTTTGCGCTCACCATCTGCATCGTGGGCGGCCTGCGCGAGATTCTGGGCGCGGGCGCGCTGTACGGCGTGCAGCTCGTGAAGACGCCGCCATTCCCGATGGCCGCGATGCCCGCCGGCGCGTTCGTGCTGCTGGCCGTGCTGATGGCCGCGTGGCGCGGCGTGGTGAACACCATCAAGCGCCAGGTGGAGCTGGAAAAGGGGGTGCGCACCGGTGAGTGAGTGGAGGGAAGTCTTCTCGGCCGTCGCCGAGTTTTTCCTGTATGCCGTCATCGCCGTGTTCGCGCAGAACGCGGTGTTCACGCGCGCGCTGGGCGTCTCGCGTCTGGTGCATCTGGTGGACGACGACAACGTCAGCTCCGCGACGTTCGCGGCGCTTTTAACGGCGGTGCAGCTCGTGAGCGCGCCGCTGGGCTATTTCGCCAATGTGTATTTCCTGCGCAACTTCGAGTACCGCATGTTCGTGCGGCCGCTCGTGTTCGTTCTGTGCAGCGCCGTGGCGTTCTTCATCGTGCTGCTGCTCGTGCTGGTCGTGTTCCGCACGAAGGGCGCGCCGCGCATCATCCCGGTGCTGCCGATGGCCACGTTCAACTGCTGCATCCTCGGCACGCTGATGATCACCACGACGCAGAGCTTCACGCTGCTGCAGACGATGGGCTTCGCGCTCGGCACGAGCATCGGCTACGCGCTGGCGCTCGTCGTCGTCACGGAGGGGCAGCGCCGTCTGCAGAACCCGAACATCCCCGCGCCGTTCCGCGGCCTGCCCGCGACGCTGCTCTACATCGGCATCGTCGCGCTGGCCATCTACGGCTTTACCGGCCACATGAGTACGTTCTGACTTCACCCGAGAAAGAGAGGAAAGCGCCATGCGTGTGCGCGCCGCACAGAGTTCCGACGCCGATGCCCTGTATGAACTTGTCTGCCTCAGCCTGAAGGACGCCGCGCCCGCGCGCGACGTGTTCGCGGCGTCGCTCGAACGCGCGCTCGCGGACGGCACGCGCGTCGTCGCCGTCGCCTGCGCCGGGGACGCGCTCGTCGGCTTCGCCGACCTCTACACCGTGCGACCGCTGTGCGCCGCCGCCCCCGAGGGGCACGTCGCGCAGCTGTACGTGCGCGAGGAGTGCCGCGGCAAAAACGCCGGCACGGCGCTGCTCATCTTCCTGTCGCAGCGCGCGAAAGCGCTCGGCTGCGGCATGCTCACGCTGACGGCAAGCCCCGTCAACCTGCGCGTGGAACCGTTCCTCGAGCGGAACGGCTTCGTGCGCGCGATGCGATGGTACACACACCCGCTGCACTGACGCAGCGGGTGTTTTTTTGCGCCGATGCGGATGCCCGCCGCCTCCCCTCTCCGAGGGGAGGCGGCCCGCAAGGGCCGGAGAGGAGCCACCCCTCAGACGCGGCTTGCGCCGCGCCAGCTCCCCTGAAAGGGGAGCCGTTTTTTTACCGAACGCAAGGAACGGCGGTAAAGGGCAGGGAACGCATGTTTCAACCCGCGCGAAAACGGGGGAAGCGTCCTCTCACCGAACGCAGGCGCAGGGGACGGCGGTAAAGGGCAGACGGCGCATGACAAAAACCTCCCCCTGGATTCAGGGGGAGGTGAGTTTGTCGCGCAGCTTTTTCAGCCCGCGGTATCCGCACTTGCGGGTCTGTTCGTACGGCAGACCCAGCACCTTGGCGATCTCCTGATACGACATCCGGTGCACGCAGCGCAAAAGAACAATGGAGCGCTCCTTTTCCGCAAGCCCGTCCAGCAGCCACCCGGCCAGCCGCCCGTCCGTCAGCTGCCGGGCGCTCTCCTCGCCGTGTTCGGCGGCCGCCTGCTTCGCGCGCTCCCACACGCGGTTGCGGCGGTACGCGTCGAGCGCCTTGCGGTCGGCAATGGCGATCAGATAACTCTTCAGGCTGCCCTTTTCCGGCCGGAACTTCTGCCATTGCAGACAGAAATCCGCCAGAGCCTCGTACACGCAGTCCCACGCGTCCTCGGGGTCCTGCAGACGGCGGGAACACACGCCCCACAACAGATACCGGTACTGTTCCACCAGCATCGACGACCCCGCCTCGGGGTCCTGCCGCAGCGCGCGCAGGATTTCCGATTCCTCCATTGTCCCACCCCTTCGGGCGGCATTTGCACCGCCTCATAAGGGTATTCGGAAAAAATTGCCGGAAAGGGACAAAAGATTCTCTTTTTCCGCAGGAAAATCACGCGCCGCGCATCAGTACCAGTGAAAATGCCCCTCGCTCGTCTGGGCGCTCTTCCCGCTCACGCTGGCGTGGTGCAGGTACACTTCGCGGTTGTCCGCCTCGCAGCGGTAGCGGCACTCGCCGTTGTCGTTGCGGTAGACCATCGTCCAGCGGTTGTTGTCGCCGTCGTAAATGTACTGCGGCAGCAGCTCTGCGCCGCCCGCCGCGGCGGGCTCTGCCCCCGCGGGTGCGCGGTCACCGTCGCCAAGCGTGCCGGAGAACAGCGGTCCGATGAAGTAGACGTACGCCACGACGGCCAGCGGGATGGCGACGGCGAGGCCGATCACAAGGCCGATGGCCTTGCCCAGCAGCTCCGGGCTGAAATTGAACAGCAGCCACAGCGCCGCGTGGATGGCCTCCTGGAGCAGAATGACTTTGAAGCCCGAGTGCTTCGCGAGCCCCCGGACGAGCGTCCACACCACGCCGATGAACGTCAGAAACACGGCAAACGCGGGGAAATCCTGCGCCGAGCCCGTCATCAGGCCGAGAAACGTCAGAAAATACGGTACGATCAGTGAAACCATGTCACATTCCTCCTCACTGCGTGTGCGTCAGCCGAACAGGCCGAAGAATCCCTTCTTCTTCGGCGCTTCGCCCGGCGCCGGCGCGCCGCTCTGCACGGCCGCAACGCCCTGCATGAACAGCGCGCACGAGTCCGCCGCGGGCGCCTGGCCCGCCGGATACTCGCCGGACAGGTCGGGCAGCTGCCCCTTTTTCAGCGCCGCTTCCATCGCGCGGCCGTACTTTCTCTGCATCTTGGCGTACAGCTCGCGGTAGTCGGCAAAATCGTCCGGGTACGAGCCGCGCTGTTCGGCCGTCAGTGTGGACGCGAGCTCCGACGCGCGGTCGAGATGCCACTTCGCGTTCGCCAGCATCTCGCCCTTCTTCGCGTCGCACGCGTCGAGGCACAGCGCCGCGCGGAAATACTCCGCCATCGCGCGGTATCCGGCCTTGTCCATCAGCGAGCAGCCGCGCACCGCCACGGCCAGCCAGTACGCGTGCGACACGGCGTCCTTCTTGCCGCCATCGAACGCCTGCGTCACCGAGAGATAGTCCAGCAGCGCCTTGTCCGTCACGCGGAAACTCTTCGTCTCGCCGTTCAGGCTCAGCGCGTACATCATGTCGAACGAGCGGCCGTAGCCCTGCCAGTCCGCGTCGTCCATCAGACCGGGCTGCTCGCTGCCGATCTTCTCGCACAGCGCGCACGCCTGCGTGTACAGCGTCATCGCCTGTCCGTTCGCCTTGCCGAACGCCGCCACGTTCAGCGTGCCCGCCGCTTCGTTGCGCAGCCCGTCCGCCAGAATCTTGCACGCCGCGGCCAGCATCACGCCGCTCTCCGTGTCGCCGAGCCGGTACGCCTTTTCAAGCGCTTCGGCCGCGTCCGCAAAGTTCCGCTGCGTCATCTGCGCATATCCGAGCCGCCGCCAGCCGCGCGCGTCGTCCGGCGTGCTGCGGGCATACTTCTCCGCATAGCGCGCCGCGGCCGAGGCGTCCTCGCGGACGTTCTCGCCCATCAGGCTGAAATACGCCATCGACAGCGCCGCCGCGGCACTGTCGAGCTTCTCCAGCTCGCGCGCCCTGGCGTAGGCCTCCGCGGACTTGTCCGCGCTGATCAGCGCTTCGATCTCCTCGATGCGGGCGCGCCGCTCCTCCGGGGCGAGCTTCGGTTTTCCAAACAGCATGAATATCCCTCCTGTATCCGGGAAATGCTCCGGGCATTTCCTCTCCGTTAAATAATTCGTGCAGAATGCGGAAAAAGGGACAAAAAAAGAGCCGCGCGTGCGGCTCTTTTTTCGTGATTCAGGGAACGGTGATATCAATGTCGAACGGCTGCGTCCACACAAAGGCGGCCGTGCCGCCGAATCCCGGCACAAGGCGCGGGGAGGAGACGAGCGCCTCTTCGGCGAACTCCGCGCACAGGCCCTCGAACGCGCCCGTCTCGTCGCGCACATCCGCGCAGCTCGTCCACAGGCCGAGAAAGTCCGCGGGAGCAAAGGCGTCCGTCCGGGCGGACAGCATCAGCCCCGCGAAGACGAGGTCGTCCCGCTCCGTCTGCACGCCGAACGAGACGAAGAAGCGCTGTGTGCCGTCCGCCTGCTGCCGCGCCGGTGTGACACCCGGCGGCAGCTCTCCGGACACCTCCGCCGTGATGTGCGCGCCCGGCACGTCGAACTCCGTGCGTGCGCCGTCCGCGACCGGGACGGCGAGGTCGCCGGGCAGCGGCGCGGTCACGAGCAGGCAGGGGATGTGCAGCGTGTATTCGCCGGGCTCGAGCGCGCCGAACTCCCAGCGGGAGTACAGCGACGTCCCGTACGGGCTGAACCCGGAGGGCTCGCCCTCGGTCACACGGCCCTGCGCGTCCGTCAGCGTCACGGCCGTGTCCGCGTCCGCCGGCGGGCAGATGCCGGTCACGATGCCCGGCGAGACGGAGAACGGCTCTGCGTCCATCGGGTAGAGCTCCAGCGCGAACCCTGCGTCCGACGGCGCGGGGACGGCCAGCACGCCGCCCAGTTCGCCGAGCGCGTAGCTGTACGCGTCGGGCGCGGTCTCATCGGCCGGGGTGAGCGTGAACGGCACGCTGAGCCACGAGAGCTCGAGCGACGCATCGGCCGTCTCGCCCTCCGGCTTCAGGACGCCGTCGAATGCCATCTGCATGGAGAGGCAGTCCGCCGTGGACTGCACCGTGTCCGTGATGGTCATCGGCGGGCCGTAGGTGTTGCCGCCGAATGAGAGCGACACGTCCGAGAGCAGGAACGTGCTCCACAGGATCGTGACCTCGCTGCCGTCGGCGGCGGTGACCGTCTTGTCCGCCGCGTCCGGGCCGCGCACGAGGCGCAGCGTCAGGATCAGGCGGTCGCCGTTCCACAGCGCGTCCGTCAGCTCCACGCGGCCGAAGCCGTTCTCTGCGGATACGTCTTCGGCCAGAACCGTGAACGGGCTTTCGGCGTCCGTGTTGACGCCGTACCCCGGCAGCACGCCGAAGTACCGCAACAGCACATAGCCGCAGGCCGCGAGCAGCGCCAGGAGCGCCAGCACCAGACCCGTGACGAGCAGCCGCCGCAGCTTCGCAAGGCTGCGCTGCTGCCGTTTTTTGACGGTCTCATAGGGAAGATCGAGCGCGGCGGCGATCTCCTTCGCCGTCATGCCCGCGAAGTATTTCAGGCGCAGCAGCTCCGCGTCCTCCGGAGACAGGCGCGCGAGCGCGGCCACGAGGTCGAGCCGGTCGTCGGCCGGGAGGGGAGAGCGGGCGGGTGCGTCTTCCGGCAGCTCGTCCGCGTCAAAGCGGCGCTGCGCGCGCCACTTGTCCACCGCGCGCCGCCGCGCAATGTGCGCGAGCCATGTCCCGAGCGGGCCCTTCGCCGGGTCGTACCGCGCGCGGCGGAAATAGAATTCCGCGAATGTGTCGTTCACGCACTCGCGCACGTCCTGCTCCGACGCAAGGCGGCTCGCCGCCGCGGCCCACACGAGCCCGCCGTACTGCTCCATGATGAGCGCCATCCCCTGTTCGGGGTCCGTGTCCAGCATCGACACAAGCTGCGCATCCGATTCCATCCGCCTCACCGCCGTTTTGTCCCTTTGAAACAGAATTATAACAGATGTTCCGGTTTTGGGACGCTGCGGACAGAACTGGGCGAAAAAACGCATCAAATGACACAAAAACAGCCGCCCGAGCGTCCCGGACGGCTGTTGTGATCGCCTGTCACCGCTGCATGAAGCGGGAGAGGAATTCCTTCGTGCTCTCTTTCTGCGGGTGCTCGAAGATGTCGGCGGGCGCGCCCTCCTCGCAGATGACGCCCTCGGCCATGTAGACCACGCGCGTGGAAACGTCGCGCGCAAAGGCCATCTCGTGCGTGACGACGATCATCGTCAGCCCCTCGGCCGCGAGCGCGCGCATGACGGAGAGAACTTCGCCGACCATCTGCGGGTCGAGCGCGGACGTGGGCTCGTCGAAGAGCAGCACTTCCGGCTCCATCGCCAGCGCGCGCGCGATGGCCACGCGCTGCTTCTGGCCGCCCGAGAGCTGGCGGGGTTTCGCCTTGATGTACGGCGCCATGCCCACCTTTTCGAGGAAGTGCATCGCCTTTTCGCGCGCCTCATCCTCCTTGCGGCCCAGCACCTTGCGCTGGCCCACCATGCAGTTCTCAAGCACCGTCATGTTGTTGAACAGGTTGAACGACTGGAACACCATGCCCACTTTGGAGCGGTATTCCGACGCTTTCACGTGGCCGCCCAGGATGGACTTGCCGTGGAACAGCACCTCGCCGGACGACGGCGTCTCCAGCAGGTTGATGCAGCGCAGCAGCGTGGACTTGCCAGAGCCCGACGCGCCGATGATGCACGTCACGTCGCCTTTCGCGACGGTGAAATCGACGTCGCGCAGAACGAGGTTCTTGCCGAACGTCTTGGACAGATGTTTGACTTCAATGATGGATTCTGCCATGTTCAGCGCCCCCCTTCACGGCTGTCGGAATTCAGATCGCCCAGTTCGGACGTGCGTTTCGTGTGCCGGTAATCGCTGTTCGTCTCGCGCGCGGGCTTCTGGTAGCGGTGCATGCCCTCGCCTGCGACGAGCGGGTCGGCCAGGGCGAGGTCGAAGTTCTCCGGGCCGTCCATCTTCGACTCGGCCCAGCGCAGGATGCGCGAGCAGGTGAAGGTGAGCGTGAAGTAGATGACCATCGCGATGGCGTACGCCTCAAAGTAGGTGTAGTACACGCCCGCGACGCTCTTGGCGGCGCTGGTGAGCTCCACCGTGCCGATGCCGAACAACACGCACGTGTCCTTGATGTTGATGATGAGGTTGTTGCCGATCTGCGGCATGATGTTGCGCAGCGCCTGCGGCAGGATGACGCTCGTCATCGTCTGCACGTGCGTCATGCCCAGCGCCATCGCGCCCTCGGTCTGGCCGCGGTCGATGGAGAGGATGCCGCCGCGCACGGTCTCGGCCATGTACGCGCCCGTGTTGATGGACACGATGAAGATGGCGGGCACCCACATGTTCGGCCACTGGACGCCGAACACGCTGGTGAGGCCGTAGTAGATGAACATGGCCTGCACGAGCATCGGCGTGCCGCGGAAGATCTCGACGTAGGCGTTCAGGATGAATTTCACGACGCCCACGAGCGCCCACTGCACGCGGTTCTTCTTTTTATCGGTGGGGATGGTCTGCACGAGGCCGACCGCGAAACCGATGATGCAGCCGATGAGCGTGGACACGATGGCAATGACCATCGTGACGCCCGCGCCGCGCAGGTACGACATTCCGTATTTTTGTAAGATAAAAACGATCCGGCCAAAGAAATCGGCGGGCAGTGACATAACGGCAGTCTCCTTCTTTCAGGTGTCCTGACAAGGGCGTGCGGCCGCGGGATGCGTCCCGCGGCCGCGCGTGTCGGTGCGAATGATCAGTTGGTGAGCGGCTGGACGGAGATGGCTTCCTCCATCATGGCGTCGAAGTCGTCGGCCGTCATCGTGGACAGCACGCTGTTGAGCTTGTCGAGCAGCTCGGTGTTGCCCTTCTGGACGGAGATGCCGATGTTGATCTCCTCGTCGGAGACTTCGAAGTCGCCGTCCGTGCCCGCGAAGTCGAGCAGGACGAGGTCCGAATACGCGGCCACGGCGCCCTTGCCGGTGGGCATGTCGGTCACGACGATGTCACACGCGCCGGAGTTCAGCGCGACCAGCATGGCGGGAGCGGACTCCTGCGCGGGCAGGATGTTCGCGTCGGGGATCTGCGGCAGGCACACGGTGTACCAGATGGTGTTCAGCTGCGAGGTGGCCGTCGCGCCCGCGAGGTCCGCGACGCTCTTCGCGCTCGCGTAGGGGCTGTCGGCCTTCGTCAGCGTGACGATCGTGGCGTAGTAGTACGGGTCAGTGAAGTCGACGGACTGCAGGCGCTCGGACGTGATGGACTGGCCGGCGATGACGCAGTCGACCGTGCCGGACTGCACGGCGGGCACGAGGGAATCCCAGTCGAGCTTGACGATCTCAAGCTCCATGCCGAGCTCCTCGGCGATCTTCTTGGCCATCATGACGTCGTAGCCGTAGGCGTAGTCGCTCGAATCCTTGATGGGCACGGCGCCGTTGGAATCGTCGGGCTGCGTCCAGTTGTAGGGCGCGTAGGCGCATTCCATCGCGACGGTGAGCACGTTGTCGGACGCGGCGCTGCCCGAGGCGGACGCGCTCGCGGCGGTGCTGCCGGACGCAGAGCCGGCGGCGGGGGCGGACGAAGAACCTGCGCTGCCGCAGGCGGCCAGCGAGAGCGCGAGGCTCAGCGCGGCAATGACGGAGATCATCTTTCTCATGTTGTTTCCTTCCTCTCTTATGTTCCCAAAACTTTCCGGTGCAAGCAAAAGACCCGCGGCGCAAAGAGCGTCACGGGTCTGCGTTTCGGTTTCTTGCCCCCGCGCAAAGGCGCAAACAGGGGAAAACGCTCGCCAATGATAGCTCTCCACTTGCGTGACAGTCCGGTGCATGTTCTGCACAGGCCCAGCAGAGCGGCGGCGGCAGCCGGTTCGCTTTGCTTCGGCGGCGTCGCCTTTCCCTGCGCGGCGGCCTGCCGGCCGTTGCCGCGCGGTACTCATCTTCGCCGCGCCTCTACCATTGTCGGCAGCCTCAGGGGCTGCGCAACAAATTCAGTTTTTTGCTTGAATCGCTTGAACAACACCATACCACCGATACAGCGCTTTGTCAAGCCCTTTTTTCGCTTTTTGCCCGTTTCGGGGCGGGAAGCTGCGCCAGAACGATGGCCGCGAACATCAACGCGCAGCCCAAAAGCTCGCGCGAAGTCATGCTCTCGTGCAGGATCAGCGCGCCGAACACCGCCGCGAACACCGACTCAAGGCTCAAAAGAATGGACGCGACCGTCGGGTCGACGTTCTTCTGCGCGACGATCTGCAGCGTGTAGCCCGCGCCGCACGACAGCACGCCCGCGTACAGGATGGCCGGCGCGGCGCCCGCGAGCGCCGGAACGCTCGGCGTCTCGGTGAACGCCATCACGAGGCACGACAGCGTGCCCGCAACGGCGAACTGCACGATGGAGAAGATCACGCCGTCCACGTCGGCGGCGAAGCGGTCGATGACGAGGATGTGCGCCGTGAACCCGAACGCGCTCGCAAGGATCAGCGCGTCGCCGCGCCCGAGCGAGAGGCCGTCCGTCATGCACAAAAGGTACATGCCCGCGCACGCGAGCACGACGCCCGCCCACACGAGCACGCCCGGCCGCTTGCCGAGCGCGAGCCCCACGATGGGCACGAGCACGACGTACATCGCCGTGATGAACCCGGCCTTGCCGGCCGTCGTGTACTGAATGCCGATCTGCTGCAGATTCACGGCCGCGAAGAACACGAGGCCGCACACCGCGCCGCCCGCGAGCGTCTTTTTCCACGGGATGGGCGCGCCGTGCGCGCGGTGCACCGCCCACGCCACCGGGATGAGCACGACGGCGCCGATGAGCGTGCGCAGGCCGTTGAACGTGAACGGCCCGATGAACTCCATGCCCGCGCTCTGTGCCACGAACGCCGCGCCCCAGATGGCCGCGGTGAGCATCAGAAGCGCGCCGGAGCGCAGGGATTTTGCTGAATTCAATGGGATCAAACTCCTTTGTGCGGGTGTGTTTTTGCCGGAAGAGCTTCGGCAGCCGGCGCAAACGGCGTCCTGCCGCCGTCCTGCCTCCCCTTTGAGGGGAGGTGGGTGAGCGAAGCGAACCCGGAGGGGTGCGGGCAGGGTATGATGGCCGGAGCGTGCACCCCACCCCTCAGTCCCCTGCGGGGACAGCTCCCCTCAAAGGGGAGCCCCAACTCCCCCTTACGCCTCAAAGACGCGGCGGCCGCCGGTGTACACGGCGAGCACGGGGATGTCCGCGATGGCGTACTCGTCCGTCCCGAACGGGTTTTCGCCCAGCACGACGAAGTCCGCGAGGTATCCCGGCGCGATGCGCCCCTTGACGGATTCCTCAAACGTCGCGTGCGCGGCGTGGATGGTGTAGCTGTCGATGGCCTGCTGCACGGTGAGCGCCTCTTCGGGGCGGTACGGGCCGAGGCGGTCCTTCAGCGTGCGGCGCGTCACGGCGCACTGGATGCACGCGAGCGCGCGCGGCAGCTCGACGGGGCAGTCCGTGCCCGAGCTCGTCCAGACGCCGGAGTCCATCATCGTGCGGAACGCGTAGCTCGTGGACGCGAGCTCTTTTCCGACGCGGTCTTCCACCATGTGGATGTCGTAGTCGAGGAAGATGGGCTGGATGTAGGCGTGCAGGCCGAGCGAGGCGAAGTCCGCCAGCTGGTCGGGGCGGGTGATCTGGCAGTGCACCACGCCGTGGCGGTGGTCGTCGCGCGGGCACTCCGCCAGCGCTTTCTTGTACGAGTTCAGCACGCAGTCGAGGATGCCGTCGCCGATGGCGTGCACGGCCACCTGCATGCCGTGGCGGTTCGCGCAGCCGATGAGATCGTCGAACTGCTGCTGCGTGTAGATGGGGATGCCGCGGTAGCCGGGCTTGTCGGCGTAGTCGCGGCTCAGGTACGCGCTGCGCGCGCCCAGCGAGCCGTCGCCGAGAATTTTCAGCGGGCCGATCTTCACCCACTCGTCGCCCCAGCCGGTGTTGTAGCCCTCCGCAAAGAAGGCCTCGAGGTCCTCCACCGTCGTCAGCTGCGCCTGCTGCGCCATGCGCACGGTCATTTTGCCCTCGGCCTCGAGCTGGCGGTACGCCTCCATGATGTCGTGCCAGTCCACGTTCGCAAACGCCGTGAAGTCGTCCGTCTGGCAGGACGTCACGCCGTAGGAGTTGAGGTGCGCCTGCGCGTCGAGCAGCATCGCCTTCAGCTCCTCCACGCCCGGCTGCGGCAGCTTCGAGTACACGAGGTCCATGCCGTTCTCGCGGAACACGCCGTTGGGCTTGCCGTCCTCGCCGAGCTCAAAGCAGCCGCCCTCGGGCTGCGGGGTGTTTTCGGTGACGCCGATCATCTCCAGCGCCTTCGTGTTCACGACGCACGTGTGCCCGCAGGTGCGCACGATGCACACGGGGTGCTCGGTGCTCACC
>CALXBO010000025.1 GCA_944386565.1 uncultured Ruthenibacterium sp. | reverse complement strand
GACGCCTCTCCTACTAAAACTGTTTTTTCCTATTCAGGGCTCTTCTTTGTGTTGTCTGCACAATCTGGTTCGGTTCATCACTGCGGAGGGCGTTTTTTCGCATGCAGATCATCCAAGTTTTCCGCCGAGCTTCCCCTTCTTGCTGAGCCACCAGCCCCATGCGATGGAGAGGCCGCCGCCGAGCAGAATGAGGAACGACACGCTGCCGATCAGCGACGGCAGCGCCACGAACACGACGCACATAACAGCGAGCGGGAGCACCGTCAGGCGCAGGCTCTTGGAGAAATACTGACAGGCCAGTGCGCCGAACAGCGCCGGAATGACGTTGTTGAACGCCGGCGTGAGCACCGGAGATTCCAGCACCGGCGTGAGAGGGACCAGACACAGGACGCCCACGGCCAACACCACGACCGTGACAAGGCTGGATGCGGCGATGGACAGCGTCGAGACGATCTCGTTTTCCATCGAACCGGATCCCGTGCCGCAGATGTCGCGCGCGTTGGCCGCACACGGCATTTTCAGATTGACAAGGTTGCCCGTAAGGAATGCCAGGTAGCTCGCGCCCGCGCCGATCAGCGGCGTGTAGACGAGGAATTCCACCACGCCGCTCGTCCAGTACACGGCCGCCACCTGCAAAAAGCCTTTGACGAACGCGCCCCAGTCGGGAGAGGCTTTCAGGAACAGCCCCATGACGATCGGCGCGCCCAGCATAAGGATCACACCGATTGCAAGGCCGATGCGCCCGATGCGGTGCACACTCTTCAGATAGCTGCCGTAGTATTCCTGCTTTTGTGTCTCATTCATTGCAGTTCCCTCCCCTTACAGCGCGCCGAGCCAGACGGCTGCGGCCATGCCGACAAACATGCTGCCCGCCACGGAAAAGCTCTCCAGCCATGCGAGCGAGCTGTTGCGGGACAGAAAGTCGAACACCATCATCGCAGCTCCCGCCACAAACGCGACGGCCAGCGGCAGAAAATCGCCCGTGCTGGTCCATGTGCCGAGGTAAGAGCCGATGTACGTGCTGACCAGTCCGACGAACATCGCGGTGAACGCCACATCGCCGAACCCTTTCTTCTTCGGCGCGCCCTCCTGCGCCTGCTCGCGGGGACGGCTCACCTTCGCCAGATACTTTTTCAGGAAGAAAATGCACAGCAGGCTGCCGCAGAGAATACCCGCCGTCATCACAAGGCCGATCGTGACGAACATAGAGCCCGTCAGCTCGCCCGTGCCGAGGCCTTCCGTCATGCCGGCGGCGCGCACCGCAACGTCGGCGGCGTTGCCCTCATAGTGCAGCGCACCGATCACGGACAGGCGCAGCCACGGCAGCGGAATTCCCAGCGAGCCGGACAGTGCGATGACTCCGAGCAGCACGGAGACTGCCGGAAGCAGCGAAAAGGTCGCGCTGGACGTCACCGCACGGCGCAGCTTGACCGGGTCGATGCCGAGCGCAATTCCCGCCCGCCAGCTTTTGACCAGAAAAATCAGACAGAATACGATCACGAACAGGATGACTGCGCCCGCAACGAGGAACATCGGTGCGGAGTTCAGCTGTTCCAACATGAGAATTCCCCCTCCTGTGATTGAAACAGGCAGAAACTGCCTGTATTGCAAAACAGTATAACACAAATTGCCTTTTGTGGCAAAAACATGATATAGTATGTTAGAAGCAAAAGCGATAAACCGGAAAGGGTGTTTCGTTTGAATATCAGTATCTTTGATGTGACCGGCCCCGTCATGATCGGCCCGTCCTCCAGCCACACGGCCGGCGCGGCGCGTCTCGCGTATGTGGCAGCCGCCATCGCACCGGACGGATTCTGGCAGGTGAAGTTCGGCCTCGCCGGGTCTTTTGCCAAAACCGGCCGCGGCCACGGCACGGACAAAGCGCTGCTGGCCGGCGCGCTCGGTCTTTCTCCCGACGACACCGGAATCCGAGACGCCTATGCGCTGGCCAAAGCGCGCGGGATTTCCTATGACTTCGAGACGATCGAACTGCCGGACAGCCACGAGAATTCCGCGCGCATCACGTTCCTGTACGAGGGCGGCGAGACGTTCTATGTCGAGGGCAGCAGCATCGGCGGCGGACGCATCCTCGTGACGAACCTGAACGGGCTCGCGGCGGAATTCTCCGCCGAGTCGCCGACGCTCATCACAATGCAGTACGACCGTCAGGGCGTCGTGAGCGCCATCACACAGCTGCTCGCGGAGCAGAACATCAACATCGGCGTCATGCGTGTGAACCGGACGGCGCGCGGCGACGTGGCCAGCACCGTGATCGAGACGGACGCTCCCGTGCCGGAGACGATCGTTCGCGCACTGAAGAGCACGCCGAATATCATCCGCGTCTGCGCGGTGAGCGTGTGAGGAGGAAACAACAATGTACAACACACTGGAACAGCTTGCCGCGGCGGCTGCGGACCGGCCGATGCACGAAGTGGTGATCGCCGACGAAGCCG
This sequence comes from uncultured Ruthenibacterium sp., assembly GCA_944386565.1. GTDB lineage: Bacteria > Bacillota > Clostridia > Oscillospirales > Ruminococcaceae > Ruthenibacterium. The sequence continues at coordinate 29,208 of CALXBO010000025.1, read as the reverse complement.
CCCTGACGGATGCTTCCCCGGAAACGATTTTCGAGACCATGCGCGCGCGGTGGCGCGTGATGTGCGAGAGCGCCTCTCTGGCGCTGGACGCGCCGCAGCCGATGCAGCCGCCGCTGATTGCGGGACAGTCCCGGCGGCAGGCCGTATATGCCCGCGGCGCAACACTCACGGGCGGAGCGCTGAATGAAATGATGGCGCGCGCGCTGTCCGCCAGCGAAGTGAACGCGTCGATGGGGCGCATCTGCGCCGCTCCGACGGCGGGAGCCTGCGGCGTGATTCCCGCTGTGCTCCACTTTGCCGTGCAGCGCACCGGCGCGGAAGAGGATGAGGCCGTGAAGGCGCTTCTGGTCGCCTCCGGCGTCGGCGCCGTCATCACGCGCAACGCAACGGTCGCGGGTGCGGAGGGCGGCTGCCAGGCCGAGTGCGGCACGGCCGCGGCCATGGCGGCGGCGGGTGCGGTATATCTCGCGCACGGCTCCCCCGAAGCGTGCATCCATGCGGCGGCCATCGCGCTTGTCAACTGCATGGGTCTGATCTGCGACCCGGTGGCCGGGCTGGTGCAGTTCCCGTGCAGCTTCCGGAATGCGAGCCAGAGCGTCAATGCGATCGCCAGCGCAGACATGGCTCTCGCGGGGCAGCGCAGCGTCATCCCTCCCGATGAGGTCGTCGACGCCATGTACCGGACGGGACGCGCCCTCCCCGCCTCCATGCGTGAGACTGCGGAAGGCGGCGTTGCGGCGACTCCCACCGGCAGACGGATCGCCAAAAACCTGTAATAATCCCGCAGGATTTTTCCTGATAAAAATGCCCGCGGCGCTCTTGACAGCGCCGTGGTTTTGTGTTTATATGTATTTAGCAACACTAAATATTATTCTTTGGGAGGTGTCTGATTGGACAGCCGTTTTGAACGACAGCTCAAGCGCGGCGCGCTTGAAATGCTCGTGCTCTCGCTCGTGTGCGAAAAGCCGGCGCACGGATACGAACTTCTCTCCGAGATTGCGCAGCGCTCCGGCGGTGCGCTGACGCTGAAGGAAGGCACGCTCTACCCCGTTCTGTACCGTTTGGAGGACGACGGATGCATCGTCTCCGAGTGGAGCGCATCGGGACGCGCAGCACCGAAAAAAGTATACCGGGTGACAGACGCCGGACGCGAAGAACTGGCTCGCGAGCGCCGCATCTGGAACTCATTCTGCCGCATGATCAATCAGTTTGTCGGGGAGGAAACACCATGAACAGGCCGGAAAAGAAAAACATTCAATTTCTGCCGCCCATCAAGCGGTATGTCAACGCCATCGAGGCGCGCCTTGCGCTGCCGATGCGGGACAAAGTGCGCATCATGACCGATATTTCCAGCACGATCAGTGCGCGGCATGAGGCGGGTGAAAGCTACGAAGACATTATGAAAGACATGGGAACACCCGAGGAGGTGGCCGCTCAATTCAACGAAGAGATGGCGCCGGGGAGAAAAGCCCGTTCCCCGCTCCGGTTTCTGCCTCTCATTCTGGCCGCAGCGGCCTGCATTCCCGCACTGTTTCAGGTGTTCTCCGGCATCGCCCTGGTTCAGTTTTTCTCCAGCGTGGCCGACGTCGGCATCATCGGCGGCGCAGACGGCCCCACTTCCGTTTTCATCACATCGAAAGGGCCGGGCACGCCCTTTGACAACGTTCTCAGCGTTTTGACGTTCGCGCCCGTAGCTCTGGTCGTCTGTCTGCTCGGATGGTATCTTTTCCTTGCGCGGAAAACGCGTGCCGCACGCGTCTGCGGCATGGTCGGCGTTCTCATCTGGTTCCTGACGATGCTGATCTTCTGTTTCGGGCCTTTTGCCGTTGAATCCGGACAGTATTTTCTGCTGGCCCCGTCCCTGCTGCTCTCGCTGATTTTGATTCTGGTGACGCTGCGGGCCGGGAAAAAATGAAGAAACAGGCATTCCGATTCGTTTTATAAATAGTTTTTTCAATCTTTCACATATGAGACAGAATCTGTTCAAATATAACATTTGTCTTGTGGTAGAATAGAATTAACGAAACGAAAAGGAGCCTGCTATGCAAACATTTTTCCTGCTGTTAGTGATTGCAGCATTGCTTTCGACCTTCCTCGTGCTCTGCTGCATCCATGCAGGCAAGGATCGTCATGATTCCTAACACAAACAAAACCCCCGCATCCGGAATCCGGATGCGGGGGTTTCGCACATCAGAGGACGAAGATCAGTCGATCTCGACCATGACTTTCATGTTTTCGCGCACGGCGGCGGCACGCATCACGACGCGGATCGCCTTGGCGATGCGTCCCTGCTTGCCGATGACGCGGCCCATATCCTCCTCGGCGACGTGAAGGTGGAACACCGTCACGCCCTCCTCGTTGGGCTCGTCAACCGTGACCTGTACGGCGTCCTTGTTTTCCACAAGGCCGCGCGCAACAGCAATCAGCAGTTCCTGCATCGAAATTCCCTCCTGCAATGCTTACAGAATGTTGCTCTTCTTCAGCAGAACGCGGACGGTATCGGTGGGCTGAGCGCCGTTGGCGATCCAGGCTTTCGCCTTCTCGCCGTCGATCTTCACGACGACAGGGTCCTTCGTCGGATCGTAGTAACCGATCTCCTCAATAAAGCGGCCGTCACGGGGGAAGCGGGAATCCGCAACCACGACACGATAGAACGGAGCTTTCTTGGCGCCCATGCGGCGCAGTCTGATTTTAACAGCCATGCTGTCACCTCCTACACAATGATAAAAACTTATATAGTATCGGCCTTGAGGCCGCGACTATCAGCGGAACATTCCCCGCATACCGCGCTGGAAGCGCTTCGGGTTCTTCTTGAGCTGCTTCATCATCTTCGTCATCTGCTCAAACTGACGCAGCAGCCGGTTGACGTCCTCCACACGCGTTCCGGAGCCCGCGGCGATGCGCCGCTTGCGCTTCGGATCGATCATGGAGGGCTTTTCGCGCTCGGCCTTGGTCATGCTCTGGATGATGGCTTTCATGCGGCGGAATTCGCGCTCGGACGCGTCCATGGCATCGTCGTCCACCTTTCCGGCCGCGCCGGGGATCATGGCGATCAGCGCCGAAGCGCCGCCCATCTTTTTGATCTGTTCGAACTGAGCGAGCATATCGTTCATGTCGAACTTGTTTTCCATCATGCGGCGCGCCGTCTCTTCAGCCTGTTTCTGATTGGCCGCGTCCTGCGCGCGCTCGATCAGCGTCAGGACGTCGCCCATGCCGAGGATGCGGCTCGCCATACGGGTGGCGTGGAACACTTCCAGATCGTCGAGCTTTTCGCCCGTACCGGTGAACTTGATGGGCTTGCCCGTCACCGCGCGCACGGACAGCGCCGCGCCGCCGCGCGTATCGCCGTCGAGTTTCGTCAGGATCACGCCGTCAAGGCCCGTCTGCTCGCCGAAGCTGCGCGCGACATTCACAGCGTCCTGACCGGCCATCGCGTCGATCACCAGAAGCGTCTCATCCACTTCCACGGCCTGCTTGATGCGCGTCAGCTCCTGCATCAGCGCGTCGTCCACATGCAGACGGCCGGCGGTGTCGATGATCACAATGTCGTCGCCGTGGTCCTTCGCGTGGCGCACCGCCGCAGCGGCGATCTCTTCCGGCTTGGCGCCGTCCATCTTGAACACACCCACGCCGGCGGCCTCGCCGACGATGCACAGCTGATCAACAGCAGCCGGGCGGTAGATATCGCACGCGACGAGGAGAGGACGGTGCCCCTCCTTCTTGAACCGCTTGGCGAGTTTGGCGCAGTGCGTCGTCTTACCGGCACCCTGCAAACCGCACATCATGATGACCGTGGGCGGTTTCGACTTGATGTGGATGCGCGCGGGCTCGTCGCCGCCCATCAGCTTGATGAGCTCTTCGTTGACGATCTTGATAACCTGCTGCGCGGGCGTCAGGCTCTCCATCACGTCCGCGCCGAGGCTGCGCTCGGTCACGTCCTTGATGAAGTCCTTCGCCACTTTGTAGTTGACGTCGGCTTCCAGAAGCGCGATGCGCACCTCGCGCATTGCGTCCTTGATATCCTGTTCGGACAGGCGGCCCTTGCCGCGCAGCCGTTTGAAGGCGGCGGAAAGGCGCTCGGTCAATGATTCAAAAGCCATTCGCTGCACCTCATTGATTCTCAAAATCCCTCACGGACTGAAGCGTCGAGAGCGCTTCGCCGGCCAGCGCGGCGATGCGTTCGCCGTCGACCCGCACGTCCGTGGCATAAAAGCGGATGTCCCGCAGCAGGTGTTCCAGCTGGTCGAGCTGGTCCGCCAGCGCGCGGTAACGTCCCGCGGCGCCGATCTTCTCTTCCAGCTCCACCAGCGTTGCCTCTCCGCGCTTCACCGCGTCGCGCACGCCCTGCCGGGTGATCCCGAGCCCTTCGGCGATCTCCGCCAGAGAGAGGTCAGCATTGTAATATTCTTCCATCGCTTCCCGCTGTTTGTCGGTGAGCACGTCACCGTAAAAATCCAGCAGATAGGAGATCTCGAGATTTTTCGCCATCGTGCCCTCCCTTTGTAAAGCGATCTTCATTTACAACGTCTGCAATTATATCAGAACGCGCGTGTAAAGTCAACAGCTTTACACGTCTTTTTTGAAAAAACTTCCCGCCCTCTCTATTCCATATTGAAAAGAAAATTGCTATAATAGAGATATTATGAAGTTTTCTGATCGAATGGAGGCGCGCGCATGGACGTGCTGAACAGCTATTACGAGACGCTGTACCAGCGGCCCGTCGTCCGGCTGAGCGGCTACGCCGCAAAATACAATCTTCCCGGCACATTGTACGGGTATCTCGCATACGGCGGAGCCACCGGAAGCGCGAAGGACGCTCTGGCCGAGGGCATGTTGGCGCTGGCCTCGGAGCGCGGGGAGCTCTCCCCCGGGCAGACGGTCGTAGAGGCGTCGAGCGGCAGCTTTGCCGTGGCGCTGGCCATTGCCTGCTCCCGGAGCCATCATCCGCTCATTCTGTGCATGCCCGCGACGGTGCCGACGGAGCGGCAGAAGTATCTCTCCCAGCTCGGCGCAAAAATCGTGCTTTCGAATTACGTCTACGGGCGCAAAGGCGTGGAAAAACGCGCGATGGAAGCCGTGAACAAAACAGGCGGCTACTATCTGAACTATTTTGCGAACGATCTGAACCCGGAGTTTCACCGCCGCGTCACGGGCCCTGCCATCGTGCGCGCCACGGACGGTCAGCTGGATGCGATCGTCGTGGGCGTCGGTTCCGGCGGTACGGTGACGGGCGTGGGCGAGTACGCCAAGGCTTGGCTTCCCGATGTGAAGATCATCGCCGTGGAGCCGTATGAGAGCCAGGCGCTGAGCGGCGGCTATACGGGTCACCACAACATCCCCGGCCTCGGGGCGGGATTTGTTCCGGAAAACTACAATCCCTACATTGTGGATTCCATCATCGCCGTGCCGAGCAGCCACGCCAACGCGACGGCGCGTGAACTGCTGTACACGGACGCCATTCCCGCGTCCCCCAGCGGCGGGGCGGTGCTGATGGCAGCGCGGCAGCTCATGACGGACCGCCCGGAGTTTTCCCGCGTTCTGTGCGTGATCGCCGGAAAAACCGTGTACGAATGAGCCGTGCCCGGTTTTCATTCACTCCAGTCAAAAAGAGCCGCGCCGGATGCTTGCATCCGGCGCGGCTCTTTTGTGTCTGCTTCCCGGATCAGAGAAACAGGCGGTACACATTGCAGCCTTCTGTCTGTCCCTCAAAGCGAAAACCGCTGTGCAGCGCGATCCGGATGCTCACCGTCTGTTCCGGGACGCATTCGATCACAAGGGAGTTTGTTCTGCCGCCTGCATCCCGGATCAGGGCTTCGGTGAGTTCCTTTGCGTATCCCCGTCCCCAATTCTCTCTGCACAGCACCCAGCCGATCTCATACGAATCGCGCTCGTAAGGATGATAGATCACATAGCCGGCAAAGCCGCCCTCGGAATCTTCCACAGCATAGATCGGCGGAGAAGCACACAGTCCGGCGTTTTTCAAAAAGTCTGCCGCCTTTTCCCGGGAATACGGCGGTTCCAGATACCGCATCACCTCACAGTCGGACAAAAGCCGGTGCAGGTCATTCAGATCTTCCGTCCGAAAGTTCCTGATGTACAGTCTCCGTGTGCGGATTATCATTTTCGCCCTGCCCCCTGTATCAACCGGAACTCCTGTTCGGAGATGCCGCCCTGATGCCGTATTATATTGCCGGTCGGCCGGAACCCGTGGCGCTCGTAGAGCCGCCTTGCCCGCTCGTTCGTGCTGAGAATCCACAGCGTCGGCGTGTCCGCGCACTGCCGGGCAGCAAACAGGAGAAGCTGCGTTCCGTATCCCCTGTTCTGCTCATCCGGCAGGACGTACAGATTTTCGATCAGGCTGCCGCGCACGGAGACGATCCCGACCGGCTTTCCGTCTGTCAGCATATACAGCCGCGCGCCCTGTTCCGCCGCTGATTCCAGATACTGCCTCTGGCGTTCGGGCGTGTGCTGCGCGATGAATTCTTCGGAGCAAACCCCGCGGTGCGATTCCTTCCAGCTCTCGGAGTGGATGAACGCGGCCTGCATCAGTTCGGATTCCGCCACAGGTTGGATCATTGTCTTTTCCTTTCTCTCCCGCACAGTCACAAATCCTCCTGCAACAGGTATTGCAGCATCCGCTCCGGGTCCTCCAGAAAGCGTTTTGTGACGCGCACGTGCTCGGTCTCCCGGTAATCCACCGGGGCAAATCCGTCCTCATCAAATTGCAGCACCTGCGCGCCCGGCAGCGCCATCAGGATGGGCGAATGCGTACAGACGATAAACTGCGCGCCCTGCGCGGCGAGGTCATAAATGCGCACCAGAAGCGACATCTGCCGCATGGGCGACAGCGCGGCCTCCGGCTCGTCGAGGAAGTAGAGCCCGCCCGGCACGAACCGGCTCCGCACGAGCGCAAGCACGCTCTCCCCGTGCGACTGCTCATGCAGGGAACGGCCCCCGTACCGGCTCATGAAATCCTCGTCGCCTCTGCCCAGCTCGTCCACGGCGGATGCCACATTGTAAAAGCTTTCCGCGCGCAGAAAGAAGCCGCTCTTCGGGCGAAAGCCGCGCACAAGGCGCAGATACTGATGCATTCCCGAATGCGTCTCGCGCGTAGAGAAGCGGAAATTGCGCGAGCCTCCTTCGGCGTTGAAACCGGAAGCGACGGCGAGCGCCTCGAGGAGCGTGGACTTTCCGGTTCCGTTTTCCCCCACAAAGAATGTGACGGGCACAGAAAATTCAAGCGGTGTGTGCGCAAGGCACCGGACAGCCGCAAGTTCCGTCCAGTATTCGTGGGCCGGGACGGGCTGTTCCAGCACGGCGCGGCGCAAAAACAAATCGTTCATAGCTTTCACCGGAAGAGAAGCGCGCCGCATCAGAGATGCGGCGCGCCGTTGTGTTTATTCGTCGTCGTAATGGAGAACGGTCTCCGGAGCCTTCGGCGCGGATTCCGGCGCGCGCGTCTCAGGCGCAGCGGGATGTTCCGCCGGCTTGACAGCGTCTTCCTCCGCCTTCTCCGCCGCATTGTCCTCCGCGGGATGCTCGGGCTGAAGGCTGCCGCCTTTCATCAGCGTCTCAAACTCCTTGCCGGAGAGCTTCTCGCGCTCCAGAAGCGCCGCCGCTACGGCGTGCAGCTCGTTCATGTGGCTCTCGAGAATGGACTTCGCCGATTCAAACGCCACATCGAGCATATCGCGGATCTCCTCGTCGATCTCCGCAGCCACCGTCTCGGAGTAGTTGCGGCCGGTGCCGAGGTCGCGTCCGAGGAACGTCTCGCTCGGGTTCGTCCCGTACACCACGGGGCCGAGGCGGTCGGAGAAGCCGTAGCGCATGACCATGCTGCGCGCGGTCGCCGTGGCGCGCTCCAGATCGTTCGACGCGCCGGTGGAGATGTCGTCGAGCACCAGCTTTTCCGCAACGCGGCCGCCGAGCAGCGTGACGATCTCCTCTTCCATCTGGCGCTTGGTGACGTACGTCCTATCGTCCTCCGGCAGGCTCATCGTATAGCCGCCCGCCATGCCGCGCGGGATGATCGAGATCTCATGCACGGGATCGGCCGTCTCACAGCAGTAGTGCGCAATGGCGTGGCCCGCCTCGTGGTATGCGGTGAGGCGCTTCTCTTTGTCGGAGATCACGCGGCTCTTCTTCTCGGGGCCCGCGATGACCTTGATGCTGGCCTCCTCGATGTCCTTTTCCGTGATGGCCTTGCGGCCGCGCTTGGCGGCCAGAAGCGCCGCCTCGTTGACGAGGTTCTCCAGATCGGCGCCCGTAAAGCCCACAGTGGAGCGGGCGATGGTCTTGAGCACAACATCCGGCGCCAGGGGTTTGTTGCGCGTGTGGACTTTCAGGATCTCCTCACGGCCCTTCACATCGGGCAGGCCCACGTAGACCTGACGGTCGAAACGGCCGGGCCGGAGCAGCGCCTTATCGAGGATATCCGCGCGGTTGGTGGCCGCGATGACGATGACGCCTTCGTTCGCGCCGAAGCCGTCCATCTCAACGAGCAGCTGGTTCAGCGTCTGCTCGCGCTCGTCATGGCCGCCGCCGAGGCCGGCGCCGCGCTGACGGCCGACTGCGTCGATCTCGTCGATGAACACGATGCACGGAGCGGTCTTCTTGGCCTTGTCGAACAGGTCGCGGACACGCGACGCGCCGACGCCGACATACATTTCAACGAAATCAGAACCGGAGATCGAATAGAACGGCACGCCCGCCTCGCCGGCGCACGCGCGGGCGAGCAGCGTCTTACCGGTGCCCGGAGGACCGACGAACAGAACGCCGTGCGGGATGCGGGCTCCCAGAGAATTGAACTTCTGCTGGTTTTTCAGGAATTCAACGATCTCCTCCAGCTCGGCCTTCTCCTCGTCCGCGCCCGCAACGTCCTTGAACGTCGCCTTGCGGCCGGTGTCGGCCTGATCTTTTACGCGGGCGCGGCCGACGCTCATCGGCTTGCCCCCGCCGGACTGCATATACATGAAATAGTACAGGCCGCCCATCAGCAGCACCGACACAAGCAGCATCGGCAGCATCGTGATCCAGACCGGCGTATCCGTGGGCGGGTCGTAGTCATAGACCATCGGGGAATCCGGATGCGTCTCGTCGCGCAGTGCGATATAGTCGTCGACATTGCTCAAAAACAGCGTCAGATACGGAATGGTGTACAGAACCGGCTCGTCCTGACCGTCCACCTTCAGCTGTGCGTTGCCGTTGTTGAGGTCGATCGAAAACTCACTGACCTGGGCGTTTTCGAAGTACCCGATGAACTCCGAGTACTTCATGGTTTGTTGCCTCTGGCCGCCGCTCGCCGCAACGAGGAAAAGAATGATGATTCCCAGCGCCGCGATGACCAGCAGGCCGTTGATGGTTTTGGGCTTTTTGTTCAAAACAGATTCAGCTCCCTGTTCAGTTGGAATAGACCTCGGGCTTCAGAATGCCGATGTACGGCAGGTTGCGGTATTTCTCGTCGTAATCCAGCCCGTAGCCGATCACGAATTCATCCGGGACGGAGAATCCGATGTAATCCGCCTTGAGGTCGACCTTGCGGCGCGTGGGTTTGTCGAGCAGCGCCGCGATCTGGATCGAACGGGGGCCGCGGCCCTCGAGGATCTCCTTGAGGTAGCTCAGGGTCAGGCCGGAGTCGAGGATGTCCTCCACGATGAGGATGTCCTTGCCCTCCAGCGGGGTGTCGAGGTCTTTGACGATCTTCACGACGCCCGACGATTTCACGCCGGAGCCGTAACTGGAGACGACCATGAAGTCGATCTCCGCGGGCACGTCGATCTCGCGCATCAGGTCGGCAAGGAACACGACGGCGCCCTTGAGCACGGTCACAAGAAGAAGATTCTTCCCCTTGTAGTCCTCCGTGATGCGGCGGCCCATTTCCTTGACCTTTTCGCGGATCTCTTCTTCGCTCACAAGCACCTTCAGAACGTCTTCGCGCATATTGTCTTTCATATCGTTCCTCTTTTCCGTATCGTGATCACAGCAACTTTCACCGTCCCCGGCCCGGGAAGCATCCCTCGGGCTGCTCCGAGCCCGGAGGCCCAGAGCACCTCATTGCCTGCTGCGGCAAGGATGAGCCCGGCGCGCGCGGCGTGCGAAAGGCGCTGCTCGTTCAATACTTTTTTCAATGCGGCCGATTGACTGCGTCCGGGCCCGGAAAATCGGTCTCCCGCGCGGCGCGGGCGCAGCAAAGTACCAGTTTTTATTTTATCATAATCGAGGCAGGAACACAAAGGATTTTGCGCTTCTTTTCCCATTTTTTCATAATTTTCGAACGAAATGCAGGAAATCTCCGCCTCACGTCCGTCCGGAAGACCGTACACTCCCGGTGCGAACGGGATCTGCCATGCAGAATCCGCGGTCTGCGCCGGTTCCACACGTGCAAGCCCCTGCCGGACGCAGAACGACGCACGGCCGCTGAGGCTGCGCATGCCGCCCGTCTCCAGAAGCCGCATACAGTGTTCAATGCATTCCCGGTCCGGGTCCGCATATGGTGCGATCAGGCTGCGCAGCGCCGCACGCAGAACGACGCGGGGGGCTTCGCGCAGCACGCTGCTCTCATACACATCGAGCACTTCGGCCGGATGCATCCGGCGCGCGCGCTCCAGAAGCTCTGCCGCCTGCTCTTCCACGAACGCGGCTGTCTCGGCGGCGTCGCGGGCAAATTCTGCGATGTGGCGCGCAGCTCCCTCGTGCACGTGTTCCAGCGCGGGCAATACCTGCGACCGCACGCGGTTGCGCGCATACGCGTCGCCGGCATTCGACTCGTCGGTGCAAAACGGGATGCGCTCCCGTTCGAGATAGCGGTTTCTCTCCTCCGGCCACACGTCGAGCATCGGGCGGATGTAAGCCCCCCGCACATAGGGGATTCCGCCCGCACCGCGCACCGATGTGCCGCGCGCCAGACTGAACAGAACCGTCTCGGCCTGATCGGATGCAGTGTGCGCCGTGGCGACCTTTGCGCCGTATTCCCGGCTCAGCCCGTCGAGAAATTCGTACCGTGCGCGGCGTGCCTCGTCCTCCGAGGCACCCGCTCCCAGCGCGAGCCTGCGCACATCCAGAGGGACGCCGCACTCTGCGCAGGCGCGGCGCACGAACGCCTCATCCGCATCGGAAGACACGCCACGGATGCCGTGGTTGACATGCGCCGCGCGCAGACGGATTCCGAGTGTTTCTGCGTGCAAAAACAAAAAATGGAATAATGCCATCGAGTCTCCCCCTCCCGAGAGAGCCACGATGACAGTATCCCCAGATTTCAGCATTTGATGTTCCGAGAGCGTGCCGAGCACGCGCGTTTCCAATTCAGGCATGGTTAAAGTCCACATCCGTAAAGCGCGTATGATTGCCGTCCCATGCGAGCGGCACCGTGCCGACCTCGCCGTGACGGTTCTTTGCCACGATGCACTCGGCGACCGTGGTGTCCGCCTCCTCGCTCTTGTCATAGTATGCGTCGCGGTACAAGAACAGCACCGAGTCGGCGTCCTGTTCGATCGAGCCGGAGTCGCGCAGGTCGGACAGCACCGGCCGGTGATCGGTGCGCCCCGTGCTCTTCTCCGCGCTGCGGGACAGCTGTGACAGCGCAATGACCGGAACATACAGTTCCTTTGCCATGATCTTCAGATTTCGCGTGATCTCACTGATCTCCTGCACGCGCGATTCCGAGCGTTTGCCGGTGCTCATGAGCTGCAGGTAGTCGATGATGACGACGCCGATGTCCTTGCGCGAAGGGTCCTGATTGATGCGGCGGATCTTCGCCTTCATCTCAGGAATGGTAATGTTGGACGTATCGTCCAGATACATATGCGTGCGCGCGAGCACTTCGGAGGCGCGCGCAAGGCTGTCCCAGTCGCCCGAGTTCAGCTCGCCGGTGCGGAACGCCTGACTGTCGATGGCCGCCTCGCCGGACAGCACGCGGTTGACCAGCTGATCCTTCGTCATCTCAAGGCTGAACACCGCCACACCCATCTCACCGCGCTTGGCGATGTTGGTGGCGATGTTCAGGGCAAACGACGTCTTGCCCATACCGGGGCGGGCCGCCAGGATGATGAGGTCCGAGCGGCCGAGGCCGGTGAGCATTTTGTCCAGAAGACGGAACCCCGTCGGGATTCCGAGGTACTGTGCGCGGTTCGGACCGGAAATTTCCTGCAGATGCGCGTACGTGTCCAGAATGACGCTCGAGATGGGCGTGAGGGCGCTGGTGTCGCGCCCCGAGCGGATCTCATAGATTTTCTGTTCCGCGCTCTCGAGCAGAAGGTCGGTGTCGGGCTCGTCGCCCGCGCGCTCGAGGATCGTCTTGGCCGTGTTGAGCAGCTGGCGCATGCGGTATTTCTGCTGGATGATCTCCATGTAGGAATCCACATGCGAAAGCGCCGGGACGGTCTCGCACACTGTGGTGAGGTAGACTTTCGCCTCTTCCTCGGTGTCGAACACGCCCGCGTCCTGCACGCTGCGCAGGATGGTGACAAAGTCGACAGGCTTGCCGGCCGTGAACAGCGCAACGAGCTCGTTGAAAATCTCGCCGTTCTGGCGCGCGTAAAACATCTCCGGGCGCAGCTGCTCCACAAGGCGCGGAACGACTTCCGCGTCCAGAAGCGCCGCGCCCAGAACGGCCTGCTCCGCCTCCATGCTGTACGGCAGGTTGACGCCGAGAGATTCCAGCGACAGCTTAACGTCATTGGCCGCCATATGCGGCGCCCCCCTTCTCCCGCGTCATGCGGGTCACTGCTCTTTTACGTCCACATGCACCTTGGCCGTGACCTGCGGATACACTTTGACTTCCACGTCAAAGATGCCGAACTGCTTGATGTCGGCGTCCAGAACGACCTTGCGCTTGTCCACCGTCTCGCCCGCCGCTTTGGTGAGCGCCGCAGCGATATCCTTCGCGGTGACGGAACCGAACAGACGGCCGTTGGAACCGGCCTTCGCGGTCACGGTGACCGTGGAGCCGTCAAGTTTCGCGGCCAGCGCCTTGGCGGCGGCAAGCGCCTCGGCGGCGTGGTGCTCGGTGGCGGCGGCTTTCGTCTTCACTTCATTGATCGCCGCGGCGTCGGCCGCAACGGCCAGCTTGCGCGGGAACAGGAAGTTGCGCGCATAGCCGTCCGAGACTTCGCGCAGCTCATCCTTTTTGCCGATGCCTTTGACATCCTGTTTCAGTACTACTTTCATATTGTCCACTCCTTTTGCGGAAATCCGCGCCGGGCTTCGGCGCGGAGAATTCATGTCATCTGTTTTCCTTTGCACCGCGCGTCGCATGCTGCGTCTCGCGGTACTGCGTGATCGCGTCAAACAGCCGTTTGCGCGCCTCGTCGACCGTCACGCCGCGCAGCTGCGCGCCCGCCATCGTGAGATGGCCTCCGCCGCCGAGCGTCTCCATGACGACCTGAACGTTGAGATCACCCATGCTGCGCGCGGAAATGCTGATCTGGCTGCCGGTATTGACGGCCACAAAGCTCGCCTCCACGCCGTCGATGGTCAGCAGGTCGTTCGCCGCCTGCGGAATCACGACGTCCATGTGCTCGGGCAGTTCATCGGCCACGACCACCGCGCAGCCCATGTACAGCTCCGCGTCGGTGACGAGCTGCGCGCGGTATGCGTAGCTCTCCAGCGACGAGTTGAACAGTTTTTTGACGGCCTGCGTCTGGGCGCCCATACGGCGCAGATACGCAGCCGCTTCAAACGTCCGCACACCCGTGTGCAGCGCGAAATTGCGCGTGTCCAGCGTGATGCCGGCCAGCAGCGCCTGCGCTTCCACGGCGGTCAGTCGCGTTTCCTTGTCGGACGGCATATACTGGATCAATTCCGTCACGAGTTCCGAAGCGCTCGACGCGCTCGTCTCGTGATAGAAGATCACGGCGTTGTCAATGTGGCCGACGCACTTGCGGTGATGGTCGATCACAACGACATTCTTGGCGCGCTTATAAATGGTCTCGCTCTCAACCATTCGCGCCATGTGCGTATCCACAATGATGACGAGCGTACGCGGCGAGACCTGATTTTCCATCTCGTCGGGTGTGCGCAGACATCCCTCGTGGTCGGCATCCTTAAACTGCGCCAGCAGTTTTTCGCTCAGCGTGCGCTTTTCGTCCACAACGATGCACGCGGGCTTATGACACATCTGACAGATGCGCCACACGCCGACCGCGCTGCCGACGCTGTCGAGATCGGACATCTTGTGGCCCATGATGATAACGTCGTCGCTCTGCACGATCAGATCGTGGAGCGCCGTCGCGATGATACGGCTCTTGACTTTGGAGCGCTTTTCCACGCTGCGCGATACGCCGCCGTAGAACTCAAAGCCGTTCTTGCTCTTGACGGCGGCCTGGTCACCGCCGCGGCCGAGCGCCATGTCGAGCGCCTGCACGGCCATTTCCTCGCATTCGCGGAACGTATCGCCCAGACGGCCGACGCCGATGGAGAGCGTCACCGTGATGTCCTCCTGACCGATCGCGCGGACGGTATCAAGGATGGAAAAACGGTTCTTGACGATCTCCTGCATGTGGCGTTCCTCCACCACGGCAAGATAGCGGGACGTACCCGTGCGGCGCAAAAAACCGCTCGTCGCGCCGATGAACTGCTCGAGGGCAAGGTCGATCTCGCCCGCGATCCGGGCGCGCTCGCTCTCCTTGAGTTCCTTGAGGATCTCATCGTAGGTGTCGACGGCGATCAGCATCACGCTCGGACGCGTGGCGATGTACTCGCCCGCCTGCCGTTTGAGCGCAGTGTTGTCCACAAAGTAGGCGATGTACAGATCGCTCTCGCCCTCCGCGGCGCTCCCGTACACGGTGTAGCGCCGCCCGCCGTTTTCCAGATTTTGTCCCGTCGGCTCGCTCGTCAGAGTGCGGTCGAACGCGGGGACTCTCTTCCGGATGGCTTCGAGGCAAGCCTCGTCGCCGCCGAGGATCTCGTTCCGGAACGCTTCGTTGTACCAGATGATGACGTCCCCGGACAGGATGAGCACCGGCATGCCGAGTGCCGCAAAACTGCCGCCCTCCGCGCTTTTCTCTCCGTACAGGATATGGCGCACCAGACGCCGCGTGTGCGCCGCGCACACCGCGGCCGCCGCGGCGGCGGCCAGGATGATGGCCGCGACCGGGATCAGGTACACCGGCTTTGCCAGACACAGCGCTACGCCGAGAGCGAGGCAGGCCGCGCACAGCACGGGGACAAAAAACTCGAAACGGGTGAAGTTGCGCTTCATGCGATACCTTCTTTCAGGCCCGCGGGATCACGGGGTCATACTTCCATCAGAATGGGCAGGATCATCGGGCTGCGCTTGGTGCGGCGGTACAGGTAAGACGAGACCGTCTCGCGGATGCGCGTCTTCACGCTGCTCCAGTCGCGCACGTGCTCGGCTTCGAGGCGGGTGAACAGATCCTTGACCTGCTCGCGCGCACCGTCGATGAGATGCTCGCTCTCACGCACATAGACGAATCCGCGCGAGACGATGTCCGGACCGGAGACGAGCTTGCCCGTGGTGCTCTGCACGGCGGCCACGACGATCACGAGGCCGTCCTCCGACAGATGACGGCGGTCGCGCATGACGACGTTGCCCACGTCGCCGACGCCGAGACCGTCCACCATCACCGCACCGGCGGGCACGGGTTCGCCGATCTTCATCGCATCCTTCGAGAGGATGATGTGCTCGCCGTTCGCGCCGATGTAGATATTCTTCGGGTCGATGCCCACGGCCTCCGCCGTCTGGGCGTGCTTCTTCAGATGCTTGTACTCGCCGTGCACCGGCAGGAAATACTGAGGCTTCGCCAGCGTGAGCATCAGCTTCTGCTCCTCCTGGCAGGCGTGGCCGGAGACGTGCACGTCGTACATGCGCTCGTAAATGACCTCCGCACCGAGGAGCAGCAGGCCGTTGACCACTTTCGTGACCATCTTTTCGTTGCCGGGGATGGGCGTGGCGGAGATGATGATGAAATCCCCCTCGCCCACGTGCACCTGACGGTGGCTGCCGGACGCCATGCGCGACAGCGCGGAGAGCGGCTCGCCCTGACTGCCGGTGGTGATGAGCACGACCTTCTCCGGCGGGAAACGGTCGATCTCGTCAATGTCGATCAGCACGCCTTCGGGAACGTGGAGATAGCCGAGTTCCATCGCCATCTCCGTATTGTTCACCATGCTGCGGCCCGAGACGGCGACGCGCCGGCCCGCGGCGACGGCAAGGTCGATGATCTGCTGGATGCGGTACACGTTCGACGCGAACGTGGCGATGATGATTCTCTTTTTCTCCGCGCGGCGGAACAGCGTGGCAAACGCCTCGCCCACCTTGTGCTCCGTGGCGGTGAAGCCCGGGCGCTCGGCGTTGGTCGAATCCGCGAGCAGCGCCAGAACGCCGCGCTGGCCGTACTCCGCGATCGTGGCAAGATCGGTGGGCCCGCCGGAGATCGGCGTGTAGTCCACTTTGAAGTCGCCCGTGTGCAGGATGACGCCCGCCGGGCACTCGATGGCAAACGCGACCGCGTCGGGGATCGAGTGGTTCACATGGATGGGCTCGATGGTGAAGCAGCCGAGCTTGAACTTGCGGCGCGGCGTGATCTCCACGAGCTTGGTCGAGCCGAGCAGGCCGTGCTCCTCGAGCTTGTTCTTGATGAGTCCGATCGTCAGGCGCGTAGCGTAGACGGGGACGTTGAATTCTTTGAGCAGATACGGCAGGCTGCCGATGTGGTCCTCATGGCCGTGCGTGATGATGACGCCGCGGATGCGGTCCTTGTTCTGCACGGCAAACGTGAAGTCGGGGATGACGAGGTCGATGCCGAACATGTCGCTGTCCGGAAACACGAGCCCGCAGTCGACCATGATCATATCCTGGCCGCACTCATAGAGCGTGATGTTCTTGCCCACTTCGCCGAGGCCGCCCAGCGGATACAGGTGGACCGGCACGGCCGCGCCGCCCTGTTTCGCGCTCTGGCGAGGACGGCGCTGGAAGGTGCGGCGCACGGCGTCGGCCGCCTTCTCGACCTGCTTGGGCGCGGACTTTGCCGGCGCCTTCTGGGCGGTTTTTTCCGTGTTCTGCGCCTTCTCGGACTTCGGAGCGCGGGACTGCCGGGGCTGTCCTGTCTTCTTGGCGCTCTGCGCCGCAGCGGGCTTGCGCTGCTGCGGACGGCGGCCGCGGCTCTGCTTCGCCGCCTTTTCCGCCGGCTGTTCGATCGTCTTATTCAGTTGTTGTTCCATATTACCTCCGTTGTGTGTTTCCCGGCATTTTGCACCGAAACGGAACCTGTCGCTGTTCGCATGCAGGTTTTCCGGTTTTTCTCCGGGTGTGATTGCATTTCATTCGTTTTCGCATCGCGGCGCACGGCGCGCTGATTCGCCCGCGGCCTGCCTGTGTGCGGGGGGGACGTCTGCAGACGAACCCCAAGGCCGTTCCAACTAATGACAGTATCATGATACCGTTTTTGGTGATTCTTGTCAACTTGCCGCGCCCGTCGTTAGCAGTATTGGACAAAGCGCTTGTGAAATATGCCCGCAGCGGTTATAATACTCATTGAATTCTATGGATGTTCGGAGAAAAGTATGAAACATGTAAATGTATACACCGACGGCGCGTGTTCGGGCAATCCCGGCCCCGGCGGATGGGGCGCCGTGCTCGAGTACAACGGACAGCGCCGCGAGATGTCCGGCGGCGAGCGCGAGACCACCAACAACCGCATGGAGCTGACCGGCGTGATCGAGGCTCTGCGCGCGCTCAAGGAGCCGTGCGACGTGACGCTCGTGAGCGATTCGAAATACGTCATCGACGCCCTCACCAAGGGCTGGGCCCGCTCGTGGCGCGCCCGCGGATGGGTGAAATCCGACAAGAAGCCTGCGCTGAACAGCGATCTGTGGGCCGTTCTGCTCGAGCTGTGCGAGCGGCACACCGTGCACTGCCAGTGGATCAAGGGCCACGCCGGCCACCCGGAGAACGAGCGGTGCGACGCGATGGCCGTAGCCGAGGCCGCAAAATTCAAATAAAAGCGGCATTTCCTCTTGCAAACTATACCAATTTGGTATATATTAAAATCAAAGGCGGCCTTTCACCGCCTGAAATCAAAGAAAGAACGGTGAATCTTATGGCGACGATCTATGTGGACAACGCGGCCACGACCCCCGTTTCGCGCGAGGTGCTCGAGGCCATGACGCCGTATTTCAGCGAAGTATACGGCAACCCGTCCAGCATTTTCTACTCGGTGGGCGAACAGGCGCGTCAGGCGCTCGACGCGGCGCGTGAGCGCACGGCGCGTGCGCTGAACGCGGAACCCGGCGAGATCTATTTCACCAGCTGCGGCACGGAAGCCGACAACTGGGCCGTCAAGGGCACGGCGCGGCGCATGGCTGCGCAGGGCAAAAAACATCTGATCACAAGCTCCATCGAGCACCACGCCATCCTGCATTCGATGGCCGCGCTCGAGCGCGAGGGGTTTGAAGTGACGTATCTTCCCGTGGACGCGGAGGGCTTCGTCCGTCCGGAGGACGTGGACGCGGCCATCCGGCCCGACACCGCGCTCGTCTCCATCATGATGGCGAACAACGAGATCGGCACGATCGAGCCCATCGCGGAGATCGCGGAGGTGTGCCGCCGCCGCGGTGTGCTGTTCCACACCGACGCCGTACAGGCCGTCGGCGCGATCCCCGTGGACGTGAAGGCGCTCGGCGTGGATATGCTCAGCCTGTCGGCGCACAAATTCAACGGTCCGAAGGGCGTTGGCGTACTGTACATCCGCCGCGGCGTTAACCCGGTGAACTTCATGGACGGCGGCGCGCAGGAAAAACGCCGCCGCGCGGGCACGGAAAACCTCGCCGGCATCGTCGGCCTGTCGACGGCGCTCGAGATCGCAGTGAACGGTCTTGCGGAGAAATCGAAGCGGCTGTCGGAACTGCGCGACATCGTGCTCGACCACGTGGCCGCAATGCCGAAGGTGAAGATCAACGGCCCGCTCGACCGCTCGAAGCGTCTGCCGAACAATGTGAACGCCAGCTTCGAGGCCGCCGAGGGCGAGAGCCTTCTGCTGATGCTCGACATGAAGGGCATCTGCGCTTCGTCCGGCTCGGCGTGCGCGTCGGGCAGCCTTGACCCGAGCCATGTGCTGCTGGCCATCGGCCTGCCGCATGAGATCGCGCACTGCAGCCTGCGCATCAGCTTCGGCGTGCAGAACACGGTCGAGGAAGCGCGCGCGGTGTGCGCGGCGCTCGACGAGGTCGTGCCGAAGGTGCGCGAACGCAGCCCCCTGTGGAATGAATGACATCCCCCTTTTGAAAGGAAGTTGAAATTATGTACAGTGAGAAAGTCATGGACCACTTTGCGAACCCCCGCAACGTGGGCGAGATTGAAAACGCCGACGGCGTCGGCGAGGTTGGCAATCCCCAGTGCGGCGACATCATGCGCATGTCGCTGCGCATTCAGAACGGCGTGATCGAGGACGTCAAGTTCCGCACGTTCGGCTGCGGCGCGGCCATCGCCACGTCGAGCATCGCCACAGAGATGATCAAGGGCAAGAGCATCGAGGATGCGCTGAAGCTCACGAACAAGGCCGTCGTCGAAGCGCTCGACGGGCTGCCCCCCGTCAAGGTTCACTGCAGCGTTCTGGCGGAGCAGGCCGTCAAGGCGGCCATCTCGGACTACTACCGCCGTCAGGGCGTGGACCCCGAACCCATCGTGGGCAAGCTGGAAGAAGACTGCCACGCCTGCGGCTGCGGCGTGTGACACAACAGACAGGAGGTTCGGACGATGAGCGATGAGATTTGCAGCGGCGCGGGATTCGGCACCTATGAGGAGCAGGACAAGATCCTGATCGGGATGTCCGGCGGCGTCGATTCCGCCGTGTGCGCGCGCATCCTGCGCGAGCAGGGGTTTGACGTACAGGGCGTCGTGCTCCGCTTCTCCCCCGCGCACGACGGCGCGGTGGAAGCGGCCCGGCAGGCCGCGTCTCAGCTGGGAATCCCTCTGATCGTGGAGGATTGCTCCGCGAGCTTCGAGGAAAACGTGGTCGCGCCGTTCTGTGAGAGCTACTGCCGCGGCGAGACGCCCAGCCCGTGTGTGCTGTGCAATCCGGCGGTCAAGTTCCGCGTGCTGTGCGACGTGGCCGACCGCCTCGGCATCCGCTACATCGCGACCGGACACTATGCACGCGTGGAGGAAAACGGCGGCATCTACTACGTCTCCAAGGCGGAGAGCGCCGCGCGCGACCAGAGCTACATGCTGTACGCGCTGGGTCAGGACGTTCTCTCCCGCCTGTGCCTGCCGCTCGGCGAATTCGAAAAGGACGACATCCGCGCCATGGCCGCGGAGAGCGGCCTCTCGTGCGCCGACGCACCGGACAGCCAGGAGATCTGCTTCATCCCGGACGGCGACTACGCGGCCTTCATCGCCGCGCGCGGCCTTTCCGACAAGCAGGGGCGTTTCATCGGCCCGGACGGCGAGGATCTGGGCGCTCACAAGGGCGTTTCCAATTACACCGTCGGCCAGCGCAAGGGGCTCGGCATCGCGTACGGCGAGCCGGTCTTCGTCAAGCGCATCCTGCCCGGCGGCGACGTGGAGCTCGCGCGCGGCGGCAGCGAGTTCTTCTCCGGCATCCGCGTGCGGGACGCCGTGCGCACGGACGGCGCCGCATTTGAAAACGGCGAGCGCTTCGAAGTAAAGATCCGCAGCCGCGCCGTCCCTGCCCCCTGCACCGTGGCGGACGTCAGCGGCGGCGGGTTCACATTGCTGTTCGACGAACCGCAGCGCGCTCCCGCCCCCGGACAGTCGGCCGTGCTGTATGACGGCGACCGCATCGCGGGCGGCGGCGTGATCTCCGAGATGATCGACTGATCTTTACCATCCGCACTTCAAAAGAGCCGGGACACGGTCTTCGTGTCCCGGCTCTTTTCCTGTCACTTCTGCGTTTCGTCCGGCTGTTTCAGTTCGGGCGGAGCCTGCTGTTTCCGCTTTCTGCGCATCCGGCGCGACAGGGCCGCCCCTCCCGCTCCGACGGCGCAGAGCACCAGAATCCACGGCAGCAGATAGACGACGCCCACCGCGAGATCCATCAGGCCGTTTCCGAAATCGAACCAGCCGTCGGCAAATTTCGACGCCAGCCGCGCGCCGAAGCTCTCGGGGTCGCTCGTCTCCCGCACCACTTCACGCACGGTCACGTCGACGGTGCTGTACGCGATGAGATCGTCGTACGCGCGTTTCTGCGCTTCATAACTCTCCAGCTGATACTGCACGTCGGACAGTTCCGTGCGGATCGCCAGCAGCGTCTCGACGTCCTGCGCCTGCTCCAGCATCTCCATCAGGCTGTCGCGCTGCGTCTCCAGTGCGGAAATGCGCGCCTCGGTGTCTACGTACTGCGCCGTGATATCCTCCGCCGACTCGCTCCGGGAAATGAGATTTCCGGCATCCCCGGCCGCCGTCAGAAATTCCTCGTACCGGTCCGCCGGGATGCGGAATGTATAGGAGGCGTAGCGGCGCGAATTGTCCGAACCGCCCTCCACGCTCGAATAAGAGGCATATCCGCCCGCGTCGGCGGCCGCCTGTTCCAACGCCGCGCACACCGAGTCAAAATCCAGTGCTTCCAGTGTGAGCGTTGCGTTGAGAACGATCTTCCTGCCGTCCTGCAGAACGTCCTTCGCCGCGTCTTCCGCCGACGCCTCGGCCATCACGTCATACGCCCCGTTTGCCTCCTGCACAGCGGTTGCCGAAGCGGCCGACGTCCCGGATGCGCCGCACGCCGCCAGCGAAACCAGCATTGCCGCACACACGAACGCGGCAAGGATTCTTCTCATACCGTTCACTCTCTTCCTCCTTTGCACGATAGATGTCTCTCTGTCAGGAATACGAATCGCCGGCATTTCGCATTGCGGTTTTGGAGCGAGGAGGAATAAGATTGTGCAAGATACACATATCATGTCGCTCACAAATGTGCTAAAATAAAGCCGATATGGAATTTCCGTGCATTGTACGGGTAAAAATGTTGCAACGGAGGATTGTTATGGCAAAGAATGCAATTGTCGGCCAGAGCGGCGGCCCCACTTCGGTCATCAATGCCAGTCTGGCGGGCGTGTTTCAGGCCTGTGAGCGGCGCGGCGCCGGACGCGTGTACGGCATGGCGCACGGAGTGCAGGGGCTTCTGGAAGAGAAAATCGTCGACCTCTCCGCCACGCTGACCTCTCAGCTTGACATCGAGCTGCTCAAGCGCACGCCGTCGTCGTATCTCGGCAGCTGCCGCTACAAGCTGCCCGACCCGGCTGAGGATACCGCTGTCTATGAGCGTCTGTTCGCCATTCTGAAAAAGCTCGACATCGGATACTTTTTCTACATCGGCGGCAACGACAGCATGGACACGATCTGCAAGCTGTCTGACTATGCAAAGACGGTCGGCAGCGACATCCGCTTTATGGGCGTGCCCAAAACGATCGACAACGACCTGATGGTGACCGATCACACGCCCGGATACGGCTCGGCCGCCAAGTACATCGGCGTTGTGATGAAAGAGCTCATCCGCGACGCCACGGTCTACGGAACAAAGTACGTGACCATCGTGGAGATCATGGGCCGCAACGCCGGATGGCTGACGGCGGCAGCTGCGCTCGCGCGCGGCGAAGACAGCGAGGGCGTGGACATGATCTGTCTGCCTGAGGTCCCGTTCAACGTGGACAACTTTATCGCCAAAGTCGAGCGGATGCAGAAAGAGCGCGCATCCATCGTCATTGCCGTCTCCGAGGGCGTCAAGCTGCACGACGGGCGGTATGTGTGCGAACTGGCCGACGATGCGCGCTTTGTGGACGCATTCGGCCACAAGAGCCTGACCGGCACGGCGCGCTATCTCGCCAATCAGGTGGCCGCCCATCTGGACACGAAGACGCGCTCCATCGAGCTTTCCACGCTGCAGCGCTGCGCTGCGCACATGACGAGCCGCACCGACATCACCGAGGCGTTCCAGGTGGGCGGCGCGGCGGCAAAAGCCGCCTTTGAAGGCCACACCGGCGAGATGATCGCGCTCAAGCGCCTGTCCAACGACCCGTACCAGTGCACCACCGAGCCCCACGACATCCACGAAGTGGCGAATTTTGAGAAAAAAGTGCCGCTGGAGTGGGTCAATGCCGACCACACGGATATGCTCCCGGCGTTCATCAACTACGCGAGCCCGCTGATCCAGGCCGAACTGACGCCGGTTTTCATCAACGGTCTCCCCCGCCACATCTACATTCCCTGAACATATGCACAGTTTCGGCTCTTTTCAGCGGCCCGTGTTTGTGGTATACTGAGCCCGAAACGGGGGGTATCTGCATGAAACTGGTCGTATTTGTCTTGAACCGCGCCGAACACCTGGAGGAGATCCTCGGGCGCCTGGAATCCATGGGCGTCCGCGGCGCTACCATTCTGCACAGCCGGGGCATGGCCATGGCGCTGGAAAACTACTTTGACGGCGACTTTGTGGGTTCGCTCCGCTCGGAACTGGAGCCGGAGCGCAAGGAAAACCGCACAGTCTTTGCCGTGATGCCGGACAGTCTTGTAGAGCCGGTACTGAACGCAGTGGAAGAGATCGCCGGAAGTTTCGATCTTCCCAACACAGGCATCGCGTTTTCCATCCCGGTGGGAGATGTGCGCGGAATTCCCGCGGAATGACGCGCAGCGTCCGCAAGTTCATAAAGCAAAAGGGTGCGGCCGGCAGGCCGCACCCTTTTTTATTTTGTTCTTGAGACAATCAGCGCTTTTCCGCTTCGTTTTCACGCAGCTGCTTCTCGGCGCGGATGAGTTTCTCCGAGACAATGTCCATCTGCTCCGCCATATCGAACGAATCGGCCAGACCGCTCTGCTCGAGGCCCGCATACTTTTCTTCGCCGCGGAACACCGCTTTCAGCATGATCGGCGTAAACACCGCGCAGCAGACCACCATAATGATGATCGGTCCGAACAGCGTCGGGCTGACGAGCCCCATCGCCATGCCCTTGTTCGCCACAATGAGCGCCACCTCGCCGCGGCACGCCATACCGCATCCGATCTGCAGGCACTGGCGCATCCGGAACCCGCACACGCGGGCGCCGAGCCCGCAGCCGACGATCTTCGACAGGATCGCCACGACCGCCAGCAGCAGCGCGAACAGCACGATGGAGGGCGTCATGGCCGGAAGCTCCACCTTGATGCCGATGCTCGCGAAGAACACGGGCGTGAGCAGAAGGTACGACAGCGGCGAAAATTTGCTCTCGATGTATTTTGCCTTCGGCGTGTTCGCGATCATCAGTCCCGCCGCGAATGCACCGATGATATCGGCGACGCCGAACAGCTCTTCCGCGGCGTATGCCATCACAAGGCACAGCACGAAGGCCGCGATCGGGAACCGGCGCAGGTAGCGATCCGCCACGCGCACGTCGTAGCGGCGGAACAGCTTGACCGCGATCACACCCACAACGCCCGCGAAGATGAAGAACGCAACAATTTTCAGCAGCACCATCGCGATGCTGACGTCTTCGCCGGCAAAGCTGGTCACGATGGTCAGACAGATCAGGCCGAGCACGTCGTCGATGAGCGCCGCGGCCAGAATCGTGTTGCCCGCCTTCGTCGAGAGCTTGCCGATCTCCTTCAGCGTCTCCACCGTGATGCTGACGGAGGTCGCCGTCAGGACTGTGCCCAGAAAGATATTCTGGAGCCACGCGGGCCCGCCGGATGACAGCGCGCCCCGGTTGAACAATGCCATCAGGCCTGCGCCCATGGCCAGCGGCACAAGCACGCCGCACGTTGCAACCACCATACCCGCTTTGCCGGTCTGGCGGAGTTCTTTCAAGTCCGTGCCGACGCCCGCTGTGAACATGATGACGATGACGCCGAGCTCCGACACCTGCGACAGGAAATCCGTGGCCGAGAGCCATCCGAGGCACGCGGGCCCGAACACAAGCCCCGCCACCAGAGCACCCACGACCTGCGGCAGCTGAAACCGCCGCGTCACGAGCCCGAACACTTTTGTGCTGATCAGGATGAGTGCAAGATCCAGCAAATAATGATATGACATGATTTTCTCCCCTTCTCAAAATTCATCCTCAATACCACATTTCATTATAGAGCGGCGGACCTCCTTGTCAAGTCTCCTCTTCCTCTCCCGCAATTTCTCTTGACAGGGACGGAAACTGTGCTATTCTTTATTTAGACAATCGTCTAAATATAAACACTGAGGGGGCAGTACTTATGCTGACCGTTTCACATTTTTCCAAATCCTATTCCGGCGGAAAACGCGCGGTGGACGATCTGAGTTTCACGGCTCCGCGCGGCACGATCACGGGGTTCATCGGGCACAACGGCGCGGGAAAGTCCACAACGCTCCGCTGCGCCGCCGGAATCCTTGACTTTTCGGAGGGTGAGATCCGGATCGGCGGGCACGACGTCCGGACAGAACCCGTCGCGGCGAAATCCATCACGGCGTTTCTTCCGGACAATCCGGACCTGTACGATTTCATGACGGGCATCCAATATCTGAACTTTATCGCCGACATCTACTCGATTCCCTCCGCCGAACGCACACGGCGCGTGGAAAAATACGCAGGCGCATTCGACATTCTGAGTGTGCTCGGCAGCCAGATTGGCTCTTACAGCCACGGCATGAAGCAGAAACTCGCGCTTGTGTCCGCACTCATCCGGGAACCTCAGCTGCTGATGCTGGACGAGCTGTTCGTCGGTCTGGACCCTCAGGCATCCCATGTGATGAAAGGCTTTCTGCGGGAGGTGTGCGACCGCGGCGGCAGCGTGCTGTTTTCCACGCACATCCTCGAAGTAGCGCAAAAGCTCTGCGACCGCATCGTCATCATCCGCGGCGGACAGCTGGTCGAGGAAGGTTTCACCGCAGAAGTCGTCGGCAACTCCGATCTGGAATCCGTCTTTCTGGAGCTTGCGGAGGAGGGCGGCGGCGATGCGTAAATTTCTGGCTCTCACACGCGTCAATTTCCGCGCGATGCTCGCTGCTCTCTCCGTGGGCCGCACGAAAAAGGGCACGCTCAGCTCCGCTGTGATCCTGCTGGTCTTCGGAGCGCTGGCGCTGTATCTCTCGGGCACGTACAGCTTTCTGTTCGGGGCCGGGCTCTCGGAGCTCGGGCTTGCGGAGTTTCTTCTCCCCCTGATGGCGATGATCGGCGTGCTCGCCGGTCTGCTGTTCACGTTCGCCGCGGCGGGGAACATCCTGTACGGCGGCCGCGACGCCGATCTGATCCTGTCCCTGCCGGTGAGTGCATTCTCCGTGATGCTCTCCAAAATGCTCTCGCTGTATCTGGAAAACCTAGTATTCGTAGGGCTGTGGCTCATCCCTGCCGGAGCCGCGCACATGACGTTCGGAAGCGGAGTCTCCGCGTGGGGATGTGTGCGTCTGGCCGTGCACATCCTGTTCTCCCCGCTTCTCTCGGCGCTTCTGGGCGCTCTGGCGGGATGGCTTTCCGCGCTTGCCTCCTTCCGGATGCGTCGCAAAGCGCTGTGGATGAACCTGGCGTATCTCGTGTTTTTCGGCGCAATTTTCACCGGCTCTCTGTACATCAACAATCTTCCGGCCGCACTTTTGGAGAATGAGGCCGCTGTACGCTTGGCTCTGAATACGTGGCTTCTTCCCTTCGGTCTCATGATGCGTTCCGGCGCCGGGGCGCTGCTTGCGTTCATCGCCGTCTGCCTTGTTCCGTTTCTGGCCGTGAGCTGGCTTCTGTGCCGCCGGTACAAAGCCATCCTCTCCGGGCTGACCGCACGCACGCTGCGCAAAGATTTCCGGCTGACGCGTCTCAGCGCGCGCAGTTCGTTTCTGGCTCTCTACCGGAAAGAAGCCGGGCGGTATTTCGGGTCACCGATCTACGTGTTCAACACGCTGTTCGGCGGCATCCTCGCCGTTGGCGCTTCGGTTGCCGCCGTGGTGATGCGCGGTGAAATCGCCGCTATGCTTCCTCTTCTGGGCGGGCTGGACGCCATGCTTCCGGCCGGAGCATTCGGCGGTGCTGCGGTTCTCGCCACCATCTGCACGACCGCGGTGTCCGTCAGCATGGAGGGAAAGACGCTCTGGATTCTGAAATCTTCTCCCCTTCCGCCCCGCGTTCTGTTCGGGGCAAAAGCCGCGTTCAATCTCACGCTCTCTCTGCCGTGTGCGGTCGTCTGCGCCGGACTGCTCTCCTTTGCCGTAGGACTTGCCCCCGCGGCGGCCGTATGCATCGCGCTTTTCTGGTGTTCCGTGTGCTGTTTCGTTGCCGTGGGCGGTTTGTGGGTCAATCTTTTCTTCCCGAAGCTGGATTGCCCGAATGACACGCTGATCGTCAAGCAGTCGATGAGCGCCTTTCTCGGGATTTTCGGCGGAATGTTAGCCGTCGGTGCGGCCTATCTGCCTTATTGGGCAGGAATCGCACTCAACACGCCTCTCTATTGTCTCGCACTGACCGTTCTCTTCGGTGCCGCCGCCCTTCTGCTGTGGCTCATGCTGCTGCGCGCCGGCTCGCGGCGTTTCACCTCGCTCATCTGAATGACAAATGCCGGGGACAGGATCAAAATCCTGCCTCCGGCATTTGTTTTTTCTTATCTCTGGCCGTATTTCTCCAGCAGCATACGGATCTTCTCGTGCGGATCAATGATCGCCGAAACAGACATATCATGATTGAGCGCAGCGATGACGTACGCAATGTACTTGGAAACGTCAACCTCATGGAACCACTCGCGTTCCAGAAGTTCCGGCATGCGGTACGTGAGGTTCGTTCCGAACACGCCCGCGATCTTGCCCTCGCTGTACGCCTTGTCGAACGCCTCGAGGCCGTTCGTAAAGATGGCATACGTCGCGTTGGCGAAGATGCGGTTCGCGCCCTGCGCCTTCAGCGCTTCGGCGATGTCCAGCATGCTCTCACCCGAGGAGATGATGTCGTCGGCAACGAACACGTCCTTGCCCTTGACGCTCTCGCCAAGGTACTCGTGCGCAACGATGGGGTTGCGGCCGTTCACGACGCGGGAATAGTCGCGGCGCTTGTAGAACATACCGAGGTTGACGCCCAGAACGGACGAATAATACATATTACGGCTCATCGCGCCCTCGTCCGGGCTGATGACCATGAAGTGGTCGCGGTCGAGCTGGATGTCGGGCACGTCGCGCAGCATCGCTTTCATGACCTGATACGTCGGCATGAAGTTGTCGAAGCCCATCAGGGGAACAGCGTTCTGCATACGGGGATCGTGCGCGTCAAACGTGATGATGTTGGCAACGCCCATCGTCTGGAGCTCCTGCAGCGCGCAGGCGCAGTCCAGGCTCTCACGGTAGCTGCGGCGGTGCTGACGGCTGCCGTACAGGATGGGCATGATCACGCTCAGACGGTGCGCTTTGCCGCTGGCCGCCTGAATGATGCGCTTGAGGTTCTGGAAGTGGTCGTCGGGAGACATATGATTTTTGCAGCCGTACATGTTATACGTCAGGCTGTAATTTCCCACATCCACAACAAGGTACAGGTCATCGCCGCGGATGGTGGATTTGATCAGGCCTTTTCCGTCGCCGGAAGAAAAGCGGGGGCATTCGTTCTCAATGAGGAAGGAGTCCTGATTGAAGCCCGCCTCCTTGGACCAGCGGACAAGGTGCTCGTTGATCTTCGCGGTCAGTTCCTCCGCACCCGGCAGGGCGATGAGACCCAGATCCGCTACACGCTCTTCAAAACAAAAAAATTCCTTCGCACTTTTTGCTTGCACTGATGGCACGCTCCTTTTTCGATCGCTTCGGTTGGGCGGAACTTCAAGCGCAGCCCCGCCTTTACATTCAATTCCGAGTTTATTGTATCACAGAATTCATTTGCGTCACCGTTATTTTTTAACATTTCCAGTATTTTTGGCATTTTGATTGTAAAAAAGTATTGCATCCTGTCGCTTTTGATATAAAATAGACAGCGCAGGACACTTTCGAGAAAAAAAGTTGGAAAAGCTGCGAAACACCCCTTGACAAACGCGCAAATAGCGGGTATGATATTTAAGCGCCCTACATCAGGAGCGCATGTAGGGGTATAGCTCAGTTGGTAGAGCAGCGGTCTCCAAAACCGCGTGCCGAGGGTTCAAATCCTTCTGCCCCTGCCATATGGCCCGGTAGTTCAGTTGGTTAGAACGCTAGCCTGTCACGCTAGAGGTCGTGAGTTCGAGCCTCATCCGGGTCGCCATTTGCTGCTATAGCTCAGTCGGTAGAGCACATCCTTGGTAAGGATGAGGTCGTGCGTTCAAATCGCATTAGCAGCTCCAAATCAGCGCCGCGCAGTTTGCGCGGCGCT
>CALXBO010000024.1 GCA_944386565.1 uncultured Ruthenibacterium sp. | reverse complement strand
CTCCGGGGCCGTCGTGCTCTCCGGCTGCGCAACGCTCTCCGACTGTGCTGTGCTCACCGGCTGTTCCGTACTCTCCGGCTCCTGTGCCAGCACCGCACCCGATGCAAGGCTCAGGCACAGAGCCAGCGCCGTCAGAAATGCACCGGCACGTCTGCCGTATCGTTTCAACATCCTTCTTCTCTCCTTCTCACTGCTGGTCCGCTTTGGCAAAAAGCGGAATTCCCTGGTTCTGTCCCTTTTATGTTATCACCGTTTTTTCACTTTTTCAATTTCTTTTATTCCCTATTTATGGCATTTTTGTTCCAGTTTTGTCGATTGGAGAGAAAAAGCGCACACAAAAAGGCCCCCGCCTGCGCGGGGGCCCCGTTTCAACGTGCGGATGCGGCCGTATTCAGAGAAACGCGTGCAGCTCGTTCGAGTACTCGTTCTCGGCGTGCTGCAAACGCTGCGCGAGCGCGACGGCGCCCTCGTTCGCGCCGCGGTTGTCCTTGAGGGCTTCGGTGAGCTGCGTGACGCCCATCGTGTTGCCCTCGATGAGCATTTCCGCGAGATTGCGCGGCGAGCGGTCGACCATCGTCTTCATGCTGATGCCCATCTGCGCCGAGAGCTTTGCCGCGGGCGACTGCTCCTTCGGCAGCTTGCCGTAGGTGGCGAGCATCGCGTGGGACCGGCGCGACACGTCCTCGAACGTCGCGAGCTCCTTTCGCAGATGCGAGAGCATCTTCGGGTCGTCCGTGACGTCGAGCAGGCGGCGCACGGTATTTTTTCCCATCTCGGCCGAGCGGGACACTTCGTTGAGAAGTGAGATCGTCTTTTCATCCATGGACACATACCTCCCTTTCACCGTTCAGTATGCGCCGCGCCGCGGCCGCTTATTCGCCGAAGGAAATGACTTTCGGCGGGCCGTCCTGCTCGAAGAGCGCCGTCAGCCGCGCCTCGTCGAGCACGTCGGACAAAAACTGCGAATCCCGCGCGAGCCGCGCGCAGATGGCGGCATACACGCGGTCGGAGCCGTGGAACCCGTCGAGGTACTGGTCGTCGGTGGTCTCGGGGAGGTACGAGTAGTCGAACACCTCGTAGCCGTACTCCTCGAACACAGGGGCGATGGTGTCGTAGATCTGCGTCATATACGTGTGCTCGCCGTAGTCCTGCATGTACTGCCAGACGCTCGGCGCGTACGGCGGCAGGAACGCCGTGACCTCGATGCCGTACTCCCTGCACACGTCGAGCACGGCGCGCAGATCCTCAACGCCCTGCTGCGCCACGACCTTCCCGTGCTCGAACCGGTTCGACGCGGTGAGGATGCGGTTGATGCTGTCGGCAAAGCCGGGGTCGAGCCCGTCGCCGGTCGCGTCGGTGCCGTAGGAATACGAGCCGTCGGGATAAAATCCCGCGCCGCGCGCCGAGGCCGACAGGCCCACGACGTCCGCGGGCGTTTGCAGCACGTCGAGGATGCGGTATTTCCCGTAGGAGTACGCGTCGAAGAACGCGTGCAGCAGATAGCCGGGGTCAGGGTCTGCGAACTGCGTGTAATCGGGCACGCTGGACGCGTTGTCCGCCGCGAGCCACTGCTCGTTGAAAAAGTACTGGTCGAGCACGAGAATGAGCCGCTCGGGGCGCGCGTCCTCGTCGAGCGCTTCGAGGAACGCCGCGGCCTGCGGCAGAAACGCCATGCCGCCGCCCGCGTTGTAGAAGCTGTCCGTGTCAAAAAACTGCCCGCGCAGCTGCATCGAGCGCGACGTGCCCAGCACGAGGAGGTCGGCTTTCACATCATTGGCCGCGGCGCGCTTGAACGACGCGGTGTTGTCGCGGTAGGCAAGGCCGAACAGCGAGATCTCGCCCGCCGCGCTCGCGTGGGCGCCGGCCTCGTAGTCGCACAGTTCGCCCGAGCGCCAGACGGCCGCGAAGAACACGCCGCACAAAAGCGCCAGCGGCGCGAGGAAGAGCGCCGCGCATTTCAAAAACCGTTTCATCCCGGCGCCCTCCTTAGAATTCAAAGTAGATGAAGCTGCCGCCCGACGCCGCGCCCCAGAACAGCACGGCGAGACACAGCGCCCAGCACAGCGCGTAGCGGAATGCGGCCGGCCGCTTTGCGAGCCACGCGGCCACGCCCTCGCGCCGCGCGAGGAACTCGACGCCGAACATCAGAGCCATCGCAAGACCCATGCGCAGCGTGGTGTGCGCGTTGAAGCCGAGCATCGCGGCAGCGTTCTTCGCCGTCTGCACCGACAGCGTGAATCCGCTCGGGATCTGGCGCAGCACATCAAACGCGCGCTCGAGCGACGGCGCGCCGAAGAAGATCCACGCGAACGTCACAAGCGCGAACGTCACGAGCGCCTTGACGCACGAGGCAAGCGCCCCGTCCTCCCGGATGTGAAGAGCGCTCCAGGCGCGGCTGCGCGCGGTGCGCGTGAGGCGTCCCGCGACCTGATACACGCCGTGGAGAAGCCCCCAGACGAGGAACGTGAGCCCCGTGCCGTGCCAGATGCCGCTGACGAGGAAGGTCGCCATCAGATTGAACGCGGTGCGCCACGTGCCGCACCGGCTGCCGCCGAGCGGGAAATAGACGTAGTCGCGCAGGAATGTGGAGAGCGAGATGTGCCACTTCGCCCAGAACTCCCGGATGGAGCGCGCAAAGTACGGCATGCGGAAGTTGTCCTCCACGTCAAAGCCGAGAAGCCCCGCCATGCCGACGGCCATCTCGGAGTAGCCGGAGAAGTCGCAGTACAGCTGCACGGAGTAGAGCACCATCGCCAGCAGCACGCTCGGGCCGATGTACAGATCCGGCTGGTCGTACGCCTTCTGCACGTAGCCCGCGAGGTTGTCGGCGATCATGAGCTTTTTGAACATGCCCCACACGATGAGCTGCCCGCACGCGAGCGCCTTATCCGCGTCGAATGCGCGCGGCGCATGGATCTGCGGCAGCAGGCTTGACGCGCGCTGGATGGGG
This sequence comes from uncultured Ruthenibacterium sp., assembly GCA_944386565.1. Lineage (GTDB taxonomy): Bacteria > Bacillota > Clostridia > Oscillospirales > Ruminococcaceae > Ruthenibacterium. The sequence continues at coordinate 29,415 of CALXBO010000024.1, read as the reverse complement.
CCGGACGTGATCTCCGGGAAGAAGCTCACGTACAGCGCGTAGGCCGCGAAGTCGCGCTCGGGTTCGATCTCCCCGGCGCGCACCTGCGCGAGGTAGGCGATGATCTTGAACGTGAAGAAGCTCACGCCCACGACGCCGAACATACCCGGCGCGTATTTGACGAGCGCGAGCGGCACGAGCGAGAGCGCGATGCACGCGGCGAAGCGCGCGCGGCTGTCGCGCCGGGCGGCCACCGCAAAGCCCATGCCCCACGATGCCGCCGCGCACAAAGCCAGCACCGCGAGGGATCTCGCGCCGAACGGCGCATAGAACGCGGCCGACGCCGCGAGCGCCGCCCACTTGCGCAGGCGCTGCGGCAGCGCCCAGTACACGCAGAACACCGCCGCGAAGAACGCGCCGAACGAAAACGTCGTGAAACTCACGCGCCGCACCTGCCTTTCAATACAAATCGGTATATTTTTATCAATATCAACAGCTCGTTATATCTACAATCCGCGCACCGACGCTCCGCAGAAACGCCCTGTCATGCTCAACGAGCAGCATCGCGGCGCCCGAGTCCCGGATGAGCACGGCAAGCTGCTCGCGCGCCGTGAGGTCGATGCCGCCGAGCGGCTCGTCCCACACATACAGATGCGCCCTTTCGCAAAGACTCTTTGCCACAAGCGCCTTGCGCCGCTGCCCGTCGCTGAGTTCATCCGGGCGCGCGTCGAATGCCGAACGCTCGAAGCCGAGTTTGCGCAGGATGGCAAAGTACCGCGGTGCATCGCCGGTCTCCCGCGCGAGTTCGGCCGGGCACACCGGCCCCGGCATCTGCGGCACGCAGGAGATCACCAGCCCGCCCGCGCGCCGGACCTCACCGCCGTGTTCGACGGTTTCTCCACAGACAAGGCGAAGCAGCGTTGATTTTCCGCACCCGTTGCGTCCCGTGACGGCGATGCGCTCACCGGGAGAGACCGAAAAGGATATTTTCTGCGCCACGCACGTTCCGCCGTAACGCAGAGAAACGTCCCTCACTTGCAGCAATGCGCCGCCGCGCGGCGGATCGAGCGGACGGATGCACAGCGCCTCGGCTTCCTCGACATCGCGCAGCAGGCCCCGCGTCTGTTCGAGCGCATCATTGCGGCGCGCCTGCGCGCTCTTCGCACGCTTCATCACACGCGCGGCCCGCGCGCCGAGATAGCCCCGGTCGGGCCGGAGCCCGGAGACGCGCTGATGCTTTTCCGCCTCGGCGCGTCCGGCCCAGTCGGCCGTCCGGCGGGCGGCCTGCTCCAGGCGTGCCGCTTCGCGGCGCAGCTTGTCGTTGCGCGTGCGCTCGGCCTCGTTGCGTTTTTCCTTCTCTTCCAGCCAGAGGCTGACCGTTCCCTGCGCCAGTTCCCAGCCCGTGACCGTGCAGACCAGCGTGTGGTCACAGCAGGCGTCCAGAAAATCGCGGTCGTGGCTGATCACAAAAAAGCCGCGTTTCTTCGCAAGATATTCCGACACCTGACGGCGGCCGTCCGCGTCGAGCCAGCGCGTCGGCTCATCGAGCAGGACATAGGCCGCATCGCGCGCAAACAGAGATGCGAGCAGGCACTTCACCCGTTCGCCGCCGCTCAGCGTTTCGAACGGGCGCGCAAGCACCTCGTCGGCCACGCCCAGAAGCAGCGCCTCCCGGCGCACGGCCCACGCGGGAGCGTCCCGGCGCACGGCGTCAAGCGCGCACAGCCGTTCATCCTCAACCGGGAACGGAAAGTACACGGGCGGCACGGGGCACGTCACCGCGCCGCGCGCGTCAAGCACGCCCGCGATGAGCTTTGCGAGCGTCGTCTTTCCGCGGCCGTTGCGGCCGGTGCACGCCGTGCGCCACACCGTATCGAGCGTGAGCGAGAAGTCCCGGAACACGGGTTCGGCAGCGCCGTCATACGAAAAATCGAGATGTGAGACCATGATTTGAGACATGAGAGAACCTCCGCGAATGCAAAAGCCGCGGGCGGCGCGGCGCAAAAGCGCGCGCGTCGACAGTCCGCGGCCGCATTCCAGCGCGCGGATGCACAAGGCGCGGCAGGGGCTTTGCCCGCTTCTCCGCGCGATCCCGCTTCGTCGATCCCGCGAACAGGCGCACTTCGCCCCTGATTCGCGGCGGACAAAAACGGAATCACTTGCGCATCCTCTCACGCTCCCTCTCTCAAACTGTTTTTATCATATCGTCTCGCGCGTTTCCTGTCAAGAATTTTCCCCTGCACCTTCTCCGCGCGTGCGCTCCCAGTAGGCGCTCATGGACGAGCCGGGCACTTCCGTGAGCTCCTCGCCGAGGAAGGGCAGCTGCGACGCGTCGAACGCGCGCGCGGCCTCGACGGAGTCAAATTCCACCTCGGCGTAGCAGAACTCGGTGGGCAGGCCCTCGTCGACGCGGCTGACCTCGAGCGTCAGCCCGCCCTCGAGCGCGTAGACGCGGTAGTCCTTCGTGATGAGGGGCTTGCCGATGAAGCGCTCGAGCCGGGCGAAGAGCTCGGCGGAGATGTCCGTCTCGATCTCCTCGCGCGCGAGCGTGCCCGCGCCCTTGAAGCACAGCACATACGACGGTTCGCCCGCGCCCGTCTTTTCGCGGATGCGCACGGTGGGGCGCGTGGAGATGTAGCCCTGGCGCATCACGGCGCGGCCGGAGCACACGAGCGTTTCGGGAAAGCCCTTCACGAGCCATTTGCGTTCGATTTCCAAAATCTTGTACCTTCTTTCGTTTTCCTGTATGATAAAAGAGAAATGAATTGCGGACAAAGGAGAACCTTGCATGAAACAGAAACGACCGTACCCCGTGTTCTGCGTGACGGCAAAGGCCGCGCGCTCGCTCGAAGCCGGGCATCCGTGGGTGTATGAGGACGAGGTGCTGCGCGCCGACGAATGCGAGAACGGCGGCATCGCCGACGTGGTGAGCGAGAAGGGCGCATACCTCGGCACCGGGCTCGTGAGCCTGAAGAGCAAGATCCGCGTGCGCGTGTTCTCGCGCAACGCGAACGATACGTTCGACGACGCGTTCTGGATGCGGCGTCTCTCGCACGCGTGGGAGTACCGCAAGACCGTGATGGGCGAGGATGTGACGAACTGCCGCCTGATTTTCGGCGAGGCGGACTTCTTCCCCGGCCTGACGGTGGACCGCTACGGCCCGCTGCTCTCGGCGCAGGTGCTGAGCGTCGGCATGGAGCGCCTGAAAGGGAAACTGTTCCCGATGCTGGTCAAGCTGCTGCGCGACGACGGGCAGGACGTGCGCGGCCTGTTCGAGCGCAACGACGTGGCGCTGCGCGAGCGCGAGGGGCTCGAGCAGTACAAGGGCTGGTTCGATCTGTCGGAGCTCGGCCTTGCGCAGCCGGAGTCGGCGCTGGCGGAGATCTGCGAGAACGGCGTGCGCTACACGGTGGACGTGGAGAACGGCCAGAAGACGGGCTTTTTCCTCGACCAGAAGCACAACCGCCGCGCGGTGGCCGAGATGGCGAAGGGCCACACGGTGCTCGACTGCTTCACGCACACGGGGTCGTTCGCGCTGAACGCCGCGAAGGGCGGCGCGAAGAAGGTGACGGCCGTGGACGTGAGCGAGACGGCGTGCGAGATGGCGCGCCACAACGCCGAGGTGAACGGCGTGTCGGACGTGATGGAGTGCATCGCGGCCGACGTGTTCGACCTGCTGCCCTCTCTCGCGCGCGGGAGCTACGACTTCATCATCCTCGACCCGCCGGCGTTCACGAAATCGCGCAAGACGGTTTCGAACGCGCTGCGCGGCTACAAGGAGATCAACACGCGCGCGATGCGGCTGCTGCCGCGCGGCGGCTACCTTGCGACGGCCAGCTGCAGCCACTTCGCCACGGACGCCGATTTCCGCGCGATGCTCGCCTCGGCGGCGCGCGACGCGGGCGTGCAGCTGCGGTGCATCGAAGCGCGCGGCCCCGCGCCCGACCACCCCGTGCTCTGGGGCGTGCCGGAGACGGAGTACCTGAAATTCTATCTGTTCCAGATCGTGTGAGCGCCTGATGCCCGGGGCGCGCGGATTCTTCGTCCGCGCGCCCCGTTTTTTGCAGGCGCGGCGTCTTGACAAAAGACGGATTTCATGCTAACATGAAGTTGGCTTCACATGAAGTTTACTTCACATCAGAGTGAAAAGGCGGGCGGTGCGTATCAAGACGAACGTAAAGGCGTACCGCGCGGCGGCGGGGCTGACGCAGCAGCAGCTGGCCGAGAAGGTGCACGTGTCCGCGCGGACGATCATCTCCATTGAAAAAGAGCAGTACAGCCCGTCGCTGATGCTGGCATACCGCATGGCGCGGGTGTTCGGCGTGAGCGTGGAAGAGCTGTGCCGGCTCGAGGAAAATATGCGGGAGGAGGACGCTTATGAAACGATTTGAACGGCCTTCATTTCTTCAGACCATCCGCTGGCGCGTGCGGCTGGGCTGGGCGGCGCTGGCGGCGATGCTGGTGTACATGGTCGTCGTCGCGGAGCTCGGCGGCGGCGACTCGCGCACGATGAGCGACCTCGCGTCGTCGATGAGCCGCATTCTGTTCTTCGGCGGCATGATCGCCGTCGGCGTGCGCATCCATCACAACCGGAAACTTTTGCGCGACGCGGCGCTGCGCAAGGAGCAGTTCGTGCGCGAGCGCGACGAGCGCAACCGCTTTCTGCACGACAAGAGCGGCGGCGCGGTGCTGGACGCGCTTTTGCTGTGCATCTGGTTCGTGACCGTGACGTGCGCGCTGTTCGACAACGCGGCGTTTCTGGCGTCGTTTGCCATTCTCGTGACGGCGCTCGCGCTCAAGGGCGCGGCGTACTTCGCGTACAGCCGCCTCGGATGACGCAAAAGCCCCCTTGAGAGGGGGCTTTTTTGTTTACTCGTTTGCCCAGGCCGCGGCCTGCTTCATCATCTCCGGCACGTCGATGTGCTGCGGGCACACCGAGGCGCACTTCCCGCAGGCGACGCACACGTCGGCGCAGGATTTCTCGTCCATGCGCAGCCTGTACTGTTTGAGCGCCGCTTCGTCCCCGTAGAGCCCGCCCTCGTTCCAGATGCGGAACACGCCGGGGATGTCCACGCCCGCCGGGCACGGCATGCAGTAGCGGCATCCGGTGCACGGCACGCGGGTGCGCGCGCGGTAGAGACGCGCGGCCTCGGCCACGGCGGCCTGCTCCTCGTCCGTCAAAGGCGCGGTGTGCGCGAACGTGGCGAGGTTGTCGGCCACCTGCTGTTCGTCGCTCATGCCCGAGAGGATGACGGCGACGTTATCGACCGACGCGACCCACCGCAGCGCCCACGACGCGGCCGACCACTCCGGGTGGAGGCTGTCGAACACGGCGCGCACTTCGGCGGGCGGATTCGCGAGGTAGCCGCCCTTGACGGGCTCCATCACGATGACGGGGATGCCCTTGCTCTTCGCGAGCTCCACGCCGCGCAGACCGGCCTGGATGTCGCGGTCCATATAGTTGATCTGAAGCTGGCAGAAGTCCCAGTCGTAGGCGTTCAGGACCTGCTCGAACACCTCGTAGCTGTCGTGGAACGAAAAGCCCGCGCGGCGGATCTTGCCCGCGGCTTTCAGCTCGTCGAGCACGGCGAGCGCGTTGATCTTTTTCACCGTCTCGAAGCGCTCGGCGTCGACGGCGTGCATCAGGTAGAAGTCGAAGTAATCCGTGCCGAGCTTCTCCTGCTGCTCGGCGAAAATGTCGCGGAACATCTGCTCCGAATCGGCTTTCCACAGCGGCAGCTTCGTGGCGACGAGCACATCCTCGCGGCGCTTCGTGCGCAGCCACTCGCCCAGCACGCGCTCGGACTCGCCGTTATGATACGGATACGCCGTGTCGTAATACCGCACGCCCGCGTCGTACGCGGCGTCGAGCATGCCAAGCGAGCGGGCGCGGTCGATGCCGCCCTCTTCGTTCAGCGGAAAGCGCATGCATCCGAAGCCCAGCAGGCTCGTCTGGATTCCGCGGATCTCACGTGTTTCCATCGTCAGTCCTCCCTTTCTTCATAGATGCCGAGCTGTGTGTCCAGCCATTCCAGGGCGAGGCCCACCCAGCTCTGGCACTCCTTTTCCACACCCACGCCGGCGCTGCTGCGCGTCTCGACGTTCGCGAGCGACAGCCCGTGCACGCCGCGCGGGTAGATGTGCAGCGCGGCCTCGACGCCGCAGCGGTGCAGCGCGGAGAAGAACAGCAGGCTGTTCTCCACGGGCACGCCCGGGTCGGAGGCGGTGTGCCACAAAAACGCGGGCGGCGTCTCGGATGTGACGCGCGTCTCAAGCGAGAGCGCGCTCGCCAGCGCTTCGTCGCGCGCGTCGGGCGTTCCCGTCGTGAGGTTCGCGAACGAACCGCCGTGGGTGTACAGCCCGCTCGTGATCACGGGGTAGCCGAGGATCATCGCGTCCGGGCGGATGGCGCGGGGGTCCGCGCCGAGCGCTTCGTACAGCGCGGGGTCGTTCCAGAGCGTGCCCGCGGCCGCCGCCAGATGGCCGCCCGCGGAAAATCCCGCAACGACGACCTTGGCCGAGTCGATGTGGTATTCCTGTGCGTGTTCGCGCACGTGCAGGATGGCCGCGGCGAGCTGCAGCGACGCGTCCGGCCACTTTGCCTCGGGCGCGACGGCGTAGCGGAGCACCGCCGCGTGGCACCCGGCCGCGACGAAGCGCATCGCCACCGGCTCGGCCTCCCGCGCGGATACGATCCGGTACCCGCCGCCCGGGCAGACGATGACGACGGGGCGCTTGCGCGACGCGTCCATGCTGGGGTCGTTGTCGAGGAAATAAGTCGTCAGAGTTCCCGCCGTCTTTGCGCCGCGCGGCGCGAGCGGGATTTCCTTATGGATCATACCAAAGCACCTTCTGTTCTTCCTGCCGGAACGTTCTGATTCGATTATAGAATTTCCGCGCGCATGCGTCAAGAAAAAAGCGGGGCGGGCACAGGGCCCGTCCCGCTTTGCGCGCCGCGTCAGAAATACGCCTCAACGGCGGCGCGGTCCTCATATTCCAGATACGCGGAGAGCCCGAACGCAAATTCGCGCTCGGCTTCGGTGAGCGCGTCCGGCCACTCGCCTTCCCCGCACACGGCGCGCGCGATCGCGGCGCGGCGCACGGGCGTCACGCACGCCTCGGCCTGTTCAAACGTCATGAAACTCCCTCCCGTCCTCAAACGGAAAAGCGGCGCGCGGAACCGGTTTCCGCGCGCCGCCGTGTGTCATTCTTCCACTTTCTCGTAGGCTTCTTCGCCCGCGCCGCACAGAGGGCACGGAACTTCGGGCGCGTCGCCTTCGCACTCATAGCCGCAGATGGTGCAGACCCATTTCGCCATGTCGCGTCTCTCCTTTCCCGGAAACATTCATTTTCGTCAGGATGCCCCGGCACGGGCAGAATTATTCGCCGCGGCCGCACACGGCGCGCGCAAAGCTGCGGCCGTACTCCTCGGCTTTCGCGAGGTCTTCCTCGGTGGGCTTGAAGCGCACGCGCATGCCCTCGAGCGGCATGGACAGCTTGAGCTGCTGCATGCGCGCCGTCAGGTTGGGCACGGCCTCGCCGCTCCAGCCGTAGGAGCCGAACGCGGCGGCAAACTTGCCCTTGTGGATGATGGGGTTCAGCCCGATGAGCATCTCGTACACGGGGGGCAGGGCGTCGCCGACGAGCGTCGGGCTGCCGAGCAGGAAACCGTCGGAATCCGCGACGGCGGCCTTGGCGGCGGCGTTGTCGTCCGTCACGAGGTCGAACACCTGCACGTCCACGCCCTCTTCGCGCGCGCCCGCGGCGATGTGCTCGGCCAGCTCCTTCGTGTAGCCGTAGGCCGACACGTAGGCGATGGCGACGCGCTTGGTCTCGCGCACTTCCGGCTTGCACCACTCCTCGTACATGTCGAGGTACTTGCCGATGTCGGAGCGCAGCACGGGGCCGTGGCCGTTGCCGATGAACTCCACGTCCAGCGCGCGCACGCGCTTGAGCGCGTTCGTCATATACGGGCGCTTGAACGGCCCGATGATGTTGTCGAAGTAATATTTGTACGCCTCGGTGAAATCGCCCTCGATGAGGTCGTTGAACACGCGCTCGTCGGCGTAGTGGCAGCCGAAGCTGTCGCAGGTGAACAGCGCCTTGATCTCGGGGATGTAGGTGTACATGCTGTCCGGCCAGTGCAGCAGAGGCACGTTGATGAACTTCAGCGTGAGGCCGCCGAGGTCGATCTCGTCCTTCTCCGTCACGACGCGCGAGGGGAACGGATGGTTCACGATCTCCTTGAGGAACATGATCGCGGCGTTGGAGCCGAGCACCGTCGCCTTCGGCGCGAGCTCGAGCAGTTTTTCCATGCTGCCGGTGTGGTCGGGCTCGGTGTGGTCCACGACGATGTAGTCGATGTCCGCCGGGTCGCACACCTCGCGGATGTTCGCGAGGAACTTGTCGAAGAATTTGCACTTGCTCGTCTCAAACAGCGCGATCTTGTCGTCGCCCTTGACGATGTACGCGTTGTAGGACGTGCCGGTTTCCGAATACATGATGATGTCGAACACGCGCAGGTCCGGGTCCTGAACACCGACATACCACACGCGGTCGATCGCTTTGATTGCTGCCATTGAGCTTCCTCACTTTCCATGCTTGTCTCGATGGATTTGCTTTTCCGGCGTATTATTATATACTATTCCGGTGTATTTTGCAAGAGGGAATGCGCCGGTTTCCGGCCGGTGCGTCACTCGCCGTCGTCGCCGGAGATGGGGCTGGACACGCCGCCGTGCGCGGCGATGTACTCCTCGAAGCTGGCGAACTTCTGCGCGGGCACGCGGCGGCTGATGAGCAGAAGGCCCGCGTCCTCGTCCTCGGGGCGCGCGGCGGGTTTCGCGCGGCGCGCGTTTTTCGGCTGCTGCGCGGCGCGCGGCTCTTTCGCGGGCGCTTCGGCGCGCGCGGGCTTCGGGTTTTCCGCCTTGCGGCGCGGCGCGCGGGTCTCCTTCGCGCCCTTCTCGCCCGCTTTGGGGGCCGAGGACTTGTCCGCCGCTTTCGGGGCGGGCGCCTTTTCGCTCTTGGCGGGGCGCTGCTCCTTCGCCGCGGGCGAAGCCTCCTGCGCGGCGCGCTGTGCGGCCGCCTGGGACGCGGAGCGGTGGCGGCGTCCGCCGCGGCGGCGGCGCTTCTTCGGCGCTTCGCCCGCGGACGCTTCCGGTGTTTGCTTCTTTTCCTCTTCCATATCTGACACTCCTTGACGGTGCGGTCTTTCGGAAAAAGCCGCGCCCTTTTTGCGCGCCGCACCTTGAGGGGGAGGACGCGATGTGCTACAATGATGGGTGCGAACCGTCCGCAAACGACCCGCGGACGGTCTGTTTTCTGTTATTATACCATAAATAAGGAGATTTCCCAATATGCAAGACATAAAAAAGCTGCTGACGCGCGAAAAGCTGATCTATTTTCTGCTTTTGAACTTCGGCCTGGCCGTTCTGGCGGCGGGCGTGCACTTCTTCAAGGCGCCCAACAACTTTGCGTTCGGCGGCACGTCGGGCATCTCCATCCTCATTTCGTCGCTCACGCCGTTCAACGTCGGCACGGCGATGCTGCTCATCAACGCGGTGCTCGTGGTGATCGGCCTTGTCTTTCTGGGCCCGAAGCGCATGGGCGTGACGATCTACTCGTCGATGGCGCTCTCCGTGTTCGTCGACCTGTTCGAGCGCATCTGGCCGATGAGCGCGCCGTTCACGGACGACAAATTCCTCGAGCTGTGCTACGCCGTCATCCTGCCCGCGGTGGGCAGCGCCATCGTGTTCAACATCGGCGCGTCGTCGGGCGGCACGGACATCGTGGCCATGATCCTCTCGGACAAGACGAGCATCGAGATCGGCAAGGCGCTTTTGCTGTCGGACTTCCTCATCGCGCTCGCGGCGGGCGGGCTGTACGGCGTGCGCACGGGCATGTACTGCGTGCTGGGTCTTCTCGCCAAGGCGTTCGTCGTGGACGGCGTGATCGAAAACATCAACATCCGCAAGAAGATCACCATCGTCTCCCAGCACCCGGACGAGATCCTCGAGTTCATCATCAACGACCTCAAGCGCGGCGCGACGGTGTACACCGCGCACGGCGCGTTCTCCGGCCGCGACGAAGAGGTCATCACGACGGTGCTCGGCCGCCGTCAGGCCGTTCTGCTGCGCAACTACATCCGCCGCGTGGACCCCGCGTCCTTCATCACCATCGTGAACTCCTCCGAGACCATCGGCAAGGGCTTCCGCTCCATCTGAATCATACGCGATCCGGCCCGGCCTGCGCGGCCGGGTCTTTTTTTGCGCCTTTTTCTCACTCCCCGCTGCCGGGCGGGCAGATCCCGCGGCCGCGGTACTCGCTGCGGATGACCTCAAACAGTTCGTCCGGCGTCTCGCGGCAGCCGTTTTGCAGCCACAGCTTGATGATGCTCGTCAGCCCGCTCCTGAAAAACTCCATGTGGTACTCCACGAACCGGCCGCCGAACTCCCGCCGGGCGCGCTCCTCGTCGTAGGCGACGATGCGGTAGCGGTTGTCGTACCCCAGTTTGAAGTAGGTTCGGTAGAAGATCTGGTTGTCGCGGATGTGGCGGAACAGCTTGCGGTAATCGTTGCTGTTGTACCCTGTTTCGATCTCCTCGCGGTACAGCTCCGCGAGGTTCTGTTCCAGCTTGTCGCGGATGGAATCGGCCAGCGCGTACACGTCGGCGAAATTGGCGTAGAACGTCGTGCGGTTGAGCCCCGCCTGTTTGCAGATGTCCGACACGCGGATGTCCCCGAGCTCCCGCGTCTGGAGCAGATCGACAAACACGCGCTCGATCTTCTCCACCGACTCGCGGCGGCGCCTGTTGTTCGGAGTATTCATACAAAAAACCTCTTTATCTCAACATTTGTTGATATATTGATGATGGTTCCGGGCTCTTTTCTCCAGTATACTGAATTCAGGTCAAAACAACAACTGTTGTTTTGATCCAGTTTCAACAGAGGCTGCGCAGCGAGACGCACTGACGCGCGGCGCAAAAGACAAAAGCAGCGTCCCCCGCGCGGGGGACGCTGCTTTTTTGTCCGGAACTCAGCCCGGGAAGAATTTGTCCTTGTAGCCCATCACGAAGATGAACAGAACGATGAGCGGCAGCACGTACGTGACATAGCCGCGCACCCACTTCGGGAACTTCAGGCCCTCGCCGGCGTCGGCCTCGGCGATGAAGTTGTTCCAGCCCCAGCCGTAGCGGGTGGTGCAGAACAGCAGATACACGAGGCTGCCCAGCGGCAGGATGGTGTTCGAGACGAGGAAGTCCTCGAGGTCGAGCACGGCGCTGGTGCCGCCGAACGGCTTGAACGCCGACCACACGTTGTACCCCAGCACGCACGGCACGCTGAGCACGAGGATGGCGAAGAAGTTGACGATGACGGCCTTCTTGCGGCTCCAGCCCCACAGGTCCATGCCGAAGGCGATGATGTTCTCGAACACCGCGATGACGGTGGACAGCGCCGCGAACGACATGAACACGAAGAACAGCGAGCCCCAGATGCGGCCGCCCGCCATGTTGCCGAAGATGTTGGGCAGCGTGACGAACACGAGGCCCGGGCCCTGGCCGGCGTCGACGCCGTAGGCCGAGCACGCCGGGAAGATGATGAGGCCGGCGGTGAGCGCGACGAACGTGTCGAGGATGACGATGTTGATGCTCTCGCCGGTGAGGCTGCGGTCCTTGCCGAGGTAGCTGCCGAAGATGGCCATGGCGCCGATGCCGAGCGACAGCGTGAAGAACGACTGGCCCATCGCGGCGTAGACGACCGTGAACAGGCCGTTCTCCGCGACCTTCGAGAAGTCGGGCACGAGGTAGAAGCGCAGGCCCTCGGCCGCGCCGGGAAGCGTGACGCTGCGCACGGCGAGCACGATCATCAGAACGAGCAGGCAGACCATCATGGCCTTGGTGACTTTTTCAACGCCCTGCTGCAATCCGCGCGAGCACACCGCAAAGCCGATGACGACGGCCACGACCATCCAGAACAGCTGGCCCCAGGGGTCTGCCAGCATGGAGTTGAACTCCGCGCCCACCGCGTCCGCCGACGCGCCGATGAATTTGCCCTGCGCGTTGCGCACGATGTACGCGAGCATCCAGCCCGCAACGGTGGTGTAGAACATCATCAGCAGGTAGTTGCCGGCCATGCCGAACACGGCGTACCAGTGCCACTTGGTGCCCTTGGGCTCAAGCACCTTGAAGCTGGACGCGCAGCTCTTCTGCGAGGCGCGGCCCACGGCGAACTCCATCACCATGATGGGCAGGCCCAGAATGACGAGGAAGAACAGATAGATCAGCACGAACGCCGCGCCGCCGTAGGCGCCCGTGATGTACGGAAAGCGCCACACGTTGCCGATGCCGATGGCGCACCCCGCGCTGATGAGCAGGAAGCCCAGCCGCGAGGCAAACTTTTCTCTTTTCACATTGATTCCCCCAAAACATGCACGATCCGCCGCGCACAAGATCTTGCGCGCGGATACCCTTATTGTACTGTGCCGGGATCAGGAAAACAAGTGTTCGATGAGGATTTTCGAGCCGATGCCCACGAGGATGACGCCGCCGAAGATCTGCGCCCAGCTGCCGAGGATCTTGCCGAACTTCGCGCCGATGGCGTGCCCGGCGACGCAGCACAGGAACGTGACGCACGCGATGAACGACGCGGCCGTCGTGATGCGGATGTCGAGCGCGGCGAGGCTCACGCCCACGGCGAGCGCGTCGATGCTGGTGGCGACGGCCTGCGTGAGGATGACGCCCATCGTCACGGCAGCCGGACAGCTGTCCTCTTCCGAGTTCCACTCGCGCACCGCGTCCACGAGCATCTTGCCGCCGATGTAGCCCAGCAGCACGAACGCGATCCAGTGATCGAGCGCGCTGACGGCGTCTGCAAACGCGCGGCCCGCGACGTACCCGATGACGGGCATCATGCCCTGGAACAGGCCGAACATCAGCGATGTGACGAGCGCCGTGCGGCGCGGCAGGTCCTTGTGGCACATGCTGTTCGAGACGGACACGGCGAACGCGTCCATCGAAAGCCCCAGCGCCAGCAGGAACAGGGTGAAGGTATTCATGTGTTTCGCTCCTTTTTGTGTTTGCTCCAACAAAAAAAGACCCGCGGACGGCGCGCAAAGACGCCGTCCGTGAGTCTTGCCGATTAAGCAAAGCCAGGCGGCACGCCGCCAGCATGTTGACCTTGCGCGCGGTGCTCCCCGCGCCGGCTACTCCCTCACAGAGGTTGCCGATCCGCCGTGCTCTGTGCGGCGGAACTGTTTTGCCATTATACCACAGGCTTCTCCGAAAGACAAGACCCGAAGCACGCGCGCAGCGCCCGGCACGCGGGGGCGATGTCCTGCGCGGGCAGGCCCGCGTAGCCCAGCACGAGCGCGGGCGGCCCGCCGGGCGCGGGGCCGGCGGCGTACGCGCCGAGGCCGCGCACGCGGATGCCCGCGTCGCGCGCGCGCCGCACGAGCTCGTCCTCCGAAAGCTGTGTGTCGAACCTTGCGACGAGATGCAGCCCCGTGTGCGTGCCGGACAGGTGCACCGCACCGCCGAACTCCGCTTCCAGCGCGCCGCACAGCGCGTCGCGCCGGGCGCGGTAGGCCGTGCGCATGCGCGCGAGGTGGCGCGCGAACTGGCCGGACTCGAGGAACACGCGCAGCGTCTGCTGCTCGAAGCGGCTGACGGTGCACGAGTAAAAGCCGAAGTCTCGCCGCCAGCGCGCCAGCAGTTTCGGCGGCAGCACCATGTAGCCGATGCGGATGGACGGCGCGATGCTCTTCGAGAACGTGCCGATGTAGATGACGCGCTGCGCGCCGTCGAGCCCCTGCATGCACGGGATGGGGCGCGCGTCGAAGCGGAACTCGCTGTCGTAGTCGTCCTCGATGATGTAGCGGTCGGGCGCCTGGGACGCCCACGCCAGAAGCTCCGTGCGGCGGCCGACGGGCATCGTCACGCCCGTGGGGAACTGGTGGCTGGGCGTGACGCAGCACAGCCGCGCGCTGCTGCGCGCCAGAAGTTCCGCGCTCATGCCCGCGCGGTCGACGGGGAGGAACGTGACGTGCGCGCCGTTGTTCTCGAGCACGCGGTGCGTGCGGGCGTAGCCCGGCGTCTCCACGGCGAACGTCTCGCCCGCGAACATCCGCGCGAGGATGCCCAGCAGGTACTCGATGCCCGCGCCCACGACGATGGCGTCCGCCCCGGCCTTCGCGCCGCGCGCCTCGCGCAGGTGCGCCGCGATGGCCTCGCGCAGGTTCTCGTCGCCCTGCCGGTGGCCGTGGTTGAGCAGCGACGGCTCGCCCGTGAGCAGGTCGCGCTGGATGCGCCGCCACGCCTTGAACGGGAACAGCGACGTGTCCACGCCGGAGGTCTCGAAGTCGTAGCGGAACGCGGGGGCCTCCGGCTCGGCGGGCACGGCGCGCGCGGGCGCTTCGGGCGCGGGCAGCGCGTCGACGCGGCAGGCGTAGAACCCGCTTTTTGCCCGCGCCTCGCAGTACCCCTCCGCCGCGAGCATCGAATACGCCGTGTCCACCGTGTTGACGCTCACGCGCAGGTCCTGCGCGAGGCGGCGCTTCGAGGGCAGCTTCTCGCCCTCCCGGATGCGCCCCGCGCGGATCTCCTGCGTGAAATAGGCGTACACCTGCCGGTACAGCGGCGCGCCGTCCTTCTCGAGCCGAAGCGTGACGTCGTTCATCGGACCGTCTCCCTTCTGTCAAACTGAACCCATAAAAAAATCAAAAACTGGATATTTCAAAAGGGTCACATCTTGAATATAATGAGCATAGCCCAAGACAAGCGGGCTGTCAAGAGACGGGAGAGGAATGAGAGAGATGAAAGAAAACAAATCGCTGCGCAACATTTCGATGACAGGGCTGATGGCGGCGCTGTCGTATGTGGTGTTCACATTTCTGCAGTTCAAGATCCCCATCGGCACGGGCGATGCGACGAGCATCCATCTGGGCAACGCCGTGTGCGTGCTGGGCGCGCTGCTGTTCAGCGGCTGGGTGGGCGGCCTCGGCGGCGCCATCGGCATGACGCTGGGCGACCTGTTTGACCCGATGTACGTCATCTACGCGCCGAAGACGTTCGTGTGCAAGCTGGGCATCGGCCTGATCACGGGGCTCGTCGCGCACAAGGTGCTGCACATCGAAGACGAGAAGGACCCGAAGACGCTCGTGGCGAAGTCCACGCTGGCGGGCGCGGCGGGCCTTGCGTTCAACGTGGTGGCCGACCCGCTGATCGGCTATTTCTACAAGCTGATCATCCTCGGCAAGCCCGCGGCGGACGTGGCGCTCGTGTTCAACCTCGGTTCCACGGGCTTCAACGCGGTGATCTCGCTGATCGCGTCCGTGGCCGTGTACGCGGCGCTGCGCCCGGCGATGAAAAAAGCGGGGCTCGCGGCATAATTCAGCGGTGTGCACAAGCGTGGGCACAATGTTTTAGCGCAAACGACAGGAAAAGGCGTGTGTTTTGCAGAAAACGCACGCCTTTTTTGTTCCATCGGTTCCGCTGTCCCACGGGTGCGCTTTTGCATTTTTCCGCGCGATACGGTACAATATATCAGATATGTGCGCTCTCCCCGCGGGGCGGCGCGAGTTTTTCGTTGAGGTGATTGACACATGGAGCCGTTCAAACGCTCTGTGCGCCGGTTTTTCAAGAGCATCCGGCGCTTCTTCCGGAAGGTCGCCAAGGGCGACAAGCAAAGCATTGCCATCCTTGCCGCCGCCTGCGCCGCCGTGGTGCTGGTGATCGTGGTCTGCGCGCTCCTGACGGGCCGCCACAGCGAGCCTGAATCCTCTTCCGCCGTCTCCGTCTCGAGCGGCTCGTACAACAAGGACGCGGCCTCCATCGCCGTAGAGGAATACGACGGCGTGATTTTGCAGGAGAGCGACGACGCGGGGCAGGAATACCTCGATGAGACGCTCTTCATCGGCGACTCGAACACCGCCCGCATGCCGATGTTCGGCACGGTGACGCTCCAGAATTCGCTGGGCGCGTCGTCCATGGGCATCCAGCATGTGACCAGTTCGGCCTGCATGTATTTCTCGGGGTACTCGAACCCCGTCACCGTCCCGAAGGCCGTCGCGATGATGCAGCCGCGCCGCATCGTCATCAGCTACGGCACGAACAACACCGCGTGGGATGCCGAGACGTTCACAAACTCGTACCGCAGCGCCATCGAGGCCATCCGCGAGGAGTACGAGTACGCCGAGATCATCATCGCTGCGGTGCACCCCGTGGCGAAGAACCGCTCGTACCCGTCCATCACGATGCAGCGCATCGACGAATTCAACAAGGCGCTCGTGCAGCTGGCCGAGGAAGAGAATTGCCTCTTCCTCAACTCCAGCGAGGTTCTCAAGGGCTCCGACGGCTACGCGAAGGCCGAGTATATGGAGTCCGACGGCATCCATCTGAACCGCGAGGGCATGGACGCATACCTCGAGTATGTGCGCACGCACGCGTCCGACACGCCCGACGCGCGCCCCTCGAAGCCCTCGAACGTTCCGACGCACCGCGCCACGCCGGATGATTTCTTCGGCCCGGCCGTCCCGGCGTCGTCGTCGGCAGCGTCCGCTTCGTCTTCGTCCTCCTCGTCCTCCGCGGCGTCCGACAAGTACAAGTTCACGCTCAAGGGCGTGACGTCGATGAAGGCCGGCGAGAGCGCGCAGTTCAACGCGGGCGACTACGCGCCCGATTACTACTCCTATGTGGAAGCCATGGGCAGCACCGTCGCATGGACCTCGTCCGACCCGTCCGTCGCCACCGTCAACGCCGACGGCCGCGTGTCGGCGCTCAAGGAGGGCAAGGTCACGATCACCTGCAAGATCGGCAACGGTTCGGCCTCGCTGACCGTGACCGTCGCGGGCACGGCGTCGAGTTCGTCGAGCTCGTCCAGCACGGCGTGCACGCACCCCGATCTGGAAAAGACCGTCACCACCCCCGCCACCTGCACCGCGAGCGGCCAGATGAGCGTGAAGTGCAAGGTCTGCGGCGCGACGCTGCCGAACGAGGTCATCCCGGCGCTCGGCCACACGTGGGGCGCGTGGAGCGTCACGCAGCCGGCCACCTGCGGCGCGGCGGGCAGCCAGACGCGCACGTGCACCGTGTGCAACGCGACCGAGACGGCCGCCATCCCGGCCACCGGCGCGCACACATGGGTGGACGCCGGCGACGGTGCGAACCACAAGTGCGGCGTGTGCGGCACTCTGGCCGCGCACACCGTCGATGCCGCGACGGGCAAATGCACCGTGTGCGGCGCGCAGGTCTCCGCGCCGCCCGCGCCCAGCACGTCCGCGTCGGTCCCGTCGGACACGACGCCTCCCGCCGGAGGCTGATTTCCGATCACACACAAAAAAGCCCTCTCGCAAGAGGGGGCTTTTGCTTGTCGACAAAGCGCCGGTCACCCGCTTTGTCTGCCTCCCCTTGCAGGGGAGGTGGCCCGGAGGGCCGGAGGGGTGGAATGCTCTCCCCGGCCGTCACCCCTCAGTCCCCTGCGGGGACAGCTCCCCTTGCAGGGGAGCCGCACGTGCCACACACAAAAAGCCCCCTCGGATAAGGGGGCTTTCGTTTTGTCTGTTTCCGGTTCAGCGCGCGCGCTGGAGTTCCTCGTGCGCGAAGTGGATGCGCTTGTCGCGCACGGTGATGACGCCGTACGTGCCGCGCAGGTATCCGGCCGAGCCGGGGTTGAACAGCGCGACGCCGTCGCGCATCTCGCACAGCGGCTCGTGCGTGTGGCCGAACAGCGCCACGTCGGCGCCGCGCGCCTTCGCGGCCTCGGCCAGCCTGTCCAGACCGTCTTTCACCGAGTACGCCTGGCCGTGCGTATAGAAGAACACGACGCCGCCGAGCGGCGCGAGGCCCTCAACAGGATCAAAGGTGCCGAAATCGCAGTTTCCGCACACGCGGTAGACCGGCAGGCGCGGGAACTCCTCCTCGAGGGCGTCGGCGTCGCGGGAGCCGTCGCCGAGGAAGAACGCCGCGTCGGCGTCGGGATGGCGCGTGACGGCCTCGAGCACGCCGCGCGTATTCCCGTGGGAATCGGACAGGACAAGGATCTTCATGGACAAAACTCAGCTTTCTTGCGCCGCGCACGGCGGCGGTGTTTGTGAAAAAATATGCATTGTATACTCACGCGCGGAAATGCATGCCGCGCGTCAGAATTCCGCGTCCACGATCGCATCGCGCGCCTCGTTGAAGGCGATGGGCTTCGCGGTGTTGCGCGTGTAGCGCAGCATGTCGCGCACGCGGGGGCGCTCCTCGGCGGTGTACAGCAGATACGCCGCGCCCTCGCGCTTCGCGCGGCCGGTGCGGCCGATGCGGTGCGTGTAGTGCTCGTTGGACTGCGGCACGTCGTAGTTGAACACGGCGTCCACGTCGTCGACGTCGATGCCGCGCGCCGCGACGTCCGTGGCGACGAGCACCGGCAGGCTGCCCTCGCGGAAGCGCGCCATGATCTTGTTGCGCTCGGCCTGTGAGAGATCGCCGTGGAGGCAGTCGACGTCAAAATTCAGCCGCGCGAGCTGGTTTGCCAGCATGGCGGTGGTGTATTTCGTGTTGCAGAAGATCATCACGCGCTTGTAGCCGAAGTGCAGGATGAGCTCGGACAGGTCGGCCAGCTTGTTGCGGCCGGTGGTGAGCATCATGAACTGGTCGATCTTCGGCGCGGAGGCCTCGACGGGCTGGACGGTGATCTCCACAGGGTCGCGCTGATAGAGCCAGCCGATGTCCATGACTTCGCGGCTGATCGTCGCGGAGAACATCGCGAGGCGCTGCTTCGACTTGATGGTGTCGAGGATTTTGCGCACGTCCTTGTAAAAGCCCATGTTGAGCATCTCGTCGGCCTCGTCGAGCACGATGTCGCGCACGTGCGACACGTCGACGGTGCGGCGGTTGATGTGGTCCTGCAGGCGGCCTGGCGTTGCCACGACGATCTGCGGGCCTTTCTTCAACTGTTCGATCTGCTTGTTGATGTTCGCGCCGCCGTACGCGCACACGATGCGCACGTCGGACATGAAGTGGGCGAGGTCGCGCAGGTCCTCGGTGATCTGCTGCGCGAGCTCGCGCGTGGGCGCGAGGACGACGGCCTGCGGGTATTTCTTGTCCGTCTCAAGGCTCATGATGAGCGGGATGCCGAACGCGCACGTCTTGCCCGTGCCCGTGGGGGCCTTGGCGGTGACGTCGCATCCTTCGAGCATCGGGGGGATGGCTTTCTCCTGCACCTCCGTCAGCTCGGTAAAGCCCATGCGCTCCACCGCTTTGTGCAGCGCTTCGGGCATGTTCAGTTCACTGTACAGCATACGATTCTCCCTTTTTCTTCACACATTCGATTTTATTATATCAAATCCGCGGCGGAATGCAACGCGGGCGCGCAAAAAAGCGCGGCCCCGAAACGGGGCCGCGCCGGAACATTATCTGCAAAGACCTGAAGGGCTGCGATCACTTGCTCTGGGCGATCTTCTCCTTCATCAGGCTGCTCGCCTTGAAACCGGGGACCGAAACCGGCGGAAGCTGGCTTGTGGCCTTTGTCTTCGGATTGGTATAGGCCTTGGTCTTTCTCTCCCGCATCTCAAAGCGTCCGAAACCCGTGATCGTGACTTTTTCACCTTCCGCGAGACATTGGATGATGTCGCCGCAGACAGCGTCCAGCACAAGCTCGACCTGTGCCGCAGGCATGTCAAGATCCTTCGCGACCTTTGCGATCAACTGGGACCGAGTCAAAATGCTATCCCTCCCGTCCATCGTGAATTTGCGAGACTTCTTATTAATAATAATACACACAAGAAGCCCGATTTGACAAGAGGATAATGCATATTTCAGTGATTTTTACGAAACAAAGGTACTATATTTCGGAAATATCGACGAGTTCTACATCCCGAATCGTCTTTTTGCTGCGCAGACATTTGATGAGCGCGTTAGCGGTGTCCACGGCCGTCAGACACGGGATGGAGAGCTCCACCGCCTTGCGGCGCATCTTGACGGAGTCAAGCGACGGCATGCGGCCTTTTGACGAGGTGGAAACGACGTAATCCACGAGTCCCGACTCGAACAGATCCATGATGTTCGGGCGCTCCTCGCTGATCTTGCGCACCTCGTTGCACGCGATCATGTTCTTGCTGAGGTAGTACGCCGTGCCCGATGTGCCGTACAGCTTGTAGCCCATGTCCTTGAAGTTCCACGCGATGTCCAGCAGCTCCGGCTTGTCGGCGTCCTTCACGGTGAGGATGACGCACTTGCCCGGCGTGGGATGGCGCATCTCGTAGCCGGCCGCGACAAGACCTTTCAGCAGCGCGTCCTCGAACGTGTGCGCGATGCCCAGCACCTCGCCCGTCGACTTCATCTCCGGCCCGAGCTGGGTGTCCACGTCGTGCAGCTTCTCGAAGCTGAACACCGGGACCTTGACGGCGCAGGTGTCGCCCGTGGGATACAGGCCCGTGCCGTAGCCCATGTCGCGCAGTTTCTCGCCCAGCATGCAGCGCACGGCGAGCTCCACCATCGGCACGCCCGTCACCTTGCTGATGTACGGCACGGTGCGCGACGAGCGCGGGTTCACCTCGATGATGTAGACCTCGTCGTTGTACACGACGAACTGGATGTTCATCAGGCCCACGACGTTCAGCGCCCGCGCGAGACGGCCGGTGTAGTCGACGATGGTGCCCTTGATCTTCTGCTTGAGGTTCTGCGGCGGATAGACGCTGATCGAGTCGCCGGAGTGGATGCCCGCGCGCTCGATGTGCTCCATCATGCCGGGGATGAGGAAGTCCTCGCCGTCGCAGATGGCGTCGACTTCGCACTCCGTGCCCATGAGGTATTTGTCCACCAGCACGGGGTTCTCGAGCTCATGGCTCGTGATGATGGCCATGTACTCGCGCACGTCGGCCTCGTTGTAGGCGATGATCATGTTCTGGCCGCCGAGCACGTACGACGGGCGCAGCAGCACCGGGTAGCCCAGCTGCTCGCCCGCGGCGAGCGCCTCCTCGCAGGTGAACACCGTGAGGCCCTTCGGACGGGGGATGCCGCACTTCTCGAGCAGCTCGTCGAAGCGCTCGCGGTCCTCGGCCTCGTCGATGGCGTCGGCGGACGTTCCGAGGATCTTCATGCCCATGGCCTCGAGGTGCTTTGTCAGCTTGATGGCCGTCTGGCCGCCGAACTGGACGACGCACGCCCACGGCTTCTCGGTGGCGATGATGTGCTCGACGCTCTCGGGCGTGAGCGGGTCAAAGTACAGGCGGTCGCCGGTGTCGAAGTCGGTCGAGACCGTCTCGGGGTTGTTGTTGACGAGCACCGCCTCGCAGCCGTGCTTTTTCAGCACCCACGTGCAGTGCACGGAGCAGTAGTCGAACTCGATGCCCTGGCCGATGCGGATGGGGCCGGAGCCGAAGACGAGCACCTTTTTCTTGTCGGTGGGGTGCGCGGCGATGAACTCCTCGGCCTCGTTCTCCTCGTCGAACGACGAGTAGAAGTACGGCGTGCGCGCCGCGAACTCGGCGGCGCAGGTATCGACCATTTTATACGATGCGACGATCTTTTCCGGGAGCTCTTTGCCGGACAGGCGGCGGATGGTCTTGTCCATGAAGCCGCAGCGCTTGGCCTCGAGCAAGAGGTCATGCGTCAGCTCTTCGCTCGCAAGGCGCTTTTCGACGTCCGCGAGGTGCTGGAGCTTCGCGAGGAACCACGGGTCGATCTTCGTCTTCTCGTAGATGACTTCGAACGGCACGCCGCGCTTGATGGCCTCATACACGACGAACGAGCGGTCGGAGTCGCACACGGACAGCTTTTCCACCACTTCTTCGTCGGACAGCGCCGCGACGGTGGGCATCGTCATGCTCTCAAGGCCGAGCTCGACGCTCGTGACGGCCTTCATCATGGCGTGCTCGAACGTGGGGGCGATGGCCATGACTTCGCCGGTGGCCATCATCTGCGTGCCGAGCGTCTTTTTCGCGTAGACGAATTTGTCGAACGGCCACTTCGGGAACTTGACGACGACGTAGTCGAGCGCGGGCTCGAAGCACGCGCACGTCTGGCCGGTGACCTCGTTCGTGATCTCGTCGAGCGAGTAGCCGATGGCGATCTTCGTGGCGACCTTCGCGATGGGGTAGCCGGTGGCCTTGGACGCGAGCGCGGACGAGCGCGACACGCGCGGGTTGACCTCGATGACGGCGTACTCGAAGCTGTCGGGCTTCAGCGCGAACTGGCAGTTGCAGCCGCCCTCGATGCCGAGCTCGGTGATGATCTTGAGCGCGGAGGTGCGCAGCATCTGGTACTCTTTGTCGGAGAGCGTCTGGCTGGGCGCGACGACGATGGAGTCGCCGGTGTGCACGCCGACGGGGTCGAAGTTTTCCATGTTGCAGACGGTGATGACGTTGCCCTTGCCGTCGCGCATGACTTCGTATTCGATCTCTTTCCAGCCGGCGATGCACTTCTCGATGAGCACCTGGTGGATGGGCGAAAGGCGCAGGCCGTTCGTGCCGATCTCACGCAGTTCCTCTTCGTCGGCGCAGATGCCGCCGCCGGTGCCGCCCATCGTGAACGCGGGGCGCACGATGACGGGGTAGCCGATCTCCTGCGCAAAGCTGAGGGCGTCGGGCAGGTTTTCCACGACCTTCGACGGGATGCACGGCTCGCCGAGCTTTTCCATCGTGTCCTTGAAGAGCTGGCGGTCCTCGGCGCGGTCGATGGTCTCGGGGCGCGCGCCCAGAAGCCGCACGCCGGCCTTCTCGAGGAAGCCGGAGCGCGCGAGCGCCATGGCGAGGTTCAGGCCGGTCTGACCGCCGAGGTTCGGCAGGATGGAGTCGGGCTTTTCTTTCTCAATGACGCGCTCGAGCACCTCGGGCGTCATGGGCTCGACGTAGACCTTGTCGGCGATGTGCGTGTCGGTCATGATCGTGGCGGGGTTCGAGTTGACGAGCACGACCTCGATGCCCTCGGACTTGAGGGCGCGGCACGCCTGCGTGCCGGAGTAGTCGAACTCGGCCGCCTGGCCGATGATGATGGGGCCGGAGCCGATGACGAGAACTTTTTTGATGGATGGATCTTTCGGCATCTTGTCAGGCTTCTCCTTTCCGTTTTGCCATCATGGCGATGAATTCATCGAACAGATACTCCGTGTCGCGCGGGCCGCCGCACGCCTCGGGGTGGAACTGAACGGTGAAGCAGTCGAAATTCTTGTAGCGCAGGCCCTCGACGGTGTTGTCGTTGGCGTTCACGGCGCTGATCTCGGCGACGGACGCGTCGACGGAACTGCCGACGACGGCGTAGCCGTGGTTCTGGCTGGTGATGTAGGTGCGGCCGTGCGCAAGGTCGGTCACGGGCTGGTTGACGCCGCGGTGGCCGTACTTGAGCTTTTCGGTCTTTGCGCCCTGCGCGAGCGCCATCAGCTGGTGGCCGAGGCAGATGCCGAAGATGGGCAGGCCCATTTTGGCGATGTCACGCAGGTTTTCGATGATCTGCACGTTCTCGGCGGGGTCGCCGGGGCCGTTCGAGAGCATGATGCCGTCGAGGTCCATGTCTTTCAGCTGATCGGCCGTCGTCTCGGCGGGCACGACCGCCACGCGGCAGCCGCGCTTGACAAGGCAGCGCACGATGTTGCGCTTGCAGCCGAAGTCGAACAGGGCGACGCGGTAGCTGCCGTCCTCGTTGAACACCTCCGGCTCGCCGGTGGTGACGCTCTTGACGGCCTCCGTGACGGCGTAGCTGCGGATGGATTCCATCAGCTTCTCGTCCGCGAGCGCGGCCTCGGCCGTCTCGTATTCGGTGGTGAGCGCGCCGTTCATGACGCCGGCCTCACGCAGCACACGCACGAGGCGGCGCGTGTCGATGCCCTCGAGGCCGATGATGTTCTGCTCTTTCAAAAACGCGTCGAGCGTCTTTTTGCAGCGGAAGTTCGACGGCGTCTCGCACGCCTCGCGCACGATGTAGCCGAACGCCCAGATGCGGGAGGACTCGGCGTCCTCGCCGTTCACGCCGTAGTTGCCCACGAGCGGATATGCGGCCGTGATGATCTGGCCGTAGTAGCTGGGGTCGGTGAGCGTCTCTTCATAGCCCACCATGCCCGTGTTGAACACGACTTCGCCCACGCGCGTTCCCTGCGCGCCGAAGTTCTTTCCCTCAAACACCATGCCGTTGGCAAGAACCAGCATTGCTTTCATACGATCCCTCTTTCTTTTAACAGGCGTTTGATGCCCTTTGTGACCGTCCCCTGCTGCTTGGCAGGAGCTTGCCTCCCCTTTGAGGGGAGGTGCCGAACGAAGTGAGGCGGAAGGGTGGACCGCCACCCCTCAGTCCCCTTCGGGGACAGCTCCCCTCCAAAGGGGAGCCCGGCTCTTACAGCGTCTGCTTCGCGGCTTCCTTCATCTTGCGGCTGCCGAGATGCACGAGCGGCAGCTTGCCCTCGGCGCAGATGGGGCACTCGTCGGCCGGATAGTTCGGCAGGTCGAGTTTCAGAGCGCTCGCGAGGATGGGGATGGGAGAGGGAGCGTCCTCCTTCGTGCGGTCGACGACGCACACGATGCCGAGGCACTCGCCGCCCGCGGCTTCGATGACCTTCTTCGTCTCGAGCGAGGAGATACCCGTGGTGACGACGTCCTCGGCGATGACGCACTTCTCACCCGGCTGGATGGCGAAGCGCTTGAGCGTCATGACGTTGTCGACGCGCTCGGTGAAGATGGCGCGCTTGCCGGTCTGGCGCGCGAGCTCATACGCGTACACGATGCCGCCCATCGCCGGGCCGACGATGACGTCGATGTCCATGTCTTTCAGTTTCTCGGCGACCGTGGCCATGACGGCGGCGCACTTGTCGGGATACTGCTGCAGATAGGCCATCTGGCAGTACGCGGAGGAATGACGGCCGGAGGACAGCAGGAAGTGGCCCTCCAGGAACGCGTCGCACGATTTCAGAATTTCCAGATTCGTCATAAGGCATTTCTCCTTTATATCATATTCCTTGTTGGCTCCCCTTTGAGGGGAGCTGTCCCCGCAGGGGACTGAGGGGTGGCGGCAGGGCGTGGCCGTTTGCACAAACTTTCGAAGCGTTTCTCTTCGGAATTAAAAAGCGTCTGCGAAGGTCTACGCCCGTGGAATTCACCCTTCCGCCCCTTCGGGGCACCTCCCCTAAAAGGGGAGGCAAAGGGCGGCTCCCCTTTGAGGGCTGACGCCCGCAGGCGGCGTTTCGAGGCCAACCGCCGCGCAAGCGGCGGCTCTTAGGCCGAGATGAGGTGGCCCGGAGGGCCGGAGGGGTGGCGGCAGGGCATTTTCACCCTCTCCCGCCTGCGAAGCCCTTCCTCACAGCGCCGCGCCGCGGATCTCGTCGAGCGTGGCGACGTTATGGGCGTCCATCCAGTCCGCGATGCCGCGCGCGACGTCCTCGCACGCGCGGGGATTCGCGAAGTTCGCCGTGCCGATCTGCACGGCCGCCGCGCCCGCCATGATGAACTCGAGCGCGTCGTGCGCCGTGGCGATGCCGCCGAGACCGACGACGGGCACCTTGACCGCCTTGCACACCTGATACACCATGCGCAGCGCGATGGGGCGGATGGCAGGGCCGGACAGGCCCGCGAACACGTTGTCGAACACCGGGCGGCGCTTGTCGAGGTCGATGGCCATGGCCTGGAACGTATTCACAAGGCTCAGGCCGTCTGCGCCCGCCGCTTCGCACGCGAGGGCCATCTCGGTGATGTTCTCGGCGTTCGGCGAGAGCTTGACGATGAGCGGCTTCGTCGTGCACTTGCGCACGCGGGACACCACCTCATGCGCGCTGTCGGCCTTGACGCCGTACGCGATGCCGCCCGCCTTGACGTTCGGGCACGAGATGTTCAGCTCGATGAAATCGACGTCCGTCGCGTCGAGCAGGCGCGCGCCCTCCTCGTACGTCTCGATGGTGCTGCCGCCGAGGTTCGCCATCACGGCCGGGCCGAGCGCGCGCATCGCGGGCAGCTCGTGCTCGATGAAGTGGCGAACGCCGGGGTTCTGCAAACCGATGGAGTTGATGAGCCCGGACGGCGTCTCATACAGGCGCACGCCGGTGTTGCCGGCCTTGCCCTCGAGCGTCAGCCCCTTGCCGGACACCGCGCCGACCCAGTTCATGTCGACGATGCCCGAGAATTCGCCGCCGAAACCGTACGTTCCGGACGCGCCGATGACGGGGGTGCGCAGCTCTTTGCCGCACAGATTCACGCGCAGATCAGCCATAGAACACACTCCCCTCGAACACCGGGCCGTCCTTGCAGACGCACACCGGCTCGCCCTTTTCGGTGCGGCACGTGCAGCCGAGGCAAGCGCCGAGACCGCAGGCCATCACGCCCTCCTTGCTGACGTAGCACTCCACGCCCGCTTCAAGGCACATGCGGGCGGTGTTTTTCATCATGATCTCCGGGCCGCAGATGAACACAACATCGTACTTTTCCGGGCCGAGCAGCTCCGTGACAAAGCCCTTTTTGCCGAAGCTGCCCGTGTCCGTGGCGACGTAGATGTTCGAGCAGAACGGCTCGAACGCGTCGATGCGGTACACCTCGTCGCGGTAGCCCGCGAGGAAGTCGGTCTGCGCGGCGATGGGGTGCACTTCGCGCACCAGCTGCAAAAGCGGCGCGGTGCCGATGCCGCCGCCCACGACGGCCACTTTCTTGCCGCGCGCGGCCTCCACCGGGAAGCCGTTGCCCGCGGGGCCCGTCAGGCTGACGGTCTCGCCCTCTGCGAGCGCGGCGAGCTTCTCCGTGCCCTTGCCCTTGACCTGATAGAGGAATTCCAGTTCGCGGCTTGCCTCGTCCCAGCGGTGCACGCTGATGGGGCGCGACAGCAGCGGGGGCTCGTCCGCCGCCCACGCGCGCAGCATGTAGAACATGCCCGCCTTCGGCAAGGGCTGGTCCTCAGGCAGCCGCACGCGCATCAGGCGGATGTCGGACGCGGCGACCGAGTTCTCGAGAACGGGAGCGTCACAGCTTTGCGCACGCATCGGCAATGGCTCCTTTCATGTTGACGCATTCGTTGTACGCGGCTTCGTCGAACGCGACGCCCGGCTGCTTTTTGTAGGCCAGCAGGATGGCGCGGCTCGAGTTGACGACGCCGCCGTTCGCGTTCGTGAGGTACTGCGCGATGTCCTCGGCCTTGCCGCCCTGCGCGCCGTAGCCGGGGATGAGGAAGAACGTATTTTTGTAGCGGGCGCGGATCTCCGCGGCCTCCTCGATGTGCGTGCCGCCGATGACAAGGCCGACGGAAGAATATCCGTGCTCGCCCATGTACGCGCTGCCCAGCTCCGTGATCTTATCGCCCACGAGGTCGTAGACGTGGCGGCCGTCGGCGAGCTTCTCGTACTCGAAGTCCTTCGCGCCGCCGTTCGACGTGCGGCACAGCACGAACACGCCCTTGCCCGCCTTTTCCATGTACGGCGTGTACGGCGTGATGGAGTCAAGACCCATGTACGGCGCGAGGGTGATGAGGTCGGCCTCGAAGTCGCCCTCGAAGTGCGCTTTCGCGTACAGCTCGGCCGTTTTGGCGATGTCGCCGCGCTTGATGTCGGCAATTACAATCTGTTTATTTTTGTGCAGATAATCCAGAGTGGATTTATACGCGCGCATGCCGTCGAGCCCGAGGGACTCGTAGTACGCGATCTGCACCTTGTAGCAGCCCGCGACGTCCTTGGTGGCGTCGATGAGCGCCTTGTTGAAGCGCACGATGTTCTCGCCCGCGGTGAGGGCGGGGTCGGCAAAGCCCTCGGGGAGATAGGAAAAGTCGGTGTCGAGGCCCACGCAGACGTGGCCTTTTTCCTGCACGGATTCGTACAGTCTGTCCATTTGCAGCATCATAATTTCCTCCTTCAAATGCGGCTGTCGCGGTATGTGAAGCGTCCGGCCTTGATGGTGGCCAGCACGCGTCCGGTCAGTTCCATTCCGCCGTACGGGGTGTTGTGGCTCTTTCCGGCGAAGTCGTCGGGATCGACGGTGTAGGTCTCTTCGGTGTCGACGAGGACGGCGTCGCCGTCGTATCCGGCTTCGAACAGGCCCTTCTTCACGCCGAGCACCTCGGCGGGGGTCTTGCTCATCATGCGGCTGAGGGTCTCGAGCTTCATGCCGTGTTCGCGGCAGAGCTTCGTGTAGCAGACGGAGAACGCCGTCTCGAGCCCGACGCAGCCGGGCGCGCCCTTCGCCTTGTCCTCGGGCGAGTGGGGCGCGTGGTCGGTGGCGATGGCGTCGACCTTGTCCTCAAGCATCGCCCGGATGAGTTCGTTCACGTCCTCTTCCTCGCGGATGGGCGGGTTGACGCGGAACTCGTTATGGCAGAACCAGATGTGGTGCGGCGTGACTTCGAACGTGACGTTCACGCCGCGGCGCTTTGCCTCGAGGATGTCCCACAGCGCTTCCTTCGTGCTGACGTGGCACATGTGGAGCCGCGCGCCCGTGGACTGCGCGATGTAGAGATTGCGCGCTGTCTCGAGGTTTTCGGCGAGGCGGTAGTCGATGGGCGAGAGGTCCATGTCCTCGGCGTGGCTCATGACCGTGAGGCCCTTGTGGGCGGCGGTGCACATGGCGTCGAACATGACTTTCGAGCTGCGCACGCCCTTGCCGTCCTCGCTGATGAAGCGGATGTTCTTGGGCAGCGCGCGCAGGTGCGAGATGGTCTCGCCGTCGAAGTCCTTCGTGATGGAGACGCACTGGTTGACGTCGCACAATCCGACGCGCTTTGCCTCGTCCATGACGCTCTGCGCGATGGCGGCCGACGAGCAGACGGGTTTTGTGTTGGCCATGCAGTTGACCATCGTGTAGCCGCCGCGCGCGGCTGCGCGCGAGCCGGTCTCGACCGTCTCCTTGTACTCGAAACCGGGGGTGCGGAAGTGGGTGTGCAGATCGAGGAACGCGGGCATCAGCGTCTTGCCGTGCGCGTCAAAGACCTCCTCGCCCTCGCGGGCTTCGAGCGTCTCGCCGAATTCGGTGAACACACCGTTTTCAATGCGCGCGCAGCCGCGGCGCGTGCCGGTTGCGTCCGTGAGGACGGCGCTTGTGATGAGCATGGACGTTCTGTCTCCTTTCCGGTCCTGGGCAAAAAAAAACTTTTCCCGAAAAGGGAAAAGTCAAGAGCAAAAGCGACGGCAAAGGCCCGAGAACAATGCCATGCAGCCAAAAATGACGCTCCGCTCCATCGTGCCGTTTCCGCCTTTCCAGATTCTTTCATAGTATTTTACCATTGAACCCACCCTCTTGTCAACGCACTTTTCACTGGTGCAGGTTGAATTTTGGCAGCGTCCCCTGCGCTCGGTTCAAATGCCGCTTTTCCGGTTTCACCTGCACATTTTGTATGGCGCACGCTGAAATTCGGCAGCGTCCCCTGTGCTCGGTTCAAATGCCGGTTTTCCGTTTTTTACCTTATATAAATATAAAACAGCCTCCCCCGCGAGGGGGAGTGAACCGCCCCAGATTGTACAGACAGCACAAAAAGAGCCCCTGAGCAGGAATATTCAGTTTTAGTAGGAGTGGCGC
>CALXBO010000023.1 GCA_944386565.1 uncultured Ruthenibacterium sp. | reverse complement strand
AATAGAAAGCCCCCGTGCGCCATGCACGGGGGCAGTTGACCGGATCAGACCGGATGAGATTTGTTGGCAAAGTCGACATGGTCGCCGTCCACGCCGAATTCCTTCTGGTTGCGCTTCTCGAAGAACTTCGGAGCGACCTGCGGGAACATGGCGTAGGTGAGCACGTCCTCTTCCTGACGCATCCACTTGGCAGCCTCAGCACGCAGTTTGTCCATCTCGGGCTCGAGCGTGTCGGCAAAGCGGCAGGTGATGGGCTTCTCGTCGCCGAGGATCTTCTTGGTGAACTCGGGGCTGATGGGCGCCGGCGTCTTGCCGTAGTCGCCGTGGACAAGGCCCTTGAATTCCTTCGTGACCATCTTGTAGCGCTCGCCGAGGATGACGTTGAACACAGCCTGCGTACCGACGATCTGGCTGGTCGGCGTGACAAGAGGAGGATAGCCGGAGTCCTCGCGGACGCGGGGAACCTCACGCAGCACTTCTTCCAGCTTGTCTTCCTTGCCGGCGTCCTTGAGCTGCTTGAGCAGGTTGGAGAGCATGCCGCCCGGAACCTGATACAGCAGCGTGTTGGCGTCGACGCCCAGCATCTTCGGGTTGAGCTGGCCGGAAGCCAGATATTTCTCACGCAGCTTGGCAAAGTGCGCGCGCACGACGTCCAGCTTCTTCAGGTCGAGGCCGGTGTCGTACTCCGTGCCCTGCAGTGCAGCGACAAGGCTCTCGGTCGGCATGTGGGAGGTGCCCAGAGCCAGCGGAGAGATAACGGTGTCGCAGATGTCCGCGCCCGCTTCGATGCCCTTCAGCATGGACATGGAGGCAAGGCCGGAGGTGTAGTGCGAGTGAATGTCGATGGGGATCTTGACCGTCTTCTTCAGCTCAGCGACGAGTTCCTGCGTCTCATAGGGCTTCAGCAGGCCGGCCATATCCTTGATGCAGATGCTGTCGGCGCCCATTTCCTCGAGCGTCTTGGCATAGTGTGCAAAGTACTCGTTGTTGTGCACCGGGCTCAGCGTGTAGCTGATGCAGGCCTGCACATGCGCGCCTTCCTTGCGGCTGGCGCGGATGGCCGTCTCCAGGTTGCGCGGGTCATTCAACGCGTCGAAAATGCGCAGGATGTTGATGCCGTTCGCAACGGACTTCTGCACAAAGTACTCGACCGCGTCGTCGGCATACGGACGGTAGCCCAGCATGTTCTGGCCGCGGAACAGCATCTGCAGGTTCGTCTTCGGGCACTCCTTGCGGATCGTGCGCAGACGCTCCCACGGATCCTCGTCGAGGAAACGGATGCAGGAGTCGAACGTAGCACCGCCCCAGCACTCGAGCGAATAGTAGCCGACCTCGTCCATCGCGGGCAGGATCGGGAGCATTTCGTCGAGCGTCATACGGGTGGCGATCAGGCTCTGGTGCGCGTCACGCAGAACGCACTCGGTAATTTTGATTTTCTTCGCCATGATCGATCACCTCATCCTTCTCAATTCATCGTGATGAGCGTATCGCCCACGTTCACGACGTCGCCCTTGGCGCAGTTGATGGAAGCGATCGTGCCGTCCTGAGGAGCAACGATCTCGTTCTCCATCTTCATGGCCTCGAGGATGCACAGGACGTCGCCCGCCTTCACGGAAGCGCCGGCAGCGACCTTCACGTCGAGGATGTTGCCGGGCATCGGCGCGCTGACAACAACGGCGCCGGCGGCACCGGCCGGAGCTGCGGGAGCGGCGGGAGCCGGAGCAGCCGCGGGAGCGGGAGCAGCGGCAGGAGCCGGAGCGGGAGCGGCGGGACGGGCAGCGGGAGCAGCGCCCTCGGCAAGTTCTTCTACGACGACATCATACGCGGCGCCATTGACAGTGATATTAAAGTGTTTCATGGATTTTCCTCCTGTATCTTGTCATTTCAGAATTACAGCGACATGTTGCCGTGCTTCTTCGGCAGGCGCTGCGTGCGTTTGGTGGACAGCATGTCCAGCGCGGCGACCAGCGTGGCGCGCACGGCGGCGGCATCCACAGCGAAGTCGGCGATGCCTGCCTCGACGGCGGCGTCGGCGCTGCACACTTCCGCGGCATAAGCCGCAGCCTTCTTCACGGTGTCGGCCGCGATGTTCGAACCGGCTTCCAGCTCATCCTTATACAGGATGGAAGCGGCGACTTCCGGCTCGACCGGAGCGATCACGGCGCCCTTGACGGCGATGACGGCGTCGGCATTGGCCAGCGCCATGTAAGCGGCACCCACCGCCTTGCCGGTGACGACAGCGACCTTCGCCGTCGTGGCGTCGGCGTACGTACCCGTCAGACGGGCAGCCTCGCGCAGGCCGCCGGCGGCGTCCTCGGAGCAGCTCGCGGCAAAGCCTTCGGTGTTCACGAGCGTCACGACCGGGATGCTGAACGCATCGCACAGGCGCACGAAGCGGGACGCCTTGGAAACGCAGGCGCGGCACAGAACGTCTTTCTCAGTGGCCACAACGCCGACCACACTGCCGCCGACAGTCGCCAGAGCAGTATAGACGTTTTTGCCGTAACCGGCATACAGCTCCACGGCGCTGTCCGCGTCCACGACGGCGGCAGCAGCCTCGGCCGCTTTGTATTTCGCCAGGTTCAGCTGACCGGCGGGCTCGGCCGTTTCAAACACGGCCGGACCGGCGAGGTTGTTCGAGGGGAGCAGACCCACCAGTTCGGCGGCTTTCTGCGCGGCCTCTTCGGCGTTTTTCACCACGAGTGCGGCAACGCCGGCCTTCGCGGCAAACTCAGCCTTGCCGGCGCCCTCGAGCTTGTCGCCCTTGGCGGCGGAGGTGAACGGAGCCGTGAGGAACAGCTCCCCTTCCTCGCTCATGATGCACACGTCGGCGGCAGCCGCAGCCAGCGCATAGGATGCGCCGCACACGCCCGTGACGACAGCGATCTGGGGGACCACGCCGGAGAGCTTGGCCACAGCAGCATTGACGGCCGCAGCCGCCTTGACCGTCTCAAGCCCCTCTTCGAGCTTGGAACCAACGGAATTGTAGAATGTCACGACGGGATTGCCGGTTTTCGCGGCGATCTCGAGCGCCTTCACGACCTTCTCCGCGTCTTTCACGGACATGGCCGCGCCGTTTTGGCAGATGGCGTAAACGGGCTGACCGTTTGCGCTTCCGAAAGCAACTTTCACCGCACCCTGCGCGCACTCGCCCAGAACGGAGAAAATGCCTTCATCAAAAAATGTAGCAAGAACGTCCTTGCCGGATGTTGCTTTTGCCATGAACAGCCCTCCTGCTTTTGAAAAAATTTCAAATTATAATCATTATACTATTTTGACAAAATAATCACAAGTACCTACGCGGTAAAAAAGTGCAAAATCGTGCAAAATTTATGTACAATGGCCGAAAAGCTCACCGTTCGGCACGACTTCCTTGGCTCCGTGCAGAAAAACGGAGGCCCATTTCGCGAGCGCCTGGTCTTCCTTGTTGACGCAGAAACGGTCGGCTCCGGCGTTTTCCCCCGCCGCCACACAGGCGCGGACCGCGCCGTCGACCAGCGCATTCGACTGCGTCTCGCACGCGAGGACGGTCGTGCAGCCGTCCTGCACGCAGTACAGCGCATAGCCGAGATACTCCGCGCCGTTCATGATGACATAGCCGTCGATCTCATCTTCGAAGCGGCCGTTGTTGAGCAGGTCGATCACATCCTGCTCCAGAATCGGACGCATGGCGATCACCGGCGTGCGCCTCCCTTCACGCGCGGGGCGCGGCGCGCCGCGTTCGCGGCCGTGTTCTTTTCGATGCGCGCCGTCGTCTTGCCCTTGCGAGCCGCCGCGCGGAGCGCGTTCACTTCGGCCTGCGTCAGCTCGCGGTACTTGCCCGGAGCGAGCATGCCGAGCTTCACGGCGCCCATAGCCGAGCGGCGCAGACGCACCACTTCGAGCCCGACCGCCTCACACATGCGGCGGATCTGACGGTTTTTGCCCTCCCGAATGGTCATCTCCAGCACGGTGCGCTCCGGCTCGTCCACCACAACGCGCACAACAGCGGGCTGCGTCGTCGTTCCGTCGTCCAGCACCACACCGTCGGACAGCGCGATGAGCTGTTCCTCCTGCGCGCGAGGATGTACGGTGACGCGGTACAGCTTCGACACGCCGTGGCTCGGGTGCATCAGAAGATTGGCAAATTCACCGTCATTGGTGAACAGCAGCATTCCCTCGCTGTCCTTGTCGAGACGGCCGATGGGGAAAACGCGCGCGGGCACGCCCTGCATCAGTTCCATGACGGTCTTGCGGCCGCGGTCGTCGCTCGTCGTCGTCAGATAGCCGCGGGGCTTGTGGAGCATGTAGTAATATTTCTCCTGCTTGCGCGGGATGAAGATGCGCTCGCCGTCCACCGTGAGCACGTCGCGCGCGGTGTCCATCTTGTCGCCGAGCTTCACGGGGCGCCCGTTGAGCTTGACGCGCCCCTCGTCGATGATCGCCTCGGCCGCGCGGCGCGAGCAGACGCCCGCCTCCGAAAGCACTTTCTGAATTCTGGTATCTCTCATGATCGCTCCTTTGTTTTCTTCAAAAAACGGGACACCGAGGTGTCCCGCCGCATTACAGTTCTCCGTCCTGCCCGGGCTGGGCGGGTTCGTCTTTTTTGAACAGCTCGGTGATCTTGTCCACTACGTCGGGCAGCATGCCGATGGCGCGGTCCACCGTGTTGGCCGTGTCGGCGAGCTGCATCATGCGGACGTTCCCGTCCTTGACCACCAGAAACGCCACCGGCGTGACCGAGACGCCTGCGCCGCCGCCGCCGCCGAAGAGGTCCTTGTTTGTCTTGGACGGAAAATCCGAACCGCCCGAGGCAAAGCCGAAGCTCATTTTGGAGACCGGAACGATCATCGTTCCGTCGGCGGTATGGATGGGCGTGCCGATGATGGTGTTGGAATCGACCATCGCGCGGATCTTATCCAGCGTGGTGTCCATCAGGCCTTTGATGGGATGTTCATTCTGCTGCATAGCCATTTCCGTGACCCCTTCTTTACAAAACTTCCGCCTCTGTGAGGCGCAGATAAGCCCAGATCGCCGCTACTGCTATTATAACGGGCGGCGCCCCTATTTTACAAGAGAAAGCCGCCTGTTTTTCGCAAACTCCGTCGAAGTCGGCAAAAATGTTTACTTTCTTAAAATCGAGCCGCACTACATTGCGCAGCACCGCAACAAGCGTGCCGAGCCCGGCCTGAATGCGGCCGTACTGGATGGCGGTCTGCGCAGCGTCCTCTTCGTGCACCGGCAGGCACAGCTCGATGTCGTCCACCCTCACGAAGCGAAGCACACGGCGAATGAATCCGCTTGCCGTCCGGACGCTCTGGACGATCTTGCCCCACGGCATGCGGCGCCGCTTTTTCCGGTGCTTTTTGCTGTTCCGGGCGCCGTCCGGCTCCTGTTTTTTCTCAGGTTTCTGTTTCGTTTCGGATTCCGGCTGGTTTTCCTGTTCCTGCCGCTTTTCCGGTTCCCCGTTTTTTTCTTCGGCCTGCTCCGGCTGTTTCTCCGGCGGCTGCTCCGCGGGCGGAGGGGGGGCGTCCGTCCCGCGCTTTGCGCGGTCCCGTCTCGGATAGAGCCGGAACGTCAGGAACAGCACACGGGCCCGCAGCATCCACTCGCCGTCTCGCCAGTCTACAAGGACTTTTGCAGGCAGGACGACCGCCAGTATGGCCAGCACAAGGAGAACGAGAAGCGTCCATCCCAGTGCGGCAAGGACGTGCATCACGCCTCCGGTGCGTCCGCCGGAGCGCCGCCCTCCTCTGTCAAATCGTCCTCTGCCATGTCCTCATATCCCTGCTCCAGCACGTAATCGTCCCCGTGCAGAGGCGGGAGCTGAGAGAGCGAAGAAATTCCGAACGTGCGGAGGAACACATCGGTCGTCCGGAAGGAAACGGGCCGTCCCGGAAGATCCAGGCGTCCGGCTTCTTCGATCAGACCTTTCTGGATCAGCGTCTGCACCGTGGACGAGGAGTCCACGCCGCGCACCTGCTCGATGAACGAGCGCGACACCGGCTGGTTGTATGCGATGATGGCCAGAACTTCCAGCGCGGCCGGAGAGAGCGGCGCGTTGCGGCGCTTGTCCAGCGCGCGGCGCACCTCATCCGCAAATTCATTTTTTGTGGCGAGCTGCCAGCGGTCCTCCAGATGGAGCAGCGTCACACCGCGGTCGTCGCGGCTGCAGTCGTCGCCGATACACAGCAGCGCCCGGCACACATCTTCTTCAGGCGCCTCCAGCACCTCCGCGAGGTACGCGGCGCTGACCGGGTCCGCACAGGCGAACAGCACAGCCTCAACCGACGCTTTCAAATATTTCAGTTCCAAGCGTTTTCTCCTCTTTTCAATGGCGCGTCTTGTTGACGTGCAGCGATTCGCCCTCACCGATCTCCAGACGCCCTGCGCGGATGAGTTCCAGCACCGCGAGGAACGTGGCGACCGTCTGGCTGCGGCCGGCGCTGCGCGGGAACAGCTGGCGCAGACGGCTCGCCCGCCCCGTCACCAGATCGCGCAGGACGCGGACGATGCGGCTCGTCACCGAGACAAACGGTGCGGTGACAATGGGATCAAAGCGCTGTGCGTCCGGCTGCTGTTTGCGGACGCTGCGCCCCTGAAGCGCATTGTAGGCATGTTCCAGCACCGAGACGTCGTGGCGCAGCTTGTACTCGTAGTCGGGCTCGACCTGCATGGGCTGGCGCACCGCGCAGAAAGTGACTTCTTCCATCTTCCTCAGTTTCGCCGCGATCTCCTTGCACAGGCTGTACTCGACCAGCATGCCGGTCAGTTCCTCGCGCAGGCGCTCAGCCTCCTCGCTCTTCGGGAGCAGAAAATACGATTTCATCTGGACGAGCCGCGCGGCCATCTCAATGAACTCGCTCTGCGTGTCCGGGTTCGGAATCCCCTGCCCGTTCACAACGGCGAGATACTGGTCGATGAGGGACAAAATCTCGATCTCGTCGAGCGCCATTTTGTTTTTTGCCACAAGGGCCAGCAGAAGATCGAGCGGGCCGTCGAAATCTTCCATATGAAAATTCAAAGTCTGCATCAGGTCACAACCCACCGGATCATATCAATATAGGAAGTTGCATACACAAGAAGGTTCCACGCGCCGTTCATCAGCCACGAGAGCGGACGGTCCAGCAAGCCGAAGTACAGACACGCGAACAGCGCGATCATGATGTACCGTTCATAGCGCATGATGCCGAAATAGAATCGGGGCGGCAGGAACACGTTGAAAATACGCGAGCCGTCGAGCGGCGGGACCGGCAGCAGATTGAACACCGCCAGCGTGATGTTGACGTTCAGCATCGCGTTGAGCACCAGCATCACAAAGATCCACGCCTGTGTGGCGGGCGCGAGATACAGCACGAGCTTGTACAGCACCATGCACAGATATGCCAGAAGCAGGTTTGACAGCGGCCCTGCCGCAGCTGAAAGCGCCATATCGCGCCTCGGATGGCGGAAATGCGAAACCGCGGCGACCGGGACCGGTTTCGCCCAGCCGAAGCCCACGATGAGCATGCACAGTGCACCGAGAAAATCAAAGTGGCGCAACGGATTGAGGGACATGCGCCCGGCAAGGCGCGCCGTCGGGTCGCCGAGGCGGTCAGACGCCCACGCATGGGCCGCTTCGTGCACCGGAATGGCCGTGATCAGCGCCAGTGCGCGCGCTACATACACCGCCAGCAGATTCCAGTTCATGCCTGTCCCCCTTTCATAGATAAAATATTGTACCATATCCGCTTGGGAAATACAACATTTCGGAAAATGGCAAAGTTTTTTTCAAAACCCCTTGATTTTTCGCGTTCTATCTGTTATTCTATTTAAGCGACTTGAAAAGAGGAGGTGCAGTTCAATGGCAAAATGTGATTGCTGCGGCAAGGGCGTGGCTTTCGGAATCAAGGTCTCGCACTCGCACAGACGTGCAAATCGCGCTTGGAAGCCCAACGTGAAAAGAGTGAAAGCTGTAGTCGACGGTTCCCCCCGTTATATCTACGCCTGCACCCGCTGCCTGCGTTCCGGCAAAGTGACCCGCGCGCTGTAAGGCTGTAAAAGCGACAAAGCACCGCAGAATTGCGGTGCTTTTTCTTTTTCTGTGTTGAGGACAAAAAAACGGCGGAGGTTTTCTCCGCCGTTTTTTGTCTCCGATTTGGTTCAGATCCACATCTCCCACAGAGAATATGTCTGATATATGCATGCTGCACACAGCAGCGCACTGAAAACGCCTTTGGCCGGCAGCCCCACTCTCTTCTCTTCCCGCAGCGAGCGGTACAGGATCATGCACACTCCGATCAGCGAAAAGCTGAAGATCAGCGCTGTGCGCTCACCGGACACACCGATGGCCGACGTGAAGGCAATGGCGGCATTCGTCGCAGCGCCGCAGAAAAAGACATACAACGCCAGGAGCGTATCCGCCGTGTGCCCCAGCGCCAGATACACGTCGACCACGAACACGCAAAACGTCGCGTACAGGAACAGGAGCGGCAGAAACGACAGCGGATTTCCGCTGGACGCGAGCGTTACCGTTCCGTTCGGGCTGAACGCTTCCAGCCAGAAGCTCAGCTGCGGGAACAGCCCCAGCACCTCGCGGTGGAGCATACCTCCGAACAGAGCGACCAGAAGCGGCCATGCGGCCATCATACGGAACAAAATATTTTTGTACCGGAGGAAAACCGCCGTGCAAACGAGAAGGCACAGGAAAAAGAATACAAAATTACGTGTAAAGATCACATTCCGCATCGCAAAGGACACGCCGATCTCGACTTTCTGAAAGAATGTGACCATGGAGTAATTCTTGTAATAGGAGATCATCTCTCCTTCCATGCGTGCGGCAGAACCCGGGCATGTAAACATATACACAAAGCTCGCAGCGCAGATCACGAGCTGCACCGGCACGAACCACGGGAGCCTGTGCCTGCGGATACCCACACCCGCATACAGAAGCAGAAGCGCCGTCAGCATAAGCGCCGTCTGCTCGCCGTTGGCGGCGAATACGGTCGCGAGGCATGCGGCGATCCCCGCCCACACCGGAACACGGTTGCCGCGGAGCGTCCGGGCTGCCAGCAGCAGCGCCAGAATTCCGAGCGCCGCCGTCCAGAAATAAATCACCGTCGTGATGACCCACCCGGCATCCGCCATATAGGGCCACTGGTGAATGAAATACAGCACGCACACAAGCGCATTGGCCCGGACGTCACGTTCCAGATGCAGCAGATACGATGTGCCGAATGCGCAGAATACCGCCATCAGCGGATTCAGCAAACGCCAGACCCACGGCGAAAGACCGCCGACCATGCAGGCCGTGAACTCCGTGATCTGACGTGCGGACCACATCTGATAATGCTTCGCGACCATGTCCCACGCATTCCGCCATTCGGCAAAACCGTGCATGACGTTGCTGTAAAAAGCGTCGTCCCCGCTCTGCGTCGAAAAACCGGCGTGCAGGACGGCGAACAGAAGGTAGAACACAAGAAACGGAAGCCACGGGCTTTGCAGAACCTTTCTGGCACGCGTCATGAAACCACCTCCACCGTCTGTCCCGTATGGATCAGCGCATTGTGTTCGCCCGAACGATAGGCAAAACACAGCTCATAGGCGGACTGCGTCAAACGGTTTGTATCCACAAATGCGTAAAAACCGGAAAACATCTGATTCAGGCCGTCACCGGCGGCATTGCGGTACTGCTCGGAGGCAACCATCTGCGTGGCGAGCCTCAGATACGATTCCGCCCCGGCATCGTACAGCACCGCATAGCAGTCGATGTCCGAAACTTTTTCATCCCGCACACAGGCAAACCCCTGCAAAATCAGCGCGTCGCCGTCAACAGACACCGCGCATTCGTACACAAACCCGTCCGGGACAGATTCCGTATAATCAGCAGGGTCCAGAGCATGCGGGGATCGCAGCGAACTGCGGAGAATCAGAGCAAATACCAAGACCAAGACAAACAGCCCCGCCGTCACCGGGATCGCTACCTTG
This sequence comes from uncultured Ruthenibacterium sp., assembly GCA_944386565.1. Lineage (GTDB taxonomy): Bacteria > Bacillota > Clostridia > Oscillospirales > Ruminococcaceae > Ruthenibacterium. The sequence goes on along the minus strand of CALXBO010000023.1, from coordinate 22,644 downwards.
AATTTTGCCGGCTGGAATTTCATTGATCCCGTCCTTTCTTCTGAAAGAACTTATACTCCGTTCCCGCTTTGATTCGGGCGATGTTGCCGCGGTGCAGCCAGATGACGAGCGCCGCCACGATGACGGAACCGACCGTGGCCGTCGCCACGATTTCGGGCGAATACCAGCCGCTGAAATAATAGTAGCAGAACGTCACGATCGGATACGCCACCGCGCAGGAAATGCTCGACAGCGACACCATTTTCCAGATGGCCAGCACGACGGCGAAAATCACCAGAAGCGGCAGGACGAGCAGCGGCTGGATGCCGATGATCGTGCCTGCGGACACCGCGACGGCCTTGCCGCCTTTGAAGCCGAAAAAGACGGGATAGATGTGCCCGATCACCGCAAAGAACGCCGCAAGGTAAATGCAGAAGATGGCGGGCGCGCCGTCGACAACAGAGCCGATAAACTTCCAGTTGAGCCAGACGGCCAGAAAGCCCTTTCCCATATCGCCGATGAGCGTCAGCGCCGCGGCACCCTTTCCGAAGGTGCGCAGGATGTTCGTCATTCCCGCATTTCCCGAACCGAATTCACGCACATCCTTGTGAAACAGCAGTTTGGAAACGATGATGGAGAAGCTGAGCGACCCCAGAAGATACGGGACAAGGCAGCTCAGCAGAGCGATCTCAATGAAAATCACGGCAGGATTCCCCCTTCACGCAGAAAGAGCGTCAGGCTTTTTCGCCCCGCTCACGGATGACAATGCGGACCGGAGTCCCTTCCAGACCAAACGTCTCGCGGATCTGATTTTCCAGATAGCGCTGGTAAGAGAAATGGAACAGCTGCTTGGAATTGCAGAAAAAGACGAATGTCGGCGGACGCACGGAGATCTGCGTCATGTAGTAGATCTTCAGCCGGCGTCCCTTGTCGGACGGCGGCTGCACGCGCGCGGTGGCGCGCGCCAGAAGATCGTTGAGCATACCCGTGGTCACGCGCAGCGCGTTCTGCCCGTCGACGTAGCGGATGAGCTCGAACAGGCGGTCCACACGTTGCCCCGTCTTGGCGGAGATGAAGATGATGGGCGCGTACGACATGAAGCTGAAGTCGTTTTCCAGCTTCTTGCGCATGGCCTGCATCGTCTTGTCGTCCTTTTCCACCGCGTCCCACTTATTGACCGCGATGATGCACGCTTTTCCCCGCTCGTGCGCAAATCCGGCAACCTTGGAGTCCTGCTCCGTGAAGCCCTCCGTCGCGTCGATCATGATGACGCACACACGGCTGCGCTCCACCGCCGCAAGGCTGCGCAGCACGCTGTAACGCTCCACGCCGTCCTCCACCTTGCCCCGCTTGCGCAGACCGGCCGTATCGGTGAAGATAAAGCGCCCGTACTGATTGTCCACTTCGCTGTCCACGGCGTCGCGCGTCGTTCCCGCCTCATTGGCCACGATCATGCGGTTCTCGCCAAGGATATAGTTCACAAGGCTCGATTTTCCCACATTCGGGCGGCCGATCACGGCCACGGGGATGCGGTCATCCTCTTCGTCCTGAGCGTCGGACTCCGGGAAGTGGCGGCAGATCTCCTCGAGCACATCACCCGTTCCGTGGCCGTGCACCGAAGACACGGGATACGGCTCGCCGAGTCCGAGCGTATAGAAATCATACAGCTCCATCGGCGGCGCACCCAGCGAGTCCACCTTGTTGACGACCAGGATCACCGGCTTGCCGCTGCGCATCAGCATCGCGGCGATGTCGGAGTCCTGCGCGGTCACGCCCGCGCGGATATCGGTGACGAACACGATGACGTCCGCCGTGTCGATGGCGAGCTGCGCCTGCTCGCGCATATGACGCAGCAGGCCGGTGTCGATGTTCGGCTCGATGCCGCCGGTATCGACGAGCAGGAACGAATGGTTCTGCCACTCGCAGTTGCCGTACAACCGGTCGCGCGTGACGCCGGGCGTATCTTCAACGATGGCAAGGCGCTCGCCGATCAGCTTATTGAACAGGGTCGATTTGCCCACATTGGGGCGGCCTACAATGGCCACAATGGGTTTCGGCATAAGTCTCCTTTCCTTCAGTGGAGAAGCATCTGCACGACCTCGCCGCCATCCTGCGGAAGGATGCGCGTCTTCACATGCAGTTTTCTTTCCAGATCCGACAGTGTCACATCGTCCAGGAACTTGTCCTTCTCCTCGCGCAGCATCACTTCGGGGATCAGCAGCGTATGACTGCACAGCTTCCCCTTCACCTGCTTGAGGATATCGGTTCCCGTGATCAGGCCGGCAACCGTGACGTTGCCGCCGAAAAATTCATTCTTGATCATATGAACGCGGACGTGCACGCGCGGGTAAATGCTGCACAGCGTCTCCGTCAGCATCTTGATGAGCGGGTACGCCAGCTCGCCCGTGACGACATCCATGCGGCGGGGCCACAGAACCCGGTGGCGCGTGCCCAGTGCATTCATGAATTCATCGTGGAACAGCCGCCACATTCCGACTCCGTTTTCCAGCTGGAGATATTCGTCGTAATACTCCGCCTTCGGGATGGGGCGCTGCGCCAAAAGGAACCACTCATCGCCCGGATAGACGATCCGGACGCCGTACTGCTCGCGGAATTTTTCACCGTACTCTTCCAGGATGTCCAGCACCTGCGCTGCCGATTCCTTGTCGTAGGCAGTGATCGGATACAGACCTTCGCGGTAGCGCGTCAGCCCGGCCGGGACCGCCGCGATGCTCTTCACATGCGGGTAGAGCGACGCGAGCTTTTCGATGCTGCGGCGCAGCGCATCGCCGTCGTTGACGTCGCGGCAGAGCACCAGCTGGCAGTTCATCTCGATGCCCGCCTCGGCAAACTCATCGATGTAGCGCAGCACCGCGCCCGCGTTCTTGTTTTTCATCATCTTCACGCGGAGCTCCGGGTCCACCGTGTGCACCGAGATGTTGATGGGCGAGATGTGCATGGCCTTGATGCGCTCCACCTCGCGCGCGCTGAGATTGGTCAGCGTCACGTAGTTTCCGAAGAGAAACGACAGACGCTCGTCATCGTCCTTGAAGTAGAGCGTATCGCGCAGCCCCTTCGGGAGCTGGTCGATGAAACAGAAAATACACTTGTTGCAGCAGGAATGCTTCTTGTCGATCAGATAGCTCTGAAAGCAGCAGCCGAGCGGCTGGTATTCTTCCTTGCTGATCTGCAGGTATTCGAGAGCGCCGCCGCGCATCACGGAGAGCTCCAGCTCCGACCCCTGCGAGAAAAACTCGTAGTCGAGCATATCATGAATTTCATTTCCGTCAATGGACAGAAGCGTCGCGCCTTTCAGGTTCGCGCGCTCGGCAGGTGTGCCCTTGTCCGTTCCGGTGATTTTGACTGCCATATTGCCCTCCTTTCCTGCAGATAAAGAAAAAAGGAGAAGGAATTGCTCCCCTCTCCTTGCAGGAAGCTTGAATCAGGCTTCCTTTTTCACGATTTCCTTGCCCTTGTAGTAGCCGCAATTGCCGCATACCTGATGGGGAAGTTTGTACTCGCCGCACTGCGGGCACTTGGCCAGCGTCGGCGCGGTCAGCTTCCACACGGAGGAGCGTCTCTTATCACGTCTTGCCTTGGAAACCTTTCTCTTGGGTACTGCCATTTGTATGCACCTCCTCGGTGTGGTTTAGTCTGTTAGCAGTTGTTTTAATACACTCAGCCTCGGATCGACAGCGTCTTCCTCCTGCGGTTTGCATCCGCACGGACGGCGTTTGCCGCACACGGGGCAAAGTCCCAAACAATCATCGCTGCACAGCAGCACGGACGGCACTTCCAGAAGAATCTCTTCCCGTGCCAGTTGCGTGACATCCAGTCTGCCTTCCGGCGTGAACGGAAGCTCCGCTTCCTCATCCTGCCAGTCGCCTTCCCGGATATCATAAGTCCGTTCGATGAGGAACTCCTGCCGGACCTCATCCAGACAGCGCGCACACGGCGCTGTGATTCCGGCTGTCTCCCGAAGGGTCAGAACCAGAATCCTTCCCTCCAGAACCGCCGAGACCATTCCCTCGACTTTTTGCGGGACCTCGTAGCCCGGAAAGTCATCCTGCGAAAAATCCGCTTCAAACTTCCGTTCCACCGGACCTGCGTAATTCTCGAAAATGCGTCTGATGTCCAGAATCATAATAACTCCTCAAACGGTCGCTTAGCTATTATACCCGTTGTAAAGTAGTTTGTCAAGATATTTTCTTGTTTCGTTTCACGTTTTTTGCAGAAAAAAGCGGCGTCGCGCGATACGGCGGCGCCGCTCAGGCTGCAAACGGAATTACAGATATTTCTTGACGCTCTCGGGGAGGGCTTCCAGATCGGCGGAAACCGTCACGACCATCTTGATGCTGTCGCCCGTCAGAGCCGCCAGCTCATCGAGCAGGACGCCGAGGCCGTCGAGGTCGTGGTTGCCCAGCTTCAGCACGCCGTCAAGGTACACCTCAACGATGTCGTAGTTGCCCGCGAGGATACCCGCGACGAAGCCGTAGAGCATGTTGTAGCCGTTGATTTTATATTCGTCGACGTCGATCAGGCGCGCGGCGTGGTCGATATCATACGTGAGTTTCATGGACTTTTCGATGCAGACGATATTGCCGGGGGTCGTTTTGGCCGAAGCATTGATCATGTCGATCATCTTTTTGGTCTTGCCGGAGCCTTTGCCGCCAACAATCAGGTTAATCATAGGAATGTCCTCCTTTATTTTGAACACCGTCCGGTGTGTTTAACGAAGTTTCGCCTCAAGTTCCGCCTTGCGGTCTTCGTAGCCGGGCTTGCCCAGCAGGGCGAACATATTCTTTTTGTAGCTCTCGACGCCGGGCTGATTGAACGGGTTCACGCCGAGCATGTAGCCGGAGATGGCGCAGGCCTTCTCGAAGAAGTAGATCAGGTAACCCAGATCACTTTCGGACAGACTGTCCACCTCGATGACGAGGTTGGGAACTCCGCCGTCCGTATGCGCCAGGATCGTACCCTCCATCGCCTTGCGGTTGACATAGCTCATATCGTTCTCAGCCAGGAAGTCAAGGCCGTCGAAGTTGTCGGCGCTCTTTTCGATGTACAGGTCGCGCGACGGATTCTTCACGTCGACGACCGTCTCGAACATGATGCGCGAGCCGTCCTGAACGAACTGGCCCATCGAGTGCAGATCCGTCGAGAAGATCACGCTCGCGGGGAAGATGCCCTTCTGGTCCTTGCCCTCGGACTCGCCGTACAGCTGCTTGTACCACTCGTTCATCATCGTGAACGCCGGCTCATAGCACGCCAGCAATTCAACGGACTTGCCCTTGCGGTACAGGATGTTGCGCGCGGCGGCGTATTTGTAGCAGTCGTTGTCGGGCGTGCACTCCGCGTAGTCCTCACGGGCTTTCGCGGCGCCTTCCATCAGCGCGCGGATGTCGCATCCGGCGGCGGCGATGGGCAGCAGACCCACGGCGGTGAGCACCGAGAAACGGCCGCCCACGTCGTCGGGCACGACGAACGTCTCGTATCCTTCCGCGTCGCTGAGTTCCTTCAGCGTGCCGCGGGCGCGGTCCGTCGTCGCATAGATGCGGGACTTCGCGCCTTCCTTGCCGTATTTCTTTTCCAGCATACCCTTGAAAATGCGGAATGCCACGGCGGGCTCGGTCGTCGTGCCGGACTTCGAGATGATGTTCACGGAGACATCCTTGCCCTCGCACAGATCGATGACATCGCGGAGATAGGACGGAGAAATGGAGTTGCCGACAAAATAAATGGCAGGCGCGTCTTTGACGGTGGAGTTGTGCAGCTGGCCCTTCACAGCCTCGATGACGGCGCGGGCGCCGAGATAGCTGCCGCCGATGCCGATCACAACGAGAACGTCGGAATCGGAGCGGATCTTTTCCGCCGCCTTCTCAATGCGGGCGAACTCATCCTTGTCGTAGTCGACCGGGAGATCGACCCAGCCCAGAAAATCGCTGCCCGGGCCGTTCTTGGCACACAAGGTGTCGTGCGCGGTTTTCACCTGCGGAAAAATCGCTTCAAACTCATCGTCACGGGCGAATTTGGCGAGATGTCTGACATTCAGCTTTACACTCATGAAGAAAGTGCCTCCAATCTTAAACAGTATCGGATGGTTATGTCAGTATTATCTCACACCGCACGCGTTTTGTAAATACTTTTTACAGAACCTTCCCCGCGCTCCTACACGGCCAGAAGCGCCCGGCACATCATGCCGAACGCCGCGGAAAACGTCATGCGTTCGACGGTCTGCGCCGCCGTGACCGGATACGTCGCCAGCTCCTCTCCGTCCGACAAAAGGGTCACGGTGCCGATCTCCTGTCCCTCCTCCACGGGGGCGGAAAGTTTTTCCGGAAGCTGTTGGCGCGCGCTCAGGCCGCCGGCCTCCCCTTTCCGCACGAGGACGTGGGGCGGCGTCTCAAACGAAAGCTCCACTTCGCGCTGTGCTCCTCCCTCGACACTGAGTGTTTCAAACTGCTGTGCCAGCTGCGGGAATTCCGCCTGCTCATACGTGGCAAAGCCGTAGTCGAGCAGTTCCGTGGCCGCCTGAAAGCGCTCTTCGCTCGACGCCGCGCCCAGCACGACCGCGATCAGATGCATGCCGTCACGCTCCGCCGTCGCCGTGATGCACACGCCCGCCTTGGATGTCGTGCCCGTCTTCAGGCCCGTGATGCCCGGATACGTCTGCAGCAGTTTATTCGTGTTGACGAGCTGTGTCGCACCGCCGCGCAGCGAATCCGTCCAGATCTGCGAGTACTCCAGAATGATGGGGTGCGCAAGCAGCGCGGCCGACATCTTCGCCACATCACGCGCGCTGGACACATGCCCCTCGGTATCGAGCCCGCAGGCGTTGACAAAATGCGTATTTGTCATACCGAGCTCCGCGGCGCGCTTGTTCATCAGTTCCGCAAACGCCGGCTCCGAGCCGCCGACGTACTCCGCCACGGCGACCGCCGCGTCGTTTGCCGAGCACACGCAGATCGCCTTCACGAGTTCATCGAGCGTGAACTGCTCGCCCGGCTCAAGCCAGATCTGGCTTCCGCCCATGCTGTAAGCGTGCTCGCTGATGGGCACGATATCCTGCATCGTGATGCTTCCGTTCTGCACGGCTTCGAGCGCGAGCAGCAGCGTCATGACTTTCGTGATGGATGCGATGGGGACTGCGTCGTCGGCCGCTTTCTCATAGAGCACCTCCCCCGTGTCCGCACACACGAGGATGGCGTTGCGGCACGGCACGTCAAAGGAAGGCAGCTCGATGCGCGCGGTGTTGGGCGCGGCCTGCGTCTGCGTGTCTTCTCCGCCTTCCGTCACGGGCTCCTGCGCGCCTGCCGCCGCGGGCCAGCTCATTATAAGCGCAAGCGCAAGGGCGAGCGCCGTCAGTTTCTGTTTCATGGATTCTCCCCCTTTCATTCCAAATCTTATGGGGAATCTTTACGTTTTATCCATCTTTCGCTATAATCAGAACTGAGGTGGACGATTTGAAGATTGCATTTTACACCCTGGGCTGCAAAGTGAACCAGAATGAGACCGGTGCGCTGGAACAGCTCTTTTGTGAAAACGGCTTTGCGCTCGCCGGCCCGGATGAGGCGGCGGACGTGTATGTGGTGAACAGCTGCACCGTGACGTCGGGCGGCGACAAGAAGAGCCGCCAGTGGCTGCGGCGCGCCAAGCGCGAGCACCCGGAGGCCGTGACGGTACTGACGGGCTGCTATCCGCAGGCGTTCCCCGAGGAGGCCGAAGCCGTGACGGAGGCCGACATCGTGACGGGCGCAAAGGCGCGCAGGCGGATCCTCGACAACGTGCTGCAATATTTGCAGACGCACGAGCGCATCGTGGACATTGCGCCGCATGAGCGCGGCGAGGCGTTCGAGGAACTGCCGATGGAGCGTTTTGAAGGGCACACGCGCGCATTCATGAAAGTGGAGGACGGCTGCGACCGCCGGTGTGCGTACTGCGTCATTCCCCGTGCGCGCGGCCCCGTGCGCAGCCGCTCCGAGGAGAGCGTGCTGAAAGAGCTCTCCGTGCTGGCGCAGGCCGGCTACGCGGAAGCCGTGCTGACGGGCATCAACCTCTCGAGCTACGGCAAGGACACCGGCTCCTCGCTGGGCGTGCTTGTGGAAAAGGCGTCCGGCGTGGAGGGTCTGCACCGCATCCGGCTCGGGAGCATCGAACCCGACCTGATGACGGACGATGAGATCGCGCGGATGGCCCGTGTGCCGGAGCTCTGTCCGCAGTTTCATCTCTCGCTGCAGAGCGGCTGCACCTCCGTTCTGCGCCGGATGCGCCGCGTCTACACGGCCGACGAATACCGCACCGTGGTGCGCAAACTGCGCGATGCCATCCCCCGCGCTACCTTCACGACCGACATCATTGTGGGCTTTCCCGGAGAGACGGACGAAGAGTTCGAAGAGACCATCCGCTTTGTGCGCGAAATAGCGTTTCTGAAAGTGCACGTGTTCAGCTTCTCGCGCCGCGAGGGCACGCCCGCCTACGACATGCCGGATCAGGTGGATGAACAGGTGAAAGCGCTGCGCAGCCACCGTCTGCAGACGGAAGCCGACAAGGTGCGCGCCGAGGTCATTGCCGGAATGGAGGGCAGCGCCGTCGAAGTGCTGCTCGAGACGCAGATTGCACACGGCGTCTTCACCGGTTACACGAAGGAGTACGTCCCTGTGCGCATCCGTGCGGCGGGCCACGAAACAGGCGAGATCGTCTGCGCCGTGCTCGGCCGCTTTGACGGCGAGCGCTGCGAAGCCCGGATGGCGGAGAACTGATTTTTCAAGCGTACAGCGCCCCCGGCGCCGGAATGATACCGGCGCCGGGGGCGCTGTCGTTTTATTCCCGTGCAAGGTCGTTGCGGATACTCGTTTGCAGCGCTGCGTGCATGGCCGCGCGCTCGGCGGCAAGGCACAGCACCGCCGCACCGACGCCGATCAGAGCGGCGCACAGGAGCGCGGCGAGACACAGCTCCGTGCGGTTCTGCGCAAATGTGTAATTTCCGAGCAGCCAGCGCGCCATGAAAAGCCACAGGGCAATCCCCGCGGGCAGGCCGATTCCGAGGCCCCACGCGCAGCGCAGCGCCGTCTCGCGCCGGAGCATGCGCGCAACGTCTCTCTTTGTCATGCCCGCGCTGCGCAAAAGCGCAAACTCCCGGCGGCGCAGCTGCGTCTCCGCGCCGATGGAGCCAAGCAGCGACGCGCCGCAGCCGACAGCTGCCAACGCTTCGAATCCGGTGACAAATACGTTGAGCAGAACCGCAACGGCGCGCTGATACCGGGCCGTCGGCGAGCCGGGCGTGAAGTCCTGAATCTGCCACTGCATTCCCATCTCATCCGCCGCATGCGGGATGGATTCAAACGTTTTCAGCGTCTGTTCGAGTGCAGGCGTGAGCAGCGCCGCGTCGTCCGTGTCGACAAAGAGTTCAAACTCACGCTTGTCTTCTCCCGTGACCGCCGTGCCGCGCAGCGCGTTGAACGCGCTCTGTGAGGTGATGAGCAGCCCGTCCGAATACAGAAGCTCATAGGAATTCTGCTGTGTGATGCCGTCCGGAAGGGGCTCTGTGCACACATCCGCCACCGTGATCGGCTGGCCCGACACGGCTTCTGAAAGCTGATCCCCCGCGGAGAAAATAACTTCACTCTGATCCTGAGGGGCATAGACGCATGCGAGGACGCCGTCCGTCTGCGGGAGCTCTTCGCCGTACCACGCGGCGAACGCATCGTCGTCGAGCGTGAGGATGGACGCGGCGCGCGACTCGCTCTCCCAGACGCGCCACCCCGTGCGCTCTACCGTATAAACCGTATCGTCCGTCACGCTGTGCGCCGTGCTCTCAAGCTGTGTGAACAAATCTTCTGTGTCCGCGTTGCGCACCCAGAGATAGACGCGGTAGGAATACGTGGCAAACTGGCTCATATATCCCTGCAAAAGTCCTCGTGCAAAGCCGTCAGCCAGACAGATCAGGAGCGCGCACACGACAATGATACTGACCTGCGTGCGGAAACGGCCGCCTGCGCGGCGCACGCTGCGCGAGGCAAGCAGTGATGCCGCCTTCCGCGGCTCATGCCGCCGCAGACGGCGCGGAGGCGTCTCCGCTGCGCCGCGGACGGCTTCCACGGGCGACAGGCGCGCCGCGCGCCGGGCCGCGCCCGTTGCCGCGAGCAGCAGCGTGACAACGGGACAAGCGAGCGCGAGCGCCACTGCCTGCGGCGTGATCACAAGGCGGATGTCGTTGACGCCGACGCTTGACAGCACATCAAAAAACGGCTGCATCAACCGGAATGTCACAGCGAGACCTCCCGCAGCGCACAGCACGCCGAGCGGAGCCGCGAACACCGAGAGCAGCAGCGCATCCAGCCAGACGCTCCGGCGCAGCTGGCGGCGTGTGGCGCCGACACTGGCGAGCTGGCCGAGCATCCGCGTGCGCTGCGCGAGCGACATGGCAAATGTTCCGCGCAAGAGTACCGCGAGAAACACAACCAGCAGGATCTCGACTGCCTGCGCCACCGCCAGAACGATCTCGGAAAATCCGGATTCCAGCGCGAACGACGCGGCCAGCGACGCGCCGCCGAACTGCACGGCCGCGAGCATCGCCGAACACACGAGCGCCGACACGGCGGTGAACCACGTGCGCGCGCCGCCGCGCAGCCACTGCCGCCACGTGACGAGAAACAACGCTTTCATGCGCGCACCTCGTCTTTCACGATGCGGCCGTCCCGCAGCCGCACGATGCGCTTTGCGCACAGCGCGAGCGTCTCGTCGTGCGTGATCATCACGATGGTCTGGCCCGTCGTCGCATTGAGCTGGACGAGCATCTGCATGACAGCCTCGCCCGCGGCGGAATCGAGGTTGCCCGTGGGCTCGTCCGCGAGCAGCAGCGCCGGGCGCGTGATGAGAGCGCGCGCAATGGCGACGCGCTGCTGCTGACCGCCTGAGAGCTGCGCCGGGAACGCGCGGCGCTTTTTCTCGAGCCCGAGCCGCGCGAGCAGGTCGAGTACGCGCGCGGGGTCGGCCCGGCGCCCGTCGAGCAAGAGCGGCAGCGTCAGGTTTTCCTCGACCGTCAGAAGCGGCACAAGGTTGTAGAACTGGTACACAAGTCCGATCTGGCGGCGGCGGAACACCGTCAGCGCCTCCTCTTTCTGGTCGTACAGCGACACGCCGTCGAGCGTGACGCGCCCTTCGGTCGGCGTGTCGACGCCTCCGAGCAGATGCAGCAGCGTCGATTTACCCGAACCGGACGCCCCCATCACGGCGACAAATTCGCCGCGCTCAACGGTCAGCGACACATCGTCGAGCGCTCGCACCGCCGCATCGCCCGTTCCGTACACGCGTGTGAGATGTTCGATCTGTAAAAACGGCATGGTATCCCTTCCTTTCCGTTCTCAGGATACCTGCCCCGGATGACAGGCCGGTGACAGACGGGTGACAGGTTCGTCACCCGCGTAGAGTCTCAGCGTAAAACGGGGCCCGCGCTCCGCGTTCTCCGCGCGCAGGCTGCCGCCCTGCCCCTGTGCGATAGCCTTTGCGAGCGACAGGCCGATGCCCGCGCTGCCGGGGGCGGCGTCCTGTCCGCGCCAGAACCGCTCAAAGAGATGCGGAAACTCCGCGTCCGGGATGGGCGCGCCGTCGTTTTCGACCGTAAACTCCGTGTACAGTGCATTCTGCCTGCATGCAAGCGATACCACACCGCCGGGTTTCGTGTGCTCGGCGGCGTTTTTTGCGAGGTTCGTCAGAGCCTCGGCCGTCCACGATGCATCGCACGCGCAGACGGCGGCGCTCTCCCCGCATGTGACCGTGACGCCCCGCTTTGCACACAGCGGCGCGACGGCGCGCGCGGCCGTGTTCAGCAGCTCTTCCGCCTTCGTTTCGCAGCGCTCAAAGCGCACGACGGCTGCGTCAAGGCGGCACAGTTTCAGAAGCTGCTCTACGAGCCAGCGCATCCGCTCGGCCGCCTCGGCGACCTGCCGCGCGCAGGCGGTTTTCTCCGCTTCGGGGACGGCCGCATCCTCCCACACTTCGGTCTGCAGCACAATGGCGGAGAGCGGCGTTTTCAGCTGATGCGCCACGTCGCCGAGAAAATCCGCGAGAAGGCGTTTGTCCGCTTCGAGCGCCGCCTTCTGCTCGCCGAGGATGGTGGTGATCTTGTAGATGTCATCGCGCAGGGCGTTGAGTTCACCCTCCCGCTGTGTGCGGATGTCGAGGATCTCGCCTCCCGTGTAGACGCTCGCAAGGTATTCAGACAGGCCGTCGATCTCCCGTGCGCGCCGTATGCAGAATGCCGCAGTGAATGCCATGCAAAGCGCACCGCACGCGGCGGCAGAACCCGCCGCGCCCGCACCGGCAACAGCTGCGCCGAAGACAGCCGCCGCCAGCGTGATGAGCGCAAGGCATGCAAACAGTGTTTTGGCCTCCCGGCTTCTCATAATCCGTCCTCCCATCGGTAGCCGATGCCGCGCACCGTGGCGATGCGCGCACCCTCGGCGCCCAGTTTTTCGCGCAGACGCTTTACCGTGACGGTGAGCGTGTTGTCCTCGACGAACGCACCGCCGTCGTCCCACAGGGCCTGCAGCAGCTGTCCGCGCTCCCACACGCGCCCGGCGTGCGAGACAAGAAGCAGCAAAAGACGGTATTCCTGCGCGGTGAGCGCGACGGGCGTGCCGTTCACCGTGACCTGTGCCGCCTGTGCGTCGACCGCAAGCGCACCGAAGCGGTATTCCCTCTTTGCGCCGCGCCGCCGCAGCACAGCCCGCAGACGGCTGACCAGCTCTCGCGCGCGGAAGGGCTTTGCGACGTAATCGTCCGCCCCCTCTTCGAGCGCGCGCACCACGCTGTCCTCGTCGCTGCGCGCGGTGAGGATGATGACGGCCGCGTCACCGACTTGGCGCACCACGCGGCACACCTCGTAGCCGCTGCCGTCGGGCAGGCCGAGGTCGATGAGCGCGGCGTCGAATGCGCGCTGTGCGATCCGTTCCCGCGCCTGCGCGGCGGTCGGAACTGCCTCGACTGTCCAGCCCTCGGCACGCAGCAGCGACGCGAGCGGCCGGGCGATGATCTCTTCGTCTTCGACGAGAAGCACGTGCATACGGTTCTCCCCTTTCTTTTTTCAGTATACCGCATTTTTTCGCGCGGCGCGTGACGGAATTGTCACAAAAGGGCCCGCGACGGTTTTCCGTCGCGGGCCCTTTTGAACTCTTTAATAGCGGAACACGCCGGTGTAGACGAGCTTTGCGTCGCCTGCGAGGGTGACGCCGTGCTCGGTATAGCGGACGATCATATCCCCGCCGCGCGCCTTGACGGTGATGTCCTCGCCGCGCGGGCACTGGCCCGTTTCGACGGCAGCAGCCACCGCTGCGCACGCGCCGGTACCGCACGCGGGCGTCTCGCCGTTGCCGCGCTCGTAGACGCGCATTTTGATCGTGTTGCGGTTGACGACGCGCACAAACTCCGTGTTGACGCGCTCCGGGAACACGTCCGCGTGCTCGAAGAGCGGGCCGACCGTCCCGATGTCCACGCCGTCCACACGCGGGCAGAACACGACGCAGTGCGGGTTGCCCATCGACACGCATGTGACGCGGTACTCCGTGCCGCCCACGGTGAGCGGCACGTCGACGGCGCGCTCTCCCCCGAGTGTGCAGGGGACGTTTTCCGGTTTCCACCCGGCGCAGCCCATGTCGACCTCCACCCAGTTGACAAGCCCGTCGCGGGTGTAGAGCGTCAGCGTGCGCACGCCGCCGGCCGTCTCGATGCGAACGGTGTCGCCCGTGACAAATCCGTTGTCGTGCAGATACTTGCCGACGCAGCGGATGGAGTTGCCCGCCATTCCGCCTTCGGAGCCGTCGGAGTTGAACACGCGCATCCTGTAGTCGGCGGTCTCCGAGCGCTCCATGAGCACCAGACCCACCGCGCCGACGCCGTAGTGGCGGTCGCACATCGTGATGCACAGAGATTCCGGGCAGGTGATCGCGCCTTCGAAGTTCTCGATGAAGATATAGTCGTCGCCCGTGGCCTGCATCTTCGCGAACGCAAGGCTCGTCTTTTCGGTGCGCATGTGGTTGATGTCCACCAATTCCGTGTTCGCCTGCGTGTAGCGGCTGGCGATGATATCCGCCGCGGCGGACGCCGTGTCGAGCGAGGTGAACAGCGGAATGCCGCACGCGAGCGCGTGGCGGTGCAGGGCGATGTAGTCGTCAACGGTGGAGTCCATCAGAGCGCCGGTGTAGACGACAAAGCTCAGCGCGCCGCTCTCAAGCAGCCGGAACGCCTGATCGCTCTCCCCGATGTCGCCGACCTGCTCCACGTCGATGCCGAGGCTGCGGATGGACGCGGCCGTCTCCCACGTGGCATAGAGTTTGAAGCCGAGATCGTCGAGCTTCTTTGCGAGCGACACGATCTCGAGCTGGTCGTGCGTGTCAACGCTGACGAGCACACCCACGTCGCGCACCGCACCGGGACGGCGCAGCGTCATGCCCGCGGCGGTGATGCCCTTGAACAGCGCCTCGTCGAGCGTCTTGCCGAGGCCGAGCACCTCGCCGGTGGACTTCATTTCCGGCCCGAGGTACGCGTTGGCGTCGGTGAGTTTTTCGAACGAGAACACCGGAACTTTGACGGCGTAGTACGGCGGCGTGCGGTACAGCCCCGTGCCGTATCCGAGCTCGCGCAGCGGCGTGCCGACCATAACGCGGGACGCGAGGTCGACCATCGGAACGCCCGTCACTTTGCTGAGATACGGCACGGTGCGCGACGCGCGCGGGTTGACCTCAATGACATACAATTCGTTGTGCCAGATGAGGTACTGGATGTTGACGAGCCCCTTCGTGCCGAGCGCCAGCGCCAGCTCGCGCGAGCACTCGACGATGCGGTCCATCATCTTGTCGTTGAGGTTGTACGGCGGATAGACGGCGATGGAGTCGCCCGAGTGCACGCCCGCGCGCTCGACGTGTTCCATCACGCCGGGCATCAGCACGTCGACGCCGTCGGAGATGACGTCGACCTCAAGCTCCGTGCCGCTCATGTATTTGTCCACAAGCACCGGGTTCTCGATGCCCTGCGCGAGGATGCGCTGCATGTACAGCCGCACCTCGTCCGCGTCGTGGACGATCTTCATGTTCTGGCCGCCGATGACGTACGACGGGCGCAGCAGCACCGGATAGCCGAGGCTCTCCGCGGCGGCGAGGGCTTCGCCGAGCGTCTTGACGCCCATTCCCTTCGGGCGGCGGATGCCGAGTTTCCCGAGCAGTTCGTCGAAGCGCTCGCGGTCCTCGGCCTGATCGATGGCGTCGGCCGACGTGCCGAGGATGGGGATGCCGTGGTCGTTCAGGAAGTTCGTCAGCTTGATGGCTGTCTGGCCGCCGAATGCGACGACAACGCCCACGGGATTCTCCACGCGGAGGATCTCCATGACGTCTTCACTGGTCAGCGGTTCGAAGTACAGGCGGTCGGCGGTGTCGTAGTCCGTGGAGACCGTCTCGGGGTTGTTGTTGATGATGACGACGTCGTACCCCATCTCCTTGAGCGTCCAGACGCAGTGGACAGAGGAGTAATCAAACTCGATGCCCTGCCCGATGCGGATGGGGCCGGAGCCCAGCACGACGACGACCGGCTTGCCCGAGCGCGCAAATGAGCGCGACTCGCACACGCCGTCGCGGCACGAGTAGAAATATGGCGTGCACGCGTCAAATTCCGCGGCGCAGGTGTCGACCATCTTGTAGACGGCATGGCCTTCCGGCAGCGTGTCGCGGCCGGAGATGCGTTTCAGCGCGGCGTCTGTGTAGCCGAGCGCACGTCCCTGTTCGACGCCCTTATCGTCGAGACCGCCCGCGGCCTTTTCCTCAAACTGCGCGAGACCGAGCAATTTCTCGAGGAACCAGCGGTCAATGCGTGTGATCTCGTGCAGTTCGTCGACCGTCATGCCCGCTTTGAGCGCCTCGAACAGAGTGAACAGGCGCTTGTCGTCGACGCGTTTCACGCGCTCGGCGAGCGGCGCATCGTCCGCGGGGGCGGCGTTCAGCGTGTCGAGACCGATCTCCGCGCCGCGCACGGCTTTCAGAAGCGCCATCTCGAAGGTCGGACCGATGGCCATGACCTCGCCCGTGGCTTTCATCTGCGTGCCGAGCTTGCGGCTCGCGCCGACGAACTTGTCGAACGGCCACTTCGGCAGCTTGACGACGATGTAGTCGAGCGCGGGCTCAAAGCACGCACAGGTGCGGCCCGTGACGTCGTTCGCGATCTCGTCGAGTGTGTAGCCGAGCGCGATTTTGGTTGTGATCTTGGCGATGGGATAGCCCGTCGCCTTGGACGCGAGCGCCGACGAGCGCGACACACGCGGGTTGACCTCAATGACGGCGTACTCAAAGCTGTCGGGATTCAGCGCAAACTGGCAGTTGCAGCCGCCGACGATGTCGAGCGCCGTGATGATGTTCAGCGCCGCGGAGCGCAGCATCTGATATTCCTTGTCGGCCAGCGTCTGCGCGGGCGCAACGACGATGGAGTCGCCCGTGTGCACGCCGACGGGGTCAAAGTTTTCCATCGAGCAGACGGCGACGACGTTTCCGGCGCTGTCGCGCATCGTCTCGAACTCAATTTCTTTCCAGCCGAAGATGTATTTCTCAACGAGGATCTGCGTGATGGGCGACGCGTCAAGGCCGCCGCGCGCCACTTCGCGCAGCTCGTCCTCGGTGTACGCGACGCCGCCGCCCGCGCCGCCCAGTGTGAACGCCGGGCGAACAATGACGGGATACCCGATGCGTGCGGCGACCACGAGGGCCGTGTCGAGATCTTCCGCGATGTCAGACGGGATGCACGGCTCGCCGATGGCCTCCATTGTGTCCTTGAAGAGCTGCCGGTCCTCGGCTTTGTCGATGGCTTCGGCGTTTGTGCCGATGAGCCTCACGCCGTGCGCGGCGAGGAAGCCCTCCTTGTCGAGCTGCATGCTGATCGTCAGACCCGTCTGGCCGCCGAGACCGGCGAGCAAGCTGTCCGGTTTTTCCTTTTCAATGATGCGCTTCACCGTCTCGGCGGTGAGAGGCTCGAGGTAGATTTCGTCCGCGAGCGCGTTGTCCGTCATGATCGTGGCGGGGTTTGAGTTGACGAGGACGACGTTGACTCCCGCCTCTTTCAGCACCCGGCACGCCTGCGCGCCCGCGTAGTCGAATTCCGCCGCCTGCCCGATGACGATCGGCCCCGAGCCGATGACCATCGCCTTGCGGATGCTTTTGTCCAGCGGCATACTCTCCCTCCTCTTTTACACGCCTCCGAGCGTGGCGGCCATGACGGCCTTGATGGTGTGCATGCGGTTCTCCGCCTCTTCGAAGACGATGGACTGTTCACTCTCGAACACGTCGTTCGTCACCTCGAGGCCATCGAGACCGTACTGTTCGCCCACCTGTTTGCCGATGGTGGTATTCAGATCATGGAACGACGGCAGGCAGTGCATGAACACCGCGTCCGGCCCGGCCATCTTCATCACCTTGGCGTTCACCTGATACGGCAGCAGCGCGCGGATGCGCTCGCCCCACGCCTCGGCGGGCTCGCCCATCGACACCCAGATGTCGGTATACAGGACATCCGCGCCTTTAACGGCCTCGGCCACGTCCTCGGTGAAGCGCAGCGTCGCGCCGGTCTCAGCGGCGATGGCCTGACACTCGCCGATCAGCTGCTGCGACGGGAAGAACTCCTTCGGCGCGCAGGCCGTGAAGTTCAGCCCCATCTTCGCGCTGCCGACCATCAGCGAGTTACCCATGTTGAAGCGGGCGTCGCCGAGGTAGACGAAGTTGATGCCTTTCAGATGGCCGAAGTGCCCCTGAATCGTCAGGAAGTCCGTGAGGATCTGCGTCGGATGGAATTCGTCCGTCAGGCCGTTCCACACGGGAACACCCGCGTATTTCGCCAGTTCCTCCACCGTCTTCTGCGCAAAGCCGCGGTACTCGATGCCCTCGTACATGCGGCCGAGCACGCGCGCGGTGTCGGCGATGCTCTCCTTCTTGCCCATCTGCGAGCCGGTGGGGTCGAGATATGTCACACCCATGCCGAGGTCGTATGCGGCCACTTCGAACGCGCAGCGCGTGCGGGTGCTCGTCTTTTCAAAAATCAGCGCGACGTTCTTGCCCTCGCACAAACGGTGCGGCACGCCCGCTTTTTTCTTCGCCTTGAGGTCGGCCGCAAGCTCGATCAGGCCGCCGATCTCCTCCGGCGTAAAGTCCAGCAGTTTCAGAAAGCTCTTGCCTTTCAGGTTCATCGTTCTCTCTCCTTTTCGCGCCGTCACAGCGGCAGTTCGTCTGTCTCGCCCTGGATGAACATCGTGCCGATGCCCTCGTCCGTCAGCGTTTCGATCAGGATGGCGTGCGGGATGCGTCCGTCGATGATGAACACGCGGTGCACGCCCCAGTGGATGGCGTTGACGCAGCACTCCACTTTCGGGATCATGCCGTCGCTGATGACGCCCTCCTTGATGAGCGCCGCGGCGTCCTGCACGCGGATGGACGAGATCAGTGAGTCGGGGTCGTTTTTGTCCCGCAGGATTCCGCTGATGTCCGTCATCGAAATCAGGCTCTCCGCGTTCAGTTCACCCGCAATGCGCGCGGCCGCGGTGTCGGCGTTGATGTTGTACACGTTGCCGTCGCGGTCACAGCCGATGGTGGACACCACCGGGATGTAACCCTTTTCCAGAACGTCGAGGATGGGCTTGACGTTCACGCGCGTGATGCGTCCCACAAAGCCGAGGCGCTCGTCTTTCACGCACGCCTCGATCATATGACCGTCGATGCCCGACAGGCCGATGGCGCTGCCGCCGCAGTTCTCCAGCAGGTTCACAAGGCTCTTGTTGATCTTGCCCGCGAGCACCATCTGCACCACGTCGGCCGTCTCGCGGTCCGTGACGCGCAGGCCATCCACGAAGCGGCTCTCCTTGCCGAGCTGCGTGAGCGTCTGCGTGATCTCCGGCCCGCCGCCGTGCACGAGAACGACACGGATGCCGACGAGGGACATCAGCACGATGTCCCTCATTACGGAATCTTTCAGTTCTTCGTTGATCATGGCGTTGCCGCCGTATTTTACAACGACGATCTTGCCGGTGTATTTCTGAATGTACGGCAGGGCGTGCACCAGAATGCGCGCCCGGTCCGCATTGGAAATTTTCATCGCTTCCATGATTCCGTCCTCCTCGCATCAGGTGCGGTAGTCACCGTTGATGCGCACATAGTCGTACGTCAGGTCGCAGCCCCACGCGGTAGATGCTGCGTCGCCGCTGTTGAGTTCGACCAGCACCTCAATTTCGTCGCACAGGAGAATCTCTTTCGCTTTCTCCTCGCTGAAATCGACGCCCGCGCCGCCGCGGCACACGGCGATCGTCCCGGCTTTCGAGCGGAAGTCCACGTCGATCTTGTGCACGTCCACCTGCGCGCCGCTGTAGCCGATGGCGCACAGAACGCGTCCCCAGTTGGCGTCCGCACCGAAGATGGCGGCTTTCAGAAGCGAAGAACACACGACGCTCTTTGCCACCGTCTTTGCCGTGGCGAGATCAGCCGCACCCGTCACCTTGCACTCGAGCAGGCGCGTCGCGCCCTCGCCGTCGGCCGCAATGCAGCGGCACAGGTGCACCGTCACGGTGTTGAGCGCTTTCATGAACGCCGTGAAGTCCTCGCCTTCCTCCGTGATTTCAGCGTTGCCCGCCATGCCGTTCGCGAGCACCGTCACCATGTCGTTCGTCGACGTATCGCCGTCGATGCTGATCATATTGAACGTCTCGGTCACGTCTCCGGAGAGTGCCTTCTGGAGCATCGCGGGGCTGATGGCGCAGTCGGTGGTGAGGAACACGAGCATCGTGGCCATGTTGGGGTGAATCATACCCGAGCCCTTGGCGATGCCGCCGAGATGGCACGTCTTGCCGCCCACGGTAAAGCTCACGGCTACCTCTTTCATCTTTGTGTCCGTCGTCATGATGCCCTCGGCCGCCCAGTCGCTGTGTGCGCCGAGGCTTTCCGCGAGAGCGGGGATACCCGACGCGATGGGTTCGATGTCGAGCGGTTTGCCGATGACGCCCGTGGATGCCACCACAACGTCCTGCGCACAGATGCCGAGCTGTTTTGCGACGAGCTCGCACATCTTTGTCGCAATCTCCTCGCCGTTCGCGTTGCAGGTGTTGGCGTTTCCGCTGTTACAGATGACGGCCTGCGCCTTGCCGTCGGCCAGATTGCGCTTGGTGACGACGAGCGGCGCACCCTTCACGAGATTCGTCGTGTACACGGCCGCCGCGCTGGCGGGCACTTCACTGAAAATCAGCGAAAGATCACGTTTTTCCCGGTTTTTCCGAATTCCGCAATGAATGCCGCCCGCCGTGAATCCTTTTGCGGCGCACACGCCGCCTCCGATCAGTTCCATACTTTCCTCTCTCCCGGTTTCCCTCTCAATGTTTTGTTCAAAGCACGAGACCTTCCGTCTCGTCTGCGCCCAGCACCAGATTCATGCACTGGACGGCGGCGCCCGAAGCGCCTTTTCCCAGATTGTCGTAGCGCGCGGTGAGCAGGATGCGCTGCCCGTTTCCGTGCACGGAGATCTCCATGGAATCCTTCCCCGTCAGCGCAGCCGCGGACAGGAAACCCGCTTCGTCCGCGCTTTCGTCGAAGTGCACCACCGGCCCGGTATAGGCCGCGCGGTAGACATTCTTCACGTCCTCCGGCGTCGTGCCCGGCGCGAGCTGGCTCGCAAACAGCGGGACGGTCACTTCCATGCCGCTGTAAAAGTCCGCGACGATGGGGCTGAACAGCGGCGCTTCGTTCACGCCGCCCATCACCTTCATCTCCGGCAGGTGCTTATGCGTCTGAGTGAGCCCGTACTGGCGCGGCGCGCCGAGCAGACCGCTGCGCTGCGTGTTCTCGTAGTCGGCGATCATCTTCTTTCCGCCGCCGCTGTAACCCGTCAGCGAATGGCAGGTGAGCTGCGCCGACGGCGGCAGCAGCCCTGCGTCCACAAGCGGGCGGACCAGTGCGATGAAGCCGCTGGCGTGGCAGCCCGGCACGGCGATGCGCTTCGAAGCGGCAACCGCCGCACGCTGCGATGCGCTGAGTTCCGGGAAGCCGTACACCCAACCCGGCGCGGTACGGTGTGCCGTGGATGCGTCCAGAATGACCGTATCGGCGTCCCCGGCCAGTGCGACAGCCTGCCGCGCCGCGTCATCCGGCAGGCAGAGGAATGCAGCGTCTGCCTGCAGAATGGCCTCACGGCGGGCGTTCTCATCCTTGCGCAGCACGTCCGGCAGTTCGATCAGCTCGATGTCGGCGCGCGCGGCCAGCCGCTCGCGGATGCGCAGGCCGGTCGTCCCGGCGCTGCCGTCAATGAATACGCGTTTCATGCGTGTGTCCCGTCCTTACTTGCAGTTTTTGGCATCGACCTTGGCCTGCACCTTGATCGGCAGACCGAACAGGTTGATGAAGCCCGCCGAATCCGCCTGATTGTACACCTCGTCCTCGTCGAACGTCGCGATCTCCGGGTCGTACAGCGAGTAATCGCTCCACACACCCGCGTTGATCATATTCCCCTTGTACAGCTTCAGCTTCACCGTGCCCGTGCACTTCTCTTCCAGCACGTCCACGAACGCGCTCAGCGCCTTGCGCAGCGGCGTATACCACTGGCCGTTGTAGACAAGGTCCGCGAACGTGATCGCAAGCTCCTGCTTCTTGTGCGCCGCGTATTTGTCGAGGCACAGCGTCTCCAGCACTTTCAGCGCCTTGTACAGGATCGCGCCGCCCGGCGTCTCGTACACGCCGCGGCACTTCATGCCCACAAGCCGGTTCTCCACGATGTCCAGCAGGCCGATGCCGTTCGCCCCGCCGATCTCGTTCAGTTTCAGGATGATCTCTTTCGCGCTCATCTTCTCTCCGTCCAGCGCCACGGGAACGCCCTTCTCGAACTCCAGCGTCACGTACGTCGGCGTGTCCGGCGCCTGCAGCGGAGACACTCCCATCTCGAGGAACCCTTCCTTCTCGTACTGCGGCTCGTTCCCCGGATCTTCCAGATCCAGTCCCTCGTGGCTCAGGTGCCACAGATTCTTGTCCTTCGAGTAGTTCGTCTCGCGCGTGATCTTCAAGGGCACATTGTGCGCCTCCGCGTACGCGATCTCCTCTTCCCGCGACTTGATCGTCCACTCTCTCCACGGCGCGATGATCGCCATGTCCGGCGCGAACGCCTTGATCGCCAGCTCAAACCGCACCTGGTCGTTTCCCTTGCCCGTGCACCCGTGGCAGATCGCGTCGGCCCCCTCTGCCTTCGCGATCTCCACCAGGCGCTTGGCGATCAGCGGACGCGCAAAGCTCGTTCCAAGCATATATTCCTCGTACAGAGCTCCCGCCTTCACCGTCGGAATGATGAAGTCGTTGACAAACTCGTCCGTCAGATCCTCAATATACAGTTTCGACGCGCCTGTCTTCAGCGCTTTTTCCTCGAGCCCGTCCAGCTCCGTTCCCTGCCCCACGTCGCCCGACACCGCGATCACTTCGCAGTTGTTGTAGTTCTCTTTCAGCCACGGAATAATGATCGACGTGTCCAGTCCGCCCGAATACGCCAGTACCACTTTCTTGATGTTTTTCTTATCCATTGCCCTCTATCTCCTTTGCGCTGCGGCGCTCGTTCTTTTCGTTGCATAAAGAATACACCTTGTTGTATAAAATTGCAATAGATAATTATAAATATTCA
>CALXBO010000022.1 GCA_944386565.1 uncultured Ruthenibacterium sp. | reverse complement strand
CCACAAACAAAAAACCGCCGGGACACGGCGGTTTCTTGTTGGTGGGAGAGGATGGATTCGAACCATCGAAGCGAAGACGCAACAGATTTACAGTCTGCCCCCATTGGCCACTCGGGAACTCTCCCATATTCTGTTTTCCGGCTCTTTCGTGAGAGCGCTTTATTATAATATCAAAACACAGCGGCAATGTCAAGCATTTTTTGTCCGATAAAAAAACTTTTTCCGCGCGCCGCCCTGCATCCGGGCGGCGCGCGGAAAACACGCATCGTTTCTTATTTCACCGTGATGAGCTCATAGGCCTGCGAGCCGAGGCCGATCTTCTCCCCGTGCTCCATGCAGCTGCGCCAGTTCGTCTCCGGCGAGATGTTCGTGAAGTGGTCGTGATGGTCACACGCGCCCTCTTTGTGCATGTGATCGTCCAGCAGGCTGCCGGGAATGACGGGCATTTTGTTGCACGCATCCGCGCAGGCCACGTCGAGCGCAATGGGGTCGAACGACGCAAACATGCCCACGTCGGGGATGACAGCGGTGTCGTTCTCGCCGTGGCAGTCGCAGTAGGGCGACACCTGATTGACGATGTTGATGTAGAACGCCGGGCGTCCGTCGACGACGGCCTTGGCGTACTCGGCCATCTTGCAGTTCAGCTCGTCGTTGGCGGAGTTGTTGCCGTTGTAGATGGCGTCAAAGTTGCACGCGCCGATGCAGCGGCCGCAGCCGACGCACTTGTTGTGGTCGATGCCCGCCTTGCGGTTCTCGTCGAATGAGATGGCCCCGTGGGCGCAGTTCTTCATGCACACGCCGCACGAACGGCAGACGGATTTGTCCACGTCCGGCTTGCCCGCGCAGTGCATATCCATCTTGCCCGCGCGCGAGCCGCAGCCCATGCCGATGTTCTTGATGGCACCGCCGAAGCCCGTGGACTCGTGGCCCTTGAAGTGCGACAGTGCGATGAACACATCCGCGTCCATCACGGCGCGGCCGATGTGCGCCGTCTTGATGTATTCGCCGCCGTGTACCGGAACATCCACCTCGTCCGTGCCCTTCAGACCGTCGGCGATGATGACGTGGCAGCCGGTGGAAAACGGCGAGAAGCCGTTCTCATACGCGGCCTCAAGATGGTCGAGCGCGTTCTTGCGGCGGCCGACGTACAGCGTGTTGCAGTCGGTCAGGAAGGGCTTGCCGCCGAGGCTCTTGACCATGTCCGCGACGGTTTTGGCAAAGTTCGGGCGCAGATAGGACAGGTTGCCCGGCTCGCCGAAATGGATCTTGATGGCGGTGAATTTGTCCTGAAAATCAATGTTTGCGATGCCCGCGCGGCGCATCAGGCGCTCCAGCTTCTGCTGCAGGCTCGTGCCCGGCAGCGCGCGCATGTCGGTAAAGTACACTTTGGAAGGTTCCATAACCAGCATCTCCTTGTCCCGTGTCGGGTTCTCTGTTCGTACAATTTATCGAAACGTCATCCGTTTTCACATCCGGAGCAGTCCTCGCAGTCCTGCGCGGCGGCCGGTTTCGCGGCGCGTGCGCGCAGCTCGGGGTCGAGCGCTTCGGCTGCCTTGACCATGACGGCGCACTCGATGCGCTTGCGGAACACGCGGCAGCCGTAGTCGTACACACCGCGGATGCTGCCCGTCGCGTGCAGCGCGTTGGCCGCGCAGCCGCCGGAGCAGTACAAGCGCGCCCAGCAGTCGGCGCAGTCGGGACGGGCGTAGACGTTGCAGAGTTTGAACTCGCTTTGAAGCTCCGTGTTCTGCACGCCGTTCCAGATGTCGCCGAGTTTGTAGCGCTCGTCGCCCACGAACTGGTGACAGGGGTACAGATCGCCCCACGGCGTGACGGCCATGTACTCCGTGCCGCTGCCGCAGCCGGAGATGCGCTTGTAGATGCACGGGCCGTGCTTGAGGTCGAGAATGTAGTGATAGAACGTGATGGGTTTGCCCTCTTTCTCGCGGCGGATCATGTCCTTCGCGAGGATCTCATACTGTTCGAACAGTGTGGGGAGGTCTTCCTCCGTCAGGGCATAGGGATCGCCCGGGGCGCACACGACGGGTTCCATCGACAGCTCCGTGAAGCCGAGGTCGTCGGCCATGTGGAACAGATCGTTCGTGAAGTCAGGGTTGTAGTGCGTAAACGTGCCGCGCATGTAGTAACCCTTGCCCCCGCGCGCCTTGACGAGCTTCTGGAACTTGGGCACGATGTCGTCGTAGCTGCCGCGGCCGGAGACGTACTTGCGCAGGCGGTCGTGCACTTCCTTGCGGCCGTCGAGGCTGAGGACGACGTTGACGCACTCGCGGTTCGCGAAGTCGATGACGTCGTCGTTGATGCCGACGCCGTTCGTCGTGAGCGTGAAGCGGAAGTTCTTGCCCTTTTCCTTCTCGATGCTGCGCGCGTAGGCCACGAGCTGTTTGCAAACCTCAAAGTTCATCAGCGGCTCGCCGCCGAAGAAGTCAACTTCGAGGTTGCGGCGCGTGCCGGAGTGCTCCACGAGGAAGTCGAGCGCGCGGCGGCCGGTCTCGAAGCTCATCAGGCCGGAGTCGCCGTGGAACTTGCCCTGCGCCGCGAAGCAGTATTCGCAGTTGAGGTTGCACGTGTGCGCCACGTGCAGGCACAGCGCCTTCACGACGGTGCTGCGGTTCTTGAAGTCGAACGCGCGGTTCTCGTACACGTCGGGCGCGAACAGCTTGCCCGACGCCTTGAGCGCTTCGACGCTCTCGAGGCAATCCGCCACTTCCTGCGGCGTGACCTCCGGATTGTCCGCATACTTTTCCAGCATGGCGGCGGTGATCTCCTCGGGCGTGTGCTCCTCATACATGCCGATGACGTCGTACGCCAGTTCGTCCACCACGTGGACGCTGCCGCTGTACACGTCGAGCACGATGTTGTAGCCGTTGAGTTTATACTGATGGATCAATGGTCTTGCCTCCGAATCGCAAAGTCACAAAAAAATCGCCGGGATGCAGATGCTTCCCGGCTCGAAACGATCTTGTCTGACTGCTTACTCAGCCTTTTCGCAGGGCTGGTTCGCAATGCCGCAGCTCGTCTTGCAAGCGGACTGGCAGGACGTCTGGCACTCGCCGCAGCCGCCGTTGTTGACGCTCTCGGCCATGTCGCGCGTTTCCAAAGTCTCAATGTGCTTCAAGGGACGACACTCCTTCTACTTTATTTCTTCATTAAGAATGCCACATTTTATCGTGTTTGTCAAGCCGTGCGGTTCACCGATGAGCCTCGCGCCGCTCGTTTTCAGCGCATGCAGCGCGCGCAGAAAGTCCTCGCCCACGCGCTCGCCGGGAATGATCAGCGGCACACCCGGCGGATACGCCCAGACGTACTGCGCCGAGACGCGCCCCTTTGCCGCTTCGAACGGCACATCCTCGCACGGCATCGCCAGCGCGCGGGACACTGTGCACGCACGCTCCCCCGCGCCGCACACAGCGGCGGCCATCGGCGGCAGCGGCTGCGCGGCGGGCGCAAGGCGCGCCAGCACTCCGGCAAGGCGGTCGAGCGCATCGGGCGTGTCGCACACGCTCGTCATCGCGAGCGCATTCGCCCCGCAGGCCATCTCGAGTTCAAATCCGTTTTCGCGCAGATGCTGTGCGAGCTGCGCGCCCGTCAGCCCCGCGGCTGCGGCGCTCAGCAGCAGTTTGCCGCGGTCGTGCAAAAACACGCCGTCGCCGCCCGTAAACACGCGCACGGCGGAAAGATCCTTTGCCGCCGCGTAAAAACGCGCAAGGCGCTCATCCCACGCGCAGAACCACTCCGCCGCGTGCGCTTCGAGGAGCCGTGTGCAGCCGTCGAGCGAGGCCATCAGCGGATACGACGGGCTCGATGTCTCAAAGATCCCGAGCTGGCGGGAAATTTCCGTTTCGTCCGCAATCGAACCCTCGGGAATGTGCAAAAGCGCCGTCTGCGTCAGGCTCGGCAGCGTCTTGTGCGCGCTCTGCACCACAACGTCCGCCCCGGCCGCGAGCGCGCCGCCCGGAAAGAGCGGCGACAGGCCGAGGTGCGCGCCGTGCGCCTCGTCCACAAAGAGGGGCACACCGCGCGCATGACAGATGCGCGCAATGGCCGCGACGTCGCTGACGACGCCCTCGTACGTGGGGCTCGTCAGGATGACGCAGCGCGCGTGCGGCGCTTTGTTCAGCGCTTGCTCCACCGCCTGCGGCGGCACGGAGCCGAACACGCCGAACTCCGGCTCGACGGGCGGCGTGATCCACCGCACGTCCAGTTCGCCGAGCTCGGCGGCGTGAAAGACCGATTTGTGGCAGTTGCGCGCGGCGACGACGGTGCTGCCGTGCGGCGCGAGAGCGCGGATGCCCGCGAGGATGCCGCACGTGGAGCCGTTGACGAGATACCACGTGCGCTTTGCGCCGAACAGGCGCGCCGTGCGCGCCATCGCATCCGCGAGGATGCCCGATGCATCGTGCAGGTCGTCCGTGCCGGGCACTTCCGTCACGTCCCACGCATACGGAAGACCTTCGGCGGGCGCGACGCGCCGCTTGTGGCCGGGCATGTGGAGCGGATACATTCCCTCCACGGCGCGCTCCACGTCCGCGCGCAGGCCTGCCTCACCGCTTCCCGGATGGTTCATCCGCTCAGCCCAGACGGTGCTCGCCGTTTTCATTGCCGGCCGGCAGCTCTCCCTGCGGGATGCCGGTGTCCGACGCGGCTGCCGTGCTCTGCGACTCCGGCAGGCTCTGCACCTGCGAGGTCGACACGGAAGATGACTCCGGCTCGTCGTGCGTGAACACGAACGTCGTCAGCGCGTACCACACGCCGACGCCGATCGCCGCCGCCAGGATGATGACGATGAGCGCCGTGAGCACGGCCTTTCCCGCACCGCCGCCGGATTTCTCGGCGCGCTTGCCCTCGCTCCACACCGCGTCCTTTCCGGCGCGGAACTGTTTCGCATACGGGACGGGCTGCTTTTGCAGAATGAGCCGGACGGTGTCCAGAATGGTGAGCGCGGCGGTCTTGCCCGCCTCTTCGCCGGGGCGGATCTTGCGCGCCCAGACACGTCCTTTGTAGTACACGGCCGCCCAGACCGCCTTTTCGCTCTCAAGGCCCGTGACGGCGCAGCCGAACTCCGCCTTGCCGTACTTCGCGGCCGCGGTGGCGAGGTCGCACGCCATCTGCAGCGGCGTCTCCTCGTCGGGGTCGCCCGCGTAGTCCTCGATCTTGTGCAGCGTGCGCGTATTGTTGTAGCTGGATTCGCCGAAGTCGAACACCTTCGCGCCGCGCTTCGTGGCGGCGAACTCCTCGCCAATCAGCGCGCCCGTCTCCGGGTTCGCGGCGGCGATGACGCACTCGTTTTCGATCATCTCGCCCGCCGTCACATACGCAAGGCTGCCCTTGCCGCGCGCATACGCGCTCGCGCCGACGGCCTGCTCGATCTGCTCGGCAGCCATTTCGGTGAGCTCGGTCGCCGCGGCCTGCGCATACGCCTGCGCGCGGATGACCACGAGCACCTCGCCCGCCTGCCCGTACAGCTTGAGCTGGACGTCGCGCTGGAGCCCGGCCTGCCGGGCCGCTCCCTTGAGCGCATCCATGTCGGGCTGGTACAGGCGCACGATCACCTGTTTCTGAACGGTCTTTGCGTTTTGTTCCATGTCCGGCCTCCCTGTTCGTCAGGCGTCTCGCAACGCCGTAGTCTGTTCGCGCAGATGCGCGGGTTCTTCGCTGTCAAACCGCTGCGCCGTGAGCTGGGGCAGGCCCAGCGCGATGCGCCGCAGCATATCGAACGCGTGCTGCGCCGAGGACTCGCGCACCGTGGCGCGCGTGCGCCCCGTGAGCACGAGCTTCTGCACATAGGTATTCTCTGCGTCGGCCACGGCCATGTACACCGTGCCGACGGGCTTTTCGTCCGTGCCGCCGTCCGGCCCGGCGATGCCCGTGATGCCGATTCCGAAATCCGCGCCCGACACACGCCGCACGCCGCGCGCCATCTCGGCGGCCGTCTCGGACGACACCGCGCCGTGCGCCTCGAGCGTCTCATGGCGCACGCCGAGCATCTTCTCCTTGATCCCGTTGGAATAGGTGCACGCGCCGTAGCCGAACACCGCGCTCGCGCCCGGCACGTCCGTCAGGCGCTTGGCGACGAGGCCGCCCGTGCAGCTCTCCGCGAGAGCCGCCGTCTTTCCCGCCGCTCTGAGCGCCGCGACCGTCGCGTACTCGATGGGCTGTTCGCCGCGGGCGTAGATTTTGTCGCCCAGGATGGCGTAGAACTTCTGCGCGTACTCCTCGCACATCTCTTTGGCGTGCTCGGGCGTGTCCGCCTTGGCCGTCACGCGGATGACCACCTCGGCGGTCTTCGCGTAGAGCGCGGCGGTGGGATTTTCGTTCTCGAGCAGATGCCCGATCTTCTCCTCGAGGTGGCTCTCGCCGACACCCATCACGCGCAGCGTCTCGGAGTGCAGCGCGCTGCGCGTCATCGCGGCGAGCCAGGGGCGCACCGTGTCGAGGAACATGGGTTTCAGTTCATACGGCGGGCCGGGGAGCAGCACGGCGTACTTGCCGGGCGCGCGGGTGTCCTCGAAGATCATGCCCGGCGCGGTGCCGTTGTGGTTTTCGATCTTGCGGCCGTGCACCGGGACGTACGCCTGACGGCGGTTGTTCTCGGGCATCGTGCGGCCCCACGCAGTGAAGAACGCGCGGATCTTGTCGAGTTCTTCCTCGTCGAAGCGAAGTTCGTCACCGAACGCGTGAGCGACGGTCTGCTTCGTCAGATCGTCCTGCGTCGGGCCGAGGCCGCCGGAAAAGATGAGCAGATCGCTGCGGCTGCGCGCGAGGTTGACAACGCTCTCCAGCCGCTCGGGGTTGTCTCCCACGACGCTCTGGAAATGCACGTTGATGCCCAGCTGCGCGAGCTCGCGGCTCAGGAACTGCGCGTTGGTGTTGAGAATGTCGCCGAGCAACAGCTCGGTTCCCACGGCAATGATTTCAGCTTCCATGGAAAATCGCCTTCTTTTACAGATTGATGTGCTCGACGGGCGTCTCGGCGGCCGCCTCGGCCTCCAGCGCCGCGAGATCGGGCATCGCCGCCTCGGCGGCTTCGATCTCCTCGAGCGACGGCTTCGTCTTCGGGTGCGGCGGCGTGAAGATGGTGCAGCAGTCCTCGTACGGCAGGATGCTCGTCTCGAACGTGCCGATGCGCCGCGCGATCTCGGTGATCTCGGTCTTGTCCATGCCGACGCACGGGCGCAGCACCGGCAGCTCCTGCGCGGCGTCGGTGCAGCCGAGCGCGCGCAGCGTCTGGCTGGCCACCTGCGCGAGGCTCTCGCCCGTGACGATGCCCTCCGCGCCCTCTTTCTTGCAGATCATGTTCGTGATGCGCATCATGCTGCGGCGCATCAGCACCGTGAACAGCACGTCGGGCGCGTGGTCGCGGATGTACTCCTGGGGCTTCGTGTAGGGCACGACGTAGACGTTCAGATTGCCCGTGTACGGCGTGAGCAGCTCGGCGAGCTTGAGCACCTTGCGGCGCGCGCGCTCGCTGGTGTAGGGCGGGCTGGCGAAGTGCACGCAGATGAGCGACAGGCCGCGCTTGGCCATCATGTAGCCCGCGACGGGGCTGTCGATGCCGCCCGAGAGCATCAGCGCCGCCTTGCCGGACGTGGACACGGGCAGGCCGCCCGCGCCGGGCTTCTTGCCGCCGTGCACGTAGGCCGCGAAGTCGCGCACCTCGACGGTGACGTTGAGTTCGGGATGGTGCACGTCCACCTTGAGCCGCGGATGGCGCGAGAGGATGCGGCCGCCGAGCTCGGCGCCGATCTCCATGCTGTTCATCGGGAAACTCTTGTCGGAGCGCTTGGCGCTGACCTTGAACGTGCGCGCCGTGCTCAGCTCGTCGTGCAGATATTCGAGCGCCGTCTCGGCGATGACGTCGAAGTCCTTCGGGCAGACGGCCGCGCGGGACACGGCGGCGATGCCGAAGATCTTCGAGACACGCTCGAACGCGGCGTCCATCGACGCCTTTGCCGCGTCGTCGACGGGCTCGGCGTACATCGTGGACTGCGCTTTGTACACGCGGAATTCGCCGAGGCTGCGCAGGCGGCGGCGCATCGTCTTGAGCAGAATGCTCTCGAACGTGGCGCGGTTGAGGCCCTTGAGCGCCATTTCGCCCTGATAGGCCAGAATGATCTCGTCCATGTTATCTCCTCCGGATGCGGGCCAGCGTCGCGCGGCCCTCGTTCAGTGCGGCGATGAGCGCCGCGGCGTCTTCTTCGGTGTTCTCCCCGGAAAACGACACGCGGATGGCGGTGTCGATGCGGGATTTCGCAAGCCCCATCGCCGTGAGCGTGTGGCTCGCCTCGCCCTTCGAGCAGGCAGAGCCGCTCGAGACGCAGATCTCTTTCGATTCGAGGAAGTGCAGCATCGTCTCGCTCTTGATGTCGGCCACGGAGAAGTTCACAAGGCCGCACGCGGCGTCCTCCGGGCTGTTGAGCGTGACGAAATCGAGCGCTTTGAGCTCCTCGCGCAGCATTTTCGCGAGCTTGTCCACCCGTGCGGCGCGCGTGCGGTCGGCCTGCATCTCGCGGATGGCGGCGGCCATCGCGGCGATGAACGCGGTGTTCTGCGTGCCGGGGCGGCGGCCGTTTTCCTGCGCGCCGCCGCACAGGAACTTGTCCATGTGGAAGCCCGAGCGGATGTACAGCGCGCCCACGCCCTTCGGCGCGTGAATTTTATGGCCGGACACGGCGTACGTGTCGATGGCCGTGCCCGCGAGTTTGATAGGCACTTTGCCCCACGCCTGCACGCCGTCCACGTGCACGGCGGTGCGGCTGTTCTTCTGCTTGACCGCGGCCGCGATGCGCGCGACGTCAAGCACGGTGCCCACCTCGTTGTTGACGTGCATGAACGCCGCGAGCGCGGTTTTTCCGGTGACGGCGGCCGCGATGGCCGCGCCGTCCACGTGCCCGGTCTCGTCCGGTGCGATCACGCTCACGCGCCAGCCGTCTTTCTCCAGCGCCGACACCGCGTTCTGCACGGCGGGGTGCTCGTAGCCGGTGACGACGATGTGATCGGCCCACGCGCGGCGCGCATGGCACGCGCCGAAGATTGCCATGTTGTCACCCTCGGTACCGCTGCCGGTGAACACGATCTCCGACGGCTTCGCGCCGAGGGAGTCCGCGACGTCCTCGCGCGCCATTTCGATGACGTCCTCGGCCAGCGCACCGATGCGGTACAGCGAGGACGGGTTGGCAAAATGCTGCCGCAGCACGCGGTCCGCGGCGTCGGCCGCCGCGTCCGACACGCGCGTCGTGGCGGCGTTATCCAGATAATGCAAGGCTGCAAGTCTCCTTTGAGCGGCACATCGTGCCGTTTCGTCATTAACTTATATATTATACAACAAAGCGCGCGCCGTGGCAATTCCCACGGCGCGCGAAAAACAGCGTCTTGACAGGGTTACTCCAGAGGGAGAAGACCGTCGGGCAGCACCGTTCCTCCTGACGCCGAGATCCGGCAGAAAGACCATCCGCGCAGGAACTCAATGCAGACTTCTCCCGTCTCAGACACCGCCCAGACGTCGACCCAG
Organism: uncultured Ruthenibacterium sp.; assembly: GCA_944386565.1. GTDB lineage: Bacteria > Bacillota > Clostridia > Oscillospirales > Ruminococcaceae > Ruthenibacterium. Next base: position 26,440 of record CALXBO010000022.1, on the reverse strand, counting down.
CCCGCGTCGTCCCATTCATCTTCCGGCGCGGTCGAATAATACTTCCAGTCATTGAACACATCGAAGCCGAGGTATTTCAGATACGCCCCCAACATGGCTCTCGCGCTCAAAATACTGATCTGCTCCATGATCCCGGCCATCATCCCATCATTCGACCACACGGAGAGATACACGGTCTTTCCCGTCATGTTCTCCACCTGAAGCTCGAATCCGCCCCATTCGTCGCTGCCGCTGTACCCGGTGATGTCCGACGTCTCGATGATGCACCGCAGCGTCCCCTCGCCCCATGCGCGGCCCACAAGCTCCTGCAGAAGCACCTGCATATTCTGGTCGATCAGGCCCGCCTGCATCAGCTCCTCAAATTTGGCGTTCACGTTCTGGCTGTACAGATCGGGATTTGCGTTCGACTCGATGTAGATTTCCTCGCCCGGCTCGCGCAGCACGCGCGCGAGATATACGTCGTCACCCGTGACGTCGAGGCTGCCGCGCCGCGTGTTCTGCGTGAACGCCCCGGAGAAGAGCGCCGAATCCGTCACGGCGAACACGCCCGCCGGGACGGCGCACAGCGCCGCCGACAGACACAGCGCGGCCAGCACGATGCCGATGTCCTTCCGCTTCATGGCGTCTCCTCCTTTGCGATGCGCAGCGAGAACGTCACGCGGGTGCCGACGCCCTCCTCGCTCTCAAACGTGAGCTCCGTGCCGTGGCACTCCGCGATGCGGCGGCACAGCGCAAGGCCCATGCCGCTGCCGCCCGCCTTGCGCGCGCGGGATTTGTCCACCATGTAGAACGGCTCGGTCACGCGGTGCAGCGATTCCTTCGGGATGCCGCGCCCGGTGTCCTCGACGGTGACGTTCACCGAATCGGCAGTGCGGGACAGACGCACGCGCACGGTGTTGTCCTTCGGCTGCGCCTTCACGGCGTTGTGGATGAGGTTGTAGAGAAGGTCGTGCAAGAGCGTCTCGTCCGCCAGCACCTGAATATGGCCGGGGTTCTGGAAACGCAGCTCCACGCCCTGCAGGACGGGTGCAAGCGAAACGCCCACACCGCGCAGCACATGTGCGAGCGGCACGGGTTCGAGCGCCGTCTCCTGCTCGCCGAGGCCCATCAGCGCCAGCAGCGAACGGCTGAGCGTCTCCACCCGCTTTGCTTCGCGGAAGATATACCCCGCCGCGCGGCTGCGCTCCTCCGGTTCGAGCTCGACGGTGCGCAGCGTGTCGGCGTAGCCGATGATGGCCGTCATCGGCGTTTTCAGCTCGTGGGAAAACGCGCCGAGAAAGTCCTCCCGGCGCTGCACTTCGAGCTGCAGCTCGTCCACCTGTTCGGCCACCTTTTCCGCCATGATGTCAAAACTCTCGCCGAGCGCGCCGATCTCGTCCGGGCCGGAGACGTGCGTTCGCACGCCGTACGCCCCGCCTGCGATCTGCCGGCTGATGTCCGACACGGTCTCAAGCCGCCGCGTCAGGGCGCGGCTGAGCAGCCACACCGCCGCCGCGCTCGCGGCAAGCAGCCCGGCTTCCATCTGGTAAAAGCGCGTCAGCGAACGGCTGCGCGCTTCAAATACATCGCTGACGTCGTAGGCGGTGTAGAGCGTCGCGCCCGCGTCGAGCGTTGTCATATACACGCCGAGCACGCCGTCCCCGTCGTGCACATAGCGCATCTCGCCCGACGCGAGGCCCTCGGCGTAGTCAAATCCCTCGCTGAAATTGGAAAAAGCCTGTGTGCCGTCCTCCATGCGGATGGCGAGGTACTGCCGCTCCCCCGAAGCGTAGCTGACCATCGACGCTCCGTAACTCTCGAAATGCTCGGCCGTGGGTGTCTCGCCGCGCGACGCGAGCGAAAGATAGTCCGCCTCGAGGGAATAGCACGACAAACGGTGGCTCGCGGCGTTGCCCGCCGCGGCCACATCGAGCGAATCCTGAAACGTTCCCCACAGCAAAAGCGAGCCGCCCACGGACAGCGCCGCGGCCAGCACGCACGTCATGCTGAGAGTAAATTTTACGGCCAGTTTCAAGGCGCGTCCTCCCGTTCGAGCTTATAGCCGATCTTGTAGACGGTGGTGATCCGCGTCTGCCAACCGAGCTTTTTGCGCAGACGGTTGATGTGCAGATCGAGCGTGCGCGTGTCGTTCTCCGGCTCGCCGCCCCAGACGCGCTCAAACAGTGTCTCGCGGTAGAGCGCCATGCCGCGGTTGCGGATGAGCAGCTCCAGCAGGTCGAATTCACGCGGCGTGAGCGCCACGGGCACACCGTTCTTCGTGACGGTGCGCGCAACGGTGTCGAGCTCCACGTCCCACGCGTGCAGCGTCTGCCCTCCCCGCCCGGTGCGGCGCAGAACGCTCTCCACGCGCGCGATGAGCTCGGGAACTTCGAACGGCTTGACGATGTAATCGTCCGCGCCGAGGCGCAGCCCCTTCACGCGGTCGCCGAGCGAGCCCTTCGCCGTGATGAAAATGACGGGCGTGCCCGTCGGGCGCAGGTAGTCCATCAGTTCGTATCCGTCGAGCCCCGGCAGCATCACGTCGAGCAGGACGAGGTCGTAGACGTTTTGCTCGATCTTGTCCGCCGCGACAAGCCCGTCGTCTGCCGTCTCGCAGCGGTAGCCGGCGCGCACAAGGCTCATTTCAATCAGGGAGGAGATGGCTTCCTCGTCCTCCACAATCAGAATTTTGTTCATGCGCGATACCCCCATGTTTCGATTTGTTCCCACGTTCACAGTATAAACATGTTTGTATCGGAAATGTATCCGCAAGCATGCAAAAAAAGCCGCGGCGCTCTGCCGCGGCTGACCGGATGCACAGGTTCAGAATGCGATGACCACGCCGCCGTCGAACGCATACACGGTGGAGATGCCGCCCGTGGGCACCATGACCACTTCGCGCAGAGCGCGGCATTTGGCGAGGAAATCCTTTTTCAGCGCCGCCGCGCGCTCGGGGCAGTTGCAGTAGCTGAGCACGAGCGTGAGGCTGTCCGGCTCGTCGGAGGCCGTCTCCTCGGCCACGCGCTCCACAAGGCGGTGCATGGCGTTGGCCGTGCCGCGGATCTTCTCGAGGCACGTGATCTCGCCGTGGCCGTTGTCGGCCATGAGCGGACGCAGGTTGAGCATCGTGCCCACGAAGCCCGCCATCTTGGAGATGCGGCCGTTCTTGATGAGGTTCGACAGATCCTCGAGCACAAAGCGCGTGCGCATGGGCGCGATGAACGCGCGGATGCGGCGCTCGATCTTGTCGAACTCCAGCTCTTCGTCGATGAGGCGGCGCAGCGTCAGGGCGATGAGCGTCTGGCCGGCCGCGGCGCTCTCGGAGTCGAGCACGGCGATCTTTTTGCCGGGCTCATCCTCCAGCACCATGTCGCGCGCGACGCACGCGGCGTTGTAGCTGCCGGAGAGCTTCGACGAAAGCGTGATGACAAAGCACGCCTCGCACTCCCGCATGCGGGCCGCATATTCGTCGGGCGAGGGGCAGGCCGTCGTAGGCGAAGTGCGGCAGGCCTTCATTTCACGGATGAGCTGTACCGTGTCAAGGCTGCCGTCATCCACATGCTGGACAGCGTCCCCCACCTTGATCTTCAAAGGCGCAATGCTCACACCGAGCACACGCGCGAGCGCGGGGGTCAGGTCGGTGCAGCTGTCGCCGATGATGCTGATCTTCATCTTGTTTCCGCCTCCGTGTCACATGTTTTCTTGTACCATTGTACCATCGGAAAGTACAAAAAGCAATTCTCTTTCGCTTGTACAGTGGTGAAAACTCTGTTACAATAAGGGCAGAACGTGTGCGCCCCGCCCGGAGCACGGCCCGAAGCGGGCCGAAGGCGGAGCGGCGCTTTATTTTTTGCAGACAGCGAGGAGGTCTTGAACCCATGAAATCGGACATTCAGATCGCGCAGGAAGCTCAGATGCTGCCCGCCGCCGACATTGCGGCGGCTCTCGGCGTGGAAGGCGACAGCCTCATCCCCTACGGCAAGTACAAGGCAAAGATCGACCACCGGCTGGTAAAACGGCTCGCGGACAAAAAAGACGCCCGCGTCATTCTCGTCACGGCCATCAGCCCCACGCCCGCGGGCGAGGGCAAGACAACGACGAGCGTCGGCCTTGCGGACGCACTGCACCGCATGGGCAAAAAGGTCGTGCTGGCGCTGCGCGAGCCGAGCCTCGGGCCGGTGTTCGGCATCAAGGGCGGCGCTGCGGGCGGCGGCTACGCGCAGGTTGTGCCGATGGAGGACATCAACCTGCATTTCACGGGCGACCTGCACGCCATCGGCGCGGCGAACAACCTGCTGGCCGCAATGGTGGACAACCACATCCACCACGGCAACGCGCTGGGCATCGACCCGCGCCGCATCACCTGGAAGCGCTGCGTCGACATGAACGACCGCCAGCTCCGCTTCGTGGTGGACGGCCTGGGCGGCAAGGTGAACGGCACGCCGCGCGAGGACGGCTTCGACATCACCGTCGCGAGCGAAGTGATGGCCGTGTTCTGCCTCGCCACCGACCTCGCCGACCTGAAAGAGCGCCTGTCCCGCATCGTCGTGGGCTACACATACGAGGGAAAACCCGTCACCGCCGGGCAGATCGGCGCGGCGGGCGCGATGGCCGCGCTGCTGAAGGACGCGTTTGACCCGAACCTCGTGCAGACGCTTGAGCACACGCCCGCGCTCGTGCACGGCGGCCCGTTCGCGAACATCGCGCACGGCTGCAACAGCGTCATCGCCACGAAACTCGGCATGAAGCTGGCCGACTACGTCGTCACCGAGGCGGGCTTCGGCGCGGACCTCGGCGCGGAGAAATTCATGGACATCAAGTGCCGCCTGTCCGGTGTGAAGCCGTCGGCCGTCGTCGTCGTGGCGACGGTGCGCGCGCTCAAGCACCACGGCGGCTGCCCGAAGGCGGAACTGGGTGTGCCGAACCTCGAATACCTCGAGGCGGGCGCGGCCAACCTCGGCCGCCATGTGGAGAACATGCAGAAGATCTACGGCATGCCGGTGTGCGTGGCCATCAACGCCTTCCCGACCGACAGCGCCGAAGAGCACGAATTCCTGCGCGAGTACTGCACGCAGCTGGGCGTGCCCTGCGCGCTGAGCGAGGTGTTCGCGAAGGGCGGCGAAGGCGGTCTGGAACTGGCCGAGGACGTGCTGGGCATCATGGAGCAGCGCGAGCCGCACTTCGCCTATGAGGACAGCGCGCCGCTGAAGGAAAAGATCGAAGCCGTGTGCAAAAAGGTGTACCATGCCGCGAGCGTCACCTATTCGAAAGCCGCCGCGAAAGCGCTGGCCGATTTCGAAGCGTTCGGCTTCGGCAATCTGCCCGTCTGCATCGCCAAGACGCAGTACAGCTTCTCGGACAACGCTGCCCTGCCGGCCGCTCCGGAGGGCTTTGCGATGAACGTGCGCGACGCGCGCCTGTCCGCGGGCGCGGGCTTTGTCGTCGTCATCATGGGCGACATCATGACGATGCCGGGCCTGCCGAAAAAGCCCGCCGCCGAGAACATCGACGTGGACGAAAACGGCGTCATCAGCGGTCTGTTCTGATCGCATTTTTCAAAAGCCAAAAGCGCCTGCCGCATCTGCGGCAGGCGCTTTTTGTATCTATATCAAAGCGGCGGTTCAGCCCTCGGCGTATTCCGCCGCGGCCGTCGGGTCTGTGCCGGCCTCGGGCACAGGCTCGGTCTCCGGCTGCCAGACTTCTTCGCCGACGCTGTCTTCGCTGAGTTCCGTCATCGGGCGCGAATACTCGAACGCCCCGCCGGTCGAAACAAAATAGGAAACGGGGTTCGTCTCGCTCGCGGGCACGGTGGAGAACGAGATGTCCGGCTCTTCCACGCCGCACGAGGCGATCACGCTGCGCAGCTTATCGCACGCGGCGAGGAACTCCGCTTTGGACTCATACGTTCCCGTGAGAGTCACATTGACATGCCCCCGCACCGCGAGATCGTTTTTCTGTGCACCCTCGAGCGTATCGGGGATGGCTCCGGCGCGCGTCAGCTGCCATTTGTCCTGATAATAGGCATTCGCGTACAGCGACGCGACCTCATCGTTCCCGGTGAGTGCCTCCGTGAGGTTCTGCTCCCATTCGGTGGACATGCGTCTCTCCGCGCCGTCGGCGCCCCAGCCGAGCTCGGCGTACTTGGCGGCGAAGACGCATCCGAACGCGCCGAGAAAGATGATCGCGCACAGGAATGTGGACATGAAGTCGTACCGAACACGCTCGGCCTTGTATTTTGCATTGTAATACAGCAGCTCAAGCCCCAGAATCACGAGCAGCACCGGCACGAACTTCATCACGAGGATGATGTTGAACGACGGCCAGATCATATAGGCGCACAGGCTCAGCCCCACGATGATGAGCGCGACGCCCAGCGTCAGCGTGCCGACGCGCCGCACGGACGCGGGGCGGGGCGGCGCCGGCTGCGGCGCGGGAGGAGTCTGCGGCACGGCGGTCTTGACGGCATCACTCATGGCTCTCTTCCTCCTCTTCTTCGCTTCCGGTGCCGATGTAGGCCGTGTAGTCGTCGGCCGGCTGCACCGGACCGCGGATGAGCCACGCGCCGAGCGCAATGATGACAAACGCCATCAGCAGCACGGGCAGGCCGTTGAGCATGCGGTCAAGCCAGTAGAGGCCGTATCTGTTGATCAGGCTCTGCAGGATGGGGTATGCAAAATTGCGGTACAGCATATACACGCCGAACGCGACGAGCGCCGCGCCCACCAGCTTGTGCCGGCCCGACAGCACGCTGCGCCATTTCGTGCCCAGCAGGTCGCGCGGGTCGAGCAGGAAGGCGTCGGGCTTCGCGGCCGCTTCCTCCGGCGTCTGCGACGCGATGCGGAACGTATCGAAGAACGAGTACATCCAGATGATGGGCAGAAGCACCGCGAGGACGCCCAGCCCGAAGTAGCTGAAGAACGACGCCGCCATCGTGATGAGCGCAAACGCGCCGACGATGGAAAGGCCCCGGTGCATATATCCGAGATACATCTGCCCCGCACCGGGAATAAATGCGAAGCAGAAGGTAAGAAATCCGTTTTTCTTTTTCATATCTGATCACTCCTGTGTTTGTGTCTGCGACGCCGGGTTCATCAGCCATGCCATCGCTCCGTTGATGCTGTTGTCCATTTGGCGGAAAAAGTCGTTCGTTCCGGTGAAGAAATCGCTGATGTTCTCCCGGCGCTCCTCGCGGTGCTCGGTGACGGCGGGCCGCCCGTCCGTCACGGGCAGGTCGCTGGGCACAAGACGGTCGAACACGCCCGCGCCCCACAGCGTGAAGGCCAGCACGGCCGCCGCGCCGCACGCGGCGTAGCGGTTCACCACCAGCCGCAGCACGCGGCTGCGCACGCGGGACAAAATCTTCGGCGTCAGCGGCGTCTCGGGCGTTTTGAGCGTGTCGTCCGTGAGCATCGCCGTGTATCGCTCCAGGCAGCGGTCGCAGAAGCTCAGGTGCTCCGCCACTTCCAGGCGCCCCATTTCGTCAAGGCGCTCTTCGATCAAACCATGCAGAGCCTCATCTGTGAGGCATCCGTTTTCCTGAAACAGTTCCATCCTGCGCCCTCCTTTCTATCGCTCCGCGAAGCATCTGCTTCGCGCGGTAAAGTTGTGTGTGTACGGTCTTGGGCGGCCGCCCCAGCGCGTTGGAGATCTCCTCCACGCTCTTTTCCTCCAGAAAGAACATCACGGAAACTTTGTGATACGGTTCTTTCAGCGCGCGGATCTCATCCGCGATGGCCTGCGCCTCGTCGGAGGCGATCGTGATGTCCTCGGGCTGCGGCGCGGTCGAGACTTCCGTCATTCCCGCGTCTTCATCCGGGGCCACCTTCCTGTGGTAGGCGCTCTTGAGGTAATCCTTCGCCTTGTTGGCCGCGATGCGCGCCAGCCACGGCTTGTAGCTGTCCGGCTCGCATTCTCCGGCGTGCAGATACGCGGAGAGGAACGTCTCCTGCGCAAGATCCTCGGCCGTCTGGTGATCGTGCACGAACTGATAGCAGATCGTGTACACAAGGCGCTCATACTGCCGCACGAGCTCGGAAAATTCTGCTGTTGTCACATGCGACATTGCCGCGCCTCACCGCCTTTCGTTCCCCTCTGCCCATACAACGCGGCAGCGGAGCGCTTTTCTTCACACTTTCTCACAAATTATGAAAAAAGAAAAAGACGGCCCTCCGCATCCTGTGCGGAGGGCCGTTTCGGCGTTTCGCAAGCGATCAGTACAGCGCCATCACGCCGAGCTGCGACAGCGTGAGCATGATGAGGCCGGCGCTCGCAACGCCCAGCATCACGGCGGCAACGCTCGGCCAGAACTTCAGGTCCAGCAGCGTCGCGGCGAGGCTGCCCGTCCACGCGCCCGTGCCCGGCAGAGGAATGGCGACGAACAGGAACAGGCCCCAGTAGATGCCGCGCCCGGCTTTCGCCTCGATCTTCTCGCCCGCGCGCATCCCTTTTTCATGGATCTTCGAGAAAAAGCGTCCCAGCACGCCGGGCCAGGTGCAGCACCACAGCAGCACCTTTTTCGCAAACAGAAGAATGATGGGCACCGGAAGCATATTGCCGATGACCGCGACGATCAGCGTCTGCAGTGCGGGAAGCTGCTGGCCCACGACGCCGATGGGAATGGCGCCGCGCAGCTCGATGACGGGAACCATCGACACAAGCAGCACCACGATGTATCTCCGAAGCAGTTCAAACATGTGCATTCTCCTTGTTGATCCGTTTTTTCTGAATAAAAAGCGTTCAAGCGATAGTATACCGTATTTCGTGCCCTGATGCAAGGGGAAAAAGTTTTTTCGGCAAAATGCTTGACAAAGCGCGCAGACGATGTATTATTGTCTTAAGCGCTTAATACAGTGACACAAGGAGGTCGTGCCCATGGAATGGAACATCCGGGCGGACAGGCCGGTCTACCTGCAGCTGCTGGAACAGCTGGAGGCGGCCGTTGCCTCGGGGGCGTACGCCCCGGGCGAACGTCTGCCGGGCGTGCGCGAGCTGGCCGCACAGGCCGGTGTGAACCCCAATACAATGCAGCGCGCGCTGGCGGAGCTGGAGACGCGCGGTCTCGTGCGCACGCAGCGCACGGCGGGCCGCACCGTGACGGACGACGCGCAGGCGATCGCATCGGCGCGCCGCGCGCTTGCCATGCGCAGCGCGCGGGAATTTCTGGCCGCGGCGCACGCGCTGGGGCTGACGAACGAAGAGGCCGCGGAACTTCTCGCCGCGGCGATCAGGGAGGAATGAACATGGCGTTCTTGACATTCAGCAATGTGACAAAGCAATACGGCACACGCCGCGCACTGGCGAATCTGACGTGCGGCGCGGAGGCCGGTCGCATCACGGGCCTGCTCGGCCCGAACGGCAGCGGCAAAACGACGATGCTCAAGCTCGCGGCGGGGCTCTTGCAGCCGACGGACGGCGAGGTGCGCATCGGCGGGCTCGTGCCCGGCACGCAGACAAAGGCGTGCACCGCGTACCTGCCCGACCGCGTGAGCCTGCCGCAGCACTTCCGCGCGGCGGACGCGGTGGCGCTGTTCCGCGATTTCTATGAGGACTTCGACGCGGCGAAGGCATCCGAGATGCTGCGCACGCTCGGCATCGAGCCGCGGCAGCGCATCTCCGCAATGAGCAAGGGCATGCAGGAAAAGACGCAGCTGTGCCTGACGATGGCGCGGAATGCGAAGCTGTTCCTGCTGGACGAACCGCTCGGCGGCGTGGACCCCGCCACGCGCGACTATATTCTGTCCACCATCATCCGGGGGTACAACGAGGGTGCGGCGCTCGTGATCTCGACGCACATCATCGGCGACGTGGAGCGCATCCTCGACGACGTGCTCTTTCTGCAAAACGGCTGCGTGACCGTCGCGGACAGCGCCGAGCACCTGCGCGAGACGCGCGGCAAGAGTGTGGACGGCATTTTCAGGGAGGTGTTCTCATGTTTGCAAAACTGATGAAATGGGAATTCCGGCAGACGGCTCGCGTGATGCTGCCGCTGCTGGGCGCGGCGCTTCTTCTGTGCGGCGGCGGGCTGGCCTCGCGCGGCGTTCTGTATGTGCTGCCGCTCGGCCCGCAATGGCTCGAAACGCTGTCGGCGCTGCTGTATGCACTGATGACCTTCGTTCTGTTCGCCGGCGTTTTTGTGGCGTATTTCTACGCGGTGATCCGCTTTTACCGGATGCTGGGCAACGAGGGCTATCTGATGCTGACGCTCCCCGTCACGCCCGCGCAGCATATCGGCGCAAAACTCATCACCGGATGCGTGTGGGTCGCGGCCGCAATGCTGTTCAGCCTTCTTCTGCCCGGCACGAGCTTCAGTACGGTGATCACGTCCTCGGATGAGCAGGTCGCCGCGGCGCTGAGTGAATTCTGGCCCGGCATGCCGCTCTACCTCTCGTTCGGGCTGTTCCTGCTGGCGATGCTTTTCCTGTCGATGATGTGGATGTACTTCATCTGCGCGCTCGGCGCGCAGTGGCCGCAGCAGCGCTTCGGCGCGACGGTCGTGTGCTATCTCGTGACGTCGTTCCTGGTTCAGATCGTCTTCGTCATGGCGGTGGGAGTCTTCACGTACATCGCGGCGTATTCCCCGCTCGGCGCTTCGCTCTACAACTCGTTTATGGCGAACCCCACCGGAACGCTCACGGTGTGGATGCTCTGCGCGTCGGCGGCTGTCGCCGCGCTGACCGCGGCGCTGTTCTTCATCGTCCGCTGGATGATCTCCAAACGGCTGAATCTCGCTTGAATCTATGCGTTTCCCGTGGTATTCTGAAATCAAACCTGCACAGGAGGGATTTTTTATGACGCAGCAGCAATACATCTGCCCGAAATGCGGATGCCGCACCTATGAGCACGACCAGTTCCAGGCCACAGGCGGCAACTTCGCAAAGATCTTCGACGTACAGAACAAGAAATTCATCACGATCTCCTGCACACAGTGCGGCTACACCGAGCTGTACAAGGCGCAGAACTCCGACGGATGGGATGTCCTCGATTTTCTCATCGGCGGCTGATCGTTTTGCAAGACAAAAGCGCTGTGCCCTTCCGGGCACAGCGCTTTTCTGTTGAACGTTTACTCCGCGGCGTTTTCGCGCAGGTGATGTTCGACGCGGCGGATGATCATGTCGAGCGCGACGAGGTTCTTGCCGCCCTCGGGCACGATGACGTCCGCGAACCGCTTGGACGGCTCGACGAACTGCTCGTGCATCGGCTTGACGGTGGTCAGATACTGCGTCACAACGCTCTCGAGGCTGCGGCCGCGCTTGCGCACATCGCGCACGATGCGGCGAAGGATGCGCACGTCGGCGTCGGTGTCCACAAATATCTTCACATCCATCAGGTCGCGCAGCTTCGAATCCGCGAAGATGAGGATGCCCTCCACGACGATCACGCCCGTGGGCGCGATGAGGAGCGTCTCCTTCGAGCGGTTGTGCTGCGTGAAATCGTACACCGGGCACGCGACCGTCTCGCCCGCGCGCAGCGCCTTGATGTGCTCGACCAGAAGATCGGTGTCGAACGCGTCGGGGTGGTCGTAGTTGAGGCGGCTGCGCTCCTCGTACGTCATGTCGTCGTGCGCCTTGTAGTAATTGTCATGGCTGATGACGGTCATCTCGTCGCCGAAGCGCTCTTTCAGGCGGCGCGTGAGTGTCGTTTTGCCCGAGCCGGTCCCGCCGGCCACTCCGATGATGATGCTGTTCACAGCGCCTTCCCTCCTTTTGTTCAGTACGCGATCTTGAACACGGCTTTTTTCACTTTGTCGCACCCGGCGGCACGCACCAGCGGGCGGTGCGGCTCCTCCGTGAGGAACAGTGCGAACCGGTCCTCACCCAGCACGACGGCGCTCGTCGTCTCGCCCTCGTAAAGCGCGCAGTCGGCCTCTTCGTCGTAGGGCTTGTGCTCGCGCACCGGGCCGAGCGTCACCTCGCAGATCTCGGCGCCCTCGATGTCCGTCTGCAGGTCGATGTAGCGCGAGTGCGTCTCGAAGAAGCGGCCCTCGGCGGGCAGCGTCTCGCACGTCATGACGTTGACGTACAGGTTGTCCCCGTCGATGACGGTCTTTCCTTCGGGCAGCGTGCTCAGGCCGTTTTTCTTGAGCCAGTCGATGAGCGTATCGAGATTCGGCAGCATGCCGCGGTATTCTTCCAGATTGTCCAGCGTATCGTAGATCATACGGATCGCCTCCTTCCTTTTTATTATAGCAGATTCGACAAGAAAAGAAACACGCCGCGCTGATTTTCAGTGCGGCGTGCATCAGTTTTGCGGAAATTATTTGATCTCGGGCAGCGTCGCGGCGGCGGCGGACTGGCCGACGCGGCGGGTCTTCTCGTCCGGAGCTTCCGGACGGAACGCGAGCTCGGGATACTCCTCGTCCATCACGCGGGTGGCCGTCTCGAGGATGATGTCGCCGCCCTTGCCGGACATGACGCGGCCCATCATCTGGACGTGGCGGATGTTGTAGAACATCGCGTACAGCGCCAGCGTGTGCGCGAGGTACACGCCGATGGACTCGTACACCTTCACGGCGCGCTCGTCGCCCTCGGCCATCAGGGCCTGCACTTCCTTCAGCTTTTCGGCCGGGGACGCGCCCTTGAGCTCGATGCCCGCGCGCGGGGCGAGCTTGATGACGCCGTCCTGGCTGAAGTACTTCACGCCGCAGCCGATGTCGCCCGACCACTCGTCCTCCATCGCGTCCGGCTGGCCGTCGACGGGAGCGAACGCCAGCTCATTGAGCCAGCCGCAGATGTTGCCGTCGAGGTCGACGTAGCCGACGGCCTCGCTCGTGCCCATCGCGATGCCCATGATGCCGTTCTCGCCGAGGCCCATCGCTCCCGCGAGCGCGGACACGTCGCCGTCGTTCGCCACGACGACCGGGATCTCATAGCCGAGCTGGTTGGACAGCTGCTCGGCGGCGCGCAGATAGATGTTCTTGACCTTCTTGTCGAAGTCCTCGTCGCTGACTTTCAGGAACAGAGACGCGACCATGCACTTGTTGTCGATGTACACGCCCGCGCTGGACACGCCGATGCCCTCGACGCGGCCGCCGTGCTCCATGATCTTCGCCGCCGCGGTGGACAGCGCCGCCATGATGCCCTCGAAGTGATAGTCGGGGTTCGAGATGGTCTTCGGGAACCAGACGACCTCTTCGCTGTAGACGGCCTCGCCGTCGATGACGGCGGACACCTTGCGGTCGGAGCCGCCGGCGTCGAAGCCGATGCGTCCGCCGTTGGTGTGGCGGCCGACGGACTCGGCGCGCTGGAACGCCGCGGGCTTTTTGTCGTACGGCAGAGCCTCGACGACGAACTCGGTCTCATACACGCGCTCCATGAAGCCCTTGTCGAACGCGCGCGAGCCATTCTCGGAATACGCCTCGCGGATGACGGCAGCCATGTCGTCGTCGCCGCAGATCATGACTTTGAAGCCGCCCCAGCTCCAGAGCAGGAACTTGACGAGGCGGTCGACGTAATAGGCGTCGGCTTCCCGCATCTCGGGCGTGCCGTGGATCTTCGTCTCATACGTGCCGATCTGACCGCCCGAACGCTCAACGGCGATGCACAGCGGCTTTTCCGCGCCTTTCTGATGCTCGCGGAAGAACAGGCTCAGGGGCACGAAGCCCTCGTCGAGCTCCGGAATGTTTTTTACGGGGATGTCCACATTGAGAAATTTCATGCTGCATTCTCCTTTTCACCGTTGCTGCCGGGCGCACAGCGCCGCGCGCACGTCTCTCTTTATATACATCTTATCATATGGTCCTGCGTTTTTCTTGCACTTGCCGTTCCCCTTTTTTGCACAATCTGTCGAACAAAAAAAGGCCGCCGCGAATGCGGCGGCCCCTTGTGCCTTGAAAAACTGTTAAATCTCGTACCAGCGGATCTCGTTGGAGTCCAGATGCAGCTCGAAGCTCGTTCCGTCTCCTTTGTACACGGTCGTGTCCTGCGGCTCGTACGTGTTGTTCACAACGCAGTACTTTCCGTTCTTCACATACGCGTGCACTTCGACGTTGTAGTTCGACGAATACCACTTTTCGAGCTCGCTCTCGCCGTGCGCCGACCACAGGATGCTGCGGTACAGAACGCGGCTGTTCTCGAACGAATACGGCAGGCCGCTGATGTACACCGCGCGCCCCGCGCCGAACTCGTTCACCGCCATCTGCACTTCCCTGTCGCGCTGCACGAGGACCTCGGCGCCCTCGAGCGCGTAGATGCTCTTCTTGCCCTCGCCGAAGTCCACGTCGTCCTTCACGTCCGAGAGGATGAAGTGGTCGCGGTGCTCATCCCAGTTGTACTTGTCGTAGCCGAGCGTGAAGCCCGTCTCCTTCTCGACGCCCAGAACGCCCGCCAGCTGCAGGAAGCGGCCCTGATACTGGTGGCCCGTCGGCTCGCCCACGCCGATGAAGCCGCCGCCGTCGTGCACGAACTTCTTCACCATTGCGCTGATCTCCGGGTCCTCCCAGACCGCGCCGCCCGTGTGCGCCGTGTCCGCGTCGCCCACGTTGATGATGACGTCCACACCGTCCAGCGCGTGCGCGTCGGCCTTGAGGTCGTCGAAGCTCAGGAACTTCACGTCGAACGGAGCGCCCGACAGCGCCTCGATCACGCCCGCATAGCTGTAATTCTGCTTCTGATACAGCGCGTGGTGCACCATGTGGCAGCCCCAGCTGCGGCACTTGCCCCAGCTGTTCAGCACGGCCACCGTCTTGACGCAGTACGCCGTCGTGCCCTTTGCATTCTCATACAGCTCGCGGAACTCGTTGCACACGCTCTCGACATAGTCGATAAACTCCGGGAAGTCGAGCGCCAGCTTCAGATAGCCGCCGTATCCGATGCGGTCGATCGGCTTGCGCAGGATGGCGCGGCGCGCCGTGACCCAGTTCTCCTTCGCCTCGCGCACCGGGTCGCCGCCCTCGTGGAACGTGTCGGGGAAGAAGTACGGCAGGAAGCGTCCCTCCGTGTACTTCACGCCCGGGATATCCGAGATCAGGCGCAGCGTCGAGCCGTTGCCCACGCTGCCCACCACTGCGTCGAGCCCGATGGACGCAAACTCCGGCATGAACGGCTCCGTGCCGATCCAGTGATCGCCGAGGAACATCATCGCCTCGCAGCCCAGCTCGTGCGTGATGTCCACCATCTCTTTCGCGAGTTTTGCCACCTCGCGGCGCTGGAATGCCTGGAAGTCCTTGAACTCCTTCGACGGCACGCGGTACTGGTTGTTGTAATAGCCCTGGTCGATGATGTACTCCGGGCGGAACTTGTAGCCGACCTCTTTTTCGAACTGCTCGAGGATGTACGGGGACACCGAGGCAGAGTAGCCGTACCAGTCCACGTATTTCTCGCGCTTGAGCTCGTCGAACACCAGCGTGAACTGGTGGAAGAACGTCGTGTAGCGGATGACGTTCACATACGGATGGTCCTTGATGTACTCGCGCAGGCGCTCCATCGTGAACTTGTGCGTCTTGGGCTGGCGGACGTCGAACGTGATCTGGTGCTCGAAGTTCTTCCAGTCGTTGACGACGGCGTTGTACATGTGCACCGGGTCCCAGATGAGATACGCCAGGAAGCTCACGGAATAGTCGTGATACGGCGCGGGCTCGTCGATGATGACGCAGCCGTCCTCATACCGCCACGCCTCCGGCGCGAGCGGCTCGCCCGTCGTGCGGTCCATGACCTCCCACCAGCGCTTGATGTCGTCGCGCGTATTCACTTCCAGCAGCTCGTCCGAGATGCCCTTCATCAGACGGATGGACAGTGCGTCCTCCGACGCCGTATAGAAGCCCGTCGAGATGTAGCACTGCTGCACCTCATCGGGATTTGCCTTCGCCCAGGCGTTGTCCTTGCGCGTGGTGTAGTACGTCGAGTAGATCTTCGCGCCGACCTTCGTCAGCTCCTCCGGGAACTCCGTGCCGTCGCAGTCGCGGATCGCGTCCGCTCCCCAGCGCTTGAGCACTTCGATCGTCTCGGGCACCACGTCAAGGTTCGTCGGGATCGTCACGCGCCCTGTCTTTTTCACTTCACTCATGTTGTCTCCTCCTGTTGACGAACGGCTCACGGCCATTCCTTATAAGGTCTGATCTCGGGCACTTCCTCGCCCGCTTCCGCCATTTTGACGCACAGCTGTTTCGCCAGCTGCGAGCGCACCTCCGCGTATCCGGGATCGGCCGCAAGGTTGTTTTTCTCGAACGGGTCGGCTTCGAGGTCGTACAGGAACTCCTCGTAGTACACGTCCGCACCCGCCGTGTCCCATCCGTTGCCCTCGGCGCGCACCGAATATTTCCACTTCGGCGTGCGTATGGCGCGGCCGACCTGTGCCTCGCTGATCTGCAGGAACGCCGTGTCGTCCCACGCGGGCACGTCGCCGCGCATCAGCGTGCGCAGGCTGCGCCCGCAGAAGCCCTCGGGCCGCGCGATGCCCGCGCAGTCGAGCAGCGTGGTGGGCAGGTCGATCAGGCTGACGACGTGCTTTTCGCGCTTTCCGCCCTCAAACCCGGGGCCGACGGCGATGAGGGGGATGTGGATGCTCGCCTCGTGGCAGCTGCGCTTGTACTCGGAGTTGCGCGTGCGGAAGTGGCTGCCGTGGTCAGACGTATAGAACAGGATGGTGTTGTCCCACATTCCCTTTTCTTTCAGCGTGTCGACGAGGCGGCCGACGTTCGCGTCGAGGCTGTGGCAGCAGCCGAGATAGTCGGGATAGTTCTTCTCCCAGTCGCCTTTGCCGTGGCAGTCCTCGAGGTCGCCCGGCGTGTCAAAGCCGCTGAACCGCGCGTAGCTGCCGTCCGGGCCCTCGAACCGGCGATGGTCGTTCTGGTGGTGCGGCTCGATCTGGCTGATGAACAGAAAGAACGGATGGTCCTTGTCGTAATTCCGCACGTAGTCGATGGCGTAGTTGTTGATGCAGTCGGCGCGGTAGCCGGTGAACTCCACCTTTTCGTTCGCGCCGTTGTAGACGTAGCCGTTGTAGCCGTGGCTGGTGAACTCCAGCACGTCGGACGCCATCCAGTAGTCCTTGTAGCCGCCGCGGCGCTCCTGAGGGATGGCGCACGTCTCAAAGTTCTCGCCCTTGTACGCATCGGAGGCGAGATGCCATTTGCCCACGTAGGCGGTGTCGTAGCCGGCGTCGTTGAAATACTGCGCCAGCGTTTTGATCTTGCCGAACGGCAGCGCGCGGGCGTTCGTGTGGCAGCCGACCTGCGTCGCGTAGCGCCCCGTCTGCAGGCACGCGCGCGCCGGGCCGCACACGGGCTGGCAGGTGAATGCGTTTTCAAACAGCACGCCCTCGGCGGCCAGACGGTCGAGGTTCGGCGTCACGTCCAGCTTCTGCCCGTAGCAGCCGAGCGTGTCCCAGCGCTGCTGGTCCGAAAAATAGAAAATGATGTTCGGCCGGTTCATGCAATGGTCTCCTTTCCGCGCAGCACAGGCGCTCCGCCCGCGATGCGGAACGGAGCGCCCTCTTTTATTGATAGGAATGATTGTACAGGCCGAGGAGCACAAGGATGCCCGCGAGGCCTCCCAGCTCAAACAGGAGCCCGCCGATGCCGAGCCCGCCGGAGGCAAAGCCGACGGAATGGCCGTGGACGACGAGCCACAGGCACGCGATGAGCGCGATGGCCGCGAGGACCAGCGTCAGGGTCTTTTTGGTGTATTCGTTCATGCTGCTGCGCCTCCTTTAACCTTTCAGGCCGCCGAGCGTCATGCCCTGCGTCAGTTTCTTCTGCACGCAGATGTAGAGGATCAGCGTCGGTACCATGACCATGACGAGACCGGCGTACATCTGGCCGTACTCCGCTTTGGCGTTCTGGGCCTTCATCAGGTTGAGCAGGCCCACCGGGAGCGTGCGCGCGCCGTCCGGCTCGGAGAGCATCGTCATGGAGATGATGTACTCGTTCCAGTACGACAGGAAGTTGAACAGGATGACCGTCACGATGCTGGGCTTTGCCATCGGCATGATGATGCGCACCATCGTGGTGAAGTATCCCGCGCCGTCCACGTACGCCGCTTCCTCGTAATCCTTCGGGAGCGTGGCGAAGTAGCCGGACAGCAGGTAGATGGTAAACGGCAGCGTCGTGGACGCCAGCACCAGGGAGACGACGAACGGGTTGTTCAGGAAGAAGCCCGCGCCGAACACCTCTTTGAGGAACTTGTCGGCCGTGACGAACATCAGGAAGATGGGCACGACGATGTAGTTGACGTTGATGAACAGCCCCGCCATGAAGCCGGTGTTGAGCGCCTTCGAGCCGATGAATTTGTAGCGGGACAGAACGTATGCCGCGGGCAGCGCCACCACCAGCAGGATGGCCAGAGCCACCGCCGTGACGATGATGGACGTCATGAAGTAATCGCCCATGCGCGCTTTCGTCCACGCGTCGACAAAGTTCTGGATGTGCACGCCCTGCGGGAGCGCCCAGGGATTGCCGTAAAATTCAGAGTTCTGCTTGATGGAAGCCATGAACACCCACGCCACGGGGATCACGATGAGCACCGTGAGAACGATGAGCGCAACATACATGACTGCCTTTGCGGCGGCCTCGCCGCCGGTCGGTTTGCGATCGACCATGAATGTCTCCCCCTTTCTCAGAATTCCAGCGTCTCGCGCTTGGTGACGGCGTTGACGATGGCCGACAGCGCGAACGAGAACGAGAACACGACGACGCCGATGGCCATACCGTAGCCGTACGTCGAGTTGGTGTACGCCTGTTTGTACATGTAGCTCAGGAACACCTCGGTGGCTCCGTCCGGGCCGCCGTTGGTCATGGCCTTGACAAACAGGAAGCTCATGTTGATGTTCGAGATGATGAAGAACGTGAGCGTCGTGCGGATGTTCGTCCAGATCAGGGGGATGGTGATGGAGAAGAACTGGCGGATGCGGGACGCGCCCTCGAGGTTCGCCGATTCATACAGGCTCTCGGAGATCGAGGACATCGACGCCATGTACATGACCATGTAGTAGCCGATGGCCTGCCAGACCATCGCGCCGACGATGCTGTAAATGACGATCTTCTGATCGCCCAGCCAGTAGACGGGCTCGGCGTCCGCGCCGCGGAAAATGGACAGGAAGCTGTTGAGCATCCCGTAGTTCGAGTCGTAAATGGCGCTGAAGATGGCCGAGATAACGACGACGGACAGGATGTTCGGGATGTAGAAGATCACGCGGAAGAAGTTCTGTCCCTTGAGCTTTTCGCGCGAGAGGATGGCCGCGAACACCAGCGCGAAGCCGATCGTGATGATCGTGACGATCACGATCAGCAAAATGCTGTTGCGCACGGACTGGAAGAATTTCGCGTCGTTGAAGAGCTTGACGAAGTTGTCAAAGCCGACGAACTGCTTGTTCGGGGAATAGCCGCCCCATTTGTAGAGCGACATGCGGAAGACGTTGAATGTGGGTACCACAAGGAAAATAAACGACAGAATGACGGCCGGCGCCACGCACGCGACGATGAACCGGCTGCGTGCCTTGTTTTTCTGCATGATGTCATCTCCATTCCATTGAAAAGGCGGTGAGCAAGGAGCACTTGCTCACCGCCCGCTTGAGTTGCGTGATCGCCGCGTCAGAGGCGCGATGGTTCGGTGGAAAATCGGAACTTATTTCAGAGCCGCGCGCAGAGCGTCGCTGGCAGTCGAAACAGCGTTGACCCAGTCTTCCTGCGTCTTCGTACCGGACACGACGCTGTCCATCGTGAAGCACATGGCATCCTTCATGTTGACGCCCTCGACGGGATCGGTGGCGGCAAACGTGCCGATGGCAGCCTTCGCGCCGTTGTCGTACACAGCGTAGAACAGCTGGTTCTCCTCGCTCAGGGCGTCGGTCATGCCGGCGATCGGCTGAACGGCGTTCGAAGCGGCGAAGATGTCGGCGGCTTCATCGCTGTACAGATAGGAGATGAAGACTTTCGCAAGCTCCTTGTTCTCGGCGCCCGCGGGGACCCAGCACTGCTCGAAGAAGGTGTAGCTGTAGCGGTCGCCGCCCTCTTCCAGAGCGGGCAGAGCCATGAAGCCCCACTTGAAGTTCTCGGCGCGGGGCGCATCGGCCATCTCGCCCACGACCCACGTGCCGTTCGGCATGAACAGGGCCTTGTCGTCCAGGATCAGCTGCTGGTTCTTGGTGAAGTTGTCGCCGTTGGCGTTGGAGGGAACGGAGGGATCGGTGTAGGACGCGAGCTTCGTCAGAACGTCGAACATCTTCGTCATCTCGGGAGTCTCCCAGATGCCCTCTTCATAGTTCAGAGCGCGGTTGAACATATCCTGTCCGCCCGCCTCGGCCATCATCGCATAGGTGAAGGCGTCGAGGTAGCCGGCCGTCGGATACGAGAACAGGCTGATGCCGTCGGCCTTGGCCGTCTCGGCCAGTTCCCACATCTCGTCCCACGTCTCGGGAACTTCCCAGCCCTTGGTCTCAAACAGGCCGGCGTCATAGAACAGTCCGCACGGAGAGTAGAACATCGGCATCAGGTACGTGTGGCCGTCGCCGTAGGGATCGGTCGTGTTGTTGCCGGTGAAGCCGGGGATGATCTTCTCGCCGACCGTCACATCCTCGCCCAGAACGTTCATCGAGAGAACGTCGGTGAGGTCTTCCAGAGCGTCTTCCTTGATGAGCGTCTCGGGCATGGCCTTCTCACGGCCCATGGCCAGATGCACGACGTCGGGGAAATCGCCGGCCTTCATGCTCGGGTCGATGACGTCTTCAAGGTTCTTGTCCGTCGTCAGCTCGACGGTCGCGCCCGTCTTGGCCTCGAACGCCGCAACGACGTCTTCCCACATCTGGGTGCCGTACGCCGTCTCAATGGCGGCGACCTTCAGGGTCTGGCCAGCGTACTCGCCCTCGGCAGACGCCGTGGAGCCGGACGTAGAACCGGCGGCCGGAGCGCTGGAAGAAGACGAAGCGCCGCAGCCGGCAAGCGCCGTCGCGAGCATTCCGGCAGCAAGAAGAATACTGAGTGCCTTTTTCATTATGTAACCTCCTGAAAAACCAACCGTACCTTCGGCTTCCTTGGAAGCCGGCAGCGCCGCCGGTGCACGGCGCCACATTTTCCGTGCTTTCAGTATGGCCCATCAGACGGTCTTATTACAAGATTTTTGTTGCTGCATTTTTTAGCGATATTGCTTTTTGTATATTATCAATATTAAGTTGTAATCTTGTTGTCACTTTTTGCATACATTGCCGACAATGCCGCATGTTAAATTTTCGTCATTTTGCCATATGTACCTCTTCAAGTTTTTTATTTGTATTTTCAGCTTGTTCTCTTTTGCACTTGTATTTCTCTTTATTTCACTATATAATATAAATAAGAGAATATTTTATCTTTATTGCTCACTTTATCAGCCAATCTCAATTTATATAAAGCGAGGATTTGCTTATGAGCACAACCTTGTACGAGCTGGGGCTCGAGCCGGAGGCGCTGCGCTCTTCCCGGCTCCAGTACATCTCGTTCGCGCGTTTCGGCGCCGACTGGCACAACACGCTCCACACGCATGCGTGCACGGAGATCTTCTACTGCGTCAGCGGCGTAGGCCGGTTCATTCTGAAAAACGGCGAGCACCCCGTCGGCAGCGACGACCTTGTGATCGTCGAGGCCAACCTGGAGCACACGGAGGACTCCGTTCCCTCCAACCCTCTTGAATACATCGTTCTCGGGATCGACGGTCTGCACTTCCGCACGCCGCAGCAGGAAAACCGCGGATACGCCGTGTTCAACTTCCGCGAGCACCGGGAGGACATGCTGTTCTATCTGAACAAGCTGCTCGAGGAGGCAGCCGCGCGTCTGCCTCAGTACGAAACGGTGTGCGGCCGCATCTTTGAAGTGTTTCTGGTGGAACTCTCCCGGCACACGCAGCTGTCGGTGGAGGTCACCCCGGTCCGGCGGCGGAACAAGGAGTGCGCCGCCGTGCGCCGCTACATCGACGAGCACTTCGCCGAACCTCTGACGCTGGACTCGCTGGCCGAACTGGCGCACGTGAACAAATACTACCTCGTGCACGCGTTCAGCAAGGAATACGGCGTGACGCCGATCAACTACCTGCTGTTATGCCGCATCCGCGAGAGCAAACATCTGCTGGCCAACACCAATCTCTCGCTCTCGCAGATCGCGCAGGTTCACGGATTTTCCTCACCGAGCTATTTCTCCCAGAGCTTCCGGCGGCTGGAGGGCATCAGCCCGATGGAATACCGCAAACGGCGGCGCGCCGAGCAGGACGGCACGCAGGACAACAAGGAAAACAATACGGAAACGGAAGGATAAACGATCATGGCTTCTTATGTCGCACTGACGCCCGAGACGCCGCTCCGGGTGGAAAAACTGGTTTCGGTCCACTATTTCGAATATTCCAGCTCCTACTATTTCGAGGGAGAAAGCCACGATTTCTGGGAGTTTTTGTACGTGGACAAGGGGGAGCTCGACGTCCGCGCCGGGGACGCGGTGCACCATCTGAAAAAGGGCGAGATCATCTTCCACCGCCCCGGGGAATTCCACTCGCTGGCGGCAAACGGGAAGGTCGCGCCGAACCTTGTCGTGGCGAGCTTCGTGTGCAACGGCGAAGCGATGCGCTATTTCGAGGGGCGCACGATGGCCATTTCAGACGCCGACCGCGCCGTGCTGGCGCAGATCGTGATGGAGGCGGACTGCGCGTTCTCCTCTCCTCTGAACGACCCGCAGACGATGCAGCTGGAGCGCCGCACCGGCGGCGACACCCTGTTCGGAGCAGAGCAGATGACAGCGCTTTGCATCGAGACACTGCTCATCCGCCTGGTGCGCCGCGGCCGGGAGCCGCAGCCTGCGCCCGAACAGACGAGCTACATCCGCGAGCGCACGCAGCAGGAGTTCATCGACCGCGTGCACGCGTATTTTGAAGCCAACATCTCCCGCAAGCTCACGCTCGCGGACATCTGCCGCGACAACCTCGTGGGCCGCAGCTATCTCCAGAAGATCTTCCGCGAGAAAACAGGCGGCGGCGCGATGGAATATTTCGGTCAGATGAAGATCGCGGCCGCCCAGGAGATGATCCGGGAGGGCAGCCACAATTTCACTGAGATCGCCGCGCTGCTGGGATACAACTCCATCCATTATTTCTCCCGCCATTTCAAGAAAGTGACGGGCATGACCCCCTCGGAATACGCCTCGAGCGTCAAAGTCCTCTCCAGCAAAACGCGCAGCGGTCTGTGACGATTCGATTGTACAAAAGTTTTCGCATATTTTGCCGGGTCGGACACAAATGTGCAAATAATGTGCGGAATAATCTATTTAATCGCATGTGTTTCACACGTACAATAAAGACAAGGAAACAAGCCGCACGCGTGCGGCCAAAAAATAAAACAAAGGAGTGCGTTGTATGTCCATTCTGGTAAGCGGCGGCGCCGGCTATATCGGCAGCCACACCTGCATCGAACTGATGAAAGCCGGGTATGAGATCCTGGTTGCGGACAACCTGTACAATTCGTGCGAGGAGGCTGTGCGCCGCGTGGAAAAGATCGCGGGCAAGAGCGTTCCGTTCGTGAATATCGATTTGTGCGACGACGCAGCCGTCGACAAGCTGTTCGCCGACCATCCCGAAATTGACTCCGTCATTCACTTTGCTGCCTACAAGGCCGTGGGTGAGAGCGTTTCGAAGCCCCTGAAGTATTACTCCAACAACCTCGGCAGCTGCATGAACGTGCTGCGCGCGATGAAGAAATACGGCGTGAAGAACTTCGTGTTCTCCTCCTCCGCCACCGTGTACGGCGATCCCGCCAGCGTGCCCATCCGTGAGGACTTCCCCACCGGCGCCGTGACGAACCCCTACGGTGCGACGAAGGTCATGAACGAGAGCATCCTGATGGACATCTGCAAGGCGGACCCGACGATGAACGTCGCGCTGCTTCGCTACTTCAACCCGATCGGCGCGCACGAGAGCGGCCTGATCGGCGAAGATCCGAACGGCATCCCCAACAACCTCGTTCCGTACATCGCGAAGGTCGCTGTCGGCAAGCTGGAGAAGGTCCACGTGTTCGGCAACGACTATCCCACGCCGGACGGCACGGGCGTGCGCGACTACATCCACGTCGTCGACCTGGCCCGCGGCCACGTCGCTGCGGTGAAGAAGCTGGCCACGAACTGCGGCCTGTTCATCTGCAACCTTGGCACCGGCCACGGCTACAGCGTGCTGGACGTCATCAAGGCGTATTCGAAGGCCTGCGGCAAGGAGATCCCCTATGTGATCGATCCGCGCCGCCCCGGCGACATCGCCGAGTGCTATGCCGACCCGACGAAGGCCCGCGAGGAGCTGGGCTGGGAAGCTCAGTACGGCATCGAAGAGATGTGCGCCTCGAGCTGGAAATGGCAGAGCATGAACCCGGACGGCTACAAAGGCTGATCCTCATCCACCAGACCCGTGCAGCGGGTGCGGCCCGGCATTGGCAGGTTTGCCGCCCCGCTGTTTTTTCGGAAACATATTGTAAAATTGCACAAATTTCCATTTTGAAAAGGAGAAATTATCATGAAAAAGCCGATTCTTGTTGTCATGGCAGCCGGTATGGGCAGCCGCTACGGCGGCCTGAAGCAGATGGACCCCGTCGGGAACCACGGTCAGGTCATCATGGACTATTCTCTCTTCGACGCCCGCCGCGCCGGGTTTGAGACGGTCGTGTTCATCATCAAGCACGAGATCGAAGAGGACTTCAAGCGCCTCGTCGGCAGCCGCATCGAGAAGGTCATGGAAGTTCGCTATGCGTTCCAGCAGCTGGACAACCTGCCCGCCGGTTACTCCGTGCCGGAAGGCCGCACGAAGCCCTGGGGCACGAGCCACGCGATCCTGTCCGCCAAGGACGTCATCGACGCGCCGTTCGCCGTCATCAACGCCGACGACTACTACGGCCCCGAGGCGTTCAAGGTCATCTACGACTATCTCGTCGCCAATCCCGACAAGGACGGCATGTACGAATATGCGATGGTCGGCTACCTGCTGAAGAACACCGTAACCGAGAACGGCCACGTGGCGCGCGGCGTCTGCGTGACGAACGCGAACGGCTATCTGGACAGCGTGACCGAGCGCACGCACATCGAGAAGACCGAGACGGGCGCCCGCTTCACGGAAGACGACGGCGCGACCTGGACGGATCTGTCCGGTGACACGGTCGTTTCGATGAACCTGTGGGGCTTCACGCCGAGCTTCCTGAAGGAGACGGAAGACCGCTTCGCGGCGTTCCTCGACAAGGCTCTCGTGGAGAATCCGCTCAAGGGCGAGTACTTCCTGCCCAGCGTTGTGAGCCAGCTCATCGCGGAGGACAAGGCCCGCGTGAAGGTGCTGCACAGCCACGACAAGTGGTACGGCGTGACGTACAAAGAGGACAAACCCGTTGTTGTCGCCGCCATCAAGGCGATGACCGAGAGCGGGCTGTATCCCGACAACCTGTGGGAGGTGTGAACCATGGCTCTGTGCAAAGCGGAAGAAACTCTGAACGAGGCGCTGGGCGCCTATGATTTCGGTGGCCAGGTCGCCGGGGCGCTGCGCTACGGCCAGGGCCACATCAACGACACGTTCTGCGTCTACGTCCAGACGCCGGAAGGTGACGCGCGCCGCTTCATTCTGCAGCGCATCAACACCGACACCTTCACCGACCCGAAGGGCCTGATGGAGAACATTGTCGGCGTGACGGATTACCTGCGCGCCATTGTGGAGAAAAACGGCGGCGACACGGCCCGCGAGACGATGACCGTGCTGCGCACGAAGGACAGCGAAACCTATTACGCCGACTCGAAGGGCGGCGCATGGCGCGTGTATCCGTTTGTGGAGGACACGCTGTGCCTGCAGAAGGTCGAAGACCCGAAGCAGTTCTATGAATCCGCCCGCGCGTTCGGCCGCTTCCAGCAGCTGCTGGCAGGCTATCCGGCCGCGACGCTGCACGAGACGATCGCGAAATTCCACGACACGCGCAACCGCTTCGCGAACTTTGAGAAAGCGCTGGCCGCCGACGCGTGCGGACGCGCCAAGGACGTGCAGCCGGAGATCGACTTCGTCCTCGCCCGCAAGGCCGACTGCGCCGTGATGATGGATCTGCTGGACGCCGGTGAACTGCCGCTGCGCGTGACGCACAACGACACGAAGCTGAACAACATCCTGCTCGACAAGAAGACCGGCGAGGGCATCTGCGTAATCGACCTTGACACCGTCATGCCGGGCCTCGCGGCCAACGACTACGGCGATTCCATCCGCTTCGGCGCGAACCACTCCGCCGAGGACGAGAAGGATCTGTCGAAGGTCAACTTCGACATCGACCTGTTCGAGATCTACACGAAGGGCTTCCTCGAGACGGCCGGCGGCGCGCTGACCGAGAAGGAGAAGGAGACGCTGCCCTGGGGCGCGAAACTGATGACGCTCGAGTGCGGCATTCGCTTCCTGACCGACTACCTCGAGGGCGACCACTACTTCAAGGTGCACCGCGAGGGCCAGAACCTCGACCGCTGCCGCACCCAGTTCAAGCTGGTGAGCGACATGGAATCCCAGTGGGACGCCATGGC
>CALXBO010000021.1 GCA_944386565.1 uncultured Ruthenibacterium sp. | reverse complement strand
CACCCGGCAGCGGGGTTCTTTTCATTGGTGTCATCCGTGCACGCGGACGGCGCGCGCAGCGTTGGCCACGGCCAGCAGCGCCACGCCCACGTCGGCGAAGATGGCCAGCCACATCGGTGTGTAGCCCAGAGCGGCCAGAACGAGCACGACGGCCTTCACGCCCAGCGCAAACACGATGTTCTCGCGCACGATGGCGTGCGTGTGGCGCGCGATGCGCACGGCCGCGGCGATCTTGCCCGGTTCGTCCGTCATCAGCACGAGGTCTGCGGCCTCGATGGCGGCGTCCGACCCGACGCCGCCCATGGCCACGCCCACG
This sequence comes from uncultured Ruthenibacterium sp., assembly GCA_944386565.1. Lineage (GTDB taxonomy): Bacteria > Bacillota > Clostridia > Oscillospirales > Ruminococcaceae > Ruthenibacterium. The sequence goes on along the minus strand of CALXBO010000021.1, from coordinate 35,851 downwards.
TCGGCGCGCGCCAGCAGCGGCGCGTCGTTGATGCCGTCGCCCGTGTACAGGCTCACGCCGTCGAGGCCTTTCGTCACTTCCTCGTACGCCGCCACCTTCTCGTGCGGCAGCAGCCCCGCGCGGTATTCATCGAGCCCGACGGCCTCGGCCACGGCGCGCGCCACGGGCTCGGAGTCGCCCGTCAGCATGCAGCACTTCTTCACACCCAGTGCGCGCAGCTGCTCCACGGCCTCGCGCGCGCCCGGCTTCACCTCATCCGCGATGGACAGCGAGCCCAGCCAGCGCCCGTCCTTCGCGATGTGGATGACGGTCCCGGTGAGTTCGGCCTCCGCGCCGCCGGGCAGCTGAGCGCCGACGTGCGTCATCAGCTTTGCGTTGCCCGAGGCGTAGGTGTGACCGCCCGCGCCCGCGGTGATGCCGTACCCGGCTTTTTCTTCGTAGCTGTCGATGGCCTCGCCGCCGTCATGCCCCGCGCAGTATTCGCGCACCGACACCGCGATGGGGTGGTTCGAGTTGCGCTCGCACAGCGCCGCCGCGGCCAGCAGCTCGTCCTCGGACACGCCCTCGGCGCACACGACGCGCCGCACCGAGAACTTGCCCTGCGTCAGCGTGCCGGTCTTGTCAAACACGACGGCCGCGGGCGCGCGCAGACGGTCGATCACGTCGCCGCCCTTGACGAGGATGCCGTTTTTCGCCGCGCCGCCGATGCCGCCGAGGAAGCTCACCGGAATGCTGATGACCAGCGCGCACGGGCAGCTCACGACGAGGAAGATCAGCCCGCGGTAGAACCAGTCGAAGAACGTGTCAAATCCGAGGAAGAGCGGGGGAACGACGGCGATGAGCGCCGCCAGCGCCATCACGACAGGCGTGTAGACCTTCGAGAAGCGCGTGATGAATTTCTCCGCCTGCGCCTTTTTCTCGCCCGACTCGCTCACCAGCTGCAAAATCTTCTGCACCGTCGACTCCGCGAACACGCTCGTCACGCGGCACTCGAGCAGCCCGGACAGCGCCACGCTGCCCGAGGCGAGCTGCACGCCGGGCTTTGCCAGCACCGGCATGCTCTCGCCCGTCAGGGCGCTCGCGTCCACGCTGCCCTCGCCGGAGAGCACTTCGCAGTCGAGCGGCACACGCTCGCCCGGCTGGATGCGGATGACGTCGCCCACGCTCACGCGCTCGGGGGAGACGATCTCCTCGGCCGCGCCGCGCACCACGCGCGCGAACTCCGGACGGATGTCCATGAGCCCCGCGATGTTCGCGCGGCTCTTCGCGATGGCGAGGTCCTGCAATGTCTCACCGATGTTGTAGAAGATCATGACGGCCACGGCCTCGGCCCACTCGCCCACGGCGAACGCGCCCAAGGTGGCCACTGCCATCAGGAAGTTTTCGTCGAACCACTCGCCGTGCAGAACGCCCTGTACGGCCCGCTCGATGACCTCGCGGCCCACCAGCGCGTACGCGACGAGGTGCAGCACCAGCGACAGCCACAGAGGCATCGGTGCGAGGTTTGCTGCCGCCACCACAACAATGGCCGCGCCCGTCTGCACCGCCGAGACGATCAGCTCACCGCGCTCGTGCTCTCTGCCGTGGTCGTGCCCGCAGCCGCAGCCGTCGCCGTGGCTGTGCCCGCAGGAGCAGGACGCCCCGTGCTCGTGATCGTGGTGATGCTCATGCCCGCAGCATTCGTGTTCGTGTTCATGTCCATGCCCGCAGCACTCGTGGTCATGCTCGTGTTCATGTCCGTGCCCGCAGCACTCGTGGTCATGTTGGTGCTCATGGTTATGCTCATGTCCGTGCCCGCAGCAGCAGGCATCTTTATCCTGTTTGCTCATGAAGCTCACCTCATTTCATCTTGGCGAACGCGTCCACGACGGTCTTAAGGCTCTTGATCGTGCCCTCTTCATCGCCGCTGCGGAATCCGTCCAGCACATGATATTCCAGATGTTCCGTCACAATGATGCGCGCCACCTGCGTCAGTGCGCTCGACGCGCTCGAAAGCTGCACGAGAATGTCCTCGCACTCGCGCCCGTCCTCGACCATGTCGCGGATGCCGTTGATCTGCCCCGCGATGCGCGCCAGACGCCGCGTCACATCGCTCGAATGTTCCAGAGACATATCGTCACTCTCCTTTATGCCTATACCCCCTAAGGGTATTTCTTCTGACCACAGTATAGCAAAGAGGGCCTGCAAATGCAAGCCCTCCGCACAAAAAAATATTCCGGCGCTCAGCCGTTCAGATAAAACGCCCGCCCCTCGGCGCGCAGAACGCCGTCGTGTTCCATGCGCGTGATCTCCCGCGCCAGCGCCGTGCGGTCGCATCCGAGATACTCCGCCAGCCGCGTGCGCGAGAACGGGCACACGCGCGCGCCGTCCGCGCGCGGCACAAGCTCCGTGCGCAGGTACTGCACGAGCCGCGCGCGCAGACGTTTTTCCAGCAGCAGCCCCACGCGGCGGTCGAGCGCGAAATACTTTTCCGCCACAAGGTCCATCCAGTTGCGCAGCACGATCCCCGCGCCGTCGCAGCGCGCCGTGAACAGCGCGCGCGCGTCGAGCCACGCCGCTTCGCAGGGTGTTGCCGCCAGCACCGTCACAGGGCTCTTCACGCGCTGCGAACCGGTCAGAACGTCGGCAATGATGCCCCCTGCCCCCATGTGAGACAGGATGAGCCGCCCGCCGCCCGGCGACGGCCGCTCGGCTTCGATGCGCCCCGAGAGCACCACGCCGATGCGCTCCACGGGGTATCCCGCCAGCACAAGCGCCTCGCCCCGCTCGTAGCGGCGCACATAGGGCGAGAGCGTCTCCAGCAGCTCGTACCAGCCCGCGTCCACACCGCGCAGCAGCGCGCAGCCGCGCAGCACCTCCAGCTGATCGTCCCTCAAAATTCTCCCTCCGACTGTTGCCGCGGCAACGGATTTCTTTTCCTTATTATAGTACAATGGCAATGCCGTCCGCAACAAGCAATCACCGCGCGGCGGCAAAAAGGAGTTAGAGAATCATGAAAAAAATCACTTCGCTTGTGCTCGCGGCCGTCCTGGCTGCCGGGCTGTTTGCCGGATGCGGCGCGTCGTCCTCGTCGTCTGCCGCGTCCGTTTCGTCCGCGCCGGAGTCCGTCTCCGCGTCCGAACCCGCCTCGTCGAGCGAGCCCGCGCTCGAGGGCGCGACCGTCCGCCTCGCGAGCCTGAAAGGCCCGACGACCATGGGCATCGTGAAGATGCTCAAGGACAGTGAGAACGGCGAGACCGCGAACACCTATGAGTCCGAAATTTACGGTTCGGCCGAGGAGATCGCGCCGAAGCTCATCAGCGGCGAGCTGGACGCGGCGTTCGTGCCGTGCAACCTCGCGAGCGTGCTGTACAACAAGACCGAGGGTCAGGTCGAAGTCGCGGCCATCAACACGCTGGGCGTTTTGTACATCGTCACCACCGGCGACGAGATCACCGGCGTGGCCGATCTCGCCGGCAAGACGATCTACGCCACCGGCAAGGGCACGACGCCCGAGTACGCGCTGAACTACATCCTGCGCCAGAACGGCCTTGAGCCGGGCACGGACGTGACCATCGACTACAAGAGCGAGGCCACCGAGGTCGTTGCCGCGATGCAGGCGTCGAGCGCGCCCGCCATTGCAATGCTGCCGCAGCCGTACGTCACCACCGCGCAGATGCAGATGGAGAACCTCACCGTTGCGCTCGATCTGACCGAGGAGTGGGACAAAGTCTCGCCCGACTCCGCGCTCGTCACGGGCGTGCTCGTCGTGCGCAAGGACTTCGCCGAGGCCAACCCCGACGCCGTTGAGCTGATGATCCAGGAGTACAACAGCAGCGTGGAGTACGTCAACGCGAACGTCGAGGATGCCGCGAAGCTCGTCGTCGAGTACGGCATCGTTCCGAAGGAGCCGGTCGCCGTCAAGGCCATCCCGGAGTGCAACATCGTGTGCATCACGGGCGAGGACATGAAGGCCAAGGTCTCCGGCTATCTGAACGTCCTGTTTGAGCAGGACGCGTCCTCCGTGGGCGGCGCCGTCCCGGCGGATGATTTCTACTACGGTGCGTAAGGCGCTCCAAAACAGAAAAGTACAGGGGGCGCTCGCCGTCGTGTTCTGGCTGCTTGTCTGGCACGCGGCGAGCGTCGCCGTCGCAAGCCCGCTCATCCTCGTCTCGCCGCTCGCAGCGCTCAAAACGCTGTGCGGCCTCGCCGTTACCGCCGCGTTCTGGCAGACCGTGGCGGCCACGGGCGCGAGGATTCTCGCGGGCTTTTTCGGCGCGCTGGCGGCCGGGGCCGTGCTGGCCGTCGCGGCGGCGGCCGTGCCCGTGGTGCGCATCGCGCTGCGGCCGCTGATGGTCACGGTCAAGAGCATCCCGGTGGCCAGCTTCACCATTCTGGCGCTGCTGTGGCTGCGCAGCGCAGCGCAGCTGTCGGTGCTCGTCAGCTTCCTGATGGCCGTGCCCATCGTGTACACGAACGTGCTCGAGGGCATCCTCTCCGCCGGGCAGGAGCTGGTGCAGATGGCGCGCGTGTTCCGCCTGCCGGCGGCGCGCACGGCGAGGTACATCTATCTGCCCGCCGTCATGCCGTACCTGCGCGCGGCGGTGTCCGTCTCGTTCGGCCTGTGCTGGAAGAGCGGCGTCGCGGCCGAGCTCATCGGCATCACGTCGGGGTCCGTGGGCGAGGCGCTGTACAACGCAAAACTCCTGTTCTCCACGGCCGACCTCTTCGCGTGGACGGCCGTCATCGTGCTGCTGAGCTTTGCGTGCGAGAAGCTGTCGGCGCTCGCGCTCGCGAAGCTCCAGACGGCGCTGGCGCGCACGCAGCCGCACCCGCTGCGCGCGGCGGGGGAGAGCTGCCCCGGCGCGCTGCGCGTGAAAAACGTCTCGAAGCGCTTCGGCGCGACGGACGTGTTCGACGGCTATTCGCTCGACGTGCCCGCGGGCGCGTGCGTGTGCCTGATGGCGCCGTCCGGCCGCGGCAAGACGACGCTCGCGAACCTGCTGCTCGGGCTGGAGAAGCCGGACGCGGGCGCGGTCGAAGCGCCCGGGCGCATCGCCTGCGCCTTTCAGGAGGACCGCCTGTGCCCCGACCTCTCGGCGGCGGGCAACGTGCTGCTGGCGTGTGCTTCAGCGCCCGGAACCGTGCTGCGCGCGCTTCGGGAGACGGGGCTTGAGGGCGAGACGCTCGAAAAGCCCGCGTCGCAGCTCTCCGGCGGACAGAAGCGGCGCGCGGCCGTCGTGCGCGCGATGCTTGCCGGGGGCGGCGCAGTGCTGCTCGACGAGCCGTTCAAGGGCCTCGACGAGCGCGCGAGGTCTGAGACGGCGGCATTCGTCAAAGCTAACAGAAACGGAAGGACTCTTTTGTGCATCACGCACGAGGAGTCGGACGCGGCGCTTTTGGGCGCCCAAGTGGTGCGCCTGCCGTAACCTGCGTGCAAAAAAGCGGAAAAACCTCGGTTTTTCCGCTTTTTTCTTTGCGGATACCGCTTGACAAACTACGCTTTGAAAGCATACACTGATACTGGAAGCAGAATGTCTTCCCGAACAAAAGACAAACGGTGTGAAAAGGAGTGACGGCGCGTGGAAGGCGATCCTCGAGGTCGATTATGCATCAACAATCAGATACCGTGCGCCGCGTGTTTCGGAGCCTGAAAGCGGGGGAACCCTCCCACCGCTTTCCTTTGCCGCGCGCACAGGGAAAGCGAGGTATATCATATGGTTTCGATTTACTGCACCGAAGACGGCGTGCTGCGTGAAGTGGACGCCGTGACCCCCGGCGCGTGGGTGGACCTGTGCGCCCCCACGGAGGAAGAACTTGCCCACATCGGCGCGACGCTGTCCATCGACACGGACCTGCTGCGCGCCGCGCTCGACGAAGAGGAGCGAAGCCGCATCGACTTTGAGGACGGCCACATGCTCATCATCGTCGACACCCCGACGGTCGAGATGCAGTCCGGCCGCGGCTACACGTACACGACGATCCCGTTCGGCATCATCCTCACCGAGAACAACATCGTCACGGTGTGCCTGAAGGAATCGGCGCTTGCGCGCGCGTTCAGCGAGACGCCCGTGCGCAATTTCTCCACGAAGAAGCAGCGCCGCATGACGCTGCAGCTGCTGTACCGCAACGCGACGCTGTTCCTGTACTATCTGCGCGAGGTGGACAAGGCCTCGAGCCGCGTCGAGAACGAGCTGCACATCTCCATGAAAAACAAGGAGCTCATCCAGATGCTCGGCCTTGAGAAGAGCCTTGTATATTTTTCAACATCCCTCAAGGGCAACGAGCTCGTGCTCGAGCGCCTCGCCCGCATGGAGTTCGTCAGCCGCTATCCCGAGGATGCGGAGCTCCTGGAGGACGTCATCATCGAAAACAAGCAGGCCATCGAGATGTCCAACATCTACCGCGACATCCTCTCGGGCACGATGGATGCCTTTGCCTCCGTCATTTCGAACAACCTCAACATCGTCATGAAGGTGCTCGCCTCCGTGACGATCATCCTCACGATTCCGTCGATCATCTTCGGGTTGTGGGGCACAAATGTGCCGGTTCCGCTGGAAAACTCGCCGCTCGGGTTCCTTGTTGTGATCCTGATCGCCGTGGGCCTGACGGCGGTTTCCGTGCTGCTCATGATCAAAAAAGGATGGCTTTGAACAAAACGCCGCGCCCCTTCTCCGGAAGGTGCGCGGCGTTTTTTCGCAAATTTGACAAAAACAAGACAAGAAATTCACAAAGTTGACGAAGAAAACAAGAAAACCCGATATTTTTGTGCAATACTCATAAAGTTCGGCGGCGGCATAGAAGATATTTGCATAAATACTACACAAAAACCCTTGAAAAATGCGCCCAAAATGAGTATCATAATAAATAAGTAAACATGTGTCTGCGGCTGCGCGGGGGCGTCGTTCCCTGCGCCCGCACCACGGTTTTTAAGGAGGCACTTTGTTTGAAAAAGAACACCTCGAACGATGATTTTCCCCTGTATCTCTTCAAACAGGGGACCAATTTCGAAGCACAGCGTTACCTTGGTTCTCATCTGACGACCGAAAACGGGCAGGAGGGCGCCATGTTCCGCGTCTGGGCGCCGCGTGCCAAGGCCGTCTCCGTCGTCGGTGATTTCAACGACTGGAAGCCCGGCGCGCACCCCATGACCAATCACGACGACAGCGGTGTGTGGACGTGTTTCATCCCGGGAATCCAGAAATTTGACGTGTACAAATACTGCGTCACCACGCCCGACGGCGACCTCGTGTTCAAGACCGATCCCTACGGCCTGCACTTCGAGACGCGCCCGTCCAACGGGGCGAAGGTGTACGATATTTCGGGCTATGAATGGCACGACGCCGCATGGCAGAAAAAGACGGCGGAGGAGGATCCGCTCACCCGCCCGATGAACATCTACGAGGTGCACGCGGGCAGCTGGCGTACATATCCCGACGGCAATCCCTTCGGCTACCGCGAACTCGCCAAGGAACTCATTCCCTATCTGCTCGACATGGGTTATACGCACGTTGAGCTGATGCCGCTCACGGAGTATCCGTTCGACGGCAGCTGGGGTTATCAGGTCACGGGCTATTTCGCCCCCACCAGCCGCTATGGAGCGCCGCACGACTTCATGGCCTTTATCGACGAGTGCCATCAGGCGGGCATCGGCGTCATCATGGACTGGGTCCCCGCGCACTTCCCGAAGGACCAGCACGGCCTGTACCGCTTCGACGGCACGAACTGCTATGAGGATCAGAACCCCCTGCGCGCCGAGCACAAGGAGTGGGGCACGATGGTGTTCGACTACGGCCGCAACGAGGTGCAGAGCTTCCTGATCTCCTCGGCTCTGTTCTGGCTCACCGAGTACCACGTCGACGGCCTGCGCGTGGACGCCGTGGCCAGCATGCTGTATCTCGACTACAACCGCCGCGACGGCGAGTGGTCGCCCAACAAGAACGGCGGCAAGGAGAACCTCGAGGCCATCGCGTTTTTGCAGAAGCTCAACGGCGAGGTCTTCGCCCGCAAGCCGCACGCGCTGATGATCGCCGAGGAGAGCACCGCGTGGCCGATGGTGTCGCGCCCGGTGTCCGACGGCGGTCTCGGCTTCAACTTCAAGTGGAACATGGGCTGGATGAACGATATGCTCAGCTACATGAGCACCGACCCGCTGTTCCGCTCCGGCAACCACAACAAAGTCACGTTCAGCTTCTTCTACGCGTTCAGCGAGAACTTCATCCTGCCCATCAGCCACGACGAGGTCGTGCACGGCAAGTGCAGTCTCATCAACAAGATGCCGGGCGATTACGAACAGAAATTCGCGAACCTGCGCACATTCTTCGGCTACATGATGGCGCACCCCGGCAAGAAGCTGCTGTTCATGGGCCAGGAGTTCGCCCAGTTCATCGAGTGGAACGAGAACCAGCAGCTCGACTGGCTGCTGCTCAGCTATGACCGCCACCGCCAGATGCAGGAATACGTGCGCCGGCTCAACCACCTGTACCTTGAAACACCCGCCTTCTGGGAGGACGACTTCACGTGGGACGGCTTCCAGTGGATCGTCCCGGACGACTCCAGCCAGAGCGTGCTGGCGTTCATCCGCCGCGACAAAGCGGGAAATGAGATCATCACCGTGTCGAACTTTGTGCCCGTTGAGCGCAACGACTACCGCATCGGTGTGCCGCGCGCCGGCGTGTACAAGGAATTGCTCAACTCCGACGACACCGCCTTCGGCGGCTCGGGCGTGGCGAATGAACCGCTGCGCGCCAAGAAGCAGCCGATGCACGGGTTTGAATATTCCATCTCGCTGCGCATCCCGGCGATGAGCACCATCGTGTTCAAGACGCCTGCGCCGAAAAAGAAGACGACCGTGGAGAAGACGAAAAAGACCGCCGCAAAGGCGAAGACGTCGGACAAGACGGCCGCAAAGGCAAAGACGGCAAAGACGGCGAAAGCCCCGAAGGGCACAAGAGCCTCAAAAGCCGCAAAAGCCTGAATCGGGGCGGGGCAGGGCTCCGTCCGAACTGTGGAATCCACTGCGCGGCAGGCTCCGGCGTGCGGCGCCTTGGAATAAAATGCGGCGTGTCCCGACAGGCGGCACGCCGGAAGTCAAGGGGAGAATACTATGAAAGAATGTATTGCAATGCTGCTTGCTGGCGGGCAGGGCTCACGTCTGTATGCCCTCACCAAAAAGCTTGCAAAGCCGGCGGTCCCGTTCGGCGGTAAGTATCGCATCATCGACTTTCCGCTGTCGAACTGCGTGAACTCGGGCATCGATACGGTCGGCATCCTGACCCAGTATCAGCCGCTGCTGCTCAACGAGTACATCGGCAACGGTCAGCCGTGGGACCTCGACCGCCTGTACGGCGGCGTGCACGTCCTGCCTCCGTATCAGAAGGCGACGGGCTCCGACTGGTACAAGGGCACGGCCAACGCCATCTATCAGAACATCAACTTCATCGAGCGCTACGATCCGGAGTACGTCGTCATCCTGTCCGGCGACCACATCTACAAGATGGACTATTCGCAGATGCTGCAGTTCCACAAGGACCGCAACGCGGACTGCACCATCGCCGTGCTGAACGTGTCGCTGGAGGAGGCGTCCCGCTTCGGCATCATGACGGCCGACGCGGACGGCACGATCACGAAATTCGAGGAGAAGCCCAAGCACCCCGAATCCACGCTCGCGTCCATGGGCATCTACATCTTCACGTGGAGCAAGCTGCGCGAGTACCTGATCCGTGACGAGGAAGACAAGACCTCTTCCAACGACTTCGGCAAGAACATCATCCCCAACATGCTCGCCGACAAGCAGAAGCTCGTCGCGTGGCCGTTCGAGGGCTACTGGAAGGACGTCGGAACGATCGACAGCCTCTGGGAAGCCAACATGGATCTGCTCGATCCGAACGTTCCGCTCGATGTGTGGGACCCCTCGTGGAAGATCTTCTCCCGCACGTCCGGTCATCCGGGCCATCACATCGGCAAGCTCGCGCACGTCGATAACTCCATGGTGACGGAAGGCTGTGAGGTCGAGGGCACGGTGCAGAACAGCGTCCTGTTCGCGGGCGCGGTCGTCGCCAAGGGCGCGACGGTCGAATCCTCCATCATCATGCCGGGTGCCGTCGTTGAGGAAGGCGCCGAGGTTTACTATTCCATCATCGCCGAAAACGTGGTCGTCAAGAAAGGCGCCGTCGTCGGAGCAAAGCCCGAGGACGTCGAGGACAAGTCGAAGTGGGGCGTCGCCGTCGTGGGCGAGGGCGTCACCATCGGCGAAGGCGCAAAGGTCGGCCCGAAGGCCATGCTCGAAAAAGATGTAAAGGCAGGCGAGAACTTATGGTAAACAGCAATGCAATCGGCATTATTTTCCCCAACTCGTATGACGGGCTCATCCCCGAACTGGTGCGCCACCGCACGATGGCCAGCGTGCCGTTCGGTTCCCGTTACCGCATGATCGACTTCAGCCTGTCCGGCATGGTCAACGCGGGCATCAACAACGTCACCGTCATCGTCAAGAAGAACTATCACTCCCTGATGGACCACCTCGGCAACGGCCGCGAGTGGGACCTCGCGCGCAAAAAGGGCGGCCTGAACATCGTCCCGCCGTTCGCGCAGTCCAACAGCAAGGTCTATCACGGCCGCGTGGAAGCGCTGAATTCCATTCTGGGCTATCTGTCCAAGCAGAAGGAAAAATACGTCGTCATCTCCGACTGCAACGTCGTGCATGACATCGACTTCGCCGACCTGCTCGAGAAGCACAAGGCGAGCGGCGCGGACGTGACGATGGTCTATGAGCGCGCGGAGATCCCCGAACCCATCAAGACCGACAACTACACGTTCACGATCAATGCGGAAGGCCGCATCACGGACATCTTCATGAACGACTACCGTCTGGGCATGCAGAACCTGTCGATGAACGTCATCGTCATGGACCGTGAGGAGCTCATCGAGATGGTGCGTGACGCGATGGTGCGCAACTATGTGTACCTCGAGCGCGACATCCTCGGCCGCAGCCTCGGCATTCTGGACGTGCGCGGCTACGAGTACAAGGGCTACCGCTCCCGCATTTACAGCATGAAGAGCTACTTCGACGAGAACATGCGCCTGCTGGACCGCGAGAACCGCGACGCGCTGTTCCCGGACGCCCGTCCCGTCTACACGAAGGTGCGCGACGAGGCCCCGGTGCGCTACGCGATGGACTCGAAGGCGACCAACTGCCTCGTGGCCGACGGCTGCCTGATCGAGGGCACGATCGAAAACTGCGTGCTGTTCCGCGGCGTCAAGGTCGCAAAGGGCGCGGTCGTGAAGAACTGCGTGCTCATGCAGGGCACGACGGTCGAAGCGAACGCCAAGCTCGAATACATCGTCACGGATAAGGACGTCACCATCACGGCGAACAAAACGCTGCTGGGCAACGAATCCTTCCCCGTCTACGTGGAAAAAGGCACCGAAGTCTGAGTTTCGGCACGGCGCGGGCGGCGGCACGCCGTCCGCGCCGTTTCCGCCTGATGCGGTCCGCTCCGCCGGAGCTGTCCGCGGAATTCCCACATCAAGGAGGTATGATCCATGAATGTTCTGTACTGCGCAAGCGAAGCGACCCCGTTTGCCGCGTCCGGCGGTCTGGGCGACGTCGCGGGCAGCCTGCCGCGTGCCATCCGCAATCGCAAAGTCGCGTGCCGCGTCGTGCTGCCGCTGTACGGCGACATGAAGCAGGAGTACCGCGAAAAACTCACGTACGTCACCAATTTCAGCGTTCCGGTCGGCTGGCGCAACCAGTACTGCGGCCTGTTCGAGCTGACGTACGACGGCGTGAAGTACTATTTCCTCGACAACGAGTATTATTTCAAGCGCACGGGCCTGTACGGGTTCTATGACGACGGCGAGCGCTTCGCGTTCTTCTCCCGTGCCATCCTCGAGATGCTGTTCTACATCGACTTCGCGCCGGATATCATCCACACGAACGACTGGCAGACGGCCCTCGTGCCCGTCTACCTGATGCTGTACTACCGTCATCTGGAGAAATACCGCAACATCAAGACGGTGTTCACCATCCACAACATCCAGTACCAGGGCAAGTACGGCATGGAGATCCTCGAGGACACGCTGGCCATCGCGCGCCACGACGCGCACATCATGGAGTACGACGGCTGCGTCAACTTCATGAAGGGCGCCATCGAGTGCTGCGACAAGGTCACGACCGTCTCGCCGAGCTATGCGAACGAGATCCTCGACCCGTGGTACGCCCACGGTCTTGACGGTTTCCTGCGTCAGAAACAGTACAAGCTGTGCGGCATTCTGAACGGTATTGACGTCAAGAGCTATGACCCCGCGACCGATCCGAACATCGTCGCGAATTTCGACGCGAATACCTTCGCGGAGAACAAGCCCAAGTGCAAGGAAGAACTGCAGGAGATCTTCGGCCTGAACAAATGGCCCGTGCCGGTCGTGGCGATGGTCACGCGCCTGGTCGGCCACAAGGGCGTCGACCTCGTGCGCCACGTCGGACAGGAGATCATCAACGCGGGCATGCAGCTCGTCGTCCTCGGAACGGGCGAAGCGCAGTACGAGCAGTATTTCAACGAGCTCGCCGCGCGCAACGCGGGCTGCGTCGGTGTGAAGATCGCGTTCGTGCCGTCGCTGGCGCGCAAGATCTACGCGGGCGCGGACATGTTCCTGATGCCCTCGAAGTCCGAGCCGTGCGGCCTGTCGCAGATGGTCGCGCTGCGCTACGGCACAGTGCCCATCGTCCGTGAGACGGGCGGTCTGCGCGATTCCATCCACGACTCCGGCGACGGCGAGGGCAACGGCTTTACGTTCGCGAGCTACAACGCGCACGACATGCTCAACGCCTGCATGCGCGCCAAGGAAGGCTATGAGAACGGCGAAGGCTGGGCACAGCTCGTCAAGCGCGCGATGGAGTGCGACTTCAGCTGGTCTGCCAGCGCGAAACAATACGTCGACATGTACGAGCAGGTTTGCCAGCTCTGGTAAATCCTACCCCCCTCCCCTGAAGGTTCCCGGCGGCTTCGGCCGCCGGGAATTCTTTTTCTTTCGGATCATAATATGCACAAATGTTGCAATGAAAAAACAAGCTGTCAGGATGAAAGAATTATCAATCTCAAGTCAAGCACAAGAATTTGCATTAAATCATACAAAGTTAGTGTAAAATACCTCTTGAATTCCACAATACGGAATTTCACCCTGCTAAATTCGCCAGAATCTGGAAAAAATAATAGTTGAACTGCACAAAAGCAAATATTGCCAACATGGAGATTTGGCGAGAAAAGAGAAATCGGAGCGTTTGTGAGCAATTCACAAGACAAACGCATAGTTCTGTGCTATAATGCACAATGTAAGGACGGGAAGGCTTTGGAATTGTGCCAGAGCACCTTACACAATGCAATATACAGAAAGGAAAATGCGCTATGGTTAAGCAAGTGAAGATTTCCAATTTCAGCGAAGTGAAAAGCATCATGAACGCGGCCACCAAATGTAGGGATGAGATCGGCGTGCATGACATGAAGGGCAGCATTGCGGACGCCAAGAGCATTCTGGGTCTGATGAGCCTCGATTACACGAAGCCTGTGTTGCTCGTGAGTGAGAATGAAGCCGAGCTGGAGCGCGTCTACAACGCTTTGAACTGAGCCCGTGGTACGCAAAATCCCCGCGCCGTGAAAGGCGCGGGGATTTTTTTGCGTGTGCGCGGAGGATTCAACGTGGTCCGCCGTCCTCGTGGAAAACTTCCGCCGGGAGGAACCGCACGCGGTTTGGCGGATGAAAAAACGGGCGGACCGGAAAACCGGTCCGCCCGTTTTGAACGCAAAGGAAGAAATCAGCCCTCGACAAGAGCCTTCGTGTCGCGCGCGATCATCAGCTCTTCGTTCGTGCAGACGATCAGCACTTTCACGCGGCTGTCATCGGCGGAGATGTCGATGATGTCCGCGCCGCGCTGTTTGTTCTTCTCCAGGTCGATCTTCACGCCGAGGAACTCCATGTCCTCGCAGACAGCCGCGCGCACGCCGCCGTCGTTCTCGCCGATGCCGCCCGTGAACACGATGCAGTCCAGACCGCCCATCGCCGCGGCATACGCGCCGACGTACTTCTTGATCTGATAGTTCAGCATGTCGCAGGCGAGCTTGGCGCGCTCGTTGCCCGCCTCGGCGGCGCTCGTCACGTCGCGCTTGTCGCTGGAGACGCCGGAAACGCCCAGCAGGCCGGACTGCTTGTTCAGGTAGTCAGCCATCTCCTGGCCGTGGAAGCCGAGCTTCTGCTCCATGTACGTCACGACGCTGGGATCGACGTCGCCGCAGCGCGTGCCCATCAGCACGCCGGCCAGCGGGGTCAGGCCCATGCTGGTGTCGATGCACTTGCCGTTCTTGACGGCGGAGATGGAGCTGCCGTTGCCGAGGTGGCACGTGACCATCTTCAGGTCGTCGCGGCCCAGATACTTCGCGGCGGCCATGCTCACATAGCGGTGGCTCGTGCCGTGCGCGCCGTAGCGGCGGATCGCGTACTTCTCATACATCTCATAGGGAACGCCGTACATGTACGCCTTCGGGGGCATGGTCTGGTGGAACGTCGTGTCGAAGACGACAACGTTGGGAACGTCCGCGCCGAAGACCTTCTTCGCGCTGCGCAGGCCCTGCACGTGCGCCATGTTGTGGACGGGAGCCAGCGGGGCGATCTCTTCGATCTTGTCGATGATGGCGTCCGTCACGATCTCAGACTTCGTGAAGAACTCAGCGCCCTGAACGACGCGGTGGCCGATGGCAGAGATCTCGCTCTTGTCGGCGACAACAGCGCCCTCGCCGGTGCTCATCATTTCAACGACCTTCATGAACGCTTCGGTGTGCGTGGGGAACGGAACCTCCTGCGACCATTCGCCGCCCTTGGCCTTGTGCGTGATCTTCGAGCCGTCGATGCCGATGCGCTCGCACAGGCCCTTGCACAGGACGCTCTCATCGGTCATGTCGATCAGCTGATATTTCAGCGAGCTGGAACCGCAGTTGATTACGAGGATTTTCATTTCAGATTCGTCTCCTTCATCTCTTGTCTTCACGATCTCAAAATACTACTTTTTTTGGATGCATATTTATTATATAATGTGTACAAGCCATTTTCAAGAACAAAACGCGGCAAAAAGGGGGCAGACCCATATGAAAATCGCAGGGATCGTGGCGGAATACGATCCGTTCCACGCGGGCCATGCGTGGATGATCGACGAGGTGCGCCGCGCCGGTTTTGATGCGGCCGTCTGCGTGATGTCGCCGTCCGTCGTCCAGCGCGGCGGCGCGGCCTGCTTTTCCGCGGATGTGCGCACGCGGGCGGCGCTCGCGGGCGGCGCGGATCTCGTGCTCTGCCTGCCCGCGCCCTACGCGGTGCGCTCGGCCGAGGGGTTTGCCGCTGCAGCCGTCGCGGTGCTGGGCGGGCTCGGCTGCGTGGAGGCCGTCGCGTTCGGCGCGGAGACGCCGGACGCGAAAGCTCTGCGTGAGACGGCCGAATGCCTTGTATCCGACGAGTTTTCGCGGCGCCTGCAAAAACATCTGCGCGGCGCGGCTCCGTTTGCCGCCGCGCGCGAAAAAGCCGCCGAGGAGTGCCTGCCCGGGGCGGGCGCGCTGCTGCGCGAGCCGAACAACATCCTCGGCGTCGAATACTGCAAGGCCATCCTCACGCAGAAGCTGCCGATGCGGCCGTTTCCCATCCGGCGCGTCGGCGCGGCGCACGGTGCGCCTCTGGGCGAGGATGTGTTCGCCAGCGCGTCGGCGCTGCGCCGCCTGATGCTGGCGGAGGGGGTGGGGGCGCTCGCGCCGTATGTGCCCGAGGCGTGCCTGCCCGTGTACGAAAAAGCGGTGCAGAACGGCAAGAACGTCGTGCCGCAGGCGTTTTCCGTCGCGCTGCTCAGCCGCCTGCGGGCGATGAGCGCGGACGAGATGGCGCGCACGCGCGGCGTCTGCGAGGGGCTCGAAAACCGCCTGTACGCCGCGTCGCGGAAAGCCGTCAGCGCCCAGCAGCTCTACGACATGCTCAAGACCAAACGCTATGCGCACGCGCGGATGCGCCGCCTTGCGCTCGACGCGGCGCTCGGCTACACGGACGAGCTCCCGGAGCTGCCGCCCTACGTGCACGTGCTGGGGGCGAACGCAACGGGTCTGGCTGTGCTGAAAGAGGCGAAGAAGCGTGCAAAACTGCCGGTGACGCAGTCGCTCGCGCAGCTCGGGCGGCACAATGCCGCCGCGCAGCAGGTCGCCGCGGCGCACGCCGCCGCCGAGGACCTCGTCGCGCTGTGCCTCGCCATCCCGCGCCCGTGCGGGACGGCCTACACGCAGAAAATGATCGTGCGGAAGGAAGAGGAAACATGAAAACGCTCGTCGTGATCCGCGGCCCGATGGGGGCGGGGAAGACGGCCGTCTCGGCGCAGCTCGCGCAGCTTCTGCCGCGCAGCGTGCGGCTCGACGGCGACTGGTGCTGGGACATGCACCCGTTCACCGTCACGGAGGAGACCAAGGCGATGGTGCTCGACAACATCACGCATCTTTTGCGCAACTTCCTGCGGTGCAGCGAGATCGACTTCGTGATCTTCGCGTGGGTGCTGAACGATGCGTCTGCGCTCGGAGCCATTCAAAGCGGTCTCGCGGGGTGCGATTACGACCTGCACCTCGTCACGCTTTTGCCGGACGCGCAGACGCTGCGCGCGCAGCTCTCGCGCGACGTCGCCGCCGGAAAGCGTGCGCCCGATGTGATCGGCCGGGCGGAGGCGTACCGGAAATGTTACGATCCGTCCGCCTCCGATGCGCTCATCCCGCACGGCGAGACGGCGCGGGAACTGGCGGAGAAGATCGCCGCGGAACTGAACCGATAAAAAAGCCGGACGTCTGATCCCAGACGTCCGGCTCTTTGTCTGTCCGGCGCGTTATTTGCCCAGTGCGGCGGCCCAGTCCGCCTCGCGGAATCCGACGAGCACGAAGCCGTCGCCCACGAGGATGGGGCGCTTGACGAGCATCCCGTCCGTCGCGAGCAGCGCGTACTGCTCGTCCTCGCTCATCGAGGGGAGCTTCTTCGACAGTTCCAGCGACTTGTAGACAAGGCCGCTCGTGTTGAAGAACTTCTTCAGCGGCAGGCCGCTCGCGGCGTGCCACGCGCGCAGCTCGTCCTCCGTGGGACGGTCGGTCTTGATGTCGCGCTCGGTGTAGCTGACCTGCGCCTCGTCCAGCCACTTGCGGGCTTTCTGGCAGGTGGTGCATTTGGGATAACAGACAAACAGCATGGTGAAACCCTCCTTTGCCCGGCGGGTGCCGGTCTGAGGAACAGTATAGCAGAATCCGCAACATTTGTATAGTAAATCTGCGGTGCAGCACTTGCCGGGCACGCATTTTTCCGGTACAATAAGAATGAGCGAATAATCCATAATTGTGAAGAAAATATCAAGGCGAAACCAAGCGAAAGGTAGGAATCCGACATGGCCAATCATGTGCTCGAAGAAGCCCAGCGCTGCCTCAACTGCAAAGTGCCGCAGTGCCAGAAGGGGTGCCCCATCCACACGCCGATCCCGGAAGTGATCCGGTTGCTGCTCGACGGGCATCTGGACGAAGCGGGCTGGAAACTGTTCGAAAACAACCCCCTCACGACGGTGTGCAGCCTCGTGTGCAACCATGAGAATCAGTGCGAAGGCCACTGCGTGCTCGGGCGCAAGGGCGCTCCGGTGCATTTCTCCACGATCGAGAGCTACATCTCCAGCACGTACAGCTCGAAGATGACAGCCGGCCCCGCGCCGTCCAACGGCATCCGCGTGGCCATCATCGGCTCCGGCCCGGCCGGCCTGACCATCGCCGTCATCCTCGCGCGCAAGGGGTATCAGGTCACGATCTTCGAGGGCAAGGACAAGATCGGCGGCGTATTGCGCTACGGCATCCCCGAGTTCCGTCTGCCGAAGTCCGTGCTGGACGACTTCGAGTACCGCCATCTGCGCCTCAAGGGCATCAAGGTGCGCCCGAACACGACGATCGGTTCGGCCATCAGCATCGACGATCTGTTCCGCGACGGCTACAAGGCCATTTTCGTCGGCACGGGCGTGTGGCAGCCGAACGCGCTGCACATCAAGGGCGAGACGCTGGGCAACGTCCACTTCGGCATCAACTACCTCAACAACCCCGACAGCTACCACCTCGGCGAGCGCGTCATCGTCATCGGCGCGGGCAACGCCGCGATGGACGTGGCGCGCACCGCGCTGCGCAAGGGCGTGCGGGAGCTGACGTGCTTCTCGCGCACGCCGGACGTCGCCGCCAGCCGCACGGAGTTCGAGTACGCTCAGCTCGAGGGCGTTCACTTCGAATACTGCAAGGCGCCCGTGCGCATCGTCGACGAGGGCGTGTATTTCGCCGACGTCGTGCACAACGAGGACGGCTCGTTCACCGAGATCGAGGGCAGCGAGAAGCTCTATCCGGCCGACAGCGTCATCATCTCCATCAGCCAGGGCCCGCGCAACCGCATCGTCAGCACGACGAAGGGGCTCGAGGCCAACGCGCGCGGCCTGCTCGTGGCCGACGACCACGGCCGTACCACGCGCCCGGGCATTTTCGCGTCGGGCGACGTCGTCAAGGGCGCGCGCACGGTCGTCGAGGCGGTGGCGTTCTCGAAGAAGGTGGCCGAGGCGATGGACGAGTACATGCAGTCCCTGCCCAAAGAAGAAAAAAGCGATTCGCCGGAAATTGTTTCCGAAGTGTAAAAGTTTTTCCGAATCATCATCTTTTTCGACAGAGCATCTTGTGCTTTTTTTAACAAAGGGGTATAATAAAACCAAATAGGCGTTTTGCTGAAAAGAAAGGTGAAAGATCATGGCTTTGACAACAAACAAACATGTTCTGGACTGGGTCAAAGAGATGGAAGATCTCATGACCCCTGACAAAACCATCTGGATCGACGGTTCCGAAGGCCAGCTGCGCGCTCTGCGTGAAGAGGCGTTCCGCACCGGCGAAATGACCGAGCTGAATCAGGATCTGCTGCCCGGCTGCGTGCTGCACCACACTGCGAAAAACGACGTGGCGCGCGTGGAAGGCCGCACGTTCATCTGCACGAAGAACCGTGACGACGCCGCCCCCATCAACAACTGGATGGAGACGGACGAGATGAAGGCGAAGCTTATCCCCCTGTACACCGGCTGCATGAAAGGCCGCACCATGTACGTCATCCCGTACTGCATGGGCCCCATCGGCAGCCCGTTCTCCAAGGTGGGCATTGAGGTCACCGACTCCATCTACGTCGTGCTCAACATGGACATCATGACCCGCGTCGGCGTGAAGGCTCTGCGTCAGCTGGGCGACTCCAACGACTTCGTCCGCGGCCAGCATGCGAAGGCCGACATCGACGAGGAGAACCGCTACATCGTGCAGTTCCCCGAAGAGAACGCCATCTGGTCCATCAACTCCGGCTACGGCGGAAACGTTCTGCTGGGCAAGAAGTGCTTCGCGCTGCGCATCGCTTCCTATCAGGGCAAGAAGGAAGGCTGGATGGCCGAGCACATGCTGATCCTGGGCATCGAAGCTCCGGACGGCGAGACCAGCTACATCACGGCTGCGTTCCCCTCTGCCTGCGGCAAGACCAACCTCGCCATGCTCATCCCGCCTGAGATCTATGCCAAGCAGGGCTACAAGGTCTGGACGGTCGGCGACGACATCGCGTGGATGCACATCGGCGACGACGGCCGCCTGTATGCCATCAACCCGGAGAACGGCTTCTTCGGCGTTGCCCCCGGCACGAACGAGAAATCCAACCCCAACGCTCTGGCCACCACGAAGAAGGGCACGATCTTCACGAACGTTGCTCACAACCTCGCGGACAACACCGTGTGGTGGGAAGGCCTCGACAAGAATCCGCCTGAGGATGCTCAGGAGTGGACCGGCGTGGCTGTCAACGGCAAAGAGTACGTTGCCAACGGCGGCAAGCTGGCTCATCCGAACAGCCGCTTCACCGCTCCCGCTGTGAACTGCCCGTGCCTGTCCAAGGAGTTCAACAACCCCAACGGCGTGCCTGTCACCGCGATGGTGTTCGGCGGCCGCCGCGCCAAGACCGCTCCGCTTGTCTTCCAGAGCTTTGACTGGAACCACGGCGTGTATGTCGGCTCCGCGATGGCTTCCGAGACGACGGCTGCTGCCGCCGGCGCTGTGGGCGTTGTCCGCCGCGACCCGATGGCCATGCGTCCGTTCTGCGGCTACAACATGGGCGACTACTTCGGCCACTGGCTGGAGATGGGCAAGAAGCTCGGCGACAAAGCGCCGAAGATCTTCCACGTCAACTGGTTCCGCACCGACGACGAAGGCCACTTCATCTGGCCGGGCTTTGGCGACAACATGCGCGTCCTGATGTGGATGCTCGCCCGCTGCAAGGGTGAGGTCGACGCCGTTGAGACGCCGATCGGCTATGTGCCGCACGCGGAAGACATCAACATCGAAGGCCTCGAGGAGAAGGGCATCACGCTCGACGTCGTCAAGGGCCTGCTCGATGTGGATAAGGACCTGTGGATGGAAGACGCCAACGGCGTCGAAGAGCTGTACAACGAGATCGGCGAGCGCGTTCCCGCTGAGCTCCGCAAGCAGCTGGCTGACCTCAAGGCCCGTCTCGCGTAAGTTTCACGCACAAACAAAGCGCGTCCCCGCAAGGGGGCGCGCTTTGTTCTGTGTCATTTCATTTTCTGATTGATCTCCCGGATGCGGCGGCGCAGCAGGAGATACTGAGACAGCCATACGGCGGCAAAGACGGCGGCGAAGATGGCGGCATACAGGGCAATACCCGCGGCGCTGTGCTCCATCCAGTGCGTGACCCAGGCGATGGGCAGCATGGCAAGCGCTGCTGCCAGAAAATACACGACGGATTGTCTGGCGATGCTCCAGTCCTCCCGGTTCCAGACCACGGATGCCGCACCGAACACTGCGCCCATCACGCCGCACAGTGCGGTTTGCAGCGCCACCGCGGCGATCTCGCTGCCCATGCTTTCAACAAAAGCGGGAACGCAGGGGGAAAAATATCCGCCCGCCCAATTCAGAGAAGAGAAAATGCTGATGACGTGCCCCAGAGCGATCCCGAGCGGAATGCCGAGCAGGCCCCGGAGAACGGCGGTTTTTGTCAGCTGTTTCATTGCGTTCACCTCACAGACCAAGCAGCTGTTTGATTTTTGATACATAGCGGCGCGACACGTAACAGGAAGAACCGTCGGACATGCGCACGCAGATCGTGCCCGAAAGGCTGAGATCGAATTGCCTTGCGTGGCTCAGATTGATGAGTTCCGCATGTGAAATGCGAACAAACGAGCGGGGGTCCAGCTTCTCTTCCGCTTCATACAGGCGCAGGCGGAGTGAATATTCGCCGCCGTCCGTCGCGGCATATACCTTTCCGGATGCGGCGTATACACGGAGAATGCGTTCGGGAGCCAGAAATTCTGCCTGTCCGTCCCGGAATCCCACGATCCCCGGGGCGGTGCTGCCCAGACGCTGCAAAAGCAGCCGGATCTCCTCCGTCATCTGATCCGTCTGGATGATGATTTGGGGTTCCCGGTACGATTCGTCCAGCTGGATCTCAATTTTCATAAGGCCACCTCCTCGCTGTACTTTCAGTATACAGGCGCGCGGGAGGAACTGTCTATCCTTTTTCGACGGACGGTCGATTTTGCTGTACAGACGGAAAAAAGCACCGGAAGCCGGGCGGCTTCCGGTGCTTTTCGTGTCTTAGGGGGAATCAGTCCATCACGACGTCCACTTTCATGTAGTTGCCGGGATTTTTCTCGATGTCCATGATCGCAGCGGGCGCGTCCGCGATGGAGACGACCTTCGTCAGCAGCGCACGGACGTTGACCTTGCCCGAGTGGATCAGCTCGATGGCTTCCTCGAACTCGCGGGCACTCGTGCGGGCTCCGCGGATGTCCACTTCCTTGCGGGTGATGGCGTCCGTCGGCAGCGGGGTCTCTTTCTTGGGCCAGCCCGTCAGCGTGATGCGGCCGGCGTTCGCCACGATGTCCAGCGTGGAGCGGACGGCGGGGTTTGCGCCCGAGCACTCCATCACCAGCTCGGCCATGCGGCCGTCCGTGTACTCCGCCACCTTCGCAACGAGGTCTTCCTTGCCGGAGTTGATGACGTATTTGACGCCCAGTTCCTTCGCCATCTCAAGGCGCTCGTCGACGAGGTCGATCAGGATGGGCTCGGCGCCGTAGGCGATGGCGCTCATCGCGGCCAGCAGGCCGATGGGGCCCGCGCCGATGATAGAAACGTGCTCGCCGGCTTTCAGGCCGCCGCGGTGGATGCCGTGCAGCGCGATGGTCAGGGGCTCTGCCATCGGGGCGATGTCCCAGGGCATATCGTCGGGCAGTTTCCACAGCATGTCGGCCGGATGCGCGAACGTCTCGCACATGCCGCCCTCGACGTGAACGCCCAGAACATGCAGGCTCGTGCAGCAGTTCGTGCGGCCGATGGAGCACGGATAGCACTCGCCGCAGTAGAGGTACGGGTCGACGATGACATGGTCGCCCACTTTCAGGCCGCGGGGATTGTCCTCGGGAATGGACAGGATCTCGCCGGCGACCTCATGGCCGATGACGCGCGGGTAGGAGACGAGCGGATTCGTTCCGCGGAACGCGCCGATGTCGCTGCCGCAGATGCCCGCGGAGCGCACTTTGATGAGGGCCTCGCCCTCCTTGGCAACGGGTTCGGGAATGTCGATGCACTCGACCTTCCACGGTTCAGGAAATTTGACAGCTCGCATAATTGATTGCTCCCTCTTGATGAAAATGACAGCAGGCGGCGGAGAATGCTCTCCGCCGCCGGAATGTCTGTAAAATGAAATCAGATCTTGACTTTGACAACGACCTTCTTGACGGCGCAGGGCTCGCCCGCAGCGCAGCGGGGTTTGTGCGCGTCTTCCGGCGCGACGACCACGAAGTCGCCCGGCGTCAGCAGGATGCTGCCGCTGTGTGCGGGCTCCTCATAGAACTTCACGTCGTTCTCGGGGACATCCTCACTCAGGACGAGGCCCTCGCGGTTGCACAGGCCGAACTGCTCGAGGCCGGACGCGACATACTGAATGTCGAAATACTCGTCGTGCGTCTCAAAGCGTCCCTCGCTGGCGGGGAACGTCGTGTAGGACTGCACGTTCGCAGTCACACCCTCGCACACGGGATACGCGCCGTCGTCCAGCGCGCAGATATCGGTCTCGGCCAGCCATTTGTAGGCGGCCTTGAATTTGTCCTCGAGGTAGTTGTACTTTTCACTCAGGGTAAGACGAGTTGCATACATGGGACAAATCCCTCCTTGTTTTTATTTGTGGGTCTTCTCGATGGCTTCCCACAGACCGTTCAGATAGGCGATGCCCAGAGCGCGGTCATACAGGCCGTAACCCGGACGGCCGACCTCGTCCCAGATCATGCGGCCGTGGTCCGGACGCACGTAGGTGTCGGGGCAGGTCTCGTAGATGGCTTCCATGATGGCGTACATGTCGAGATCGCCGTCCTTGGACAGGTGGGACGCCTCGCGGAACTTGTGGTAGCCCAGATACTTGACATTGCGCACGTGCATCGCGCCGATGCGGTCCATCTCGCCGAAGTGGCGGATGAGGGCGGGAATGTCGTTGTCGGGGTTCGAGCCGAGCGAACCGGTGCACAGGCACACGGTGTTGCAGGGGCTGTCGTGCAGCTTGATGATGCGGTCGTAGCCGGCCTGATCGTGCGCGATGCGGGGCAGGCCGAAGATGGGCCACGCGGGATCGTCGGGATGGCACGCCATGCGCACGCCCACTTCTTCGCAGACGGGGATGATGGCGTCGAGGAAGTACTTGTAGTTCTCCAGCAGCTTCTCCTCGTCGACGTTCTTGTACAGCTCCAGCGTCTTCTCGAGGTCGGCCAGACGCTCGGGCTCCCAGCCGGGCAGCGTGAAGCCGTTGGAGTTCTCGGCGGTGTTCTTGACGATCTCGAGCGGCGTCATCTGGCCCAGCTCGGCCTCGTCGAAGTACAGGCTGTTGGAGCCGTCCTCGGGAATCTCGCGGGCGAGGTCAGTGCGCAGCCAGTCGAGCACCGGCATGAAGTTGTACACGATGACCTTGACGCCGTATTTCGCGAGGTTGCGGATCGTCGTCTTGTAGTTCTCGATGTACTCATCGCGCGTGGGCAGGCCGAGCTTGATGTCCTCGTGGACGTTCACGCTCTCGATGACCTCGCACTCGAGGCCCGCGGCGTGCACATAGTCCATGTAGTCCTTGATCTCTTCTTCGGTCCAGACCTCACCGGCCGCCTTGTAGTCCAGAACGCCCATCAGGCCCGTGCAGTTGGGGATCTGCTTGATCTGCTTCAGCGTGATCTTGTCGCTGTCTTTGCCGTACCAGCGGAATGTCATTTTCATGGGGAATTACCTCCTGCAATGTTAAAATGATGGCAGCGTCCGGTCAGAGCGCTTCGTGGAGCGTGCGGCGCACAGCGCCCTCGCCCGCGAGCATTTTCTCGAAATAGGCTTCCACTTTTCCGCCGAGGCCCACTTCGTACAGGTCCACGCCGAAGATGTTCTTGTTCGAGAGGATGGGCTTCAGCTTGCCCTTGCCCGACTCGGGATCGCCGACGCGCACGTCCGCCAGATACGCCTGCACTTCGGTGAGCAGGGGATCGGGGCTCGGCGTGAAGGCTTTGCCCGCGTCGTCCACGGCCAGCAGATAGCGGCACCATGCGGCCTGCACCAGCGGGATGAGCTTCAGGTCGTCGACGTTCAGATCCTCGCGCGCAACGTACAGCTTG
Source organism: uncultured Ruthenibacterium sp. (assembly GCA_944386565.1). Classification (GTDB taxonomy): domain Bacteria; phylum Bacillota; class Clostridia; order Oscillospirales; family Ruminococcaceae; genus Ruthenibacterium. Next base: position 11,136 of record CALXBO010000021.1, on the reverse strand, counting down.
ATGGTATCGCCGTAGCGGATGGCCAGCTTTTGGCTCGTATCCGTCGCGATGCGCTGCGGGGTGTCGGGGATGTACGGGTTCGGCAGACGGACTTCCAGGACCTCACGCACGAAGTCGTTCGGATCGAGGATGCCGGGGTTCGCCACGACGGGCATGCCCTCGGTGTAGCCGATCTCGTTGACGAGCTTCACAAGGTCTTCGTCCTTCATCTCGGCCGCGATGGACTCATAGCCCAGCAGGCAGCCGAAGACAGCCAGCGCCGTGTGCAGCGGGTTCAGGCAGGTGCACACCTTCATGCGCTCCATCAGGTCGACGGTCTCGCGCGGCACGATGTACACGCCCGTGTCCTCAAGCGGCGGACGGCCGTTGGGGAACTTGTCCTCGATGACGAGGTACTGCGGCGCCTCGGCGTTGACGAACGGCGCGATGTAGGTGTTCTTGTCGGTCACGACAGCCTCGGTGCTCTCGAAGCCGATGTCGCGCAGGTTGGCGGCCACGGTGGCGTCCGGGCGCGGGGTGATCTTGTCGATCATCGAGCAGGGGAACGCGACACGCTTGTCGTCGGCCAGATACTCGAGGAACTCCGCGGGGGCCTTGCCGTTCTCGACCCACTTCTTCGCGATGGTGCTCACGGAATCGTACAGCTTCTCGCCGTTGTGCGAGAAGTTGTCCATGCTCACGATGGCGATGGGCGCGGCGCCGTTCTCAAAGCGGTGCAGCAGCAGCGCGGCGATGATGGCCATGCCGTTCTGCGGCACTTCCGTCTTGCGCTCGAAGTCGTCGAGCACGGCGGGGTAGAACTCGCCCTTCATGTTGCGGATCTGGTAGCCCTTCTCCGTGATGGTGAAGCTCACCATCTGCAGGCCCGGATCGGCAAACACTTCCTTGCAGCGCGGCCACTGGGCGGGATCTTCAAAATCGGCCTTCATCGTCTCGCCGACGGAGGCGATCACTTTCTTGTCGAGGTGTCCGTCCGCGTGCATGATGACCCGCAGGGAGAGGTCGTCGCACGGATCGTAGATCATGGACAGGATCTGATGGTCGAAGGTGGACAGAACGGTGATGCCGCTCGTCATTTTACCGTCGTTCAAAAGCGTCTGAGCAAGATCGGCAATGTACGCACGGAAGATGTTGCCCGCTCCGACGTGCACCCACTTGGGATGGCGCTGCGTTTCGGCGCGCATCGCTTCGTAGTCGTAACGGGGCAGTTCAATGCCCATTGCTTCCCACTCGGCACGGTTCTTGATGGATTCTTTGTTCAGTACAGCCATTGGGGGAACCCTCCTGTCATTGTGTTGCTTTTATTGTAGCACGAAGCGGCCGCGGAAGCTATCGCTTTGTTGCGGATCGGATTGCGATTCTTGCGGCCGTGTGCGCCGGGGATCACTGTGCCAGACGGCACACTTCCTCCCATACGCTTTCGTCCACTTCCACACCGTTGGCGAGGTGCTCGCCGCGCGTGGCGACGGTGCGCTCGCCGGGGCAGGAGACACGTCCGCCCTCGCGCTCGGGCGCGGCGGCGTGCACCGCGGCGATGCGGCGGTTCAGCATTTCCTCGGCCTCTTCTTTGGAGCCGAACAGGTACGGGTCGAACGCGAGGAAGATCTGGCAGCATCCGCCGCAGCTTCCCAGTTCGTCGGCATTGATCTGGTCGCCGGAGCGGCCGTTCGCCAGCAGGGCGGCCGCCATGTCGAGCGCGATGGCCATGCCGCTTCCCTTCCAGTAGCCCGTGGGCAGGATGCGCATGCTCTCCTCGATCGCGCCGGGATCGTCCGTCAGATTGCCGTCCTTGTCGAATCCGCCGGGGAAGGGCAGTTTCTTGCCCGCCAGACGGTACACGCCCAGCTTGCCGTAGGCGTACTGGCTCATCGCCATGTCCAGCACGATGCTGCCGCCCTCGTGGGGAATGCCGATGCAGAACGGGTTGTTGCCGACGCTCGGCTCTTTCGAGCCCCACAGCGGCATGCACGATTCGGTGTTGATCCAGCAGATGGCCATGTAGCCCGCCTCGGCCGCGCGCCATGCATACGTGCCGCCGCGCATCCAGTGCGTGGTGTTGCGCAGCGCCACCAGACCGATGCCGTGCTCCTTGGCCAGCGCGACGGCGCGGTCCATGCAGAACTCGGCGTTCAGGATGCCGATGCCCAGATGGCCGTCATAGTGCTCGGCCGCTCCGCGGGCGTGCAGCAGTTCCGGTTTCGCCTTGACGTCCACCCAGCCCTTGTGAACGTAGTCCACAAAGCGGGGAACGCGGTTCAGACCGTGGGAATACACACCGTCGCAGCTCGACTGCGTGTGGATGCGGGCGCACTCCTCGGCCTGTTCCTCGGTGAGACCGGCGTTCAGAAACGCTTTTTTCACGGTTTCCTTGACAGTTTCAAACGGTACTCGCATAAATTACCCTCTCTTTCCATGCTCAAGGCATTATAAAGGTTACAGTGTGTCCACTGCGACCTTGATGACGATTTTGCGGATGGGCGCGCTCCCGCCCTCCGCCTCGATGGCGGGGATGTGGACATCCCACGGGAAGAATGCCGCGTACGTGCCGGGGCGCATTTCGATCACGCCTTCGGCCGCGGCCGGGTTGTTTTTGTAAAAGATGATATCGCGGGTCTCGAGCAGTTCCTCGTCCACCTCGTTGTCGCCCAGATCTTCATACCAGCCGATGCGTTCGGGTCCGCCGGCGGCGAGAAACTGGACGTCCACGTATTTGCGGTGCACTTCCGGGCGAAGCGACGCGCGGGGCGCGGTGGTCTGATCGAGAACCTGAAGGATCATGCGGTCGCCGTCCAGCTCAAAGCGGCCGGGTTCATGCGCGGCAAGATCATTTTCTTTCAGGAACGTCAGCGCCTTGCGGATGGCGGCCGGATAGATGCTCCAGTCCTCCGCGGCGCGGATGCTGCCAGTCAGCATAAACGGTGCTCCTCTCCTGTACATGCCAAGCGGGCCCGCCCGCACAGAGAGCGGGCGGGCCTTGCGGCATGGATTATTCGGTGAATCCGGGCAGGCCTTCGATGGCGTACGCGCGCACCGGGCAGGAGTCCAGACCCATGATGGGCAGCGGCGCATAGCTCATGAAGAACACGCGGGACTGAAGCAGCTCAAGGTTCTTGAGCACTTCGAGAAAGATGATGTTCTCAGCCAGCAGGATGTCGTGGAAGGGCTTGACGTCCTCGTTGCAGTTCTCGATGGAAACGCCGTCACCGAAGCCGATGCACTTCGCCTTGTGATCACGGAACCACTCGGCCGTCTCGCCGTTGACGAGCAGGCGCTGGTCCTTCTCGGTGTTCGTGTCGGGCGTGAACGGAGTCAGCTTGTAGGGCGAGTCGATCAGGACGATGTCGCCTTCCTTCATCCAGTCGCCGCAGGCGCGGTCGAGGTCGGCCTTCGAGATGTGGGCGCGCGGCTCCAGGAAGTCGATGTTCACATAGATGGCGCGGCCGACAAAGGTCGTCAGCGGCAGCTCGGCAACGCTGGGCCAGTTGTCGTCATGGTGATACGGGCACTCGGCGTGCGTGCCGAGGTGGCTCGTCAGGTCCATGATGGTGTGGAAGTCGGGGATGGGGCCACCGGTGTTGAAGCGGAAGAGGTGGCAGCGGCGGGTCTCGGTCGCGGGATCGAGGGGTTTGGTCAGGTCGACAACGCGCAGGCCCTGAAGATTGTAGACAGGTTCCATAGTTAGCAGGCTCCTTTCAAAAGTAAAAATTGAGTCCTAATGTATCAAGTCCGACGGCCGGTGAGCCGCGGGAACTCACTTGTCATAGGTGCGGCGGTCCTCCATGGCGTGCACCATCTCCACGATGAACTTGTGGCTCGGCGCGGGCACGCCGTTGCGCTCGGAGGCGCGCACCACAGCGCCGGAGATCGTGTCCACTTCCGTGCGGCGGCCGTCGCGCAGGTCAGCGTAGATCGACGTGTAGCCGTCGTGCGAGGACACGAGCAGCGCGCGGATCTCCTCGATGATCGTCTCGGGATCGAAGTGCAGGCCCTCGCCCTCCGCCACGGCCACGGCCTCGCGGATCAGCGTCTCGCACAGCGTCCACGCGTGCGGATCGTCGAGCATGTAGCCCATCTTCATCTGGAGCACGCCCGTCAGCGCGCTCACGGAGACGTTCGTGAACAGCTTGTGCCAGATCAGCTCCTGGATGTTCTCGGCGACGACGGCCTCAAGACCGCAGGAGGTGAAGTTCTCGGCGATGGGCGCGAGACGCGCGGGGTCGCCCGTGAGCGGGCCGATGTTCGTCAGGCCGGAACCGCCGTGGTTGACGTGGCCGACGCCCAGAATGGACGCGTTGTGCTGTGTCGTGCCGATGATGATGCGCTCGGGGGCGATGTATTCCCGCAGGATGTCGTCGTGTCCCGCGCCGTTCTGCAGCGTCAGGACGTAGGTGTCCTTTCCGAACAGCTCTTTGTTCGACGCGAGCGCCGAGCGGGAGAACAGCGATTTCACGAAGAGGATCACGAGGTCAGCCTCGCCGAGACCCTCCGACGACGTGGCAGCGTGCGGCGTGAACGTGACGTCCTCGCCGCTCTTTTCGCGGATGAGCACGCCGTTCTTGTTCACGGCCTCCACCTTGGCGGCATCCGTGTCGATGAGCGTTACGTCGTTGTTGCGGGACAGGTAGCCGCCGTACAGCGAACCCATCGCGCCGGCGCCGATCACAGCAATTTTCATGTCAGACAATTCCTTTCCTCATTCAGATTCATTGATAATAAAGAAGCGGGGGCGGTTTCTCAAGGCTGAGCCGCCGAAGCGTCAGCCGTCCTCCAGAAGCAGGCGGCGCGAGTCGTCGAGCGTGTAGAACAGCTCCTCGTGCTTTTTGACCAGCCGCGGGAGAATGCCCGCAGGCTGCGACAGATGCGCGCGCGCCGTCTCGCACAGGCGCTCCGCCGAGCGCTTCTGAAGCGCGTCGAGCAGAGCGGCCAGCATGTGCGTGCGATCCTCCCAGAACCGGCTGTCCTGCCCGGCAAGAACGCACACGCGCTGAACGTCCGCGCTCACCGTCTCGAGCGTGCGCCAGACAAGATCGTATCCGCTCGCCTCGAACAGAAGAGAGTGGAACGCATCGTCGGCCTCGGCCAGTTCCGCAAAGCTGCGCGCGCCGAGCAGAAAATACTGCCGGTTCACACAGGCCTGCGCACGAAACAGAAGTTCATCTGATATCCCTGTTGTACACAACGTTTCGCACACCGCCACGCCGAGCTGAGAACGCATGAACACCGTCTGGCGCACCCGGTCGGCGTCAATGCCTGATACCATTGTACCTTTTTGCGGCACGACGCACAAGAGGCCCTCTTCCGCAAGACGCGCAAATGCGTCGTGCACGGGGGTGCGGCTCGCGCCCAGCGCGTCGGACGCAGCGGCCTCGCTCATTCTGTCGCCGGGAACCAGAACAAAATTCAGGATATTCTTTTTCAGCGTGCGGTACGCGAATTCACGCGCGTTCTCCGCGCTGCCGGTTTTTTCGATCAGCAGCTTTTTCATTTCCCCAACACACCTTGTCCGGACGGGAAAAACAGCGCACATCCGCGCGGGGACGCGCCGGAAGCAGGCGCTTTCCACAAAGTTTTTCCCGAAATTTTTACATATTTTCCAATAATTTGTCTGTATACTTGTATGTTAGCACTTCTTATAAAAAATATCAATATGAAAAATGGCTTTTAGGTTTTTTACATAAAACAAGTGAAAAAAAGGGTTGCTTTTCATAGGGCAATATGATATTTTATTCTTGAACAAAAGCGGCGGCGTTCGCATTTGCGTCATAAAAAAGGAGGTCTGCGGGACATGGCTGTCTCCGAATCGGCGGCAAAGCAGACCGAGATCCATCGGGCTGATACATATGAAGCTCTGCGGGACGACATCCTGTATTTCCGCCGCACGCCGGGAGAACCGCTCAGCGAGAACCGTCTGGCGGCACAGTACGGCATCAGCCGCACGCCGGTGCGCGATGCGGTGGCCAAACTCGCCTCCGAGGGCCTCGTGGAAGTGTTCCCGCAGCGGGGAAGCGCGGTGTCGCGCATCTCACCCAAACGCGTGCGGGAATTCGTGTTCATGCGGCGCGTGCTGGAAACGGCCGTGATGGAACGCGCGGCCGCGTGCTTCGGCCCCGAGGACGCGCGGCGCTTTGAGGAAAGCGTGGAGCGGCAGCGGCAGATGTTCGCCGCAAGCGACGGGCAGGCCGTTCTGGAAGAGGAAGCCGGGATGTACCGCACGGTGTATGAGCGCTGCGGGTTTGAGGGCATCTGGGATTCCTACCGCCTGCTGCAGGGAGACACCCAGCGCGTGCTGTATCTGACCGTCTCCTACTTCAGTTACCGGCGCGCGCCGGAGCAGATGTACGGCTTTGAGATGCGGCTCACCGCCCACAGGCAGCTTCTGGACGCGCTGTCCGGGCACGACGCGGCTGCGGCCGTGCGCATGACGGACGAGTGGAGCGAGCGCACCCTGCGCGACATGGAGATGCTCTCGAGCACGTTCCCGCACTATTTCACGCAGCCGTGAAGACGGGACGCATTTTATTTTTAGTCACCAATTTTACCCAGATAAAACTAAAAATTTTTTGAGGAGGTTATTTTGTGGAATATGTAATTGGTGTATTGCTGCTGCTGACATTCTTCGGCCTTGCATATTACTGCATCAAAGGCTACAACCTGATGATCGGCTTCCTGGTCATCACGATCATCTGGACGGTGCTGCCGATGCTCGGCACGCTGGTTGTCAGCCCTGCCTTTATTGAGGCGAATCCTGTCCTTCAGTTTGCCGACGGCAAAGCGTTTGTCGCCGCTCTGAACGGTATTTATCAGTCCGCGCCGGAAGGCTGGGGCACCACGCTCGTCAACGTGTGCTGGGGCGCCTGGTTCGGCCGCGTGCTGATGGAGACGGGCATTGCCTCCACCATCATCCGTAAGACGGTTGAGCTCGGCGGCGACCGCCCGATGGTCACGATGGCTCTTCTGAACATCGTCACCGCCGTTATCTTCACCGCCATGACCGGCGCGGGCCCCGTTATCGCCATCGGCGTTATCGTGCTGCCCATCATGATGAGCCTGGGCATCCCCAAGGCCATCGCGATGTTCTCCTTCATGGAGTCCGTCGCTGCCGGTATCTATCTGAACCCGGTCAACTTTGCGCAGTACCGTGCATTCTTCATCGCTGCCGATGAGATGCCCGACTTCACGCTCGGCTGGTACGCCGCCAAGTGGGGCTATGCGGCCCTGATCATCGCCCTCGTTGTCACGACGGTGATGGCCGGTGTGTTCCTCTCCAAGTCCAAGACGTCCCACGCGTGGGCCGCTCAGACGGCCGGCGGCGCTTCTGCTGCCGTGAAGGACGCTCCGATCTACACGCTGATCCTGCCCATCGTTCCGGTCATCCTGAACATCGCGTTCAACTTCTCCGTCATCGGCGGTTTCGTCATCGCGGGCTTTGCCGCTCTGTTCCTGTGCGGCAAGATGAAGGGCGGCTTCAAGGCTTCCTGCCAGCTCGTCAACAAGCTGTACTATGACGGCGTGGTCGACACCGCTCCGCTGGTCGGCTTCCTGCTCACGCTGCCGATGTTCAACAAGGTCGCTTCCTATGCGTCCCCGTACTTCAACGCCGTCCTCGGCTCCATCATGCCGAAGACCGAGCTGGTCGTTTGCATCGTGTTCGCCATCCTCGCCGGTCTGGGCCTGTTCCGCGGCCCGATGACGCTGGTTGGCTGCGGCGCTGCCACGCTGGGCGTTCTGTCCAATGTTGCCAGCTTCTCCGTGCCGTTCCTGTACGCTGTGTTCGCCATCCCGACGATCACCGTCAACATCGGTTCCTGCATCACGCAGTCCTGGGTTGCGTGGGGCCTTGCCTACACGAAGGTTGAGTCGAAGGATTACCTGAAGCTCTCCATCCCGACCCTGTACATCATCTCGATCCTCCTGTACGTCCTGACGATGTTCACGATGACGGGTCTGGATCAGGTCTGGTACGTATAATCGTAAGAACGACACCCTCAATCTTGTTATCCGGAACGAATTGGTGAAAGAGAGTGCGCCGCCACCCATTCCATGCGGTGGCGGCGTGTTCATTAACAGTCCGTTCCCGGCGGCGCAGCGCGCCGCACCCGGCTTTGTCAATGCTATTTTTTCATATTTAGGAGGAAACCCAATGGCCGAACACAGAAAAGTACGCATGGGTATCGACGTCGGCGGTACTCACACCAAGGCTGTCGCCATCGACAACCTGACCCACGAGATCATCGGCAAGAACGAAGTTAAGACGACGCACGACCATGAGCAGGGCGTTGCTGCCGGCGTTGTGCAGTGCTTTGAGAACTGCCTGCGCGAGAACAACATCGCTCCGGAAGATGTTGTGTTCGTTGCCCACTCCACCACGCAGGCCACGAACGCCTTCATCGAGGGCGACGTTGCGCAGGTCGGCGTCATCGGCGTCGCGGGCGGCGGCCTCGAGGGCTGGCTCGCCAAGCCCCAGCTGCGCCTGAAGGATATCATCCTCGACGAGAAAGTCGGCCGCAAGATCACCATCCACAACGACTTCATCAAGAAAAAGCAGCTCAACAACGACACGATCAACGCCTCCATCGACAAACTGAAGGGCGAGGGCTCCGAGGTCATCGTCGCGTCCATGGCGTTCGGCGTGGACAGCGGCACGGAAGAGGAGCAGATCCACGACTGCGCTCAGGCCAAGGGCATCCCTGTCACGATGGCTTCCGACATCACGAAGCTGTACGGCCTGACCCGCCGCACCCGCACCGCCGCCATCAACGCGGCCATCCTGCCGAAGATGATGGCCACGGCCAACGCGACGGAGTCCTCCGTGCGCGCCGCGGGCGTCACGGTCCCCCTGATGATCATGCGCGGCGACGGCGGCGTCATGGAGATCAGCGAGATGCGCAAGCGCCCCATCCTGACGGCCATGTCCGGCCCTGCCGCTTCCGTCATGGGGTCGCTGATGTATCTGCGCGCCTCGAACGCCGTGTACTTCGAGGTCGGCGGCACGACGACGAACATCGGCGTCATCAAGAACGGCCGTCCGGGCGTTGACTACGCCATCATCGGCGGACACCCCACCTACATCAACTCGCTCGACGTGCGCATTCTCGGCACGGCCGGCGGCTCGATGGTCCGCATCAACGACAAGGAAGTCGTCGACGTCGGCCCGCGTTCCGCCCACATCGCCGGCTGCGAATACGCCGCCTTCACGCCCGAGGAAGAGATCGTCGACCCGCAGGTCGAGCTGATCCAGCCCAAGAAGGGCGACCCCGACGACTACGTCGTCATCCGCCTTGCCAGCGGCAAGCGCATCACCATCACGAACACCTGCGCCGCGAACGTCCTGGGCCTCATCGAGCCGCAGTACTTCGCGCACGGCAATGCCAACTCCGCGCGCAAGGCCATGCAGCCGGTCGCCGACAAGCTGGGCATCACCGTTGAGGAGCTGGCCCGCCAGATCCTGGACAAGTCGTTCGAGAAGGTCAACCAGTGCATCACCGAGCTGGCCGAGAAGTATCAGCTCGACCACGACCAGATCAAGCTCGTCGGCTGCGGCGGCGGCGCTGCTGCGCTCATCTGCTACTGCGCCGAGAAGATGGACGTCCCGTACTCCATCCCCGAGAACGCCGAGGTCATCTCGTCCATCGGCGTCGCGCTCGCCATGGTGCGCGACGTGGTCGAACGCATCGTGCCGAACCCCACGCAGAAGGACATCGCCGAACTGAAGAAGGAAGCGATGGACGCCGCCATCGGTTCCGGCGCTGCGCCTGACACCATCGAGGTGCACATCGAGATCGACTCGCAGACCGGTAAGATCACGGCCATCGCCACGGGCTCGACCGAGGTCAAGACGACCGATCTGCTGGCCGAGTGCACCGAGGAAGAGGCCATGCAGCTGGCCGTTGACGACTTCGGCCCGAAGGTGTCCGACGTCAAGCTGGCCGAGAAGAGCGAGAAGTTCTACGTCTATCAGGGCACGCGCGGCGACAGGAACCCGATCCGCATCGTCGACCTGAAGGGCTTCATCAAGGTGCAGTGCTCGCACGGCGCCGTCACGAAGTGCAAAGCGAAGGACTACAAGGAAGTCGTCTCCGATATGTGGAACAACCTTGCCACGTTCAAGACGGACTCCGTCCTGCGCCCGGACTACTTCCTGTGCGTCGGCCCGCGTGTGTGCGACTACTCCGCCGTCGACCTGGAGCAGGTCCTGCTGCTGATGGACCTCGACGTCATGGACCGCGATCCCGAAGAGGAGATCATCGTGGTCGCTTCCATCAACGACGTCATGTAATTTCCTGCACAAAACGGGGCGCGTCCCGAAAGGACGCGCCCCGTTGGCTTATCCGCGCCTCTTGCACGGCGCGCCGCATTTCTGTATACTGAGAAAAAACCGTCACCGGGAAGGAAACGACACATGAGCTTCAAGGAAAAAGTGAAACCGTATTTCGAACCCATTGCCGACGGCCTGTTCGGCAAGCAGCGCGGATCGTCGCGCGGCGGCCCGCAGCTCGCGCCCGTGGCGCCGCGCCCCATCGGCCAGATGATGGAGGACCTGCTGCGCGTCGACGAAGAGGGCTGGGGCACATACGCGTTTTCGCGCGATCCGCTCAACCGCAAGTTCACGCCGGAAAAGCGGCTCGAACTGACGCAGAAGGCGAACGCCTGCGGCCGCGAGTACGCGCAGAAGATCTCGCAGCAGTACGGCACGTCCGATCCGACGGAGCTGGCGAAGAAGATGGGCATGCTGGTGGAGTATCCCGAAATGCCCAAGAGCGCCGCGCGCGTGCTGTTCGCCGAGTACAAGGCGCCCAACCACATCTATCTGTACATGGACGCGGTGCGCAAGGCGCGCACGACGCTGATCGAGCCGGGCGTGAAAGCCGTGCTGACCCCGAAGCTCGACATCGGCTCGCTCTTGCTTGCCCACGAGCTGTTCCACTATGTGGAGGAGACGAACAAGAAGGAGATCTTCACGCGCACCGAGAAGGTGGAGCTGTGGGCCCCGAAGCCCCTGCACAACCGCTCGACGATCGGCTGCCTCGGGGAGATCGCCGCCATGGAGTTCGCCCGCACGCTGACGGATCTGCCCTATTCGCCGTATCTGATGGACGTGTTCCTCGTCTACGGATACAGTCAGGACGCCGCCGTGCG
>CALXBO010000020.1 GCA_944386565.1 uncultured Ruthenibacterium sp. | reverse complement strand
CTCGACGAGGAGCGCAAGGCCGCGATGGTGTCGAACCTGCTGGTCGTTCTGTGCGGCAACCGCGACGCGCAGCCGGTAGTCAACTCCGGCAGCCTGTATTAAGCAATGCCGGACGACCGCAAAAAGCAAATCCCCCTGCGCCTGTCGCCCCAGCTGTACAACGCCATCGCGGCTTGGGCGGCGGACGATTTCCGCTCGGTGAACGGGCAGATTGAATACCTGCTCACTGAGTGCGTGCGCCAGCGCAAGAAAAACGGCGCGCCGGTGCCAAACCCTCTCGACCCGACGATCGAACTGGACATCGAATGATTTTTTTACGCAAAAGCGCCCCGCCCGGGAATCCCCGGGCGGGGCGCTCGTTTGCTATTTAAAAAGCTCAGTACGGCAGGCGCGGCGCATCCACGCGCTCGAGCCCCCACGTGACCCAGCGCCAGCGCGTGTCCTCGCCCTCCTTTGTGAGGATGGTGAGCGTGCCGTCCGCGTCGAGCGACCACGTTGCCACCTGCGGGCGCAGCGCCGACGACATCCAGAACGGCTTCGGCCCGCCGCGCTCCCACCGGAAGAGGAAGATGTGCTGCGAGTAGAGCGGATCGTCGCCCTCAGCCCAGAACGGCCGGGACGGCCCGTAGCTGCCGCGCTTCCACACGAGAAGCGCGAGCTCGTTTTGCCCGTCGCCGTCAACGTCGCCGCACAGCGCGCTCTCCGCAAGCCACGACGCGTCCCCCGTCCAAACCGTCCGCCCTTCCTGCTCGATGCGCACGGCGCGGTCTTCCACCGCGATGCGCTCGGGCGCGCCGTCGCCGTCGAGATCGCACGAAATCTGCAGATCCTGCCAGCGCGCGAGGAACGCGCCGTCATGGACAAGACCGCACACGGCCGCGCACACACACAAGAGCAGCGCCGCCGCGCCGAAGACAGCGCGGCGGCGCATGGTATCATCGTTTCGGCCTGTCATGCGCCGAGCGCGGCAAAGCCGCTCACCCACCACGGGCGCTCGATTTCAGACGCATCGGCGAAGTGCATGTAGCCGTCGCTGCCGATGGTCGGGTCGATGCCGAGCATCGTGCGCCACGTCTCATCCGTCAAACGCTCGGCGAGGGGCTGCTCAAAGCTGTAGAACGAGAACACGCCGCCCTGGGCGATGCGCAGCGCGCCGTCCACGTCGACGATGACGAGGATGGTGTCGATGCGCCCCGTGCCGACCTCCAGCACGCTGCCGTTCGGGTCGGTCGCGACGTCGGTGATGATAGCGGCCGGGAAATCGGTCGTGTACAGCTCGCTGCCGTCCTGCTTTTCATCTTTCAGCGCCTCGCGCCAGAAGTGCTCGAGCTGGCCGCCGAACGTGCGGATGAGCTCGTACTCCTCGTCGGTGCGCGCTTCGTTTTTCAGTTCTTTCTCCGCGATGGTCATGAGCTGCTTCGAGAGCTCGGCCATGCGGGAGAGGTTTTCCGCGTCCGCGTCGGACAGCACGCCGTACTCGGCGAGACCGTCGGCAGTCGCCTGCGACAGCTGCGCCAGACGGCCGAAGAGCACCGGCTCCGGCTCGACCCAGCCGCGGTCGTCCTTTTCCTCGATGGGGCCGCCGCCCATCTCCGCGTAATTCTGCTTGACGTAGAGCACCGTGTCGTGCTTGAGCTCGGCCCAGCTGCCGAGGAACGAGCTGAGGTTCTTTTGCGTCCACGCGGTGTTCTGCATGAACTGCGGCCAGCCCTCCCCTTTCACTTCGAGCAGCGGGCGCAGCGTGTTCAGCCAGCCGCCGTACAGGCTCGCCGACCACACCGTCTCGGGCGCTTCGGCGAACGCTTCGCGCAGCTGCGCCATGTTTTCGTCGTAGCCGGGATATTCCGACGCGCCCTCCTGCTGCGCGAGCGAGAGCGCCTCGTCGGAGCCGAGCGCCGCGGGGAGGTCGAGCGGAGAGGGCAGCATGCGCTGGCTGCCGTCGGCCGCCGCGTCCACCTTATCATAAATGAGCTGCTGGAAGACGGACGCGTCGAGCGTGAAGCGCTGGCCCATGAAGCGGAAGCCCTTCGTGGCCGTCTCGTTGTCCTCGGTGTCATAGATGGGGATGGAGTTGATGGCCGGTGCGGGCAGCGCGGCCGCGGCGTCGCGGAACGACTGCCACTCCTTGTCTTTTTTCGAAAGCTCTGACGCTTCCGGCACGCCGCCGTACGCCGCCTCGATGAGCGGGAGGTACTCGAAGGGGCCGGGGTCGTCGCTCGCGCCCGCGAAGAACGCGGTGACGGTGTAGATGCGCTCCCACGCGGTCCTGGCGTCGCCCGTGAGCGCCAGTGTCATCAACAGCGCGCTGCGCGTCTGGTCCTCGTCGCTCTGACGGAACGTCAGGCGGCCGTACCACATCATCGCGCGGAAATACGCCGACAGCTCTTCGCTCGTCGTGTAATAGCCGCGCGGGGCGTACTGCGTGTAGTCCTCCTGAATCGGCGATTCCGAGCCGCCGAGGTTCATGACGGGCGAGTTCTCGATGCCCGCGGCCGCCGAGATAAGCGCCAGCTCCGCGCCGACAACGTCCGCCACTTCGGCGGGCACGGACGCGCCGCCGTCCAGCAGCGCAAGACCGACGGCGAAGAACGCCGCGTTCCGCTTTGCCGCGTTCTCCCACACCGTGCCGCGCAGCGCTTCGAGCTGCGCGAGACTCGCCGCCTGCATCTCCGTGCCGATGGCCGTGAGGTCGGCGATGAACTGCGTCTTTTCAATGCCTTTCAACAGGCGGCTGAAAAAGAGATGATACGTGTGCATCATCGAATCGGTCGTGATAAAGTTCGGGATCAGGCCGTAGCGGTTCATCTCATATCCGGAGAAGAACTCTTCGCTGTATCCGGGCAGCACGACAAAGCCGTTTTCCAGCAGCATCTGCCGCGCGTCGTCGCCGAGCATGTACTCAAAATCGGAAAAGTTGATGACGTTTGAAAAATCGTCCGCCACCGTGTATGCCGGGACGGCGGGCGTGAGGGAGGTATCGTTCAGCGGCTCCTGCGGCTGCACGAGAAGCTGGCGAACCACCTCGGCCGTAGCCTGGCTGCTCTGGCCGCCCTGCGCCGGTTCGGACGGCTGCTTTGCGCAGCCGGAAAGGCCCATCGCGAGCGCCGCTGCGAGCGTAAAAGCCGCCGCGCGCATTGTCTTGCTGTATTTCATGGCATTGCCTCCTTTGCGGTTTTCACCGGGTTTTCACAATTTCATCATAGCATATGCGCCCCGCGGACACAAGCGCCGCAACGGCTTCCTTTTGTTCCTTCGCCGGAGGGCTTGACAAACTCCACCTAAATGGTATAATTACATCAAGGGTTAGCTAATCCTAACACGAAATCGTTCTGGACTTTTGAACGCAAATACGATATTGTATATGTGTATGCGTTCAAACGACACATTATGTGCACCACAGGAGGCTGTATATGCGAGAACAGTGGAAAGATTTTGTACCCGGCGTGTGGGAGAAAGAAATCAACGTGCGTGATTTCATCCAGAAGAACTATACGCCTTACGACGGCGGCGACGAATTTCTCGCCGGGCCGACCCAGCGCACCACGGAGCTGTGGGCCCAGGTGATGGACCTGACGCGCGCCGAGCGCGAGGCCGGCGGCGTGCTGGATATGGACACGCGCGTGATCTCGACGATCACGTCGCATCCCGCGGGCTACCTCGACAAGGACAAGGAGACGATCGTGGGCTTCCAGACGGACAAGCCCTTCAAGCGCTCTTTGCAGCCGTACGGCGGCATCCGCATGGCGCAGAAAGCATGCGCCGAGAACGGGTATGAAGTTGATCCGGAGATCGTGAACTTTTTCACCGTGCACCGCAAGACGCACAACGCCGGCGTCTTCGATGCGTACACGCCGGAGATGCGCGCGTGCCGCTCGAGCCACATCATCACGGGTCTGCCCGACGCGTACGGCCGCGGCCGCATCATCGGCGACTACCGCCGCGTGGCGCTGTACGGCGTGGACCGTCTGATCGAGGACAAGAAGCACCAGAAGGACACGACCCGCACGATCATGTACTCCGACGTCATCCGCGAGCGCGAGGAGCTCAGCGAGCAGATCCGCGCTCTGGAGGACCTGAAAAAGCTCGGCGAGATCTACGGTTTTGACATCTCGCAGCCCGCGCGCAACACGCAGGAGGCCATCCAGTGGCTGTACTTCGGTTACCTCGCGGCCGTGAAGGAGCAGAACGGCGCGGCGATGAGCCTCGGCCGCACCTCGACGTTCCTCGACATCTACGCTCAGCGCGACCTCGCGCACGGCGTGTTCACCGAGAGCGAGATCCAGGAGTTCGTCGACCACTTCATCATGAAGCTGCGTCTGGTGAAATTCGCCCGTACGCCCGAGTACAACGAGCTGTTCAGCGGCGACCCGACGTGGGTGACGGAGTCCATCGGCGGCATGGGCATCGACGGACGCCACATGGTGACGAAGATGTCGTTCCGCTATCTGCACACGCTGCAGAACCTCGGCACGGCGCCCGAACCCAACCTGACGGTCCTGTGGAGCACCCGCCTGCCCGAGCCGTTCAAGCGCTTCTGTGCCAGGACGAGCATCGAGTCCTCCTCGGTGCAGTATGAAAACGACGACCTGATGCGCGTGACGCACGGCGACGACTACGCCATCGCGTGCTGCGTGTCCTCGATGCGCGTGGGCAAGGAGATGCAGTTCTTCGGCGCGCGCGCGAACCTCGCGAAGTGCCTTTTGTACGCCATCAACGGCGGCGTGGACGAGATCACGAAAAAGCAGGTCGGCCCGAAGTACCGCCCCGTCACGGGCGAGTACCTCGACTACGACGACGTCATGGACAAGTACAAGGACATGATGAAGTGGCTGGCGCAGGTGTACGTCAACGCGCTGAACATCATCCACTACATGCACGACAAATACTGCTATGAGAAGCTGCAGATGGCTCTGCACGACAAGAAGGTCACGCGCTGGTTCGCCACCGGCATCGCGGGCCTGTCCGTCGTGGCGGACTCGCTGTCGGCCATCAAATACGCGAAGGTCAAGTGCATCCGTGACGAGGACGGCGTTGTTGTGGATTATGAAGTTGAGGGTGATTTCCCGAAATACGGCAACGACGACGACCGCGTGGACTCCATCGCCGTGGACATCGTGAACCTGTTCATGAACTACGTGCGCGGAAACCACACCTACCGCGGCGGCATCCCGACCACGAGCATCCTGACCATCACGTCCAACGTCGTGTACGGCAAGAATACCGGCTCCACGCCCGACGGCCGCAAGCGCGGCGAGGCGTTTGCGCCGGGTGCGAACCCGATGCACCGCCGCGACGCGCACGGCGCAGTGTCCAGCCTGTCGAGCGTGTCGAAGCTGCCGTTCTCGGCGGCTCAGGACGGCATCTCGAACACCTTCTCCATCGTTCCGAACGCGCTCGGCAAGGATCTGACCGTGTTCGCGGGCGATCTGGAGACGGACATCGACCTCGATGCCGAACACTGATCGCGAAGACCTCATCCGCGACATCATCGCGCAGCTGGACGGCGCGGTGGAAAGCGGCGTGGGGCATGTGAACGTGAGCGTGAGCGGAGACGGCAAGGCGGACGTCGAACACGTGACTGTGTGCGACGCCGCGTGCGCGTCGTGCCGCACGCCCACACTGCACGAGGGGCTCGACGCCCCGGAGGAAGACTGAACCGCTTTTCATCCTAAGGAGGGATTTTTCATGCATGCCAATGAACAGCAGATCGACAACCTGGTGACGATGCTCGACGGCTACGCCGAGAAGGGCGGCCACCATCTGAACGTCAACGTGTTCACGAAGGAGACGCTTCTGGACGCGCAGGCGCACCCCGAGAAGTACCCGCAGCTGACGGTGCGCGTGTCGGGCTACGCGGTAAACTTCGTGAAGCTCACCCGCGAGCAGCAGAACGAGGTCATCGCCCGCACGTTCCACGAGTCGATGTAAAAGGACAAATCTGTACCAATCTGCGGCGCCGGGACACCGGCGCCGCGCATTCTTTGAGGAGGAATTCTTATGGCGCTGACGGGACGCATCCACTCCACCGAGAGCTTCGGCACGGTGGACGGGCCGGGCATCCGGTTTGTCGTATTCATGCAGGGCTGCCCGATGCGCTGCCTGTACTGCCACAATCCGGACACCTGGGCGCCGGACGGCGGCACCGCCATGACGGCGGACGAGCTGCTGGCGCTGTACGACAAAAACCGCGCGTTCTACAAGCGGGGCGGAATCACGGCGACGGGCGGCGAACCGCTTTTGCAGCCGGAGTTCGTTGCGGAGCTGTTTTGCAAGGCGCACGAGGAGGGCATCCACACGTGCCTCGATACGTCCGGCATCACGTTCTCACCCGAACACCCGGAAAAGGTTGACGCCGTGCTCGACCACACCGACCTCGTCCTATTGGACATCAAGGAGGTCACAGCGGACGCACACCGCCGCCTGACGGGGCACGGCAACGGGAACATCCTGGCGTTCGCGCGCCATCTGAGCGACCGCGGCATCCCCGTGTGGGTGCGGCACGTCGTCGTGCCGGGCGTGACGGATTCGCCGGAGATGCACAAAATGCTCGGGGAGTTCCTTGCGACGCTGTCGAACGTCAAGGCGCTCGACGTGCTGCCCTATCACACGATGGGCGAGGCGAAGTACAAGGCGCTCGGCATCCCCTATCCGCTCGCGGGCGTGCCCGCCGCGGAAAAGGAGCTCGCCGTCACCGCGCGCCGCGATATCCTCGCCGCTTACCGCGCGGCAAAACAGAATCAGGCATGAAAAAATCCCGCCGGAAGGCGGGATTTTTGTTTTGCGGTGAATGTTCAGTGGGGCGCAGAATGCACCCCTCCGGGTTCGCTGCGCTCACCCACCTCCCCTCAAAGGGGAGGCGAAAGCGTATCCGCCCGCCGGGGACGCAAATGGGGACGCCCACCTCTCCCCTCCCGCTGGGGACGGCGATAAAGGGAAGGTTACGCCAGTTTAAAGATCGCGGCTGCGAGCGGGGACGCACCCTCTCCCCTCCCGCTGGGGACGGCAATAAAGGGAAGGTTACGCCTGTTTAAATATCGCGGCCGACGACTTTGG
The DNA here is from genome assembly GCA_944386565.1 of uncultured Ruthenibacterium sp. GTDB lineage: Bacteria > Bacillota > Clostridia > Oscillospirales > Ruminococcaceae > Ruthenibacterium. Next base: position 29,711 of record CALXBO010000020.1, on the reverse strand, counting down.
CGATGGCGCGGCCTTTTTCGATGACCGAGCGGAACTTGTCCGGCTTGAGGCTCTGCGCGCCGTCGCTCCACGCCTTTTCGGGCGTCTCGTGCACTTCGATGATAAGGCCGTCCGCACCCGCCGCGATGGCCGCGAGGGACATGCTCTCCACATAGCGCCAGTTGCCCGTGGCATGCGACGGGTCGATGATGATGGGCAGATGCGTCTTTTCTTTCAGGATGGGGATGACCGAGAGGTCGAGCGTGTTGCGCGTGTACTTCTCGAACGTGCGGATGCCGCGCTCGCAGAAGATGACGTTCTCGTTGCCGCCCGCCATGATGTACTCGGCCGACATGATCCACTCCTCGATGGTGTTCGCAAGTCCGCGCTTTAAAAGCACCGGCTTTTTCATCTTGCCGACGGCTTTGAGCAGCTGGAAGTTCTGCATGTTGCGCGCGCCGATCTGTACGAGGTCGACGTACTGCTCGAACTCGTCGATGCGGTCCTCGCTCATCAGCTCGCTCACGATGGGCAGACCCGTCGCTTCGCGCGCCTTCACCATGTCAAGGATGCCCTCGGTGCCGAGGCCCTGGAACGCATACGGAGACGTGCGGGGCTTGTACGCGCCGCCGCGCAGCATGCTGCCGCCCGCGGCCTTCACGTCGCGCGCCACCTGCACGATCTGCTCCTCGCCCTCGACGCTGCACGGGCCGCCGATCACAACGATCTTCTCCTTGCCGCCGACCTTCACGCCCGCCACGTCCACGATCGTGTCCGCCTCGTGGAACAGACGGTTCGCCTTCTTGTACGGTTCGGACACGCGCTGTACGTTCTCCACGTACGGATTCGCAAGGATGCTCTTCTCGTCGAGGATCGTCGTGTCGCCCACAAGGCCGAACACGTTGTAGTCCGTGCCGCGGATCATTGTGACGGACAGGCCCTTGGCTTCGAATTCATGAATAATGCGGTCAAGTTCCGCGGCCGGAGTGCCGCGTTTGGTGCTGATGATCATTTCCGTTTCCCCTCTTTTGTAATATTATTATCAAATTATACTTATTGCAATTCCTCTTTCATCACGCGCATCGCGTGGAGGTAGCCGTCGAGCCCCTCGCCGATGAAGTGCCAGCGGCAGGCCATGCCCGCGTAGCTGATCTGGCGGAAGTCCTCGCGCTTTGAAACGTCGGAGATGTGGATCTCCGCGGCGGGAATGGCGACGGCCTTGAGCGCGTCGAGAATGGCGACGCTCGTGTGCGTGTAGGCCGCGGGGTTGATGATGATGCCGTCGAACCGTCCGTACGCGTTCTGGATAACGTCCACCAGCGCGCCCTCATGGTTCGACTGGAAGCACTCGACGTCCACGCCGAGACGCTTTGCCTCGTCCTCGATCTTCGCGATCAGCGAGGCGTAGGTGTCGCGGCCGTAGATGCCCGGCTCGCGGATGCCCAGCATGTTGATGTTAGGCCCATTGACGACGAGAAATTTCATAAAACGCCTCCTTGACGGATTCCACCGTCTGTTCGAATGTTCCGGTGTTCTCCACCACCGCGTGCGCGGCCGCGGAATACAGCGGCGTGCGGCGCGCCTCCATCTCGCGCAGCGCCTCGGTGCTCTTCGACAGCGGGCGGTAGCCGCCCACGTCGAGCGCTTCGAGCGGGCGTTTCAGCCACACGACCACGCCGTTCTGGCGCATGCAGCGCACGTTTTCGCCGTCGAGCACCGCGCCGCCGCCCGTGGCGACGATCAGGCCGGACTCCTTCGTCACATCGGCGCACACCGCGCGCTCGAGCGCACGGAACGCCGCTTCGCCGTCCTCGGCGAAGATGTCCGGGATGCGCCGGCCCGACCGGCGCTCGATCTCCTCGTCGAGGTCGACAAAGCGCTTGCCGAGGAGTTTCGCGCATCCCTTGCCGACGCTCGACTTGCCTGAGGACGGCATCCCCACGAGAACGAGGTTCGCGCGGTCGGCAAAGATGTCGGACGCGATGTCCGGGATGACGGCGTCGTCGATGGCGCGCCCGGTGAAGTATTCGGCGGCGTATTTCGCCTGCGCGACAAGCATCGGCAGACCGCCGCCCGTGCGCACGCCGAGGCGGCGCGCTTCAAACAGAAGCCGCGTCTCAAACGGATTGTACACGACGTCGAGCACGGCCTCGAGGTGTTCGAAGCCGGACAGATCCAGCAGGCATTCGCCGTTGTGCGGGTACATCCCCGCGGGCGTGGTGTTCACGACGATGTGCGCGTCCGTGCGGGCGGCCTCGTCGTAGGTGAGCGTGTCGGGCGTTTTCCGGCGGCTGACCGTCAGAACGCGCGCCGCGCCCCGGTCCTTCGCCGCGGCGCACACGGTGCGCTGCGTGCCGCCCGTGCCGAGCACGAGCACGGTTTTGCCCCGGAAGTCCGCGCCCGCGCGGTCCGCCATGTAGAGGAAACCCGCGTAGTCGGTGTTCCAGCCGCGCAGCACGCCGCCGTCGTTGACGACGGTGTTCACCGCGCCGATGGCGCGCGCGGCGGGGTCGATCTCGCCGCAGTACTCCATCACAAGCTGCTTGTAGGGGATGGTGACGTTGATTGCGCGGAATGCGCGCTCTTCGAGAAAGCGCCGCGCCTCGGCCTCCGTGGGCAGCGGATGCAGCTCGTAGGTGTAATCCGCCAGCTTTTCATGGATGAGCTTCGAATAGCTGTGGCCGAGCGCGCCGCCGATCAGACCGTACTCCATATCGGGTCCTCCTGCCAGCGCACGCCGAGCGCCACGGCGCACAAGTCGACCAGGCCGAACGCCGCGAGCGAATCCTGCACAACGCGCGCGCGCGGCAGGATGCAGGGGTCGTGACGGCCCTCGAGCCGCAGCACGGCGGGCTCGCCCGTCTCGAGATCGACGGTGTTCTGCGCTTTGTAGATGCTGGGCGTGGGTTTGACCGCCGTGCGCATCACGAGCGGCATGCCGTTCGTGATGCCGCCGTTGACGCCGCCGTTGCGGTTCGTCGCGGTGGCGATGCGCCCCGCGCGCGGGATGAACGCGTCGTTCGCCTCGCTGCCGCGCAGGGATGCGAAGCCGAATCCCGCGCCGAACTCCACACCCTTCACGGCGGGCATGGAGAAGAGCAGCGCCGCGAGCTTCGATTCCACGCTCGTGAAAAACGGCTCACCGAGCCCGGCGGGCAGGCCGGTGACGACGGTCTCCAGCACGCCGCCGACGGAATCGCCCTCGGATGCAGCCGCTTCGATGGCGCGGCGCATCTCTTCACCTCGCTCCGCGTCCAGCACGGCGAGCGGGCCCTCGGCCGCGTTCAGCGCGGCCATCTGGCGGCGCAGTTCGGCCGGGTCTTCGGAGAACGGCGCATCGGACACGCCGCCGCACTGGGCGAGGTGCGTCGCGACGCAGACGCCTTTTGCCGCGAGCATGTCGAGGAAAATGGCTCCCGCGGCGACGACAGGCGCCGTCAGACGGCCGGAGAAATGGCCGCCGCCGCGCGCGTCCTGAAAGCCGCGGTATTTGGCCTGCGCCGTGAAGTCGGCGTGGCCGGGCCGCGCGAGGTTCGCGGTCTTCGCGTAGTCCCCGCTGCGGGTGTTCGTGTTTTCGATCGTGAGCGCGATGGCCGTGCCGGTGGCAAAGCCGTCCTTCACGCCGGAGAGAAAGCGCACCTTGTCCGGCTCTCGCCGGGCCGTGGACAGCTTCGTGCGGGCCGCGCGCTTTTCCATCTGCGATGCGAGGAAGTCCTCGCGCACCGGCGTGCCCGCCGCGACACCCTCGATCACCGCGCCGATGGCCGCGCCGTGGCTCTCGCCGAAGAGCGTGAGCGTGACGGCGTCGCCGTACGTGTCTCTCATCGGATGCCCTCCTTTGCCAGCGCGCGCAGTTCGTCGAACGTGGCGTATTCAAAGTAATACTGCCCCGCCTCGCGCACGCGGACGGTCTTGACGCCCTCGCCGCCTGCCTTTTTGTCGCGGCGGATGTAGTCGAGCACGCGGTCGCCGTCGTAGTCGACGCGCGCGGGCAGGCCGAGCTTCTTGCACACGGCGCGCAGGCGCTGGCGCAGCGCGGAGTCGTCGATCATGGGCAGCATGCCCAGCGCGACGCACTCGCCGTGATACAGCCCGCCGAGGCCCTCGAAGCTCTCGACGGCGTGGCCGAGCGTGTGGCCGAAGTTGAGCGCCGCACGGGGGCCGCCCTCGCGCTCGTCGAGCTCGACGATGTTCTTTTTCACCACGAGGCTGCGGGTGATGATCTCCTCGATCTTCTCGTGCGCATCCTGCGTTTCAAACAGCTCGAACAGCTCCGCGTCCGCGATGAGGCCGGATTTCACGGCCTCGGCCAGTCCGTTGGCGTAGTGGCGCGGGGTGAGCGTGTCGAGCGCGGCGGTGTCGGCCACAACGAGGCGCGGCTGCCAGAACGCGCCCACGATGTTCTTGGTGTCCCCGAGGTTGATGGCCACCTTGCCGCCGATGGATGAATCCACCTGCGAGAGCGTGGTGGTGGGGCAGTTGATGAAGTCGATGCCGCGCATGTAGGACGCCGCGGCGAAGCCCGCGAGGTCGCCCACGACGCCGCCGCCGACCGCGATGATGACGTCGGAGCGGCGCAGCCCGGCCTCCATGGCCGCCGTGAGCACCTGCTCGAAACCGGCCATGCTCTTCGAGCCCTCGCCCTGCTTCACGGTGACGATGCTCGCCTCGCTGCACTGGGCGGCGACGGTCTGCGCGTATTGGGGCGGCACGCCGTCGTCGGTGACGACGAGCGCGCGGCGGCGCAGGTTCGTCAGCTCGCCCACATGGTTGAGCGCGCCCGCCTTGATGATGATGTCATAGCTCCGCTCTCCGAGCCGCATGGTCAGTTTCATAATGATTCACTCCCTGTCGTATACGCCCAGCACGCGCACGGTCTTGCACACGCCGCGCAGGGCGGTGAGAAGCTCGTCGGACGGCTGCCCGACCAGTTCGGTGTAAAAATAATATTCCCACGGCACGTGCGGCATGGGGCGGCTCTTGATGCTCTCCATGTTGAAGCCGAACTCGCCGATGATGCGGATGACGCGCGCGAGCATGCCCGCCGCGTGCTCCACGGTGAAGAGCAGCGAGAACCGGCCGCCCTTCTGCGGCTGTTCGCGCGTGACGACGATGAAGCGGGTGGTGTTGTCGCTCGTCTCGGCGATGTCGGGCGCGAGCACTACGAGGCCGTAGAGCTCCGCCGTCTCGGGCGAGGCGATGGCCGCGAGCGACCTGTCGCCCGTGTCGTGCACGTGTTTCGCGGCGACGGCCGTGTTGGGATATTCGCTCGTCTCGGCGCCGAGCATGCGCAGGAATTTCGCGCACTGCGCCAGCGCCTGCGGGTGCGAGACGACCGTCTTCACGTCCGCGAGCGTCGCGCCCGGCACACCCAGCAGATTCTGCGACACGGGCAGGTCGAACACGCGCGAGACGTACAGCTCCTCGTGCGCGTAGCACAGATCGAGCACAGCCGACACATCGCCCGCGTTGGAATTTTCAAACGGCAGCACGGCGGCCTCGACGCGCCCGTCCGACACGGCCTCGACGGCGTCGCGCCAGGTGGCGAACGCCACGGCGCGCGCGTGCGGATACAGACGGCGCAGCGCGAGGTGCGCGAACGCGCCCTCCACGCCCTGATACGCCACGGCGTCACGCGCCAGAAGCCGCTTTTGCAGCGCGCGCGACAGCGCCATATTGTGGCGAAGGAAATCCTCGTACAGATCGCCGAGCCTGTCCGCTTCGGCGTCCGGAAGCCGGGCGCGGTTCTTCGCCACGACCGCCTCCTCGCGCGAGGCGTCGAGGACGGGCAGCCCTCTTTCCTTTTTATATGCGGCCACCGCTTCCACGGCGCGCATCCTCTCGCAGAACAGCCGCGCCATCTCGGCGTCCACTTCGTCGATCGTGCGACGCGCGGCATCCAGCTCCGTCATCGTGTTTCCTCCCCCTGACTGAAGGTTATTCGGATATTAGTATAGCATACTGTGACAAATTGTGCATCTTTTTTCATTCCGGACGCACACATTTTCACATCCGAGCGCCGCACACACGGCCTGATTTGCGCTTTGCAGCCCGATGTGGTAGAATAAAGAAGATTGTAAGAACCGCGCTGCGGCGTTTCCGCGCGCGAGGGGAGGTGCGCGTCATGGGACGCATCGCGAAATTTTTCGTCTGGGTGCTGATGGTGCTCCTGTTTCTGTGCGCCGTTCTGGGCGGCGCGTTGTATCTCATGTACCGCATGGCCGCGCCCGAGCCGTCGCAGGTGACGGCATCGTTCGCCGGCGCGGAGCTGAAAAGCCCCTCCGTGACGTGGACAACGCCCGTTCTGGGCGATTTGTTCGAACGCACGGACGAGACGCAGGGCGGCGTGATGCAGCTGGGCACGATCGGAACAGCCGTTCCGGAGCTCGCCGTCACGGGGGCGGACGTCGTTTCCGCCGAGGCGTTTCTGGACGGGCAGTCCGTCGCGTCGGTGTCCGGCAGCGGTGTGCTGACGCTCCCCGCAAACGGGACTTACACGCTGCGCGTGACGGCGCAGGTCACGCCGAAGCGGGCGAACGGCCCGCACGGGACGTATGTGTTTGAGGCGGAATTCACGCTCAAGGCCGTGCCGCAGATCACGGTCGAGCCCGCGTCCGCGCTTCAGGGCGACGTGGTGGTCGTGCGCGTGGAGGGCATCCTCGACGGCAGCGTGCCGACGATCGAAACGGAACTCTCGCCCGCGTACTTCGTGCCGACCGACACGGGATACGAAGCGCTGCTGGGCGTGCACTACAACAAGAGCGGCGGCGAGTGGCCCGTGACGGTGACGTGCGGCGACACGACCGGGACGCTGGCCGTCACGGTGTCGGGCGCGTCGTTCGAGAAGGTGACGGAGACGCTGTCGGACGCGATGAAGCAGTCCGCCGCGGGCTCGGCGGCCGCTCTGAAAGCATTCAACGACGCGATGTACGGTGTGTACGGCATCCACGACGGCGAGCTGTATTTCGACGGCCAGTGGAAGTGGCCCGTGGCCACGGGCGTCGCGACCGTACCGTACGGGGCGTTCGTCACCGACGGCGCGACGGGCGAAGAGTCGCGCCACACGGGCATCGACCTGTCGGTGTCCATCAACACGCCCGTGACGGCCCCGGCGGCCGGGCGCGTGGTGTACGCCGGATGGCTTGACCGCACGGGCGGCACCGTCGTCATCGAACACGGCGCGGGCATCAAGAGCTACCTGTTCCACCTCGCGGAGGTGACGTGCAGCGTGAACGACATGGTCGCGCAGGGCACGCAGGTGGGCGTCTCGGGCATCGCGGGATACACCGAAAAACCGCACGTGCACTTTGAAGTGCGCGTGGGAAATCAGAGCGTCGACCCCGCCAAACTGGTGAACGGGTCGTCGGCGGCCGTGAAGTGACGGCCACAGCAAATTTCGAAGGGAGGCGGACGAATGTCCGACCAGATACAGGGCGCGGGTCCCGAGCGGGAAACGCCCGGCGCCGGCAGTGAAAAAGCGGCCGGCACCGGCAAACAGCCCGCCGCGCGCCGCACGCTGCGCAGACGCCTGAACGACGCGCTTTTGAAGTTCGCGGGCGCGATGCAGCGCGCAGAGAACGACTCCGCCATCGTGGAGCTGCGCCGTGCGGACCGCCGCGTGCCCCGGCGCGTACTGTTCAACGCGATCGGCCAGATGCTGTACCGCCTGGGCCAGCAGACGGAATATCTGTTTGTGCTTTTGATGCGCTTCTTGCACCGGTTTGTGCACTGGATCGTATTCGGCGTGATGCTGTTCGGCCGCGCGGGCCTGACGGCGGCGCACCGGTTTTTGCTCGGATTGCAGCACGATTTCGTCGAACCCGTCGTCCGGCTGGCCGTCGGGCTCTCCCACGCGCGGCAGGCCGTGCAGACGGCGCGCGAGGAGGGCGAGGAACGCCCGAAGGCCGCGGGCATCGCGTACGTCAAGCGCGGCGTGCGCATCTACCACCGCCTGATCTTTTCCGCGCTGAGCTATCTTCTGCCCATTGCGGCGGCCGCGGCGTTCCTGTTCACGGTGCACTCCGTGGTGAGCACCGAGTACTCGCTGTCGGTGACGTATGAGGGCACGTTCCTCGGCTACGTCGCGAACGAGACGGTGTGGGAGAATGCGCAGCAGCTGATCAAGAGCCGCATCATCGCGGCCGACTCGGACGAGGAGTGGTCGGCGCTGCCGACCTTCAAGCTGGCGAGCGTCAACACGGCCGCGTGCGCGGACGCCTCGACGATCGCGAACCGGCTGATCGAGACGAGCAGCGAGAAGATCCAGGAGGCCACGGGCATCTACGTGGACGGCACGCTGATGGGCGTTTGCACCGAGACGTACAACGACCTGAACACGCTGCTGACGCAGCGTCTGGAGACGGCCGCCGCGGCGGACGGCGACGGCGCGCGCGCCGAGTTCGTGCGCGAGATCACGCTCGTGCCGGGTATCTACTTCACGTCTTCGATCGGCGACTTCTCCGCCATCAACACCGCGATGGAGCAGTCGGGGCTGTATCAGACAAAACTCATCCGCACCGAGACGTACACCGAGACGATCGAGTACAACACGATCGAGCAGGAGACGGATGAACTGTACAAGGGTTCGCAGCGCACCGTCCAGCGCGGCATCAACGGCGAGAAGGAAGTGACGGCCGACATCGTGACGGTGGACGGCGTCGTCGTGGAGACGCGCATCCTGTCGGAGACGGTCACGACGCCCGCGCAGGACAAGATCGTTGAGATCGGCACCAAGGAGCGCCCGGGCTACGTGGAGTTCTCCGGTCAGGTGGGCTCCGGCGTTCTGTCGTTCCCCGTTCCGAATTATTCCTACATCACCACGAAGTTCGGTCAGGGCGGCCACCGCGGCACAGACATCTGCGCGCCCGCGGGCACCCCCATCTACGCGTGTGACTCCGGCACGGTCATCGAGGCCGGCTGGCACAGCAGCTGGGGCAACTATGTGCTGATCGACCACGGCAACGGCATGACGACGCGCTACGCGCACTGCTCGTCGCTGCTTGTGGGCGCGGGCACGAACGTCGCGCGCGGCCAGCTGATCGCCACCGTGGGCAGCACGGGCTACTCGTCGGGCAACCACTGCCACCTCGAGGTGACGGTGAACGGCTCGCTGACGAACCCGATGAATTATTTCTGAGTTTCCGAAAAAGGGGCGGAGCGCCTGGCTCCGCCCCTTTTTTCGCCCCGCGCGGTTGCAATCGGCCCGCGCGTTGTTATAATGAAGACAAGCGCCGCGCAATATCCTGCGCGGCTGTCTCGTATATCCAGATGAGGAGGTGAGGGCCGTGTCCGCCTGTATGCTGCACGACCCGGCCGAGATCGTAGAGGCGTACGCCGACATGGTGTACCGCACGGCGTACGGTCTTGTGAAGAACCCCGCCGACGCCGAAGATGTGGCGCAGGAGGTGTTTTTGTCGCTCGTGCGCACAAAGCCGTCCTTTGAGAGCGCGGAACATCAGAAGGCGTGGCTTCTGCGCACCACGGTGAACAAGTGCAAGGATCACTTCAAGAGCGCGTGGCAGCGCCGCACGCAGGGGCTGGACGAATCGTTCAGCGTCCCGTTCACGCCCGAGGAGTCGGCCGTGCTGGACGCGGTGCGCGCCCTGCCCGACAAATACCGGACTGTTATTTACTTATACTATATCGAGGGGTACAGTGCGAAGGAGATCGCGCAGCTTCTCGGCATCCCGCAGAACACGGTGCTCTCGCAGATGGCGAGGGCGCGCAAGCTGCTGAAAACCGCTTTGAAAGGAGACTTTGACGATGCATTGTGATGAATACCGCAGCGCCATGGGCAAGGTCTCCGCATCGCCGGAGCTGAAAGCAAAACTGGTTGCCGCGATGGAGGCCGAGGAGACCGCTCCCCGCGCGAAGACCCGCCGCTTCCCCGTCCGCGCCGGTCTGACGGCGGCGGCTGCGGCGGCCGTGCTGGCGCTGGCGGCTCCCGTTTTTCTGGGGCGCATCGGCGGCGCATCGCTCAGCACGAACGGAACGGCGCAGCAGTACGCCGCCGCGGCAGCCCCCGAGGAAACGCAGGACGTCGCGCCGCAGATGGCGTTCGACGCTGCGCCCGAAGCACAGGGGCGCATGAACCAATCCGAAGTGTCGGCCACCCTCGCCGACGCGCCGGCGGATGCGCTCGGGAACCCGACGCTGGACCTCGCCGCGGACGAGCTGCCCGGTGCGCTCCCGCTGCTTGAACCGGACACGTCCGGCCTTGAGAACGACGTGCGGAACCTGACGGATGCGCTGGGCCTGACGCTCACGGTCACACAGCAGGAAGACAGCTGGCTGAGCGGCGAAGCCGTCGCCGGCGGGGCGGTGTACGCCGTCTGGGCGGGCTCGTCCGGCATCGAACTGTCGCTGACGTCGGAGGCCGGGCTCGCTTATGAAGACGCATCCGGCGCGCTGGCGCAGTGGTCGGCCTCGCGCGGCAACGGCGGCGAGACGTACAGCGCCGAAAACGAGTCCGCGGACGGGGCGCGCGAAGTGCGGCTCTGGACGGCGGAGGATTCCGGCGCCGCCGCGTCGCTGCTGGCCTACACGCGGACGGCCGTGACGGCGACGCTCGCGCAGGACGGCACGGTGCTTTCGCTGAGCGCCGCGCCGCGTCTCACAGAAGGGACGGAGCTCGCCCTGCGCAGCGAGGACGAAGCGCGCGAAGAGGCGCTCGCCGAAGGCGGGGACGGCGCGGAAACGCACCGCGCGCTGTGCTATGCGGACAACGGCAGCGGCGCTCTCGTCCCCCACTATCTGTTCTGCTTTTCCTCGGAAACAGGCGGCGAAACATCCGTTCTTGTGAGCGCCGTACAGCAGTAAAATTCAAAAGCGCCGGGACCTTCACGGTCCCGGCGCTCTCTTTTGTTTACAGGAAGATAATGATAAAGGCCGCCATTGCGAGCGACACCGCCGTGCACAGCAGCATCCCCGGACAGTGCATCGCGTCATGCAGCGCGTGCTCCGGCGCGTCCGGCATCTCGAAGAAATCGCGGTGCCGCACACACAGCCCGACGGCCGCGGCCGTGCACACGAGGTAGATCCATCCCAGCACGCCCGCCAGCACGGCGTTCGTCTGGGCGAGACTCGCCATCACACCGCCGATAAAGTTGACGGTCATGTGAAGCGCGACCGGATACACCAGCCGCCCCGTTTTGGCGTAGACGGCGGCGAAGATCAGGCCGAGCACAAACGTGTACGGGTACTGCACCACATTGCCGTGCGCGAGCATGAACAGCGCCGCGCTGGTGAACACGTACACGCGCACGCCGAGCGCACCCACCCAGCGCCACAGCACCTTGCGGTACAGGAATTCCTCCGCGACGGGCGCGATGACGACCGTCATCAGCGCAAGCACCGGCGTGTCGAACACCAGCACGGTGTTGATGAGGTTCGCCGCGGCGGAGCCCTTGATGAGCGAGACCAGCAGGTTGATGCCGTTGCCCACGAGATTGAACACGAACACCGCCCCGATGCACACGACGGCAAGTCCGGCGAATTCCGCCGCCGTGAGGTCGGATTTCGTTTGCTCCGGACACGGCGTGCGCGCGGTGCGCAGCACGAGCCACACGGCGGGCAGGCCCACAATGTAGCCCGGCAGCGTTGACAAAAGCGCCTGCACGATCTGGCTGTTCGCCGCACCGGGCGCGATGGCAGACAGCAGCGCCGACAGCACGGTCGGGACCGTCTGATACAGAACGAAAAACAGTGCGAACGCCAGCCCCGTCCGGTTGAGCACCCGGCGGAGGTCCGGTTGAGTCTCCTGCATGAGCAAGTACCTTCTCTTTCTCAGATTGGACGCGTCACACGCGCACGGACGTGCGGCGCAGGACAAGCCATCCCGCGAGCGCGAACACGAGCGCGCCCGCCGCGAGCAGCACCGCCGGGCCGGCTGCGCCGAGCGGCATGAGCGCGCGCGTCACAAAGCCCAGCGCACCCGTGTCGGGCGCAAACAGGCGCATGAGGTGCTCCGCGAGGAGCATCGGGACGATCATCACCGCATAGAGCACCCAGAACGCCGCGCGGCCGAAGCGCTGTACCAGCGTGCCCGCGAGCACACCGAACGCGACACAGCACACAAGCCCCGCCGCGCACACGGCGGCGTAATCCCCCAGTATGATCTGCCCGACGTTCAGGCCGCGCCGCGCGCCGTCGACCAGCACGCCGACGCCCTCGGACAGCCCCGACAGCACGCCGCTGAACAGCACGGAGCACACGCCCAGCAGAAGCTGCGACACAAGCAGCGAGAGAAACGCGTCGCGCCGCGTGCGGCCCATGCTGATCTGCATGTCGAAGTGCACCGCGCACTGGCCGAACGCCATGACGAACACGATGAACAGACCCGTGCCCGCGGCCGCGCCGCCGCCCGCCATCACCGGCTCATGCAGCAGCAGTCTCACGACGGCCTCCGTGATCAGCCATGCGCCCAGCTGAACGCCGAACACGACGGCGAAATATTCCTTCCACTCGAGCCGCAGCTCGTCTTTGATATATTGTACCATACAATCGCCTCCTGTCCAGCCGCTTTCAGCTCACGACCGTCATTTTCACAAGGCGGTGCACCACGGCGGTGAAGATGCCCCAGAGCACGGCCAGCAGCGCAAACCCCGCCGCCCAGACCGCCGCCGTGCCCGCGCGGAGCAGCAGCGCCATCGGCCCGAAGTTGAGTATGAAGCCCGCGACGACGTAAATGATCAGCACCACACCCACGGCGCAGGTGCCGAGAACCGCCAGAACGACGACGCGCACGGGGCAGCGCAGCCCCAGCACCCCCGCGGCCTCACCGACGGCGCCGCAGACAAGGCCGAGGCCCAGCATTCCCGCCCACGCGACGGCCGGGATGGGTTCTCCGCCGTTCCACAGGCGCAGCGCCTCTTCCACGACCGCCAGCACCGCGAGCAGCATCGCGCAGAACACCGCGTTCATCACGGCAAGCTGCCCGGTGAGATCCCGGCGCACCGCGCCCATCGAGAGTGCCAGACGCACGCCGAACGAGCCGTTCGTCAGCATCATCACGAACGGGATGAGCACCATGTACGCCACCATCAGCCCCAGCGCATAGCCGGACAGAAAGCTGTCGCTTTCGCCGTGGCTCATCAGGCGCACGCCAAGCGTAAACAGGAGACACCCTCCCATCATCAGAGCGCCCAGAATCAGCGAGCGCAGCTGGGAAACCGTCAGTTTCAGCATGCCGCTCCCTCCCCGTTCGCCTGCGTCAGATAGACGAATGCCTTCTGCAGGTTGATGCCCTCGAGGTCCACGTCGTGCCCTTCGGCGGCGGCGCGAACCGCGGAGCGCGGGGCGCGCACGGCCGTCTGCACCTGACGGCCCATGCGCTCGGTGTGCACGGCGTGCGAGACGCCGAGCTCACTGCACACGGCGGCCACTTCGTCCTCGTGGCCCGTGATGAGCGTGAAGCTCTGCACGAATTCGTCCGTCGGCGCGTCCACGAGCATCCTGCCGTCGTGCAACACGAGCACGCGCTCGAACACGTTGGCCGCCTCTTCAATGATATGCGTGGAGATGATGAACGTGCGGTTCGTCTCGGCGTAATCGTCGAGCAGGAGCTTGTAAAAATCTTCGCGCGCCACGACGTCGAGACCGGCGACCGGCTCGTCGAGGATCGTGACCGGCGCGCGCGACGCGAGCGCGATGACGATGGTGAGCATGCTGAGCATGCCCTTCGACAGCTTGCTCACGCTCTTTTTCCGGTCGAGCCCGAACCGGTCCACAAGGCGCTGTGCGTACTCCTTGTCCCAGTGCGGATAGTACACGGCCGCGGCGCTCAGATAGTCGCGCACCTTGCTCGTGTTCTGCCCCATCAGCAGCGTCGTGGGGATCTCGCGCGAAAAGCACAGCTCCGCGAGCGCCGCGCGGTTCTCCCACACGGGCTGTCCGCCGTATGTCACTTCGCCCTCGTCGAACGTGTTCTGCGCGGTGAGAATGCCCATCAGCGTGGTCTTTCCCGCGCCGTTGCGGCCGATCAGTCCGTAGATGACGCCCGGTTCGATGCACACGTCCACGCCGTGCAGCACTTCCTTTTTCCCGTAGCGCTTGACAACGCCCGTTGCCTTCAGTTCTTTCTTCATAAAAACCCCTCCTCAGCCCTGCGCCGCTTTTTCAATCATCGCGGCAAGTTCTTCTTTCGTGATGTCGAGCGCCTTCGCCTCGCGCACAAGCTGCGTGACGTAGGCTTCGTAGAATGCGTCCTTGCGTTTTTGCACGATGGCGCCGCGCGCCCCGGGTGCCACAAACATGCCGATCCCTCTCTTTTTGTACAAAACTCCCTCGTCCACCAGAAGATTGATTCCCTTGGCGGCCGTGGCCGGATTGATGCTGTATGCCCGCGCCAGCTCGTTCGTGCTGGGGACCTGCTCCTCCTCGGCCAGAATGCCGCGCAGGATATCGTCCTCCAGCATGGACGCGATCTGCAAATAGATCGCCGACGCCTCGTTGAATGATGCGTTCAATCCATCCGCCCCTTTCTCCGTTTCACCGCTTGGTGTATTGGTTCATTGCTTGTGTAACTAACCATACCACCAACGAAGCGCTTTGTCAACACCCCGGCAAAAAAAATCCCGTCCGCGCGCGGGGCACGGACGGGATGCAGCGAACTTATACGGTTTTCATGGAGCGCCATTTTCCCTGTTTCCAGCGGATGATGAAAATGAGCCCGCGCAGATTCTCGTCGATGGCGAACGCGGCCCACATGCCGACGAGGCCCCAGTCCAGCACGATGCCGAACAGGTAGCCGAGCCCGACGGCCACGATCCACTCGCTGGCGATGCCGATGAGCGTGGGGAATTTCACGTCGCCCGCGGCCTGCAATGAGCGCACGAGCACGATGTTGAACGAGCGGCCGATCTCGAGGAAGATCTCCATGAGCAGAACCGAGCAGCCCAGCGCGATGACGCGCTCGTCGCCGGAGAGAAGGCCGAGGATGGGGCGGCCCGCCAGAAACACCAGCGCGCTGATGCCGACGGTGAGCGGGCAGAACACCCGCACGATGCGCCACGTGCAGCGGTCCGCGCCGTCGAGGTCGCGCGCGCCGACGAGATACCCGACCGTGACCTGCCCGGCCTGGCTGACGGCGGAAATGAGCAGGTAGATGCAGTTCGCGAGCATGACGGTGTACATGCGCGTGGTGACGACATACGTGCCCATCATGTTGACGAACACAAGGCAGCTCATCTGCGTGAACTGGTACGACAGGCTCTCGCCGCCCGACGGCACGCCGATGGCGATGAGCCGGCGGAAGAGATCGCGCGGCCACGGCCGCAGCAGAGAGGGCGCGATGCGCGCCTCCGGGAAGCTGCGGAAGAACACACACACCATGAGCGCGAAGCCCACGACGCGGAAGATGCTGGACGACAGCGCGGCGCCCGCCGCACCGAGGCGCGGCAGCGGGCCGACGCCGTTGATGAGCACGGCGTTGCCGAGGATGTTGCACACGTTGACGATACCGGTGATGGCCATGATGGACTTCATCCGCGCGCCCGCACGCAAAAACGCCGAGAACGTGAGCATCAGCGCCTGAAACGGCAGTGTGACGGCGGTGATGACGAGATACGCCCGCGCCTCGGGCAAAATCTCCGCCGGGACGTGCATCACGGCGAACAGCGGCCCGCGCAGCGCAATGATGAGCACCGCTATGGCTGTTGAAAGGACAAGATTGCACAGCGCCGACAGCGTGTAGATGCGGTTGACGCTGCTCATGTCGCCCGCGCCGCGGTACTGGCTGATGAGGATCATCGCCGCGAGGCTGACGACGCTGAACGTCAGGATGACGACGGTGATGATCTGGTTGGCGTTGCCGACGGCGGCCACGGCCGTGTCGTTGAAGTGGCTGAGCTGCACCTGATCCATATTGCCGACCAGCAGCTGCAAGATCAGCTCCACAAAAATAGGCCAGCTCAGTTTTGCCAGCGCCTTTGCGGATGTGTCGATTTTTCCCGAAGCCGTGGTCTGCATCGCCCCGATTCCCCCCGTCCGACGTCTCGTGCGGATTCATCCGCACCGTTATCCTATTATAAGCACAGTACCTCTTTTCGCAAGACGTCAAATTGACGATTTTCACAAACCAAACGCACTTGTTTTGTGCACATGTAAACAATTTGATAGCAATTTTACACAACCTTTACACTGTTTGTTCATATATTATTAACAAGCTCCCGGTATGATATCACCCGTAGGCACGGGAAAGTGCCATGAGGTGCGCAGCCGCTTTGCGGTGTTGTGCGCCGAGTGCAGATATCCATAAAGAAAGAAAAAGGAGAAATACATCATGAAAAAGATTCTTGCTGTCAGCATTGCCGCTTGTGTTCTGGCCCTGGGCCTCGTTGCCTGCGGCGGCGACTCCTCTTCTGAGGCTACTTCTTCCAGCACGGCTGCTTCCGTGAGCACCTCTGAGAGCGCTTCCGTTTCCGAGAGCGTTGCTGAGGACTCCAGCGTTGCCGAGGATTCCAGCGTTGCTGAGGATTCCAGCGTTGCCGAGAGCACTTCTGAGAGCCTGGTCGCCGAGAGCGCTTCCACCTCTGAGAGCGTTGCCGAGTAATTCATACGGCACATCTGCGGGCCCTTTGCGGCCCGCTTTTTTATTGCAAATTATTTACACTTCGTCCATTGACATTGTTTCACGGACGGAGTATACTGTTTGCAACACGTGAGGGAGTAAACGCCGCGCGTAAGAGGCGCGGGTTCAGTCAACACACGATTCGCGCTGCGGTCTGGCTGAGATGAAATGTTGAGACTCACGCGCAGTCCATAACGCGGCTGCGCGTGGGTCTTTTTTATTTGCCTCACACAAGAAAGAAAGGAAGCGGAACATGGAACGGTATCAACAGGAGGCGCAGGAAGTCCTGCGTTCGCTGAACACGTCGGAGGCGGGTCTCTCCGGCAGCGAAGCGGCACAGCGCCTTGCAAAACACGGTCCCAACGAGCTGGCAGAGGGCAAGAAGATCACGCTCTTCGAACGCTTTGTCTCCCAGCTGAAAGACCCGATGATCATCATTCTTCTCGCTGCGGCGCTCATCTCCGGCGTCACGGCCGCCTACTCGGGCGAGAGCTTCACGGACGTGATCATCATCCTCGCGGTGGTGCTCATCAACGCCGTGCTGGGCGTGTATCAGGAGAGCAAGGCCGAGAAGGCCATTGAAGCGCTGCGGGAAATGACGGCCGCGACGTGCAAAGTGCTGCGCGACGGCCGTCAGCAGGTCATCCACTCGTCGGAGGTTGTCCCCGGCGACGTCGTCGTGCTGGAGGCGGGCGACGCCGTCCCCGCCGACGGGCGCATCCTTGAGAGCGCGAGCCTCAAGATCGAGGAGGCGGCGCTGACGGGCGAGAGCGTGCCCGTGACGAAAAGGCTCGAGGCGCTCGGTCTCGACGGCTCGGACGTGCCCCTCGGCGACCGCAAGAACATGGCGTATATGGGCAGCTCCGTCGTGTACGGGCGCGGCAAGTACGTCGTGACCGACACCGGCATGACGACGGAGATGGGCAAGATCGCCGCCGCTCTGGCGCAGGTGGAAGACGAGCAGACGCCGCTGCAGAAAAAGCTGGCGCAGCTGGGCAAGATCCTGAGCTGGACGGTGCTGGGCATCTGCGTGTTCATCTTCGTGTTCAGCCTGCTGCGCGCGGGCAGCTTCTCGGGTGAAGCGATCCTCTCGACGTTCATGGTCGCCGTGTCGCTGGCCGTCGCGGCCATTCCGGAGGGCCTTGCCGCCGTCGTGACGGTGGTGCTCTCCATCGGCGTGACGAACATGGCCAAGCGCCATGCCGTCATCCGCCGCTTGACCGCGGTGGAGACGCTGGGCTGCGCGCAGGTCATCTGCTCGGACAAGACCGGCACGCTGACGCAGAACAAGATGACCGTCACGGCGAACGTCGGCGAGGCCGGCCCCGCCGCGGCCGGCATGGCGCTGTGCTGCGACGCCTATCTGAACGACAAGAACGAGGCCGAGGGCGAGCCGACGGAGGCCGCGCTCGTGAACTGGGCGATGTCTCTGGGGCTCTCGAAGACGGAGCTGGAAAAGAAGTATCCCCGCGTGACGGAGGCCCCGTTCGACTCCGGCCGCAAGATGATGAGCACCGTGCACAAGTGCCCGGACGGCACGTTCGTACAGTACACGAAGGGCGCGCCCGACGAGATCCTCAAGCGCTGCACGCACTATGAGGAGAACGGCGAGACGCTGCCGATGACGGAGGAAAAACGCAGCGCCATCCTCGCCGAGAACAAGGCGATGGCCGACCGCGCACTGCGCGTGATGGCGGGCGCGAAGCGCCTGTGGAAGGAAATGCCCTCCTCCTCCGAACCGGAGTTCCTGGAGCAGGATCTCACGTTCCTCGGCCTTGCCGGCATGATCGACCCGGTGCGCCCCGAGGTGAAGGCCGCCGTGGCCGAGTGCCGCGCCGCGGGCATCCGCCCCGTGATGATCACGGGCGACCACAAGGACACCGCCGTGGCCATTGCGAAAGAGCTCGGCATCGTGAAGGATGC
Organism: uncultured Ruthenibacterium sp.; assembly: GCA_944386565.1. Taxonomy (GTDB): domain Bacteria; phylum Bacillota; class Clostridia; order Oscillospirales; family Ruminococcaceae; genus Ruthenibacterium. The sequence goes on along the minus strand of CALXBO010000020.1, from coordinate 11,242 downwards.
GTCCGAGGCCGTGACAGGCGCGGACCTCAACAACATGTCGGATGAAGAGCTCGCGAACAACATCGAGCACTACGGCGTGTACGCCCGCGTGCAGCCGGAGCACAAGGTGCGCATCGTCAAGGCGTGGAAGCAGCGCGGCTGCATCACGGCCATGACCGGAGACGGAGTCAACGACGCCCCGTCCATCAAGGCGGCCGACATCGGCATCGGCATGGGCATCACCGGCACGGACGTGACGAAAAACGCCGCCGACATGGTGCTGGCGGACGACAACTTCGCCACGATCGTGGGCGCTGTCGGCGAGGGCCGCTGCATCTACGACAACATCCGCAAGGCCATCCAGTTCCTGCTGGCCTCGAACCTCAGCGAGGTGCTGGGCATCTTTGTCGCGACGCTGCTGGGCTTCACGCTGCTGCAGCCGGTGCACCTGTTGTGGATCAACCTTATCACGGACACCTTCCCCGCTCTGGCGCTGGGCATGGAAAAGCCCGAGCCTGACGTGATGCAGCGCCCGCCGCGCAAGTCGACCGACGGCATCTTCGCCGGCGGCGTCGGATTCGACGTGGCGTATCAGGGCATCATGGTCGCCATCCTGACGCTGTTCGCCTACTTTGTCGGCCACTACATCGAGAGCGGCGTGTGGGAGATCGCGTCGAGCGCCGACGGCATGACGATGGCGTTCCTCACGATGAGCATGGCCGAGATCTTCCACTCGTTCAACATGCGCAGCCGCCGCAAGAGCGTGTTCCAGCTGAACACGCACAACGTCGTGCTCTGGGGCGCGATGCTGGGCAGCCTGCTGCTTTCGACCGTCATCCTGTACGTGCCGTTCCTCGCCGACGCGTTCGGCTTCGCGCACATCAGCCTGATGGAATACTTCGTCGCGCTGGGCATCGCCATCCTCGTGATCCCCATCGTCGAGCTGGTGAAGTTCATTTTGCGCCGCGCGGGCAAATAAAATTCCCACGCAAAAAGCCTCCCCTTTCCGGGGAGGCTTTTCTCGTTTTTTTACGTCATTTGTCAAACAGGCGGCGGCGCTCGGTGGATTTGACGAACAGCGCGCGCAGGCCCGCTTCGTCGCCGGTCGCGAGCTTCTCGCGCAGGTCGAGCAGCGACGCGGTGAACGCGTCGATCTCGCCGCACAGCACCTCGCGGTTGGCAAAGAACAGCTCCGACCAGAGCTTGTCGTTGATCTTTGCGATGCGCGTGAGGTCGCGGAACGAGTCGCCCGTGTAGTCCACGAGGTGCGGGTCGTCGTTCGCGTTCATCAGGCTGACGGCGATGGCGTGCGTGAGCTGGCTGACGTAGCCGATGACCTTGTCGTGCTCGGCGCACGTGAGCTCCGTCACGCGCGCAAAGCCGAGGTCGTCCGCCAGCGCGTGCGCGAACGCGATGCCGCGCCGCGTGTTCTTCGCCGTCGGCGTGATGAGGAAGTTCGCCACGCGGAACATCGCGCAATCCGCGTATTCTACGCCGCTCACCTCGCGCCCGGCCATCGGGTGGCAGGCGATGAACTCGGCGTCCTCGCGCAGGAAGGACTGCACCTCGTCCACATAATGCCCCTTCACGCCGCACACGTCCGTGATGAGCACGCCGGGCTTGAAGTGCTTCTGATGCTCGCGCAGCCACGGCGCGGCGATGTCCGGATACAGGCAGATGACGACGGCGTCGGCCCGCTCCAGAAGCGGCTCGAAGCCGTCCGTCGCGCCCTCAGTGATGATGCCGCGGCGGCGCGCCCAGTCGATGGCCGCTTCGCGCACGTCCACGGCCGTGACCGTGTGGCCCTTTTCCGTGAGCGCCATCGCGTAACTGCCGCCCAGCAGCCCGAGACCCACGATGCAGAAATTCATTTTATCCATGTTCCTCCGCCTTTCCCCCGATCGAGCGCAGCACGTCGAAGAAATCGGGATAGCTTTTCGCCACCGCCTGTGCGTTTTCGATCACGGCGGGAACGCCCGCGCCGAGCGCGGCCACCGCCATGGCCATGACGACGCGGTGGTCGTTGTGGCTGTCGAGCGCCGTGTCCGGCGCGTGCAGGCGCGACGCGCGCACCGTGACGGTGTTTTCGTCCGACGTGATCTGCCCGCCCAGCTTGCGGATCTCGGCTTCCATCGCGGCGATGCGGTCGCTCTCCTTGACGCGCAGGCGCGCAGCGTTTTCCAGCACCGTCTCACCCTCGCAGAAAAGGCCCAGCACCATCAGGATGGGTCCGAGGTCGGGGCAGTCCGCGATGTCGATGCGCGCGCCGTGCAGACGGCTTTTCTCAAAGTGCACGGCGTCGCCCTCGCGCGTGAACGACGCGCCGCAGCGCGCGAGAATGTCGAGGATGACGCGGTCACCCTGAAGGGAGTCCTCCCGCAGGCCGCGCACCGTCACGCCGCCGCACACCGCGCCCAGCACGGCAAAGAACGCCGCCTGCGAGTAATCGCCCTCGACCGTATGATTCGCCGATACGTATTTTTCGTTTCCGTTTATACTATATGTATTACCGCATTCGGAGACGTGCACGCCGAAATCGGCCATTGCGCGCAGCGTGAGACCCACATAGCTGCGGCTCTCGAACGGCGGGCGCACGGTGACGCGGCACGGCGCGCCGCACAGCGGCAGCGCGAGCAAAAGCCCCGTGATGAACTGGCTGCTGACGCCGCCGTCCACCTCGTACTCCCCGGCCGGGAGCGGACCGCGCACGCGGACTTCCGCGGGCGTATGCGTAAAGGCAATTCCCTTTTCAGCGAAGAGCTGCTCGTACACGTTCTGCGGGCGCTCGAGCAGGCGGCCGCGGCCGGTGAAGCGCACGTCCGCGCCCGTCTGGGCAAACACGGGGATGAGGAAGCGCAGCGTGGAACCGCTCTCGGCGCAGTCCACACACACGCCGTCCTGTGCGGCGATGCGCTGCGGGCCGTCGATGACCGCCCAGGAATCCCCCGTCTCCACGCGCGCGCCGAGCGCGCGCACCGCGTTCAGCGTGGCGAGGATGTCCTGCGAAAAGGCGAGGTTGTCCACACGGCTGCGCCCGGGCGCGAGAGCCGCGCACAAAATAGCGCGGTGCGCCATGCTCTTGGAGGGCGGCGCGGTGACCGTTCCGCGCACTTCGGACGGAGTGAGCCGGACGTTCATTCCTGCGCCCCCTTCCCTCTCTCGCGCAGACGCGCAAAGAACCCTTTTTCGGGCGGCGCCGTCAGCGCGTCCAGTACGAAATCGTACGCGAGCTGCATCGCGCTGTCCTGCACGCACTCGACCTTGTCGCGCACGCCGCCGTGCAGCGTTGACATGATCTCCAGCTGCGCCATCTGCTGGCGCAGCTCGGGCGGGATGCCGAGGCTGAAACTGGCATACTGGTCGAGCGCGGGCATGAACGCCGCGTCCCACTCGGGCATGACGGCGATGTTGGCCGTGCCCATGCGCTCGGCGATGAACGAGGCGTCGTCCGACGGCGGAAGATAGTTGACCTCGCGCCCGGAGAAGCGCTTGAGGCGCTGTTTGTCGAAGAACGGCGCGAGCGCGCGGTCGTTCTTTTTGCGGCGCACGACGACCGTGTCGCCGTAACCGCACATATCGAGGTTCACCATGCCGGTGATGTTCTGGCGGTCCATACTGCGGGCATACAGCTTCGAGCCCGTCATACCCGTCTCCTCGCCGTCGAAGAACACGATCTCCGCCGCGATGCCGCGGCGCTTCAGCTCCTCGGCCAGCGCGAGCAGAATGCAGACGGCTGCGGCGTTGTCGTTCGCGCCGCAGCTGCCCTCGTGCGTGTCGTAGTGCGCGCCGAGCAGCACGTGCGGCCCCTCGGGCGCGGTGCGGGTGATGACGTTGCGCACGTGCACCGTCTTCGGCGCGGCGGGCGCGCGGAAGAAGAACGCGGAATCCGAACTCGTCGTCTCGTCGCTCTCCTGCAATTCATACGAAAGGCCCCGCCGGGCAAGCTCCTGTGTGAGCGCCTCGAACCGCGCCTCGTTTTCCGGCGCGGCCAGACGCGCCAGCGTTTCCTTCCACTCCATACTTCCGTCCCTCTTTCCTGTCTTTCGCACCGCGTTTCCGCCATGCAAAAAAGACTGCTGTTCCTTAAAAGAATAGCAGTCTTTCATGATTTTGGCAAGTTTCCGCGCCGCGGGGCTCAGCGGCAGACCCAGTGGTCGCGGTCGGCCGCGAGGATGGCTTCCACCGCCTCTTTGGTGCGGAGAAGCGCCGTGCGCAGCACGGCTTCGTTCTCGGAATACCCCTCCAGAATGGGGAACGAGCAGCTGATGGCCGCGGTGATGCAGCCGTCGAGATACACGGGCACGCCGACGCAGCGCACGTGCAGCGCGGCCTCCTCCCTTTCCTCGGCAAAACCCGTGCGCCGCACCTCGGCCAGCTGCCGGCTGAGCTGCTGCAGCGTGGGGACGCTCTTCGGCGTGAGCGGTTCGAGCGGCTCGGCGTACAGCGCGCGGAGCTCGTCGTCCGTGTGCTGCGACAGCAGCGCCTTTCCGAGCGCCGAGCAGTACGCCGGGATGCGGTATCCCGGCCGCGAGCGCATCTCAAACGGCGCCGGGGCCGTCTCTTTGAGAAGATACAGCGCCTCGCCTCCCGTGAGGATGCCGAGGTAGCTCGTGCCGTATGTCGTGCGGGAGAGCTTGTGCAGCTCCCGCTGGATGCGTGTGAGGATGTCGGCGTTTTCGACGTAGCGGCTGCCCGCCGCGAACAGCGCCGCCCCCGCGCGGTACCGGCGCGACCCCGCCGACAGGCGCAGATAGCCGCGGTCGCACAGGGTCTGCAATATGGGGTGCAGGCTGCCCTTCGGCATCGACAACCTCGCTGAGATCTCGCTGAACGTCATCCCCTCCGCGCTGTCCGCCACCAGTTCGAGAATGTCGATGACGCGCGCGGTGGTCCGGTGCTCCTTGTGTTCCATAGCGCTCCTCCGTAGCGGCATTTCGGTTCACTTGTTCGTATATGCGAACGTTGTTTTTATATCCGAATACTATGCGTTTATTATACCGCTGTCTCCGGAAGACGCACAATGCGCCGAACGCCGAAAAAAGGGATGCAGATTCTGCCTTTTGGACAAGAAAACAGCCCTGTGTTCGCAAAGAGGAACACAGGGCCGAACCCTCAGAGGTCACACGTGCTCGGCGATCGAGATCAGGTATTTGTGGATCTGGAGTTTATACTTTTCGTATAATCCGAGCCGTTCATACAGATCGCGGTAGTACGTGAAGAGCTTTGTGCGCGTGCGCACGATATTGGGCAGATTGAGCTGCGTGTGCACGAGGCTGCCCTTGTTGTTGATATAGTAATAGATGGGCGTGTCGATGCCGCAGAAGCGCTGTGCGTAGCGGATATATTCAAGGTTGAACAGGAAATCTTCGCTCCACGAGAGCTCCGTGTTGCAGCGGATCCCGTTTTCGCGGATGATGTCGGCGCGGTAGAGCTTGTTCCACAACACGCCGTAGTAGAAGCTCGCGGGCTCCTCCATCAGCTCGCGCGCGAACTCCTCCTGATCCATCACGACGCCGTCGGGCAGGAAGTTGAACGCGACGGTCTTCCCCCGCGACACACGATAATACGCGGCCACAACGAGATCTGCCTTCGTCTTTTCTGCACACTGCACAAGCAGTTCCGTGGCGTTGGTGCGCAGATAGTCGTCGCTGTCGGCGAACTGGATGTAGTCGCCCTTCGCCAGATCAAGCGCGAGGTTGCGCGTTGCGGACACGCCGGTGTTCTCCTTGTCGATCACGCGCACGCGGTCGTCCACACGGGCGTACATGTGGCAGATGGGGCCGGATGCGTCCGAGCTGCCGTCGTTGACGAGCAGGATCTCAATGTTGCGGTACGTCTGACGGCGCACCGTCTCGATGCATTTTGCCACATGCGTCGCGGCGTTGTACACGGGGATGATGATGGAGACCAGGGGCTCTGCCATTCCGTTTCCTCCTTCGTCAGAATGTCGGCTTTTCCAGCGCTTTCGCGCCGAGCCACAGCTTGTAGTACGTGCCTTTCTTCGCGATCAGCTCGTCGTGCGTTCCCTCTTCCTCGATGCCCTCGCTGCCGAGCACAAGGATGCGGTCGGCGTTCTGGATCGTGGTGAGGCGGTGCGCGATGGTGAGCGACGTGCGCCCCTCGGACAGCGCTGCAAGGCTGCGCGCCACCAGCGCCTCGCTCTCGTTGTCGAGCGCGCTCGTGGCCTCGTCGAGGATGAGCACGGCCGGATCTTTCAAAAAGACGCGCGCGATGGAAATGCGCTGCTTCTGCCCGCCGGACAGCTTCACGCCGCGCTCGCCGACGTAGGTATCGTATCCGTCCGCAAGCTGGGAGATAAACTCGTGCGCGCCCGCGCGGCGGGCGGCCTGCTCCACTTCCTCGCGCGTCGCGCCGGCGCGGCCGTAGGCGATGTTCTCGAACACCGTGCCGGAGAAGAGGTACACGTCCTGCTGCACCACGCCGATGGACGCGCGCAGCGACTCGAGCGTGATGCCACGGATGTCGCGGCCGTCCAGCAGGATGCGGCCGTCGGTGGGATCGTAGAAGCGCGGGATGAGGTTCGTGAGCGTCGTCTTGCCGCCGCCGGACGGCCCGACGAGCGCCAGCTTCTCGCCCGCTTTGATGTGCAGCGACAGATCGCGCAGCACCTTGTTGTGGTCGTCGGGATACTCGAACGAGACGTGCTGGAACTCGATCTCACCGCGCACGTGCTCGATGGGCGTCGCGCCCGGATCGTCAAAGATGTCCACGTCGGCGTCCATGATCTCATAGAAGCGCTCAATGCCCGTGATGCCGCGCTGGAACTGCTCGGCAAACTCGATGATGCGGCGGATCGTGGCGAGCAGCGTGGAGACGTACAGCATGTACGCGACGAAGTCGCCCGCGCTGATGACGCCGTTCATCAGGAACAGGCCGCCCGCGACGATGACGACGAGGTACATCAGGCCGTCGAACAGGCGCGTCGTCGTCTGGAACGCGGCCATCCATTTGTACGTGCCCTTCTTGATGTCGAGGAACGCGAGGTTGTCGCGCTCGAACTTCTCGCGCTCGACGTCCTCGCCGCCGAACGCCTTGACGACGCGCTCGCCCAGCAGGCTGTCCTCGATGCGCGCGTTCAGCTCGCCGATGTGGCGGCGCTGGCGGCGGAACATCTCGCGCACCATGTGGTTGAAGCGCGTGCAGCAGATGATCATAACCGGGATGCACACGAACACGATGAGCGTGAGCGGGACGTTCGTCATCGCGAGAATGACGAACGCGGCCGCGCCCTTCAGCGCCGCGATAAAGAATTCCTCGGGGCAGTGGTGCGCGAACTCGGTCACGTCGAACAGGTCATTCGTGATGCGGCCCATGATCTGGCCGACCTTCGTGTTGGCGAAATACGTGTCCGACAGCTTCATCAGGTGGTCGAACGCGTCGCGCCGCATGTCCGTCTCGATGCGCGCGCCCATGATGTGGCCGGTGTTGGCCATGAAGTAATTGGCCGCGCCGTCGATGAGGCGCAGCGCGAGGTACACGCCGCCGAGCGTCATGAGATAGTGCACCGTGACGGACGCGAGGTCGTTCATGGCGCGGTTCGTGAGGTCGCGCGTCATGATCGGGAGCACGAGATCGCACAGCGTCGTGAGCGCAGCGCAGAAGAGGTCGAACGCGAGCACGCGCTTGTAGCGCGCCATGTACGGCCAGAAGCGGCGCAGGCTCGCGCCCGTGCCGGAGTGCTGTTTGGTTGTCTGCATGATTACTCCTTATCAAAAATGCATTTCGTCCGCCCGGACCGCAAACCGGGCGCGGGGCTCAGCGCCCCATCTCCTTGAGCAGGCGGTGACGCTCGTCCCAGAGCTTCTGCGACAGGTCGACATAATACCGGTGCGGGTTTTCGAAGCGCTTGACCTCGTCCCACAGCGTGTCCACCTGCGCGGCGCAGTACGAGCGGATCTCCGTCAGCGACGGGTTCTCATACACGCGCCGGCCGTTCACGTAGACCGGGATGTTCAGCCGCTTTGCGTGCACGCCGGTGAACGTGCGGCTCTTCCAGGTCTCCACCGGGTCGAACAGCGTGATGCCGTTCTCGGTGTCGGCCTCTTCGTCATACATTGTAATGTAGTCCGCCATGGCCTTGCCGGTGGCGTCGTCGTAGATGCGGTAGAGGTTCTTGAGGTGCGGGATGGTCGTCTTCTCGGCCGTCTCGCTGATTTTGATTTTCGGGATGTACGTGCCGTCGGGCATTTTGACGGCGGCCAGCTTGTACACGCCGCCGAACACAGGGTCGGACTTCGACGTGATCATGTTCTCGCCGATGCCGAAGCTGTCCACCTTCGCATCCTGCTGGATGAGGTCGCGCACGAGGTACTCGTCGAGCGAGTTCGATGCGCAGATGCCGCAGTCGGGATAACCCGCCTCGTCGAGCATCCTGCGGGCGCGCTTGGAGAGGTACGCGATGTCGCCGGAGTCGATGCGGATGCCCTTCGGGCGCACGCCCATCGGAGCGAGCACTTCGTTGAACACGCGGATGGCGTTGGGCACGCCGCTCTTCAGCACGCTGTACGTGTCGACGAGAAGCGTGCAGTTGTCGGGGTAGAGCTTCGCGTACGCCGCAAACGCCTCGTATTCCGAGGGGAACATCTGCACCCAGGAGTGGGCCATCGTGCCGAGCGCGGGGATGCCGTACTGGCGGTCCGCCATGACGCACGCCGTGCCGACGACGCCGCCGATGTACGCGGCGCGCGCGCCGAGCACCGCTGCGTCATACCCCTGTGCGCGGCGGGAGCCGAACTCCATGATGGGGCGGCCTTTGGCGGCGCGGACGATGCGGTTCGTCTTGGTGCAGATCAGGCTCTGGTGGTTGAACGTCACGAGCAGCAGCGTCTCGATGAGCTGTGCCTCGATGGCAGGGCCCTCGACCGTGACGATGGGCTCGTGCGGGAACACAGGCGTGCCCTCGGGCACGGCCCAGATGTTGCAGTGGAATTCAAAGTGGCGCAGATACTCGAGGAATTTCTCGGAGAAGCACTCCTTGCCGCGCAGATACTCGATGTCCTCGTCGGAGAAGTGCAGGCTGTCGATGACTTCGCAGAACTGCGCGAGACCCGCCGTGATGGCGAAGCCGCCGTTGTCCGGCACGCGCCGGAAGAACATGTCGAACACACCGACTTTGTCCTCGCAGCCCTCTTCGAAATAGCCCGCCGCCATGGTCAGCTCGTAAAAGTCCATCAGAAGCGTCAGGTTGCGTTTTGCATTGATTGTTGTCATGATTCGTCTCCTCCCCGGTAGCGGTACTCCCGCTGCATCCGTTCCAGTTCCTGCTGCCGGCGGCGCCGCTTGGCGGCCCGGCGCTTTTGTTCTTCGCGTTTGGCCCACAGATAGATCGCCGCGTATGCCGCCAGGAACAGCAGCGTCAGCACGACGACGACCTTGAAATACGTGCTCATAAAGAAATCTCCCAACAGATCAAAAAAGTGGAGCAGTGAATTGCGCGATACGTCCGTTCCGGCCACCAGCGCGACCGTGCCGATCTCGGTGCCGTTGAGCGTCAGCGTCATCGTGCCGATCTGCTGGCCCTTCTCGATGGGGGCTTCCACGCTCTCCGGGATGTCGTACGTCTTGACGAGCGCCGACCAGTCGCCGTCCTGCGGCAGCACGGCCCGGATATCCTCGGCGGGATAGAGCTGCACGGTGTCCGTCTCGCTCGACAGCGTCACCTTCACTTCCTGAATGGGGCTCGTCGTGTCGAGCGCCGGCTGCACGGAGTATGTGTCGAAGATCCAGTCGTAGATGGAGGCGGTGTCGCTGAACGAGAGTGCGTAGCCCTGCTCGTCCACCGCGTCATACGGGCTGCCGAGCACGACCAGCAGGTACGTCTCGCCCTTGTCGTTGACGGCAGCGGTTGCGAGGCAGCGCCCGGCATCCTCCGTCGAACCCGTCTTGATGCCGCGGATATAGCTGCGGTAGATCGCAGATGTCGGCTTCTGGATATACACGGTGGAGTAAATGGGATACGCCGCGTTCGGGTTCAATTCCGGCTTCTCCGCCTCCGTGTGGATGTTCGTAAACGGCATCCAGTACTCGGTGCTCGTGACCACCTCACGGAACACGTCATACTGCCAGCACGCCTCGGCGATGAGCGCGAGGTCGTGCGCGGTGGAATAGTTGCCCTCGTCCATGTCGAGCAGGCCGTGTTCGCACACGAAATTCGTGTTCGTGCAGCCGAGTTCCTTGGCGCGGGCGTTCATCATGGCATAGAAGTTCTCGCGGCTGCCGTTGCCGACGAGATACCCCGTGATGGCCGCCGCCTCGTTGCCCGAGGGCAGCATCATTGCATACAACAGCGTGCGCGCGGTGACCGTCTCATACGGCCAGATATCCGCGAGCGACGCGCCGCTGCCCGTGATCGGCGGCTCATAGATCTCCACGGGCGCGGTGACCGTCGTGCCGTCGAGATCCTCCACGTTTTCGATGAGCAGAAGCGCCGTCATCATCTTCGTCAGGCTGGCGACGCTCCGGGGCGTGTCGGCATCTTTCTCGCAGACAACGTTGCCCGTGTCGAGATTGATGCAGTACACGCTCTGGGATGCGAGCCCCAGCTCCTCGGGGATGTCATATCCTTCGGCGTACACCGGAAGCTGCACCGTGAGGAAGATGATCAGCGCAAAAATGAGCGCGGTGCATTTTTTCATGTGGAAATTCCCTTCGGAAAATGATAAGATAAAGACAAATCCCGACAGACTCCGGCATACGGCTGTTGTCAGAATCTTTACCCTTTAGTATACCACGTTTCACAGGATATTTCAAAACAAATTCGGCGCGCGGGACATCCCCGCGCGCACGACGGAAAAGGAGATGGATCTTATGTCCGACATCAAACGCCACGGAGCCAACGGCCGCCGCGCGCTGAGCGTGGAACACGGCGGCGTGCTGTACACGAGCGGCATCACCTCGCAGCTCACCGACGGCGGCATCACCGGGCAGACGCAGGACGTGCTGCGCGTCATCGACAATCTACTGGCACGCCGCGGCATCGACAAGGGCCGCGTGCTCTCGGCTACCATCACGCTGGCCGATATGGCCGACTACGGCGAGTTCAACGCCGTGTGGGACGCGTGGGTCGTGGACGGCTACGAGCCCGCGCGCAGCGTGACGCAGGGCGCGCTGGCGGTTCCCGAGTACCGCGTAAAGATCTCCGTCATCGCAGCGCTGTGACCTGACATACAATCATAACCCCACGTTGAACGTGGGGTTTGCAAAACGGCCCCATAGGGGCCACAATACCAGCGGCGCCTAAAGG
>CALXBO010000019.1 GCA_944386565.1 uncultured Ruthenibacterium sp. | reverse complement strand
TGTTCAGCCTTTATTTGTTGTCAGCAGCCCGTTTCACGGTCTGCCCTTTGTGCCCTTGTCCATAGTATTTCCGTGTACATCCCGACTTGCAGATAGTTGCGCCCGAACCGGCTCATATCCTTAACGACAACGCGCTTGATCTTGCCCGCCTTGATGTCGGCAAGCATCCGCTGGAATCCGGGACGATTGAAGTTGGTTCCCGAATATCCGTCGTCCTCGTCATAGTGACGGATGGCGGTATAGCCGTGATCCCGGCAATACTTTTCCAAAATCCGCTTCTGTTAAGTGTAGCACACTTGTGCGGACAAGTCTACGGAACATTGTATTATTTTACAATATTTTTCCATCTTCGCACCGCGGGGCCGCCGAGGAACGGAGTTTTCACGCATATTACGAATAGTATATTTTATAGATAGTATTACATTATTTTCCGTTTGCGGGTGCAGCGTCCCGGAAAAGCAACCTGCCGGTCAGCGCCCATGTGAACATCTCAGACACCGGGAACGCCAGCCAGACACCGATGATTCCGAACGCACGGGAGAGCACGAATGCAAACACCGTAACCGCCACAACACCGCGCAGAACGGCAATGACGGAGGACTCCATCCCCCGCCCCGTCGCACTGAAAAATCCTGCGCGGACGACGTTGACCGCTGCGCCGGGGAAACCGAGGAAATACAGGCGCATTCCCACGGTCGCGTACGCGGCGAGCTGCGCCGAACCCTCGCTGTTGAATACACTCACGAGCGGGCCGGCAAACACTCCGGCCAGAACGACCAGCAGCGCCGCAATGCCCAGTGCGATCTGCATGGAATGGCGGTAGATGCGCCGCTGGGCGTCAACATCCGCCTTGCCGTGCATCTCGCTGGCATAGGGCTGAAGCCCCTGCGACACGCCGTTGAGCAGAGCCGTACCGACGAGAGCCGCATTGGCAACCACACCGTAAGCCGCCACCGCGATGTTTCCCGCCAGGCCGAGCAGGATGAAGTTGAACACCATCGTCGTGATGCCGCTGGACATCTCGCCCACAAACGCCACAATGCCGAGACTGCACGAGCGCACAAGTCTGCGGACGGACGGCGCCCGCCGCACAAGGCGGATGTGATTGGACGGAGAGAAAAAGTGCACCGAGCAGATGAGCATGCTGACGACCGGAGAAAGGCCTGTTGCAAGCGCAGCGCCCGCCATACCCATGCCGAGCGGAAACATCAGCACATAGTCAAAGATGATGTTAAAAATACCGCTTGTGAGTGTGGCCGCCATCGCAACATTCGGTGCGCCGTCGTTGCGAACGAATGCCGTGAACGTGTAGTTGAGCATGAAGCACGGCGCAAAGCACAGCGCGATCCTCATATAGGTCAGGCCGACCCCGAGGATCACCTCATCCGCGCCCATCCAGCGGAGCACCGCGTCCGGGAACCAAAGCCCCGCCGCGGCAAACGGCAGCGACGCGAGCAGTGCCCAGAAGAGAGAGTTTGAAAAATATCCGTCCGCCTCGGCCGGATCGAGTGCGCGCCGCAGAGAATACCGGGTGGCGCTCCCGATACCGATCATCGAACCGATGGCAAACATCAGCCCATACACCGGCAGCACCAGATTCAGCGCCGTGATGCCGTTGGCGCCCTGCGCCATAGAAATGAAGAACGTGTCCGCCAGCACATAACACGACGTACCCGTCATGGCCAGGACATTCGGTATGATATAGCTTCTCAGTTTCTTTTCGACCATTTTCTCCGCTGTCTCCTCAAACCGGAATTTCCGCCGCGTCTTTCCGCGCAGCATTCCCATTCTAGCGCATTGTCCGGTCTGCGGCAAGAAGATTTGCCGCGCAGAGCGGACGGATTCAGACGCCGCGCGCCGTGCGGCGGTATTGCAGCGGGCTCTGCCCCGCCATGTGCAGAAACCGCGTGGAGAAATTCGATTCATTGGAAAATCCCGTGCGCCGCCCGATCTCCCCCACAGGCAGATCGGTGGCAACGAGCAGCTCCTTGGCGCGCGTAATGCGGCAGCACAGAAGGTAATTGTAAGGCGTCGTGCCCATGTACTGCCGGAACAAGCGCAGAAAATACGATTTGCTGATGTGCGCCGAGTCCACAAGTTCATCGAGGGTGACGTCTGCGTCGTAGTGTGCGCGCAGGTAGTCCGCGGCGCGCTGCACAAGCGCCCGGTTGGATGCATCCGCCCCGCGGCCGAGCGCCTGCAGGGAGAGCTCCGTCAGCATCGCATGGATGGCGAGACTCTGCCGCAGTATCGACGCGGTGCTGCCGTCTTCAATTTTCGCCGCAAGTACGCCGAAATTCTCACGCGCCGTCAGTTCCGGCAGGGGGACGGCCGTGATGCGCTGCGGATTCAGAACCTCCGCCGCGGCCGCCACGCCCGCGCCGTCGATGTGCGCCCACCAGTGGTGCCAGCACGCGGAACCCGGCGCGGTACAGTAGCTCTGCGGTGCGCGGCAGTCCAGCAGAAGCGCCCAGCCGGGTTCAAGCGTCACGCGCGCGTCACCCTGCTCGATGAGCCCGGCGCCCGCGATCGTATAGAACAGGATGTAGCTCTCCTTGTGCGTGCGCGCGGTGGAGAAATGCGCGTTGCCGTAAAACAGCCCCGTCTCCGTGCATCGGTACGGCTGCGCCAGCGCGAGGGCGCCCGGCGTCGTCCGCAGCCATGTGCTGCGCGGCTCAACGTCCATATTATATGTCAGCATCCCGGTCCCTCCAAAAGTAGAATTTTTCAAAAAAAACGGAGAAGAAAACGTATGGAAAACCTCAGAACATCGGCGTATACTCTTTTCCGGAACATGGTATCGCGCCGTGTTCACCTGAGCTGATTTTAGCAAAAAACGCTGCAAAGCGCAACGATGGAACGGAGAATGCTCATGGAGCGCATGGCATGGAAAGGCCGGATCCGGCCCGGGATGAAAGCAGAATACATCCGCCGCCACAATGAGATCTGGCCCGAGATGGTCGAAGTGCTGAAAAGTGCGGGCATTGTGAATTACACGATATTCGCGTCCGGCGACGAACTCTTCGGATATTACGAATGCGAAAAGGGCATCGTCTTCGCCGAGCAAACGCAAGCCAAAAGCCCCGTCGTGGACCGCTGGAACGAGTACATGAAGGATGTGCTCGAACTGGAGATGGACCCCGAGACCGGGGCGCAGCCGAAACTCGAGCCCGTATTCCGGCTCGACTGAAACACTGTTCAGGGAGGGACTGCAATGACATATCATCTCGCTGTGGACATCGGTGCGTCGAGCGGGCGGCACATTCTCGGCCATGCGGAGAACGGCCGCATCGTGCTGGAGGAAGTGTACCGCTTTGACAACGCGCAGGTGCGCAGAAACGGCCACGACTGCTGGGACACGGACGCGCTGTTCACACACATCCTCGAGGGGCTGCGCGCGTGCCGGGAAGCGGGAAAAATCCCCGCCACCATGGGCATCGACACATGGGCCGTCGACTTCGTGCTGCTGGACAAAAACGGCCGCGCCGTGGGAGACGCGGTGGCCTACCGCGACGCGCGCACTGAGGGCGTGCGCGACCGGCTGGAGACGGACGGCACGCTGCGCTTTGCCGACCACTACGCCCGCGCGGGCATTCAGTATCAGCCTTTCAACACGGCCTATCAGCTCGCCGCGCTGAAGCGCGAGCACCCGGAACAGCTCGAGGCGGCCGCGCATCTGCTGATGATGCCGGAATATCTGAATTACCTTCTCACTGGCCGGATGGTGAACGAATACACGAACGCCACATCCACTGCGCTCGTCAACGCGCGCACCAAAACGTGGGACGACGAACTCGTCGCGGCGCTGGGGCTGCCGCGCCGCATCTTCGGCGAGCTTCACATGCCGGGCGGGAGCGTCGGGCATTTCACACCCGCAGTGCGCGAGGAAGCGGGTTTTGACTGCGAGGTGGTTTTGCCCGCGACGCACGACACCGCGTCGGCGTTTCTGGCCGTGCCCGCGCGGGACGACCACGCGGTGTACCTCTCGAGCGGCACGTGGAGCCTGCTCGGCGTGGAAAACCGCGAGCCCATCACCACGCCCGAGAGCATGGCGGCGAATTTCACGAACGAGGGCGGCTATGAATACCGCTTCCGCTACCTCAAGAACATCATGGGGCTGTGGATGATCCAGTCCGTGCGGCGCGAACTCAACGGCGTTGCCTATGTGGCCGGAAAAGAAGCGCGCACCGCCGCCGAAAAGCAGTGGAGCTACGCGGAACTCGAGGACGAAGCGCGCGCCTGTGAGAATTTTGCCGGGCGCGTGGACGCCAACGACGAGCGTTTTCTCGCCCCCGAGAGCATGATCGGCGCGGTCAAAGCCGCGTGCGAAGACCGGGGCTGCCCCGTGCCGCAGACGGTTGGCGAGATCATGGCGTGCATCTATCACAGCCTTGCCGACTGCTACGCGGCCGCCATCCGGGAGCTCGCAGCGCTCACGGGCAACCGCTACACCGCCATTCACATCGTGGGCGGTGGCTCGAAGGACGGCTATCTCAACGAGCTGACGGCGAAAGCCGCCGGGCTGCCCGTGTACGCGGGCCCCGCCGAGGGCACGGCCCTCGGCAATCTGATGGTACAGATGATCCGCGCGGGCGAATTCGCCGGCCTGGCCGAAGCGCGCGCCGCGGTGCGAAACAGTTTTGAGATCAGGGAGGTACAACCATGACGAATTTTGAATCGGCGAAACAGAAATATGCCGCCGCGGGCGTGGACGTGGAAGAAGCCCTCGCGAAACTCGCGGGCAAGGCCATTTCCATCCACTGCTGGCAGGGCGACGACGTCGCGGGCTTCGACCAAAAGGACGGCAAGGCGGGCGACGGCATCCAGACCACCGGCAACTACCCCGGCAAGGCGCGCAATTTCGAGGAGCTGAAAACCGACTTTCTCAAAGCCGCCAGTCTCCTGCCCGGAAAGAAGCGCATCAATCTGCACGCGTCCTACGCCGTGTTCGCCGAGGGCGAATGGGTCGACCGCGACAAGCTCGAGTACAAGCACTTCATCCCGTGGGTCGAGTTCGCAAAGGAGAACGGGCTCGGCATCGACTTCAATCCGACGTGCTTTTCCCACCCGATGGTCACAGACGGCCTGACGCTGTCCCACCCCGATGAAAAGGTGCGCCGCTTCTGGATCGACCACTGCAAGGCATCCCGCCGCATCGCACAGAAGATCGGCGAAGAACTAAACGATCAGGTACTCAACAACGTGTGGATTCCGGACGGCTTTAAGGACATCCCCGCCGACCGCATGGGCCCGCGCATGCGCCTGAAGGCCGCGCTGGACGAAATCTTCGCCGAGCCGTGCCCGAACGTCATCGACTGCGTGGAGAGCAAGGTATTCGGCATCGGGCTCGAGAGCATGACCGTCGGCTCGAACGAGTTCTACACCGCCTATGCCGCGCAGCACCCCGGCGTGTACAACCTGCTCGACGCGGGACACTACCACCCCACCGAGTTCATCAGCGACAAGATCCCCGCGATGCTGTGCTTCTTCGACAAAGTCCCCCTGCACGTGACCCGTCCGGTGCGCTGGGACTCCGACCACGTCGTGCTGTTCGACGACGAGACGCGCGAGATCATGAAAGAGATCGTGCGCTGCGACGCGCTCGACAAGGTGCTCATCGGCCTCGACTTCTTTGACGCGTCCATCAACCGCATCGCCGCATGGGTCGTCGGCACACGCAGCGCGCAGAAAGCGCTTCTGTTCGCCCTGCTGCAGCCGAACAAAACGCTGAAAGCGCTGCAGGATTCCGCCTCCTTCACCGAGAAGATGGTCGTGATGGAAGAGGCCAAGACCCTGCCGTTCGGCGACGTGTGGGAGGAGTACTGCCGCCGCGAGAACGTCCCCGCCGACGGCGAGTGGTTTGCCGATGTGCAGAAATACGAACAGGATGTACTTTCGAGGAGAGTGTAATTACAATGAGTATTTTTGATATCGAAATTGTCAAAAAGTATATTCGCATGTGTCAGGACGGCTGGGAACAGGGCTGGCACGAGCGCAACGGCGGCAACCTGACCTACCGCATGAAGGCCGAAGAAGTCGAAGCCTGCCGCCCGTTCTTCCGTGAGCCGGGCGAATGGGTGAACATGGGCGTCGCCGGGGCCAATCTCGCGGGCGAGTATTTTCTCACCACGGGCTCGGGCAAATTCTTCCGCAACGTCGAGCCCGACCCCGAGCACTCCATCGGCATCGTGGAAATCAACGACAAAGGCGACGCGTGGCGCATCGTCTGGGGCCTCGAGGGCGGCGCGAAGCCGACGAGCGAGTTCCCGAGCCACTTCATGAACCATTCCGTCCGCGTGGCTGCCACCAACGGCGAGTGCCGTGTGATCTATCACGCGCACCCGGCAAACATCATTTCGCTGACGTACGTGCTGCCGCTCACGGCGCGCGATTTCACCCGCGCTCTGTGGAAGTCCGCCACGGAGTGCCCGGTCGTGTTCCCGGGCGGCGTGGGCGTGGTGCCCTGGATGGTGCCCGGCGGCGCGGACATCGCGCTGGCGACGAGCGAACTGATGAAGGAGTACGACGCGGCCGTCTGGGCGCACCACGGTCTGTTCTGCTCCGGCCCGGATTTCGACATCACGTTCGGCCTGATGCACACCATCGAAAAAGCGGCGCAGATCTGCGTGCTGGCGCTGTCCGCCGGACAGGGCAAGATCCGCCAGACGATCTCCGACGACAACCTGCGCGCCATCGCCAAGGAGTTCGGCGTGACGCTCAACGAGAATTTTCTCGACTGATCCGGAAACAAAAAACGGCGCGGCCCCGAAACGGGGGCCGCGCCGCTTTTTTGTCTGTGTTTATTTGTACGCGCGGCCGAGCGCATCGGCTGCGAGGATGGCGGCGTAGACCTTGTCCGCCGTCACTTCCATGGGCATGTTGTGGATGGTCTCGCCCGGAGCGGCCGCCGCCTGCGCCACTGCGCGCAGCGTCTCCTCGCTCGGGTTCTCCATGCCGAGGTCAGCCAGCGTCGTGGGCAGACCGACGCTCATGCAGAAGTCGAGCACTTCCTCGATCTGATCCATGTCGGCGTTCTGCAGCACGAGCTGGACGAGCGTGCCGAACGCAACTTTCTCACCGTGATACATCTTGTGCGTCTCGGGCGCAACGGTGAAGCCGTTGTGGATGGCGTGCGCGCCGGCCAGACCGCCGGATTCAAAGCCGATGCCGGACAGATAGGTGTTTGCCTCGATGATGTTCTCAACAGCGGGCGTGCAGACGTGCTGCTCCACCGCAAGGCAGGCCTTCAGGCCGTCGGCCAGCAGCGTGTCGTAGCACGCGCGGGCCAGAACGAGCGCCGCGTGCGTCACCTTTCCGCCCGCACAGGTCGCCGCGTCGGCGTCGGCGGTAGCCTTCGCCTCAAAGTACGTGGCCAGCGCATCGCCCATGCCGGAGACCAGCAGACGGGCAGGAGCCTTGCTGACGACGTCCGTATCCACCAGCACGACATTGGGGTTTGCGGGCAGCCACAGGTATTCCTCGAACACGCCCTCGTCCGTGTAGATGACGGACAGCGCGGAGCACGGCGCGTCCGTTCCCGCGATGGTCGGCACGATCACGACCGGCTTCTTGGCATAGTATGCCAGAGCCTTCGAGGTGTCGTGAATTTTGCCGCCGCCGATGCCAACGCACACGTCGCAGCCGAGTTCGTCAAAGCGCGCTTTCAGGCGGTTGATCTCCGTCTTGCAGCACTCGCCGTTGAAATACTCAAAATGAACGCTGCACCCGGCGGCTTCAAAGCTCTTTTCGACCATCTCACCCACGCGGCCGTAACCGGATTTGCTGATGAGCACGAACGCCTTTGTGCCGAGCGGCTGCGTGTATTTGCCGATGTTGTTCAGTTCGCCCTGACCCTGGATGTAGCGGCCCGGCGCAATGATGATATTTGCCATAGGATTTCCCTCCGTTGCATGGTTTCGGTACAGATGTGTACCCTCATTCACTATAGCACCTGACATTTTTTTGTCAATGTATTTTTGCGACAAAAAAGAGTACCGCTTTGCACCGTGCACAAACGGAGCAAAGTGATACTCCCTGCGGAAAAATGTATTCAGCGCACCCGGGTCTCCCAGAACGCGAGCGCTGCGGCCGCGGCGACGTTGAGCGAATCCACACCGTGCGCCATCGGGATGCGCACCGTGACGTCGCAGCGCGCGACGGTGCGCTCACACAGGCCGTCGCCCTCCGTCCCGAGCACAACGGCGAGCTTTTCCGCCGCGGCAAGGCGCGGGTCCTCGATGCTGACGGAATCGTCGCTGAGCGCGAGCGCAGCCGTCTGAAAACCGGCCCGGCGCAGGAATTCCAGCCCTTCGTCCGGCCATTCCGCGTCGATGCGCGCCCACGGAATCTGGAACACCGTGCCCATGCTGACGCGCGCGGCGCGGCGGCGCAGCGGGTCGCAACAAGTGGAGGTGAGCAGTACGCCGTCCACGTTGAGCGCCGCAGCCGAGCGGAAGATCGCGCCGATGTTCGTCGCGTCCACAACCCCCTCGAGCACCGTGATACGCTTTGCCCCGGCGCACACTTCCTCCATCGTCCGCAGCTTCGGACGGCGCATTGCGCACAGCACGCCGCGCGTGAGCGCAAAACCCGTCAGCTGTGCCAGCACCTCGCGCGGGCCGGTGTAGAGCGGCACGCCTGCGCAGCGCTGTACAAGGTGCGCCGCCCCTCCTTCGATCTTGTCGCGCTCCATCAGAAGCGCCAGCGGCTCGCAGCCCGCGTCGAGCGCAAGTTCGATGACCTTGGGACTCTCCGCAATAAAAATCCCCTTCTCCGGGTTCTGACGGCTTCGCAGCTGCGCTTCGGTCAGCCGTGCAAACACGTCCAGTTCCGGGCGGGAAATGTCGTCAATCTCAATCCAATCCGCCATATTGTCCTCCTCGGCCATTCTGATGGTATCATTCTATCACATTGCCCGCGCGCTGCAAATGCCCGGAAAATAGAAAAGCCCGCGGGCCTGCCGGGCAGGTCCGCGGGCGGAAATGCGGAATTACAGATGGTATTCCATCGGATACGTGAGATAACAGTGCGGGTCGAGCTGATCGCAGGTGACATATCCCGCGGGCGCGGTGAGCAGCGTCGGAATGCGGTTGACGATCGTCGCGCAGGTGTGCTCAACCGTGGCAGGCTTCACGACATGGAACTCGGTGTCGGGTTCGCCCGTCAGCCACCAGTCGCACATATCGCCGTCGTCCGGGCCGTAGACCTTGCCGATCGTCTCCTCCTCGATGGTGATGCCCTGCATCGTCTCAATCGTCACGACGGCCGACATGCCGATGCAGCGGCCCGCCTCGATGGTCAGGCCCATCGTCTCGCTGTACACATCGTGATCGACGATGTACGGAACATGCTTCTGGTCGATGGATTTGATCGTCAACCCCAGCTTGCTGCACAGCGCCTCACTGGCGTTCCATGCGTACGACGGCTCGAACGCCGCAGGGTGCGCGATCTGAGCCTCGAACTCCTCTTTCGTGAGATTGCATCCGTGCGCCTTGGCGAGCGCGAGGCCGTAATCCTCGACGTTGTAGCTGTACGCGCCTTTGATCTTCGTGAGCTTGTTGCATCCGCTGGCCACCATCGCCACAATGTTGATCCAGAAAATATCCTGCATGCCGGAACCTGTGATGGTGCAGTTGTTTTCCTTGGCCAGAGCGTCCAGCCGGTTGATCTGCGCCGCGGCCGTCGTCCACGGATAGATGGCCTCTTCGCAGGTCGTGATTACATTGATGCCGCGGGCCACGCACTTTTCAACATGATCGTAAATGTCGTTGATAAAGCTGAACAGCGTTACGATGGCGACGTCGGCGTCGCACTCGTCGAGCACCTTATCGGCGTCGTTCGAGATGAGGATGCCCGTCTTGACGCCGAGCCCGGCGAAGTCGCCCACGTCCATACCCACGACGGCGGGGTCAACGTCGATCGCGCCGACGATCTGCGCGCCGTGCTCATACAGATACCGGAGCGTGTACTTTGCCATTTTGCCGCATCCGTACTGGACCACCTTGATCTTTTCCATAAAGCTGCCTCCTTTGGCATTCCCTTCGGGGAAACTGCATTTTCCGGGCCAGACCGCCGTCCGCCCTGTTTACAATTTCAGTGTAAACCCTCATGTCGGAATAGAGTCAAGGTGTTTTGTGATTTTTTTCACATAAAAACATTTCTCCTCATTTCGGGAACGTCACGGGAACCTGCAGGCGCAGGAACATCGTGCGAGGATCGTTGTCAAACACGTTGAAGCCCGTCATCACCTCACAGATATAGTCCCCCGCGACGCGGCAGCGGTTCACCGCACAGTATTCGCGCAGCATCGTGATGCCCCGCACTTCGTCGTCATAGTTATCGAGATACACACAGGCGAACATACCGCTGTCCACCACGCGGCACCCGGACTGCCCGCCCGGCACGGTACGCCCCGCAAAAATGAAAATGTTCCCCGCCGCAAGGCGGCCCTGTTCAAAGTCCTCCCGCGCGATGGACGTGCCGACGTTGTAGGAATGGATCTGCGGAAATCCCGCATCCTCCAGATTTTCCCGCAGGCGCATCAGCATTTTTTCGTAGCTGTGGATGTCCTTCTGATAGAAATTCTCCGTGCACGGAATGCCCCAGACGGTGCGCCGGTCGATGTATTCCAGCGACAGCGTGCCTGTGGCCGGGGATTTTCGGTATCGCTCGATGGACTGGATGGCCCGCTCGACCGCGTCATGGCGCGCCTTGAGCTGGCGCATCTGTTCGTGGAGCTGCTCGTTTTTCTGCGCCAAAAGCTCCTCGATGAGCGTGATGTCCTCCCGCCCGAGCGCCTCACCGATCTCCGAAAGGCTCATGCCGAGTTCTTTCATGTACGCGATCATATCAAGGCGGGCGTTCTGTGTGATGTCGTAATAGCGGTATCCGGTCTCCGGGTCGACGCATCGGGGCTTGAACAGGCCGATTTCGTCATAGAGCCGCAGCGTCGGAATGGAAACGTGATTGAGCTTTGCCATCTTCCCGATGGGGAGCAATCCTTCTTTCATAGTATCCTCCCTGTCAAACTCTCATCTTTGATTAGAGTTTACACCGTCTGTCATTCGGATGCAACCGGGAAAAGAGGTTGAGCCAGCGCGCGCATCGTGGTACACTGGAGAAAACGACGCCCCGCCGGGCGAAATGCGAGGAGGCCGCCGCCATGCTGGCATATACCTATGTAAAACACGGAACATTTGAGCTGCTGGAAAAGCCGAAACCCGTTCTTCTGGACGAGCATGACGCCATTGTCAAGGTGACGCTGGCCAGCATCTGCACGAGCGACCTGCATATCAAGCACGGCTCCGTGCCGCGCGCCGTTCCGGGCATCACGGTCGGGCACGAGATGGTCGGCGTGGTGGAGTCCGTGGGGAGCGCGGTCTCGTCCGTGAAGCCGGGCGACCGCGTGACGGTCAACGTGGAGACGTTCTGCGGCGAGTGCTTTTTCTGTCAAAACGGCTGGGTGAACAACTGCACCGACCCGGACGGCGGCTGGGCGCTCGGCTGCCGCATCGACGGCGGGCAGGCGGAATACGTGCGCGTTCCGCACGCCGATCAGGGACTCAACAAAATCCCCGACGGCGTGACGGACCGACAGGCGCTGTTTGTCGGCGACATTCTCGCCACCGGATACTGGGCCGCGCAGATCGCGGAGATCCGTCCGGGCGACACCGTCCTCATTCTCGGCGCGGGACCTACGGGACTGTGCACGCTCGAATGCGCGCGGCTTCTCGATCCGGGCTGCATCATCGTGTGCGACACCGACGCGGAGCGTCTCGATTTCGTACGCCGCCGTTTTCCGGGCGTGCTGACATGCGGCGCGGAGGGGCTTTCCGAGTTCGTCCGCGCGCACAGCCGCCACGGCGGCGCGGATGCCGTTCTTGAAGTCGCAGGCAGCGCCGCGAGTTTCCGCGCGGCATGGGAGTGTGCGCGCCCGAACGCGGTCGTGACTGTGGTGGCGCTGTATGACGGCCCGCAGACACTCCCTCTGCCCGAGATGTACGGCAAGAATCTGACCTTCAAGACAGGCGGCGTGGACGGATGCCGCTGCAAGGAAACGCTCGACCTCATCGCCGCGGGGAAGATTGACACCACACCCCTCATCACGCACACGTTCCCGCTGCGGGGAATCGACAAAGCCTATGAGTTGTTTGAATCGCGCCGGGACGGCGTGATGAAAGTCGCCGTGGAGTGCTGAATCCGCAAACGGGCGGCAGGCAGTTTCTTCGCCTGCCGCCCGTTTTTGCCTTTTTCGGGGCGACGCCGGAAAAAATTTTTTCGAAGCATGAAAAAAAGCGGCCGTCTCACGGATATTACCGGTGAAAAGCTTTTCACGAAGGAGCCTGACCCATGCCGGACAAAGAGCAATTCCTCAACCTGGCACAGCAGCACAAGGACGCCGTGTTCCGCGTCGCCTTCAGCTGTCTGAAGAGCCGCGCGGACGCCGACGACGTAACCCAGACGGTACTGCTGCGCCTGTACGAGACGGACAAGACGTTCGAGAACGACGATCACGCCAAATACTGGCTGATCCGCGTGACGCTCAACGAATGCAAAAAGCACTGGCGCTCACCCTGGCGGCACACCGAGGACTACGCCGAGTACGCCAACACCCTCACGTTCGAACAGCCGCGCTACAGCGAGGTGTTCGACGCAGTGATGGCGCTCGACCCGAAATATCGCGTGGTGATCTATCTCTATTATTATGAGGGATACAAAATCGAAGAGATCGCGCAGCTTCTGCATCTTCGCAGCGGAACGGTGGGGACCCGGCTGGCCCGCGCAAAGGAACGGCTCAAACGGATTTTGTCGGAGGAGGACGAACAATGAAACAGGACATTCAGGGAGCATTCGCTCCGCTTCACGCCTCCGGCCGGACGCTTGAGGAGGTATGCAGCATGATCGACAGCGGAAAAACCGTCCGCTTTTCGAGGGCAAAACGCATCCGGCGCGCGGCGCTCGTCGCCGCGGCTGCCGCCGTGGTTCTGACGGCGTCGGCGTTTGCCGCGGACTATGTGATCAACCACCGGGACATTTTCTTTTTTGATTCGCTCGAAGCGCTCTCCCGCCGGTTCGAACAGGACAATCCCGGATACGCCGTGATGTGCGGTTATCCCAGCCCCGCCGAGGAGAACAAAGACATGGAGACGTCCGCCGAATACGTCGCACGCGCGATGGAGCGCGGCCTCATTGAGGAGACGCAGCTCACGTATGAGACGGGCAGTGCGAAAGACGGCTGGGAGCGCCGCACGCTCGGGCGGAGCACCGGCAACGATCTCTACGGCGACGTCGTGACCGAATACCGCACGTCGGCCTCCTACGCCGAATGCGTTTCTCTGGAGGGCGGCCCCGAGTGGGATCTCGCTTGCCTGACGCAGACGATGACGCCGGATGACGGCGGACAGATGGTCTCGTACGGCCGCAGCGCATCCGACGGGACGCTGCTTTGGAACAAAGTGCACCTCGGCTACACGACGGCGCAGGGGAAGCGGTTTACGCTCAGCTACACGTATGACGTCACGTTCGACTATGGTGAGCACCCCGAATACATCCTGAACGACGCGTATGACCGCGCCGAGGTCGTCGTGACACGCGACGGCGCCGAGGCGCTCGTCACAGAGTTTGACGGGCAGGTCTGGGTGCAGGCCGCGAACGGATGCAAATCCGTCTCGATCTACACGGACGGCTGCACGTTCGACGAGGTGACGGCGCTGCTTGACCGGCTGGAACTTGCTTCGGTCCTTGCATAAAAAATCTCCCGCCTTTCTTACAGGAAGGCGGGAGATTTTTTCTGTTCACGAATGGCTTTTGTTCTGAGAAACGGAGAGACACAGGGACGCCGCCGCCAATCCCGAGAGGATCAGCCAGAAGCATGTCAGCGCGCCGTCGTAATCCTGCTGCGCATCCGCCGCGCCCGCATCGCGTTCGGCAATCTGCACCGTCTGCGCGGCCTGCTCCTGCTGCGGAACTTCTCGGTCTGCGAACACCACGGCGGTCAGCACCCCGGCAAGCACCGCAAGTGCGATCACAATGCCGATCGCCCCCGCCAGTCTGTGCTGTTGTTTCATGTTTCATCGCGTCCTTTCCCGGTCTGCGTTTTCTTCTGTGATTATCCTACGCCTGACCGGAAAAACGACCAAGGCGGTTTCTGTCAGGGACGTGTAAAATTTATATATGAAACAGCCGCCGGCACCCCATTGGGGGAGACCGGCGGCTGTATCTTATATTTCAGGCGCGGAGGATGTCCAGAAGTTCATCGAACACGGCGGGTGCCGCGGCGGCGACATCGGCGTTTTCGAGCGGGAACAGCGCCTTGCCGTCCCAGCCGGAGACGCGTCCGCCCGCCTCCGTCACGAGAAGGATTCCTGCCGCGAAGTCCCATGGCTTGAGGTTGCGCTCGAAATAGCCCTCGAGACGTCCGGCCGCCACATAAGCAAGATCGAGCGCGGCCGAGCCCGTGCGGCGGATATCCTCACAGCGGCCGTACACCGTGCGGAAGAGTTCAAAATTGGAATCGGCATACTGGCGGTCGTACGGGGACGTCCCGATGGCGACCACGCTGCGCGAGAGCCCCGGCGCTGCGCTGGCGCGCATGGGCTTTCCGTTGCAGAACGCGCCCGCCCCCTTTTTCGCGGTGAACATCTCATCGCGGAACGGGTTGTACACGAGCGCGAGCACCGGCTCGCCGTTTTCCACCAAGGCCAAAGAGATGGCGCTGTGGCCGAAATGGTGCATCAGATTTGCCGTGCCGTCCACGGGGTCGAGCACGAAGACGCGCCCGGCGGGGTCCGGCGCGGCGCAGCCGCCCTCCTCGCCCAGGAACTGAATGTCCGGCCAGCGCCGCTCCAGTTTGCCTTTCAGAAAATTCTGCACGCCGGTGTCGCAGCACGTCACAAAATTGGCCCGGCCCTTGACCGTCACGTCGGCCAGCGCCGTCTCGTCGCAGAAAATCGGACGCGCCTGCCGCAGCAGCGCTTCCAGTTCTTCACACAGTTCCATTGGTTTCTCTCCTCTCAGAATACCGGCATCTCACAAATCTCCACGCGGCGCTTTTCGCAGCGGATGAGCCCGTCCCGCCGCATGGCGGACAGCTCGCTGCACATGGCGCTGCGGTCCACGCCGAGGTAGTCGGCCAGCTGCTGGCGCGTGTACGGGAGTTCGAACACTCCGCTCCCCGCCTTTTTGGCGCACTCCGAAAAATAGGACATCAGCCTGCCGCGGATCGACTTCGGCCCGGTGTGCAGGATGCGGCGAGACAGCGCAAGATTCTTCTGCGCGCAGACCGTCAGCAGATTGCGCACCAGCGCGGCGTGGAACGCGCAGGCGGAAGAACACGTGGTGAGCACGCGCCCCACGCGCAGGAACAGCACCGCCGTGTCCTCCGCCGCCTGCACCGAAATGAGCAGCGGTTCACCGGGGACACAGGCGTACGCTTCTGCGAACACCTCGCCGGGCCCGGCGTGTCCGAGGACGCTGTTGCCGCCCCAGACGTCCGCACAGGCGATGAGCACCCGACCCGACAGGACGACGCCGACGGATTCCGCCGGCTGCCCTTCGGCCAGAATGGTCTCGCCCTTTTTATAGGAGCGCCGCACCGCGCCGAGGCACGTCAGGAGCTGCTCCACATCGTCTTCGCTCATGCCGCGGAACAGCGGCGTTCCCGAGAGCTGCATCTGTTTCTCCTTTCGCCGGAATGTTGTTGTAACAACTGATTTTCGGGGAAGATTATAGTATACTTTCTCCAAACAGTCAACAGAATAAAAAAGGAGCGAATGCCATGATCCGCAAGATCATTCA
The DNA here is from genome assembly GCA_944386565.1 of uncultured Ruthenibacterium sp. Lineage (GTDB taxonomy): Bacteria > Bacillota > Clostridia > Oscillospirales > Ruminococcaceae > Ruthenibacterium. The sequence continues at coordinate 23,416 of CALXBO010000019.1, read as the reverse complement.
CATCGACGAAGATAAATGCAACGGCTGCGGCGCGTGCGCCGCGGCGTGCCATGAGGGCGCCATCGGCATGGTGGACGGAAAGGCCCGGCTGCTGCGGGACGATTACTGCGACGGTCTGGGCGACTGCCTGCCCGCCTGCCCCACGGGCGCGATCACGTTCGTGGAGCGCGAGGCCGCGGCCTACGACGAGCAGGCCGTGCTGGCCGCGAAAGCCAAGCGCGGCGCGGCGGCGCACGCCGGATGCCCCGGTCAGCGCGTTCGGGAACTCGCGCGGAACTCCGCCGCCTACGACGCGCCCGCCCCGGCGGGGAGCGAGCCGTCCCGGCTCGGCCAGTGGCCATGCCAGATCAAGCTGGTACCTGTGAACGCGCCGTATTTCAGCGGCGCAAAGCTGCTCATCGCAGCCGACTGCACGGCCTACGCCTACGCCGCGATGCACCGCGATTTCATGAGCGGCAAGATCACGCTGATCGGCTGCCCGAAGCTCGACGCCGTCAATTACAGCGAAAAGCTCACGGAGATTCTGCGCTGCAACGACATCCGCAGCCTGACGGTCGTGCGGATGGAAGTTCCGTGCTGCGGCGGCCTCGAGCACGCCGCGAAAACGGCATTGCAGGCGAGCGGAAAAATGATTCCGTGGCAGGTCGTGACGATCTCCGTGGACGGCCGAATTCTCGACAAAACGTAAGGAGGAATGCACTGTGAACGCACCGATGAAAAACATCGCCAAATCGGAAGTGGTGACGCTCAAGGAGCTCGTTGCCTATCAGGAGGGGCAGATCGTCAGCCGGACGCTCGCCCAGAACCCCGCCGTGAGCGTCACGCTGTTCGCCTTTGACAAGGGTGAGGAGATCAGCACGCACGAATCCGGCGGCGACGCGTTCGTCACCTGCCTTGACGGCATGGGGACGGTCACCATTGACGGCACCGCATACGACCTTCGGGAGGGCGAGTCCATCGTCATGCCCGCCGGACACCCGCACGCCGTCTTCGGCACGGAGCGCTTCAAGATGCTCCTTGTGGTCGTGTTCTGACTTCTCTTTGCAGCAAAAAACCGGGCCGCCCTCGGACGGCCCGGTTTTTCGTTTTCATTACGCGAAGGGATTCTCGCCGGGATACGGCAGGTGTTTCGGCTGGTTGTAGGCGATGTCAGACACGCCCAAATACTTGAACACCTCAAACAGCGCCTTGCCGTAGTGGCCGAACGCCACCGCGCCGTGGTGCGGATAGCGCTTGGCGATGAGCACGTGACGGTAGAAGCGATCCATCTCCGGGATGGCGAACGCGCCGATGGAACCGAAGCTCTCGCAGTCGACGTCCATGACCTGACCCTGTGCGATGTACGCTTTCAGCTCGGTGCCCGCGGTGGACTGCAGACGGTAGAACGTGATGTCACCCGCCTTGATGTTGCCCTCCATCGTGCCGCGCGTGATGTCCGGCTCAGGCAGCTCGGGCTCGAGGTCGCGCTTCATGATGAGCTGATAGCCCATGTGCGGGTCTTTCAGCAGTTCGCAGCTCGTGTTGCCGCAGTGGAAGCCCATGAACGTCTCGGGCAGGCGCACATCGTACTTGCCGCGGATGGACTTCTCATACATGGACGCGGGCACGGTGTTGTTGATGTCGAGCAGCGTCGTCGGCGCGCCGGACACGCACACGCCGATGTACTCGGAGAGCGCGCCGTAGATGTCCACCTCGCACGCGACGGGAATACCGCGCGCCGCGAGACGGCTGTTGACGTAGCAGGGCACGAATTTGAACTCGGTCTGGAACGCAGGCCAGCACTTGTTGGCGAACGCCACATACTCGCGTGTGCCCTTGTGCTCCGCCGCCCAGTCCTCGAGCGTCAGCTCATACTGCGCGAGGCGCGGCAGGATGCCGGCATACTTGTTGTCGGGGCCGAGCTCCGCTTCCATCTCCGCCGCTTTGGCCGGGATGCGCGCGTCGCCCGCGTGCTTGTTGTACGCCACGAGCAGGTCGAGCTCGGAGTTCTCCTCGACGGCGACGCCGAGGTCATACAGCGCCTTGATGGGCGCGTTACAGGCGAGGAAGTCGTCCGGGCGCGGGCCGAAAGCGATGATTTTCAGGCTCTTCAGGCCGAGGATGGCGCGGGCGATGGGAACGAACTCGCGCACGCGCTCGGCCAGCTCCGCCGCCGTGCCGACGGGCGATTCGGGGATGTACGCCTTCGCGCCGCGCAGGCCGAGGTTGTACGAACAGTTCAGCATGCCGCAGTAGGCGTCGCCGCGGCCGTCGTGCAGGTCGCCGTCGCCCTCGGCGGCCGCCACGTACATGATGGGGCCGTCGAACCAGTCGGCGATGAGCGTCTCGGGCGTCTCGGGGCCGAAGTTGCCGAGGAACACGACGAGTGCGTTCACGCCGGCGGCCTTCACGTCCTCGACGGCTTTCTTCGCATCGAGCTCGTTCTCGACGGTGACGGGGCACTCGTACAGGCCCTCGCCGTACGCGCTCACAAGCGCGGCGCGGCGGCGCTCCGACAGCGCGGCCGGGAAGCACGAACGGGACACAGCGATGACGCCGGCTTTGACTTCGGGAATGTTGTTGATCATAATGAGTTCCTCCTTTGGATGTCAGGCGAGGTCGCCCGCGATGTCGATGTTTTCTCCGGCAAGGCCCACGTATGCGCCCGCCGCGGCTTCACTCGATTCGGGATGCGCCAGAAGCCATTTGTTGCGCGCCCAGAGCAGTGCGTCGTCGCCGCCGGCCGGTGCAAAATCGGGCCTTTCGGTGTTCGTCCCGGCGGGCAGCGCCACCAGCACGCGGAAACCGTCGGCCGCGTTCACATGGCACGGCGCGTAGTGCAGCGTCGTGGCGTACACCTCGATCAGCACACCCGCCTGTGCGCGGAACGCTTTCACCTTCGAGGTGTCCAACACACCGTTTTCGATCTCGTCCTGTTTCGCCAGAAGCAGGATAAAATCATTCACGCCGAGGTTGAACTCGCTGTCGCGGTGATATTCGAGACAGTTGAGCTTCGTGTTGCGGCCGCTGCACCGGCCGAGCTGCGCCGGCATTCCGCCGAAGAGACGCGCGGCCAGCTCCTCCGAGCCGGGTGCGGCGTGCAGGCTCTCATCGCGCGACACATAGGCCGTTCCCGCTTCGGGCAGCGGCGTCGCAGCCAGAGCGGCGGCCAACGCCGCAGTGTCATAGCCCGTCACCACACGCCCGTACGGGGCGAATTCTTTGTCCGTGACCGAATAAATTTTCAACAACTTCACGCTCCTTTGCGGAAAATTCAAAGCAGTTTCGGGAACAGCGCCCTGCATGCGGGATAGATCTCCCGGAACTGTGCGTAGCGCTCGTCATACAATTTTATCAGCTCCGCGTCCGGCTCGACGGTGGATTTCACGCGCACCAGCGCGTCTGCCGCCTCACGCACCGACGCAAAGCGTCCGCAAGCTACCATCGCGAGCATCGCCGCGCCGTAACCGGGGCCCTGTTCGGTGGCGACGGTGTCGAGCGGGATGCCCAGCACGTTCGCCGTGATGGTCTTCCACAGCGCGGACTTCGAGCCGCCGCCGCAGATGTTCGAGCGCGGGATGGAGATGCCGAGGCTCTTCGCCACCTCGAACGAATCGCGGATGGCGAACGCCACGCCCTCGAGCATCGCCTGCGTCATGTCGGCGCGGGTGGTGTCCATCGTCATTCCGATGAACGTCGCGCGGGCGTTCGTGTCGTTGATGGGGCTGCGCTCTCCCATCAGGTACGGCAGGAAAAAGACGTGGTTTTTGCCTAGCATCTCGGGCGTGATCTTCGCCTCTTCGCCCTTGTAGTCCGTCGTGCCGATGATCTCGTCCTGCCACCACTTGTTGCACGAAGCAGCCGAGAGCATGCAGCCCATCAAATGCCAGCCGCCGTCCGCGTGGGCGAACGCGTGCAGCGCATTGTTCGGGTCGACGCCGAAGCGCTCGGACGAAATGAAGATCGTGCCGGACGTGCCGAGGCTGATGTTGCAGTGCCCCTCGCCCACCGTTCCCGTGCCGACGGCCGCGGCGGCGTTGTCGCCCGCGCCCGCGCAGACGGTGACGGTTTCGGGCAGGCCCAGTGCTTTCGCGGCGTCCGGGCGCAGCGTGCCCACGGCCTGCCAGCTCTCGAACAGGCGCGGCATCTGCTCCTCGCGCACACCGCACACTTGCAGCATCTCACGGCTCCAGCACTTGTGCTCCACGTCGAGCAGCAGCATGCCGGACGCATCGGAATACTCGGTCGCGTGCACACCCGTGAGCTTGTAGACGATGTAATCCTTCGGCAGCATGATCTTCGCAATGCGCGCGAACAGCTCCGGTTCGTTCTTCTGCATCCAAAGCAGTTTCGGGGCGGTGAACCCCGCAAACGCGATGTTCGCGGTGCAGCGGCTCAGCTCGGCCTTGCCCACCGTGTTGTTGAGGCAGTCCACCTCTTCGGCCGTACGGCCGTCGTTCCAGAGGATGGCCGGGCGCAGCACGTTGTCGTGTTCATCCAGCGCCACAAGGCCGTGCATCTGGCCGCCCGCGCCGACGCCCGCGACTTCGGCGGCGTCAAAGCCATCGAGAAGCTCCGGGATACCCGCGAGACAGGCGTTCCACCAGTCGGCGGGGTTCTGCTCGCTCCAGCCCGGATGCGGAAAAAACAGAGGATATTCCTTCGTCACGGTGTTCTGCACCGCGCCGTTGTCGTCCACGAGCAGAAACTTGCACGCGGACGTTCCGAGGTCGATCCCAATGTACAGCATGCGCTCACGCTCCTTTGTGTCCAGTATACGGCGGCAGGGCCTCCGTGCGCTGTGCCAAAGTTCCGATTTTCATGCGACAAAGTTACGATTTGCGACAAAATCGGGATTTTGCACAGATGCGTTTGTGCAAAACGACAGGCCCGTTTTTTCATCGAAAAAACGGGCCTGTTATCACAGTTTTTCCAGAAGCCGCAGGCTTTCCTCGCGCGAGTAGAACCGCTCGGCCGAGTTCGGGCCCGGGCTGACCGCGCCGTCCCGCACCGGACGGTTCACCCTCCGGCAGTACTCCTCGGGCGTGACGCCGAGCCGCTCGCGGAACGCCTTGGTAAAATACCGGTAGTCGGAGAAGCCGGATTCCACGCACACGTCCGTCATGCGCGTCCATCCCTCGTCCATCAGGCGGCACGCACAGCGGAACCGCACCGACGCGACGTATTGCTGAAAGCTCTGGTTCAGCGTACGGTGCACAAAGAACGACATATGGTTCACGGAACATCCCTCCGCGCGCGCAAAATCCGAAAGACGGATGCGCCGTTTGTAGTTTTCCTCCACAAACCGGAGCAGACGCTGCGCACGGGCGCTGCGCTTCGCCTCCTGCGAAGCCTCCTCCGCGCTCACCGTGTGCGTCGGCATCTGCGACAGCAGCGCGTGCCAGACAAGGCACACCTGCCCGGCGCAGCAGAGTTCATAATACGGGCGGCGCTCCAGATACGCCCGCGCGAGCGTGCGGACGCGCTCTTTCAATTCCGCAAACACGTCGTCCGGCAGACAGCCGCCCGGAAAAGGATCGTCCCAGCGCGTGCGCGCGCAAGCGGGGAAAAAGCGCTCCAGCACATGCGGAGAAACCTGCACACAGAGGAACGTGCAGCTTTTGTCTGCACAGAACAGCTCGTGGACCTGATCCGGGCAGAGCACCGCCCACTCGCCCGGGCCGAGCGTCCGGGCCGACGCGTCGCTGCGGATGCGCAGCGTCTCCTCCACGACCCACACGAGCTCAAACTCATGGTGCATGTGAGGCGTGCGGTAATCGACCGTGTTGAAAAACACGTGGATTCCCTCGATCTGCGGATGCGGAACGATCTCCATTTCGCGCATCTCTCTGTCTCCTCTCCCGCCCGGCGCATTCTGTCTGTACTATACCGCAAATCCGAAGTCCCGGCAAGAGCCGCAAGTTTCGCCCCTGTTTTTCTCCGGGCGCAGCGGCAATTTCTCCCATTTTGCAGTTATTTATAACTAATTCATATTAGTGTGCCATATTCTACCAAAAACATTGAGGAGAATCACATTGCTGAATCAAATGAAACGATGGATCGCCGCAGGCGTGGCCTTCATCCAGATCGTCACGTGGACGCCGGCGGCGTTCGCCTCCGGTGTGCAGGATGCCGGGGATATTCCCGTGGATTCCTCACACTTCCCGGACGAATCGTTCCGCAGCTGGATTCTGAATCCCGGCAATCTGAGCGGCGCCGGCAGCGACGCGGTTCTGACGGCCGAAGAGCGCAGCGCCGTCACGGAGATAAACGTATCCGGGCAGAACATCGCGGATCTGACCGGCATCGGACACTTTTCTTCCCTGCTCGTTCTGAACTGCTCGAAAAACAGCCTGATGTCGCTGGATCTGTCGCAGAACGCGCTTCTGGAGGAGCTGTCGTGTTCCTCAAACCGGCTGACCGCGCTCGATCTCTCTTCGAATCCGAATCTGAAGAGCGTGTACTGTGCGTCCAACCTTCTGACCTCGCTGAACGTCACGGGCTGCGCCCGCCTGCAATCGCTGAACTGTGAAAAAAACTATCTGACGTCGCTGGATCTCTCCGGAAACCCGGAGCTCATCCAGCTGTACTCGCGCCACAATCAGCTGACGCAGCTTGACGTCAGCCGCAACACCAAACTGAAATTTATCGAGACCTTCGACAATCAGCTGACTTCGTTCGACTGCACGATGCTTCCGGACCTTGAGTTTCTGCACATCGACTACAACAAACTGACAACGCTCGACATGAGCCAAAACCCCAAGGATTCGTCGCTGCAAACAACCAACTGGACGAACTGACGCTGCCGAATCTTCCGGGTATGAGCATCGAGGCCTCCGTTTTCTACGAGCAGAATCCCCGCACGGGATACGATACGGTGCGCTGGTTCTACGATTCCTCGTTCTCGCAGGAGATTGCAGAGGGCGACAGGGTTGAAGCGAACGGCTGGAAGGTCTATGCAAAGTGGATCGCCAATCCCTATACAGTGTATTATAACGCAAACGGCGGTCACGGCAGCATTCCGCCGCAGGCTGTGGAATACGACCAGACATTCCGTCTCTCCTCCAACACCTTTACCCGCATCGGATATACATTTCTGAACTGGAACACCTATCCCGACGCCGTCGGCGGCAAAACATTTACGGACGGGCAGGAGGTCGTCAATCTGGCGGGAACCGCCTCCAACAGGGACCGCGTCACGCTCTACGCCGTGTGGCGCTCGCATGCGGAGATCCAGCAGCAGTATCAGGATCAGCTCACGGATTTCTTCCGTGCGTTCCAGACGAACAGCTATTATCCCGAGGACTGGGCCTCCCTGCAGAGCATCCGGCGCGTTGCGTCGGAGACGGTCGCGCAGTCCGGCGGCGATGAATCGGCTATGCAAACAGCACTTGAAGCCGCATACGAGGAAGCCCGGAACGTCAGTACCAAAGAGCAGCGCGCACAGGCTGTCGCGCAGAGCTGGCGGACGGCGCACAGCGGCATCCTGTCCCAAATCTCCGTCCCCGTCGCCCTCGACCGGCTGGAGGAAACCAGCCTTCTCGCACAGGCCGCCGTCGCTGACGCCGGAACGGAATGGCTCGCGCAGCAGAGCACGCTGACCGACCCGGCGAGCCGTCAGGACGCAGCCCGGGCCGCTCAGAACAAGCTCGCCACGGAGGTGCAGCAGCTTCAGTCGATGCAGCATGCGATCGTCTGGCTGGGCTCCGTGAAGGACGCGTACCAGGTTCCGCTCAGCTCCGTCACTTCGGCCGACGCAGCGCAGTACGCTGCATCCGTAAATGCGTACGCCGCCCTGTCTTCGCAGGAAAAGGCGTACTGCACTCCCGGCGTCGCCGACCAGCTGACGGTCCGCAGAAACCTCGCGCATGAAAAGCAGAGCGCCATCCGGAATCTCGACACGTATTTCGTCTCTCTCAAATTGACGGATTACACCGAGGCGAATCAGAAAAAGCTCGAGCAGATCGCCGCCGAGACCAAAACCGCGATCGAGAGCGCCGACGCATCCGGTGCAGCTGACCGCCTGTTCCTCGAGGGTGTCGACCGATTCAAGGAAGTCGGGACGATCGTGCGTCAGAAGACGCCGGTCATTGAGGTCAAACCGACCGCATCCGCCATCACGAAGGGCCAGAAGCTCAGCGACAGTCAGCTGATCGGCGGCAAGGCCGACGCAGAAGGAACGTTCGCGTGGAAGGACGGCAGCGTCGCCCCGCCGCAGACGGGCGCATACCCCGTCGTCTTCACGCCGAAGGACGGCACGGCCTACCGGACGGTTGAATTCTATATCTCGGTGACCGTGAACGAACCCGTTCCGGAGGTTCCCTCCTCCTCGGGCACGCCGGCCGTACCCGCACCGGGCTCCTCTCCGGCACAGCCCTCCTCTCCCGCGCCGGGCGGAACCGCTTCTTCCTCCGCGCCCGGCAGCAGCAAGCCGCAGTCCGGCAGCTCGTCTGCCTCCGTCAGCCAGCCGGTTTCCTCCTCTTCCGCATCGGCGGCGGAGTCCGGGACGGCAGCGGAGTCCGGCTCTGTCAGCAGTTCCGGCAGCAGCTCTGACGCACAGGAACCGGCCGCCCCGAAGACGCCCGCCGGGCTGATTCTGGCGGTCGTGGCCGCTGTGGCCGCAGCCGCCGCGGCAGTGTTCCTGATCGTGTCCAAAAAGCGGAAATAAAACCCGATTCCCACATCAGAAAAGCCTCCTTTCCCTTCGGGGAGAGGAGGCTTTTTTCATCTCGGTATCCATCCGACAGAGTGCCAGCGTCCGGCCAGCCAGCGGCGGTACGCCATCACACCGAGCACCGTTCCCGCCGTGTTGCAGACAAGGTCCATCGCATCGGCCATTCCGAGCCCCGTGCACCACTGCAGGCTCTCCGTGAGACAGGACACCGCAAACCCGACGACCACTGCCGCGGGCCACCGGCTGCGCAGAGAGCGGAACGAGCACAGAAGCAGATAGCCCAGCGGCACATACAATAAAATGTTCAGCGCGCAGCCGAGCAGATAGCTCTCCGGAGAGAACACGAGCAGCACCTGCAGCACGGACGCAAAGCCCCGCTCAACCGCGTTCGTCTCCTCCGGGTGTTCCAGCGTGTACTCCACGTATTTCTTCACCGTCTCCTGAAGTGACTGCTCGGAAACGTCCACACGCGACAGAAACGTGTAATACACATTCATCAGAAGATACAGCACCGTGAACCCCCACGCGGCCAGCTGCGCGTGCCGTTTTTCCAGCTTCGCCGGAATCACCCGCAGCACACCGACCCCAAGCAGAGCGATCAGGCTGTAAAATAAAACTTTTCCCATGCATTTGCCTCGTTTTCGTCATCCTTGCACGCCGCCCCGTCCCGACTGACTCCGGCGGCTGTACAGAAACAGGATACCACATTCTTCACGCCGCCGGAATTGTTTTTCTGTGAAGATTTTGCGCCGTGCATTTTTTATGCTGCAATCGGTTGAAAGAACCGCTCCCCTACCTCGAAGCCTGCGTCAGACATTCTTTTGCATTACACACTTGACTTTTTGCCGGAGATGCATATAATAAAAATTAGAATAATTCTAAAAATGATGTGAGGATGCATGACCAAATACGCAAAACAGATTCTGGAGATCGTGCAGGCTTCCCGCAGCCACCTGACGGCGGATCAGGTTTTTCTGCAGCTGCGTGAAGTCTATCCGAAGGTGGCGCTGGCCAGCGTGTACAACAACCTGAACCGCCTGTGCGAGGAGGGGCTTGTGCGCAGAGTGCCGGTGGAGGGCATGCCCGACCGGTATGACCGCATGGAACGGCACGACCATCTCGTCTGCAAAGAGTGCGGCCGTCTGGCCGACGTGGATCTCGGGGATCTGACTTCTCAGCTGGAACAGGCGGCAGGGCTTTCGATCCTGTCGTATGATCTGAAACTGGTATATCTGTGTGAAGAATGCCGGAAGAAATTACAAGAGAAAGGAATGTGAGGAAACTGAACCATCTGCCCTTATCCGTCCGCGTCCCCATTGAGGAGGACAACCCCAGCATCATGCGTCTGGAGGACAAATGCATCCGGTGCGGCATGTGCAAGGAGGCCTGCACCAATCTGATGGGCGTGCACGGCACGTACACGCTGGCGCAGACCGGCGGCCACGCCGTGTGCATTTACTGCGGTCAGTGCGCCAACGTCTGTCCCGTGGACAGCATTGTCGAGCGCGACGAATGCCCGCAGGTGCGCGCGGCCGTGGCCGATCCCGACAAGATCGTCGTGGTGAGCACTTCCCCCTCCGTGCGCGCATCTCTGGGCGAGGAATTCGGCATGGAGCCGGGCGCCTTCGTGGAGGGAAAAATGGTGGCCCTGCTGCGCGCTCTGGGCGCGGACTACGTGCTGGACACCAACTTCGCCGCCGACCTGACGATCGTGGAGGAGGCCAGCGAGCTCATCCGCCGCATCCGCGAACAGGACCGTCCCCTGCCGCAGTTCACGAGCTGCTGCCCGGGCTGGGTGCGCTTCGCGGAAATCTACGAGCCGGAGCTTCTGCCCCACCTCTCGACGGCCAAGAGCCCCATCGGGATGCAGGGTCCCACGGTCAAGACGTATTTCGCGAAGAAAATGGGGCTTGACCCGGAGAAGATCGTGCACGTGGCGCTGACGCCCTGCACGGCAAAGAAGTTCGAGATCCGGCGCGAGGAGATGCACGCCGCCGCGGACCGCCTCGGCATCCCCGGCATGCGGGACACCGATCAGGTCATCACCACGCGCGAGCTGGCGCGGTGGGCCAAATCGGCCGGCGTCGACTGGAACGCGCTGGAGGATTCCGCTTACGACTCCCTGATGGGTACGGCGTCCGGCGCTGGCGTCATCTTCGGCAACACCGGCGGCGTCATGGAGGCTGCGCTGCGCACCGCGTATGCGTATCTCACCGGAAGCGAAGCCCCGGCGGAGCTTCTGCAGTTCGCGCCCGTGCGCGGGTATGAGGGCGTGCGCGAGGCCGAGGTGGCGATCGGAGAGCTGACGCTGCGCGTGGCCGTCGTGTACGGCACGGCCAACGCCCGCCGTTTTCTCGAGCGCATGAAGGAGAGCGGCCGCGAGTACCACTTCGTGGAGGTCATGGCCTGCCCCGGCGGATGCATCGGCGGCGGCGGACAGCCCAAGGACATTCTGAAAAACGCCGACGAGACGCGCAAGAGCCGCATTGCGGCGCTGTACCGGCGCGACGGCTCGATGGCATTGCGCCTGAGCCACGAAAACCCCGAGATCAAGGCCGTCTACGAAGAATTCTACGGCGAGCCCCTGAGTGAAATCGCGGAGCAGATGCTGCACACCTCGTACCGGGACGCAAGCGGCATCCTGCGCGGAGAAACAGAATCGAAAGGAGAACATAAAACTATGAGCAAATGGAAATGCAAAGTCTGCGGATACATCCACGAGGGCGACGAACTGCCCGAAAACTTCACCTGCCCCGTGTGCCGTCAGCCCGCTTCCGCCTTTGAGAAGATCGAGGAGGCGCCCGCCGTTTCCGCAAACAAGTACGCGGGCACACAGACGGAAAAGAATCTGGAGGCCGCGTTTGCAGGCGAATCGCAGGCGCGCAACAAGTACACCTACTTCTCTTCCATCGCACAGCGCGAGGGCTATGAGCAGATCGCGGAGCTGTTCCTGAAGACCGCGGAGAACGAGAAGGCGCACGCCCGCATGTGGTTCGAGGAGCTTCACGGCGTGGGCGATACGGCCCAGAACCTGCTGCACGCCGCGGAAGGCGAGAACTACGAGTGGACGGACATGTACGACGGCTTTGCCAAGACCGCCGAAGAGGAAGGATTCCCCGAGCTCGCCGCGAAGTTTCGTCTGGTGGCGGCCATCGAAAAGCGCCACGAGGAGCGCTACCGCGCCCTGCTGCACAACGTGGAGACCTCGCAGGTGTTTGAAAAGAGCGAAGTGAAGGTGTGGGAGTGCCGCAACTGCGGCCACATCGTCGTGGGCACCGCCGCCCCCGAGGTGTGCCCCACCTGCCTGTACGCGAAGAGCTTCTTCGAAGTGCACTGCGACAATTACTGATGCGGTAAACACAGCAAAAAACCACCCGCCGGGCGGGTGGTTTTTTTTGTGCGGACAAAACTCACGTCAGCAGCGGCAGCCGGATGGTGAACGCGCTGCCCTTCCCCGGCTCGGAATCGGCTTCGATTGTCCCCTTGTGCTCCGTGACGACGGATTTCACGAGGAACAGCCCCATCCCGCTGCCGTCTTCCTGAGGCCGGTGCGTGAAAAGGCGGTCGAAGATATAGGGCAGGTCCTCCTGGGCGATGCCTGCGCCGTTGTCCTCCACGCGCAGCACCGCGAACCCCTCTTTCCTGCCGAGGCTGAGGCGGATGCATCCGCCCTCCGGCGTGAAGCTGACCGCGTTGAAAACGAGGTTCTGCAGCACGCTCGTGAGCTTCTGTCTGTCCCCGTAGACCATCACGGGCCGCCCGTCTCCCGTCTGCAGCTCCAGCGAAAGGCCGCAGGCGTCGACGTCCGGCTCGTTGGCCGCGCAGAACTCACGCAGCAGCCCGCACAGGTCCAGCGGCTCAAACGAAGGCGGCGCGGAGTCGAACCGGGTGAATTCCCGGAGCGTGCTGAGCTGTTCCTGAATCTCCGCCGTCTTTCGCCGGATGACGTCGAGATACTGTCTGGATTCCTCGTCCAGCCCGGCGCTGTCCATCTCCACGAGGCGCGTAAAGGTGTGGATGGACGTGACGGGCGTTTTGAGGTCGTGCGCAAACGCCGACAGAAGCAGCCGGCGCTCTTCCAGAAGACGGGAGAGCGATTCCGTCTTGCGCGCGATCTCCTCCTGCAGATGCTCGTTCAGACGGCGGTTTTCGCGGAGGATCTCCATGTTTTTCAACGCCATCCGGGCCGCGAAGCACAGGATCAGGAAGTAGGTTCCCCACTCCTCGTACCACCCGGTGTAAGCCGGTTCGTAGCGGCCGAGACACAGCGCGTGAAACACCAGAGACACCGCGTACGCCAACAGTCCCGCGAGCAGCAGACGCTCCTGACCGGAGCTCCGCTTCACGGAGCGGCACAGCACGAGCACGGTCATCGCGACGGCCGCCGCCGCTTTGTACCAGTACAGGATCTGACCGTACACCGGCACGAATCCCGGCAGGCCTGTCGTCATCCACAGCGGGAACACGCCCGCCACCGCCACGAAGCCCCCTGCGATCCCCGTGAGAACGCGCTCCGCGAGAGAGCCCGTTTCCAGACAGAGCAGCGAGACCGTGCGCACAATGCAAAACAGCCCCAGCGCCGCCATGGTGTTCTCGAGCACGTACGCCGCACTTTGCCCGGAACTTCCCAGCATGTGGATGAACGGATAGCACACCCGCAGGGAAAACGACAGTCCCAGAATCCCCAGCCAGAAATTTTCGCCGGACGCCCCGGTCTTTCGCGTTCCGAACCAGATGACGGCAGCGAACAGCGCCAGCGCGAGCGAGGTGAACGCGAGGAATCCGTAAAAGAGCATCCGCACGGCGATCAGGCGGCTCACCGCTTCGCCGGTGCCGACCGCCGGAGGATAGGTCACGCCGGAATAGTAGTGGGTATAATTGGCCGTCTGGATCAAAAGCTCCGTCTCCCCGTGCACCTCAAAGGAGAACACGAGGTCCCGGATCTGCGGCACATAAGGAGCGACCGAACCGGACGCCGCGATCTGTTCTCCTCCGGCATAGACGGCGCAGGCGGAAAACACCTCCGGGAGCAGCATGGTGTAAATGCCGTCGCCGCGCACGGTCAGGCGGTATGTGCCGGCGCCGTGGGGCGAGCCGTCGCCGTGGAACGCGGCGAAGCTGAAATACTGCCCGATGCTCACGCTCTGCGCATCCCGCCCGGTCTCGCCGGGGCCGAGGAGCTGATCGGGATAGAACTCCCACCCCTGCACGAGCCAGGTGATTTCCCCGGAGCCCGTGCCGTCCTGCGCCGTGAGAACGGCCGCGCCGTCTTGAGACAGCGGGGCGGCTGTGGTATACTTGTTGTCAAAATGATACAGCAGGCCGAAGAGCGCCGATGCCACCGCACAGGCTGTAAACAGAGTGAAAAATGTCCACAAATCGGCCGTTCTTCTCATACAACACCTCACGAATCTGAAAGGAGCTCGGAATGGCAACTCCGGCAGTCCTGCGATACCGCACTCTCATTATAGCATGCCTCGCGTCTTTTCTGATTGCCGTTTTCCCGTTTCCCTCCTCGCACGCGGAACCGGCGGAGGAGTCCGGCGTGGAGGTCTCCTCCTTCGGCGAATTCACGGACGCTCTGGAACAACTGCAGAGCACCGGCGGAACCGTCGTTCTGACGCAGGACGTCACCGTGCCCGCCGGGGAATCCTACGTCTACAACAACGGGCGCTACCGCAAGGAGATCACCGTCGAGACTTGCGGGCACACGATCCGCGTCGAGGGGTATCTCAGCCTCTGGCCGTTCCTGACGGTGCGCGGCAGCGGTGCGGAGCTCTTCCGCGTGTGCGCCGGGGGCGATCTGCGGATGGTCAGCATCGCGCTGGACGCCGGAGAAGACGGCACCGCCGTGATCCAGGACGAGGGCGCTTTCCTGACGCTGGGCAGCGAGGAGGACATGGGGCTTCCGGCATTTTCCTGCACCGGGCGCATCGTCACCCCGCAGACGGTCACCGCGGCCGCAAGCTGGAGCTATGACTGCGCCCATCTTCCCGTCGTGCGCGTGCCGGACGGTGCGGACTTTTCCGCCGGAATGCTCCCCGGCGGGGTGCCCGCTTTCGTGAACCGGGACTATGCGGAATTTGAGGAAACCGTCCCGGTCGTGTGGGACGAATCGACGTTTCCCGCCGAGCCGGAACGGACGCTCGTGACGGGCGCGTTTGCACCGGGATACACCGCGTTCGCGGACGATACGCCGCGGTGCCTTGTGGTGTGGGAATCGGACGAGGGTCCGTTTTTCCTCAATGTGTATCTGGAACAGGCCACACAGTCGTACGAGATGGTGTACATGTACGGGGAGTCGTCCCGGCCGGGCACCGTGCGCGTGCAGGCGTCCGACGACGGTGAGACGTGGACGGAGATCACCGGCACGGACGGATATGCGCCCGTTCAGACACAGGCGGACAGCAGTTTCTTCTGGCTTCTCACCTACGACCGGACGGACCCCGCGCAGGCACGGCCCAGGTATTACCGCATGGTTCAAGTCACGGACGATGGGACGGAGGTCTTTTCCGACGCTCTTGGGCTGAGCGGCGACATGATCTTCACCGCGGCCGACATCGAGGGCGGACGCGGCGGCGAGACAAGCCCCGACGAGGGAGACGACCCGCTGGATAGCGGCTCCGAGGACAGTTCCCCGTCTGAATCCGTCCCGGAATCCGCTGTTCCGCAGCCTCCCGCGCCCTCGTCTTCCCAGTCCTCAGCGGAACCGGCATCGCCCGCGTCACCGGAGACCGCGGCGGCAGACCCCGGCAGCCGCGCCGACGCCGAAGCGGCGGCGGTCTTTGAGCCCGACAAACCGCAGACCTCCCACAGCGTCGCCGCCTCATCCGGCGCGCAGGATGCGGAAAGCGCATCCTCCTCGTCCGCACAGGAGCCGGAAGGCAGCGACAGCGCGCCGCCGCACCGCACGGGCGCTTCGGACCGGATCGCCGGCACGGCGGCGGTTCTGTGCATTCTGTCCGCAGCGGTCGCACTCTCCGTATTCCTCCGAAGAAATAAATAGTACCGGATGACAGCACACCGGCTTTTACCGCATGGTAAAGGCCGGTGTGTTTCGTTTTATTCCGGGTTCTGCTCTTCGTCCGGCGCGAAGTAGTAGCCCTTGCGCGAGACCGTGCGGATGTACTGCTTGCCGCCGCACAGCTGCGACAGTTTCTGCCGCACCGTGGCGACGGCCACCTGCAGGTTGTGGCGGCTTTTGACGATCGGCTCTTTCCAGACGCAGTCGTAGAGCTGTTCGTAGGAAAACACCTTGCCGGGATTTGCGGCCAGAAGGGCGACGATGTCGAACTGCAGCGCGGAGAAATCACCCGGCGTTCCGTCGTAGGTGATCACCCGGCGGTTTTCGTCGATGCAAAGGCCGCCGAACTGCATCGTCTGCGAATAAAACACCTGTTCGGGTTTCCGGATTCTGGCCTCGATGCGCAGTTCCAGCTCGAGAATATCGTACGGCTTTGCGAGGAAATCGTCTCCGCCCGCCCGAAAGCTGGCGATGCGGTTTCCCACATCGGAAAAACCGGAGAGGAAAATGATCGGCGCGGCGCTGATTTTCCGGATCTGCCGGCAGAGCTCAAACCCGTCGATTCCCGGCATGCTGATATCCAGAACGATGCAGTCGACCGCGAGGTCGGCCAGCACCCTCAGTGCCTCCTGCGGCCGGTCCGCACAGAAGACCTCATACTGTTTTTTCTGAAAATAAAGGCGGTTGCTCTCCAGAAAATCGTTGTCGTCGTCAACAAACAGCAGTTTTTTCATCCTGTCCCCTTCACTTCTCCCAATGGCCTTATTGCCATTATATCATACCATGATTTGGTCAAATCCGACAAAATTCGTTAAAAAGATCAGGCAACCGTCAATTCATACCCGGACATCTTTCGACCGCTTTTTCCGCTGTGCTAGAATTAATAATATAGGATGTTTTTGACATGATTCCAGTCGGGAAGCCCCTACTGAAATTACAGGCAGAGATATCCCCGACCACTCCCGTTCCTTCCGAGGAGACTGCCTCTTCTGAGGAAGCTCCCCCTTCTGAGAAGAATCCTCCGGACAAAACTCCCACCCCGGAGGGCGGCTTTTCTTCGGAGGAATCTGCTGCGGCAAAAGTGCCTTCTTCGAAGTCTCCCTCTTCGGAGAGCGCTTCCGCTGCACAGCAAACCGGTGCCGGTGAGTAACATCCCGGACGGCAAAATGCGAGACCTGACGCCGATGTGCGCCGGGTCTCGCATTTTTTCACGGAGGAAAAACATCGGACTCAAAGCCGAATTTTCACGCACGGGTCCTCGCCATGCAGCGTAAAAGCCAGAATTAAAAGTTACGAGCTATCGTCATATTCAATTCACTTTTTCCCGTTTTCACTCGTTTCGGCCGATCATGTCTTTCGCACAACGTCAGACTTTTACTCGTTTCCGCCAAATGCGCCTTCCACGCATTGTCAGACTTTCACTCGTTTCAGCCAAACTTGCCTTTCGCACAACGTCAGACTTTTACTCGTTTGCGCCAAACCTGCCTTTCACGCATTGTCAGACTTTTACTCGTTTCCGCCAAACCCGCCTCTCGCGCATTGTCAGACTTTCACTCGTTTCCGCCAAACCCGCCTCTCGCGCATTGTCAGACTTTTACTCGTTTCCGCCAAATGCGGCTCCGCGCACAGCGTCAGACTTTTACTCTTTTCTAAAAAAAATGAATCCTTCCGGAATTTAGCCTCTCACCATGGTATGATGAGAATTAAGCAAGCTGGTATTTTCCCAAGAGAGGAGGTGAAGTGTATGGGAAAGTATACGGACGATGAGATACGGGCAATGCAGAAAATAACAGCCAAAATTGCCGCAGACTACCTTGGTATTTCCTACAGGATGGTGACCTTGGGCATGAGAAACAACGTTCTTCCAATCGGCTTTGCCATCAAAAATGAGAACCGATACAGCGAAGGCTGGAGTTATAACATCATTCCGGAGCGGTTGATTGCCTACAACCACAGCAGAATCAATGAAGTACAGGTTCAGAATATTGAAAAGAACCTGAATACCATCATCAGCCAATTTGAAGAGATGAAACACGACCTGGTTTTTCTATTAAAAGAAAACGAGGAATTGGAGGGATAAAACAGTTTTCAGCAATCATGGCAGATATCGAATCATCCCAAACACACACCTTTCAAGCTGAAGCGAAAAAGGTAGCAGTTCCCGACAAGAAGGTGAAAACAGCGATGCCACCCGCGAAGATTCGTTTGACACGAAAGGAACTTTATGAAGAGATCTGGAACATATCCGTGACAGGTGTATCCAAAAAATATGGTATCCGATACGCTAAATGTCTGGCAAAGATCAAGGCAGCACAGATTCCTGTTCCATCCTCTGGATACTGGACCAAACTCAGCTGCGGAAAATCTGTGGAGCGGACGCCCCTTTCCGGTGACGAGGATGCAGTCGTTGAGCTGATACAAGAAACTTTGCCCGATACCATAGACATGGAAAACCGTAATCTTCAGGAGAAAACTGCCTCCGGACTGTTTCCTGCTTCCTCTCCGTTAGAAACAACTCCACAAAAGTCTCCTGATGCTGAGATTACTCAACCGACCATCAGTTTTCCAGAAACAATCAAAAAATTCGGACAAGCCTTTAATGTGTATCATCGGGAGACTCTATATCGGGAAGTCTGGTCCATGCCGGTAACAGAGGTGGCAAAACGGTATAAAGTATCTGATGTTACCATCCATAATGTCTGTAAGTCACTGGATATTCCCACGCCGCCGCAGGGGTATTGGGCTAAATTGCGAGCTGGAAAGTCTGTCAAGAAACTCCCTCTCCCGCCCGGAAAAGAACAGACAAAACTGGGCATACAAACGGGAATCAGTCACACGAAATCTCAAAATGAGAACGTGGCACCTCTGGCGTTTTTGCCGGAAGAAGAGCGGCAGGTTGTACTAAATGTGGCAGCACAGATCCTGCTGCCACAGGAACACGCCCGTATGCGGCCGGAGATTGTGGCACACCGAAAACGAATTGCAGAATGGAAAAAGCGGACGCGCCAACTGGAGCGGGAAGCAGGAATAAACTGGAACCGTTCGAGACGGGAAGTTCCGCCCGCATTTGCCCGGGGTGTTTCAGAAGAGCAGCAGCCGCGTATTTTCCGATTAATCGATGCGCTCGCCAAAGCGATGTTGCCGTTGGGATGGCGTTTGACGGAGGATCTTTGCTTTGCAAGAGAACAGGATGTGGTTACACTCACATTTTCTGAAGCGACTGACCAAATCCTACATACCCCAACCAGAGAGGAAAATCTCAAGTTACTGGAATATGAGGAGACGCGTAAAACGCACTCGTGGGTAACAAAGCCGCAGATTCGTAAATATGATTCCGTTTACAATGGCCGCTTAAGTCTATGTATCAACGGCGCAAAAGCATTTCGGGATTGTCGCTCCTATGTCTTGGAAGATCGGTTGGGAGATATGATGCTCTCCATCTATTGTGGAGCAGAGCGGGTGAAGAAAGCACGCTTAGCTCGGGAAGAGGCAGAGCGGCAGCGCCGCGAAGAGGAACGAAAGCGCGAGGAACAGCGTCAACGGTATAATACGGAGGTGGATCGAACTCTTGCACTTGTCAACTGTGCAGCAGATTATGAGATTGCGCGCCAAATCCGAACCTATGTTTCTTCTATGGAAGAAGCGCATTCGGGTCAGGATCTTTCCGCATGGGCGTCTTGGGCACGGGCAAAAGCAGATTGGTATGATCCCACGGTCGCAATAGAAGACGAACTTCTTGGCAGACGAGAACACGAAAAGAGTCAAGAGTACAAAGGCCCTCACCACAAGGGATACCGATGATGAAGCGGAGGTATACTCACCTCCAAATTCGGATTGAACTATGCCACAATTATCAATAATATCACGCAATTATTTTAAGTATATTTACAATAATTATCGTAGGCTTTGAGATACTCTTTGATTTTGTTCCAATGAAGGGGGTGTCTTATCAATCTTTCCATCACTCATTTCATCAATCAAAGCAGTGCATCATTTGAGTGATGCTTTTCTCAAGGCGGGCGTTTGCACCTGTCATTCCAACAAAGAGGAAACCGTCAGCACATCCTATCAGAAAGTCGAGATGGATTGCGCGGTTCTGGAAGATTGTTTTCATTTTCTTCATTCTCTTTGTATGCCCGCCTGTTATACTGAGAAGGAAAGGAGACGTGCATCATGAAACACGTTCTGAAACAAGCCATTCTGATCTCCGCCGTGCTGGGCGTTCTGGCACTCACTGTCACGGGCTGCGGCAATTCCGCCGGACACTCTTCTTCCGTTTCCACTGCATCCTCTGTTCCTGATATTCCGGCATCTTCCTCTGCCGTACAGTCCGCTCCGGATACCGCCTCGCAACCGGAAGTGCAGCAGGCAACGCTGTACATCGGCCGCGACGGAGATTTCAAGGAATATCCTCTGGAATACGAAGGCGAACTGAAACCGGAAACTTTGATTCAGGGGATTTCCGAACTGACCGGATGGGATCTGACGCTGTCCGACGAAGTGACCACCGGCAAGGGCGGCATGACCGTATCGTTCGCAAGCATCTGCGCCCTGTTTTCCGGCCCGCCCGAACCCCAGAAAGAAGAATTTTTCGTATACGACGCCGAGACCCTGATTCCGACCATTCTGGACAGCGTCCGGGAGACTTTGCAGGAGAACTTTGTGGATTCTGCCTCCGGAGGCGATCCCGATTCTCTGAACATCTATTATTGTGCGGAGGGCGATCAGCCTCTCACGTTTGAGAACATGAACGTGACGATTCCCATGGATACGCCCTACACGTCTTTCCCGAA
Source organism: uncultured Ruthenibacterium sp. (assembly GCA_944386565.1). Classification (GTDB taxonomy): domain Bacteria; phylum Bacillota; class Clostridia; order Oscillospirales; family Ruminococcaceae; genus Ruthenibacterium. The sequence goes on along the minus strand of CALXBO010000019.1, from coordinate 2,946 downwards.
CGGCTGAACAGTCCGGTCTTTCGGGGCACATTCCCATATGATATCGACCGCCAGCCGCTGTTCAGTGCGGCTGGCGGTTTTATTCTCTCCGCAGTCCCTGCAATTTTACTTGCTGCTGACCAGTGCAAGAGGTGCCTCCTTTTCCCGGCGAGATCTCATCCCTTCTCCCCATCGTGTGATTTGCAGAGACAGCTCTGCGGTATCACGGAGCCAAAAAAGATTAGGTTGCTATATTATCGGCAGTGTGCTATGCTCTTTTCAGAAGATACCGCGCCATACGCGGACACCGGGTTCGAATGGATCGGAGCTTCCTACCTATCTGTTGGATTGGCGGAAATTGACGATGAAACAGACGAATAAAGGACAGCATCAAAATACGGATCGCAGAGTGACCGTCTCGCTTTACGAAGCCATTGTTGAAACGTATCTGGAGACGGGAACTGTGCGGGAAACCGCAAATAAACTCGGGACGACAGACGTCACTGTGCGCAAGGTGCTGATCACCGAAGATCTCTGGTCGAGCCGGACGAGCCGCGAGGTGCGGCGCTGGCTGGATTCGGGGAAAACAACGGCGGAGATCTCACAGATCCTGTCTACCACAGAGAAGGCCGTGCAGCAGTACCTTCCCTATACCAAGGGAATGTATCACTGTGCCGTATCCTCTGTTGCAGCACGCAATAGCGCGGAGTATCGGAGACGAATTCGGAATGCGCAGGAGAGAACGCTCCGGCGCGCAGAGAACACATTGATGTTGAAAGGATGGGAGAATATGACCCTCTCAGAGAATGTTGAACTGTTTCAGGCGGCTCCTGAACAGGAAACGCCCGCAAGACATGGGGATCAATATCCGGGGGCTCTGTGTCTGAGAGACCTTCCCGACCTCGATCTCGCGCATTCCAAATGTTGTGGGGAGGACATTCTGCGGCTGCATCTCGAACTGTTCCGCCCGGACTGGGACGGGGCAGCAGACGGGGACCTTGCCGAATTTCTGAAACAGGAGCAGGTGGAAACCACGCGGGTTCTGCGCGCCTACGGCGGCGTCAGCGGGAAGACGATCAGCCGGGACATTGCCGTACCTGGCAGTTTATCACTCTATGCGCTGCACTATGTGATCCAGCGCCTCTTCGGCTGGCAGAACAGCCATCTGCACCACTTCAGCCTTCCAGCCGAACGATTTGAAGCAGTTACCTGCGGCAAGGCAGGCAAATGGAGTGACCTCGTAGGCGTGCTGTTTCAGTCCCCTGATCTGTCCGATGAGGACAGATTCTGGAATGACGACTATCTCGACGGGAGTTTCAAGGTCTGGCTCAGGAAAAAATATTGCGGCCCGTACGTTTCGCTCAACCACGGCGAAGGCATTGTACAGAGCCGTCTGGATATGGCCCGAATCGGAGTAGATGCTCCATATGTAGATCTGATGTTTGCGCAGCGGCCGGACGGAGAAGAAATTCTGTTCAGCGCAATCCCCACACAGCGCCGGCCAACGGCCAAGCGGAACGCATCTGCGCGCGACGGCGTCCGCAGGGAACGGGTCGCCTTTGAGGATGCGCCGGTCGACGCGATGCGTCTGCTCTTTGACACAGACCCCAATCAGCTGTTGGAACGGTTGAGCATCGACCAGATTCTCGCGTTCCGAAACAGATCTCTGGAAGACGGTCTGGCGCCCGGCGAGGAGATTGCGGAGACTTTTGAAGATGTTCTGGACGAGGAACTGCGGGAGGATATCCGTGAGATTCTGCAAAGCTGTCTGGATGAACCCGAGGTACAGCCGGTTGTGGCTCCGGTGACAGATACACTGTATTATTTTTACGACTACGGCGACGGATGGATCGTCAAAATTACCGGAAGCTACGGATGCGCTGACCTGGTGGATGCGGGAAAACTGACGCAGGAAACCATCGACGACGCGATCAGGACCGTATACAGAAAGTTTCGACCGGTCTGCCTTTTCGCAGACGGACTGCCGCTTCTGGATGACGTCGGCGGCATGGATGGATACGTGAGGTTCCTGCGTGGGATCAACCGGAACGCGGAGCTTGCCCACTGGCGCCGTGTGGCTGCCGAAACAGGCGCACGCGTTTCTGATCTGATTCCGGAGAATTGGGATTACGACGACCCTGACACCTTGGAATGGGCCAAGGGGCTCGGCTGGAGCAAACGGAAGAGCCGTCCCGAAAATATGCTGTGAATTCCGCACGGATGCCAGGACCTGCTCCGTTTCCCCGCCTGACCCATTCATGCACGCCCTTGTCCGCGCTCCAATCAACATCGACTGAGTCATCCGATAGAAGCGCACTCTTTGAGCACGCCCTCCGGGATATCCCACCTCTTTGCAAACCGCGTTAAAAGCGCTCGTTTTCCACCTGGATTGCCTGAATTTCACGACAAAGAACGAGTGCTTAATCCTGTAAAAGCAGAATCAAAAATCGGATGTATACACTCGTTTTCTTGGCGTGTCTTTCAGAAAGCAGAACAACATTCTGTCCTTATTCGCGATACACTATACATGAAAGTAGCGACGAAAATGTCACAATTGCTAGATGATGAATATTCGCACGGATATTCATCATGACTTCTATGACAATCATGATATTTTCCACTGCAATCTGATTGACCTTCTGCTCGGCCGAGTGGAATTATTTTAATCGGCCGGGTGCAAAATTGCTCCTACACTCTCTCATTTTCTGTGCACCTGAAAAGTTTTGCCCGCCCTGTGCGCTTTGCTTTGTGTCGCTGCTTTTCCTCCCTGTCCTACCGTCCGCAGCACTCTCAAACAAAGTTGCACCCGGGTGTTGACAAATTCAGCAAAACACGTAAGCTGAAAAGTAGAATCCCGATATTGACAGGGGTCGATCGTAATGCACCGCGCCGGAGATCCGGCGGATGCAGCATCTCTTTCACATTGCAGAAGGGCGTACTATGCCCTTTTGGAGAGATTTTTGAAAC
>CALXBO010000018.1 GCA_944386565.1 uncultured Ruthenibacterium sp. | reverse complement strand
CCGTGGACGTGGGGCCGCAGCCACCGCGAATACAGCGTGAAGGAAGCGGCGAAATCCTACTGGCAGGCGTCGGACACCGTGGAATTTCTCGCGGCGTTCGAGCGGGATATGGCGCTTTTGTGGGCCGACCTGTACGCCCCGCTGACGGACACGGCACATCTGCAAAGCGAGCTCGTCCGCTTCGCGCAGCGCACGCTGACGGGAAAGGACGCTGAAGATGCGCTTCCCCTTGCGCGCCGGGCGCTGGGGCGCATTGCCGCGCCGCGCCTTGCGTTCTCGACGCAGGCGCAGCGGGAATCGCTCGCCGCACAGTTCCCGGACCGCGTGGAACTGCCCGCCGCACGCGAGGCGCTGCGGGATGCGTGCCGCGAGGCCGTGCAGAGCGCTGCGGCTGCGGCCGCGCGCGAACTCGGCGAGGGCGCGCGCCGCTTTGAGCGCACCGTGCGCGCCGCCCAGCAGGAGTACAGCTCGCGGCTGTTTCGCTGCGTGAACGACGAACGCCGCGCGGTGGAGGCCAAACGGAGCGAAGCGGCGAAACACCGCGCTTCGTGCCAGGAATTCATCGAGACAGCACAGCGCATGATGTGACGGCATATAAAACCGCCGCGCCCGCACCGGACGGTTCCGGCAGCGGGCGCGGCGCTTTTTTGTTTTGCATTCCGGATGCTGCGGTCAGCCGACGGTGAAGTAGCCGCCGAGGCGAACGCCGTCGACGCTCGCCGTCTCCGGCGTGGACAGACAGCTGTTGACGCCGAGATAGCAGTGCGTGTCGGTGTAGCTGCACCGGCGCAGGAACACCAGCTTGTGGCGCACGCCGAGCATGCTGTATGCGTCGATGAGCGCGTCGAGCTGCGCCTCGCTGACGGGCAGCGGCTGCGCGCGGCCGGTGAGGTCGAGGATGACGCAGAACGCGTTGCTGTCCTCGCCGTAGAGCTCCTCATAGAGTTTCCGGCGCGCGGCCGTGACGGGCTTTTTGCTCCACTGGAATTGTTCGACGATGCGCGGGCGAACGCCGCACGCGAGCTCCACGACGCTCTCGAGCGCCGCGCGCGTGCCCTTGCCGCCCTGATACAGCGCGCTGTGCCGGATGAGTTCGCGCAGCTGTTCGGGGCCGAAGATGCCGCCCGCCGTGTCGATGCCGAGCCACGAGGCCAGCGCTTCGAGCCGCTCGCCGTCCGCACTCTCGTAGTCGAGCGCGAGGGGCACGTCGTCCACGCGCTTTTCGAGGTCGAGGTACATCGACTGGAACACCGCGAGGTAGCGGGTGAAAAAATCATTGTCCTGATAGATCTCCGGGAAATAGCGCGTGAAGCTGTACTTCGGAAATTCGAGACGGATGCCGCGCAGCACGCACTCTTCCGTCTCCTGCACCGCGGCGCACACGCACAGGTACACCCAGCGCCCCTCGAGCTCGTGCAGCAGGATGTCCTGCCGGTTGACGGCGCGCACGTGCGGCAGCGCCGTGAGCGCCGCCATCTTCTGCACGGCGGGCGCGTCCGACGCGAGGAACGCGGAGAGATCCTCCACGCCCGGCGCGGCGTCGGCCGGGCTCACGGCGGCGATGACCTCGAGCTTTGCGCCGGCGAAATCGCCGTCCACGACAAGGCGGTGGTACGTGCCGTCGGGGTCGGCCGTATCGAACGAGACGAAATACGCCCCGCCCTGCGCGCCCGTCAGGTGCAGACACAGCTGCCCGTCGGGCTCAAAGCCCTGCGCACAGCCCGCCGCGAGCGCGCGGCGGTAGAAATTCACTTGTTTCAGCGGCTGCTTCAAGCGGCACGCCCCCTTTTATCCGATGTATTCAAGGCCGATCTCCCGCACATACGTCAGGCAGTCCGGCCCGGCGGTGATGTCTCCGTGTTCGTTCTTGCCGCCGCCTGCGCCGACGTACTCCATCGAGAGCTGTTCGACGCTCTGCACGGCGGGCTCGAGCTCGAGCGCCGAGAACAGGCGGCCGTAGTCGACGGCGCGGCCGTACTCGCCGGTGTCCACCGTCTCGGCCTGCTGCCGGATGACGGCTTCGACGCGGCTGCGCGCATCCGCCTCGCCCGCGCGCAGGCGGATGCGGCCGTAGACGCTCACGCCCACGTAGCGCGCGCCGGTGACGCGCACATCCGTCGCGAGCAGGCGGCAGCGCTCGAGCTGCGCGGCCACGGCGCGGCGGTACGCCTCCGAGAGCCGCGGCGTGCGCGAGGCAGCGCGCGGCTTCACGGCCACGACGACTGTGTTCGGCGCAAAGGGCTCGGCGCGGTACGCCTCGCAGTATTCCTTCATGGGGATGACGGCGACGCTGTCGATCATCAGGCCCGGCGTCGCGAGCGCGAGGACGCGGTAATCGCCGGCGTTCACGGCGCGGGTCGGCGTCGTCATCAGCCGGTCGAGCTCCGCCTGAAGTTCAGCGGCCGTGCGGCGGCGGCATCCGCCCTCGGCGGCCGACGGGTTGAAAACGCGGGAGACGCCGGGCAGTTCGTCCCCGGGCGCGCCGGCGCTCTCCGCGAGCACGTTGCCGCCCTCAAAGCGCGAGGTCTCGAGCTGCACGGCGTACACGTCCCAGCCCGCTTCGGGCTGACGGCCGTGCAGGCTGTCGCCGAACACGATCTGCCGCGCGGCCTCATCGAGACGGAACACGCAGTCGTCCCATCCGGCTTCGAGCAGGTCCTCGCAAGGCTCCCAGAGCTGCGCTTTGCCGTTCTTTACGAGCGCAAGGCGCACGGAGGAGAGGTTCTCCGCGTCGATGGCGAGCCGCTGCCCGGAGCAGCCGTCCGTGCGGCCGAGATACGCAGCTTCCGCCGCCGCGGGCGAGATGCTCCACACGAGCACTTCGTCGCCCGCCGCCGGGCGCGCGGATTCGGAAAACGCGATGCGCGCTCTCCCCTCGCCCTCCGGCACGGTCACGGCTTCATCCGCATCGGCGGACGAGCAGAGGATGGTCCATGTTTCTTCTCCCGGTTTTCTCGCGCAGACGGTGATCTCATCGCCCGGCCGGGCGCGGAAATCAGGGCAGAGCGCTTCTCCCCCGTCCGACACGCCCTGCCACACGCGCGCCCACGTCTGCACCTGGCGGGCGCGCACGCAGCACGGCAGCACGCGGCCGAGCCGGGGTGCGACGTCGTATTCGTTCTCCACGGTGCGGCAGCGGAGATAAAACGCCTCCTCCATGCCGTCCGGCGCGCCGGATGCGTGCGGCGCGTCAAAGCCGAGCGCCACGAAACCGCTGCGCAGAAGGCCGCACGTCTCGTCGCTCTCCACGCGCAGCGCGCGCCAGACTCGGCCGTCGAAATACTCCCACGCGAGCCGCGCGAGCGAGAAGTCCTCCCCGAAGGGCGTGCGGTCTTCGGGCGCGATCTCGAGATACAGCTGCGCACCGCTTTCGAGCGCGTACTGAAAGCCGAGCGCGAGCCATTCGCCGGGCGCGCCGCCGGGCGTGAAGAGCGCGGCAAAGCCGCCGTCGACGCCCGCCTCACCCGTCACGTCGCGCACAGCGCCGCCGCGCATCACGTACGCATGCGTCATACGGTTCGCCGCGCAGCGCAGCGTCTCACACGTCTCGAACGGAACGTCATCCGCCCAGACGCGCGTGCCCGCGGGCACGTCGAGCGCGCCCTCGCCCTCGAACGCCAGCACGCACGAGGCGGGGCGCTGTTCGGGGCGGATTCCCAGCAGTTTGAGGTATTTGAGTTTGTGCACCTCGCCCGACGCGTTCATGTAGTAGTGAAGCGTGTCGAACAGCCACGCGAACGTCTGCAGCGTGGTGATGCCGGGGTCGGCGGCGTTGAAGTTCGTCCACTCCGAGGTCAGCGCCGGGATGCGCGAGCGCGCGCGCTGAAAGATGGATTCATAATCGTCGCCGTCGAGGCGCGGTACTTGCAGCATAAGTCACCTCCGGGACACTTCCCGTGAAATCTGGCCGTCAGACGGTGCGCGCGTACACGGTGTGCACACCGTTGACCGCCATGACGAAGGGGTTTTTGACGCGGGCGAGGAAATCCTCGTCCACCGCGTGGTCCTGCCCGTCGACGCGGGCGACCACCGCCATGCGCTCCACGTGCAGCGACGCGTCGCGCAGTTTCAGATACGCCAGCAGCTGGCGGGACGTGGGCAGAACGCCGATCTTCCAGCCGCGGCCGTCGAAGCCGCCCGAGAGCGGGTCGAGGAAGGCGCGCACGGCGCGCTCGGTGGCGCGCTGCGCCTCGTAGACCTGTTCCATCGAGTTGCACCGCAGCCAGATGCTGACGGAAAAGCGCACGAACTGCGGCTGGCACAGAACAAGCGTCTTGCCCAGCGGCACGAGCCCGCCCGCCTTTGTCAGCGCGTCGGCCACGGCGTCCTTGACGGCGGAGAAGATGTGGCTGCCTTTCTCATATTCGTCGATGAGCAGCGCCACGGTGACGGTGTCGGGCGCATCCTCGCCGTCGCGGTCCACGCCGCTGCGGCACTTGATCTGCCGCACACCGCAGCCGAGCTGCGAGATGATGTCGAAGTAGTCGCGCTCGCTGACGGCGCGGCCGCGCGTGCGCAGCAGATCGGACACGCGCCGCGCGGCGGCCTCCTCGCCCGTCTCGCTCACGCCGCCGTACGCGGCCATCGTGTTCTCCACGCGGCTGATGAAGCGCACGGGGCGCGTCATCGTGCGGATGGCCCCCGCCGGGACGTTGCCCTGCGCGCCCTGATAGCTGCGGTACTCGACGCGCACCGCCGGCGCGCCCTCGGGCGCTGCGTACACGCTGAATGTGTGCTTGTCGAACGTGACCGTCCCGGCCTCGGCGTCGAGCTCGTAGAACCGCCCGCGCTGCGCGGCATACACGCGCTTTTGCCACTCCACCCACTCGCCGTCCGGGTGCGCGGGGGAGGTTTCGTTCACATACACGCGCGCGCCGAGCAGGTTCTGCTCCTGCAGATGCAGTGTGACGGCGGCGCGGGGATCGTCGATGTAGAATTCCTCGGTGCGCGTGGCGCGGTTGACGGCGCGCACCGTGTTGACGCGGATGCCGTGCACGACCGGGAGCCCCGGCCGCGCGGCCATCTGCGCGCAGCGCAGGCGCAGCCAGTAGCGGTCCTTCCCGTAGCGCACGCTGCGGCTCACGTCGGAGGGCACGAGAATGAGCATCGCGCCGGAATAGCGCAGCCCCTCGGTGCCGTCCGCCGTCTGCGCCGGCTCGAAGCCGGAGGGCGAGAGGTACTCCACCGCATAGTCGAGCGGGAGGTCCTCGTTGTTTTCCACTTCAAAGTAAAGGCTCAGCGGGCTGCCCTCGGGCGGCGCGTCAAAGCCGAGGTAAAGGCACGCACCCTCCTGCTCGGCCGTGACGAACGGCTGCGCGGCGCGCTGTTTGCGCCACGCAGGCGTGAGGTCCCGCGAGGCGAAGTTGTTGAGCGCGACGGCCGACGTCGGCGCGAGCGGGTGCGCGGCGTACGAATACGAAAAGCGCAGGCCCGTCACGACGGGGATGTGCTGGCGGCAGGGCAGCTGATACAGCCCCTCCGCGCGCAGCATCCGCATCCGCAGGCGGTACTCGCCCGTCATCTCCGCGGCGGGCAGCACATCGTCCGGGCAGCGGAACGCGAGCGTCACATGCCCCTGCGCCGACCCGTTGAAGAGAAGCGCCGCGTTTTCGTCGGGCACAAGGCGCTTCCAGCCGCGCGTCGAGAGGTACTCGATGAGCACGTAGTCGGGTTTGACGTCGCGCGTCTCGGGCCTTGGCACGGGGCGCGTCTTTTTCATGATGACCTTGTAGTCGATGTCGAGTTCCGGCTCGGGCAGCGTCTGCTCGAGCGTCTCGAAGTCGATGTCGAACTCCATGCGCACGTCCGCGCCCGGGCGCGCGAACACCGCGCGGCTCTCGACGCCGCACTCGGCGTACAGTTCGAGGGGATTGCCGAACGGGGCAAAGCGTCCGGCGGGCTGCGTCACGCCGCCGCACCAGACTTCGTCGGGCGCGACGTCCTCGCGCGAGAACACGAGTTCCGCGCCGCTCAGCGCAAGATCCTGCGGGCCGTCCGCCTGAATGCAGAGCACGAAGCGCTGCGAAGTCTCGCACACGTCCGGCTCGAGTGCGAGCCACAGCGTGTCGCCCTCGGCGCGCGGAGCCGCCAGCGGGCGCAGGCCCTCTTCCTCGCCCTCGCCGGGCAGGAAGAAGTGCGCCTTTGCGAGCGTTTCGGCGGCTGCGGGCGCGTCGTCCGGGTCGGACGTGTGCACGCGCAGGCCCACCTCGCCGCCGCCCAGCGCCTCGAGCCCGCGGTCAAATTCCAGTGTCAGGATGTGGTGCGCTTCACTCTCGGGGTCGGGGTCAAACACGGTGAACGTGCATCTGTCCGCCGAAGCGCCGTCGAGCACGGTGACGATGCGGTCGCCGCCGCGCTGCGCCTCGACGATGGCGTCGAGCACCGCGCTCGTGACGGTGATGCCCTGCTCGGTCTCGAACATGAGCGCCGCGCCGCCCGCTTCGCCGTCGGCCTGGAGCTCCGTGCCGCGCGGCACGTACACCGGGCCGGACGCGCTCGCCACCGGCTCGAACCGCACATACGTCTGCGCGGGACGCACCGGCTGCGGGCACAGGCGGTCAAAGAGATTCAGATAGTGGATGCGGTGCATGCGCAGCACTTCGGAAAAGCGCGCTTCGCTGTCCGCGAGCATGTCTTCCACAAGCAGCGCCATCACGCTGCCGGCGTCCGGGTCATCGGGGGAGAAGCGCCACTCCGGGACGTAGGACTGCGCCAGCGCCGTCATTGTTTCACGCAGCGCGCGCCTCGATTCGTCTTGCATGGTTGCGGTCCTCCTTGCGGTTTACAGTTCGTCCCCGACGCCCTCGTACAGGTAGTAGGGGAACACGATGTTGTTGGGGTTGTTGGTGGAGCGGACGGTGTAGCTGATACGGAACAGCAGTTTTCCCTCGCCCATGTCGGTGTCGTCGATGTCCACCTCCACGTCGATGATGCGCGGCTCCCAGCGCGTGAGCGCGCGCACGACTTCCGCGCGCACCATGCTCATCGCCGAGGTGTCGGGCAGCTCGAACACGCAGTCGTGCAGATTGCAGCCGAAGTCCGGCAGCATCGCGCGCTCGCCGCAGCGTGTCGTGAGGATGATGAGCACCGACTGGCGGATGTTCTCCTCCTCGCTGCTCATCGCGATGCGGCCTGTCGCGCCGTCCGTCTTGGGCGGGAAGTTCCATCCCGTGCCCAGAAAATCCCGTGTGCCTGCCATGAAGCAGCTCCTTTCTTGCGGCGCGCTGCCGTCAGTTGATCTTGACCATCGCGGCCGAGAGCTGCGCCATCGTGCCGCCCTTGAACTCGGCGGTCTGCTTGCCCTCGGCCTTGAGCATGCCGCCGGACAATTCCAGCGACTGGTTGGCCGTCACGGCGGCCTGCTGCTGCGCCTTGGCGGTGAATTTCGTGCACTCCACGGACACCTCGCCGCCCTGGCCGTCGATCGTCACGGTGCACTTGCCCGTCTTGAGCGTGATCTTCTTTTCCGTCGTGATCTCGAGCGCGCCGTTCTTGCAGTCGAGGAAGAATTTGTTCTTGCCGTCCTTGTCTTTGATGGTGACGGTCCCGGTCTCGTCGCTGACGGCGGCGGTGATGCCCTTGGGCGTCGTGAACGTGCAGGACTGCTTTTTGTCCTCGTCCGACAAGACGAGCTCGAGCCCGCCCTTCGTGCGCGCGGTTTTCTTGAGGTTCTTCGCGTCGAAGTTCTGCCCGGGGTACTTCGCCCCGGCGGGATAGAACACGCCCATCACGAACGGGCGCTTCATCTGCGGGCCGAGGAAGCCCACGAGGACGATGTCCTCCACCTCCGGCACGCAGTACACGCCGTACTCCTTGCCCGCGTACGGGCGCAGCACCGGCATCCACTCGCAGATGTTGCCGCCCTCTTTCCATGACAGAAATTCCACCTTGACCATGCCGGGGTGCTCCTTGTCGCCGTTGTCGGTGACGCGCCCCTGCACGAAGGACTGCGGCGCGCGCAGCGCCGGATCGGCGCCGAATTCGCCGTTCAAATCCAGAAGTTCCGTGATCTCGCTCATAAGCTGTCCGTCCTTGCTTCAAACGAAGTGGTGAAGCCCGCGTCGCTGTACACGTGGCGCACCCGCATGATGTAGAATTTGCCCGTGGCCTGCGGCGCGAGGCCGCTGACCTTGATCCATCGTCCGGGCACGATCTCCGGCAGTCCGATGCAGCGGCAGTTCAGAACGCCGAACTGGCGCTCGATGCCGCGCAGAATGGCTTTCGCGCGGTCGGACGCGTCCTTCGCGCTGACGGCGCGCGGGTCGAAGTACGTGCGCTCCGTGCCGGAGAGCATCTTCGAGGGCCCCGAGCCGTCGCCGAACTTGCCGGACGACGTGGCCGAGCCCGAGACGGCCTTGTCGCTCTCGGGGTCGACGCCCCGGACGGTGACCTTCTTCACGAGCGGCGCACCGCGCAGGCTCATCGTGGCCGAGAGGATGCCGTGCTGCGGCTCGAGCGTCATGACGGGCGTGGTGAGCTTCGCCGGCTCGCGGAAGTACGCCTTGCCCGCGAAGATGAAGAACTCGCACCCCGTGTACTGCGCCTGGCGCACGAGGAAGTCGTAGTCGGTGTCCATGTTAAAGGGCAGCGGCTCGCGCTCGGTCTCCGTGAGGCTGACCTGCTTTCCCGAGAGATACGCCGACACGGGGCTCTGTGATAAAAGCGCGCTGACGAGCGGGCCGATTTTCTTCTCGCTGCGGATCTCGAGGCGCTGCATCTTCATCAGAAGACATTTCGCGTCCATGCACTCGACGTGGATGACCGGCTCGTCCTCGCCGCTGAAATCGTACTCGACGTCCGTGACGAGGCCGCTGAACACCTTCTCGGTGCGGATGTAGCCGAGTTCCAGCTCCACTTTCGCGCCGAGCTGGAGGACTTTCGCCGCCCCGGAGGAGTCGAACTCCGTCTTGTCGGCGCGGTATTCGCCGATGACGTCGAACGAGATGCCGGAGGCCGCGTAGTCGGCCGAGAGGTCGGCCGTGATGCCGGAAAAGCGGGTGTTCATGCGCTCGGCGAGGTCGACGCCGTCGACGAGGATGCGCGCGGTGGGCGCCGCAAATTTCTGATATTTTGTCTCCAGCAGCGTATAGCTGGTGCTCGCGGTCATCAGATCCACGGTGCGGCTCTCCCTTCTGCGGCGCGCGGCCGCGTTTATTTTTCTCTCACTTGATGGACGGTACTTTCAACGTGGCGGCCGTCTCGAGCTTGCGGGGATTGAGGATGTCGTTCGCCTCGGCGATGACCTTCCACTGGGCGGGGTCGTCGTACTCGCGGCTCGCGACCATCCAGAGCTGGTCGCCCTGCGCGAGGGTGCGCTCCTTCGTGCGGTCGGGCGATTCAAAGGGCAGCTGCCGGGCGAGATTCATGTCCTGCCGCTCGCTGCCCGTGATGCGCAGGTCGACTTTCGCGCGAACGGGCGTGCCGTCCGACGAGAACATCGTGTAGGTCGTGTGGATGGACTCCACGCGGCCCTCGAAGTCGAGCGGGCCCCAGACGAAGTTGACGAGCGGCGGCTGGTGCGTCTCGCTGTTGAACTTCAACAGGCGCATCAGTTCGGCGCATGTGTCAGCCGATTTGTTCGAGCTCCCGGGCAGGAACTGGTCTTTCGCGAGCTGCACGGCCGTCGATTTCAGCGCCGCCGTGCCGCCGCTTTTCACGGCGCTGACCATGCCGGTGAGCGACGTGTTGTGCAGGTCGGTGATGGTGTCGAAGTAGAGCGTCACCGACAGCGTGGCGAGGTCGCCCGAGACGGCGAACGACCGCGACGGGTCGGAGTCACGCCCGAGCGGGCGCCGCACGGATGCGCGCGCGTGGCGCTGGATGGAATATTCCGAGGGGTTGAACTGGACGGTGAGCGCAGTGCCGCGCGCCGAGCTGATATTCCTCGGGTTCGTGATGACCTGAATTTTGGCCTTCTCGAGCTTTGCGGGCGAGAGCTTCTTCTTGACGGCCGCTTTCACGCTCCCGGCCTTTCCCTTTGACGATTGTATCAGCGACATGCGTCACATCCCCCTTCTTGCTTTTTCGCTGCGCAGCCGCGCCTCGATCTGGCGGTACACCTTATCTGCAATGCGCTCCACCTCGGCGGGCGCGACGCGGACGTGCGCCGCCGCGGCCGGCAGCTGCGCGCCGGACGCATTGACCGCCGTTTTCACCTCGGCGGGCAGCGTCTCCTGCTTCACCGTGCGCGTGCGGCGCACGGTCTTGATGTCGTTTTCCTCCGCCTGCTCCGCGCCGGGTGCGGCGGGCGCTGTTTCCCGGCGGAATTCCATCGCGGCCGGGCCCGCGAAGGCGGCGGGCACGGCGCTTGCCGCGTTCGCGCGCGCCGTCGTTCCCGCGGATGCGGTGGGCTGTGCCGCCTGCGCGGCGGTGATTCCCGCGCGCGGCGTGAGCACTGTGTGCACTGCGGGCGAGCCGGGCGCGGCGGCGTATTTGCCGCTCACCTGACGGGCGAAATCGCGCGGGCTTGTCTGCGGCGGGGCGGCGGCGTTCCGGGCAGCCGCTGCCGGAGTGTTGGGCTGTGCGTGCACGAGCGGTGCGGGCGCAACTGTGCGGGTCGAATGCGCGGGAGCTGCCGTCTGCGACGCGGCGGAGGGTGTCTCCGGGGGCTCTCCGGCTGCACGCGGCTGTGCGTACACAAGCGGCGCGGGCGCCGCAATGGGCTGCGCCGGGGCCGTCTGTGCGGGCGATGCCTGCACGGCCGCGGGGACTGCGGCACTTGCGGTGCGGGCGGCGGGGGCCGCCTGCGCGGAGTGAGCTTTCTGCGGAGTTTGCGTCGTCTGCGAAACCTGTGTGCGGCGCTGCTCCTGCGCGGCCGCATCGCGGCGCAGCACGCGGTCGGCGGCCATGCGGCCGGGGACGGGCGCGTACGCGGGCGGCGCGGCGGTCTCCTGCCCCTCCTGCGGCTCGAAGTGGCCGAGCGGGCGGCGCTGTGTGAGCGGCGCGGACGCTTGCGTCCCGAGCGGTGCAGGCGCGGACGGCTTGCTCTGCGTTCGCGGTGTCTGTCGCGCGGACTGTGCCGGTTCCGCGCGGGAAACGGTCTGTGCGGGCGGTGCGGTGTGCACCGTCTGCGCCGGGGCGGCGGAGAAAGCCTTGGGCGTTCCGTGCTCTGCCGTCCGAGCGGATTCGGGAGCGGCGGAGGGTTCCGTGCGCAGGACCGTCGGGGCAGGCGCAAGGGGCCGGGCGGCCGGGAGCGTCTGCGCGGCGGCGGTCTGCGGAACTGCCGGGTTCTGCGCTGGAACCGCAGGTGATGCGGTTTGGGTCTGCAATGCCGTTTCCGTTGCCGGGAGCGCCGTCTGCGCCGTGCGGATGTCGCGCGCGGCCGGAGCGGCGGAAACCGGAGGAACGGGCAGCTTTAAGTCCGTACTTCTTGCGTCTCTTCGTGCACCCGTCTGCGCCGGAGTGCCGCTGTGCACGGCGGCGGGGCGCTGCGGGTCAGAGGGCGTTTCGCTGCGAAGCACGGTCTGTGCGGGCGCGGCGGGACGGGACGGAGCGGCAGGTTTCTCCGAAGCGGCCGGGCGCACAGGTTGCGTTGCAAAAACCGGATGCTGCGCGCGCTGCACGGGAGCGTCCTGCACCGGCACGGCGGGCGGTGCGCTCAACAGCACGCGTTCGGCGCTTTGCGGCTGCGAACCGGCGCGTTCCCGGTTCTCCTGCGCACGGAGAACGGAAATTTCGAGCGGTTCGAGAGCGCGCGTGCGCGCAAGGTCGAGCAGCGCGAGCGGACGGGCGGCGGAGATCGCCGCGCGCGCGGGGGCGCTGCGAGGGACAGGCTCTGCGGCGGCCGGAGCAGCCGCTTTGCCCTGCGGCGCTTTCTCATCGCTTCTCGGCGCGGACGCGTGCATGCGCGCCGCATCCTGTTCGACGCGCGCGAGCTGGCGCAGCGCGCCGTCGAGCTTCAGCGTCAGAAAGCGCAGGTCCATCTGAAGGTTGACGAGATAGTTCGTCTCGAGCGTCTGCGTGATGTGGTACACCTGCTCGATGTACGTCTCGCTGCGCGCGGGAGCTTCGGCGGCCTCTGCGGGCAGGAGATGCACCATCGGCGCGGGCGCGCCCACGGACGCGGAGACGGCGGCGCAGCGCGCGAGGATGTCGCGGCCGGGATCGTATCCCGATTGTGTGAGCAGAATCACGCGCGTCGCCTCCTTTCTCTAAGCTCCGGACAATTCAGAAGATGGCGGAGAGCCCTGCGGCCGACATGATGCTCCCCACGATGCTCGAGGCCAGCGGATGGCTCTCCAGCGTCTCATACGTCAGTTCGAACGATTCGATCAGCACCTCGCTGCTCATGGCGTCGAGGTTGCCGACCTTGCATTTCTTGATGACCGCGCCGTGCACCTCGTAGATGTTGGTGATGGCGCCGTCGCGCCCGCTGACGAGAATGAGCATCGTGCCGGGGATTCGCTGGCCGACGCGGAAACGCAGCGTGAGCAGTTCGAGCACAAGGCCGCGCGTTCCCGCGCCGCGCTCGAGCACGAGCGTTTTCTCCCCGCGCACGGGCGCGCGCAGCGAGTAGACGCGGTCGTTCACGCCGCCCTCCTGCAAAGGCTCCGTCTCGATGGACTCCTCGATGTTTGTCACGCGGGAGAAGCCCATGCGGATGTTGTTGATGAAGACCTGGAATTTGTAGCTCGGGACCGGTTCGGGCCGCGGGTTCCAGAATACCGTCTCAGCGCTCATGGCTTCACACCTCGAAAATGTTTTTGGGCGTATGGTTCAGTTCCTTGTGGATGGCGGAGATCTCCGCGCAGAACCGTCGTCTCGTCTGATGATCCAGCGTCATGACCGTCCTGTAATCCCAGTGGTAGTAGTACGACAGGAACGACATCTCCTTGTACAGCTCCTGCTCGGGATAGAGGGTCACTCCGCCTGCGTAAAATTTACCTGCTGCTCGAACTTGTGGCCGCACTCGGGGCACACGCACGTCTCGGTGACGGGCTCGGGCGCGTTGATGCGCTGGTACATGTTCTGCAAAAACGCGAGGTCCGACGAGAACAGGCGCTCGATGACGCGCGGGTCGATCTTCGGCAGCGTACCGAGGCTGGTGATGACGCGCGCGAGCAGGATGATGGTGAGATAGCCGGGGTTCTGCACGACGCGCGGATCGCGCAGCGGCAGGATCTCGTCGGCCGCCGTGGCAAGGCGCATCACGCCGTGCTTGTGCAGCGTTCCGGCGGAGTCGATGTATCCCTTCGGGAGGTCGAATTCAAATTCGGTTGCAAACTCTTCCATAGCGTTTTCCTTTCAGCCCCGGCCCGTGCGGGCCGGGGCACAGCGTGTCAGTCGAAAGGCTTACTGGTCGCGGAGCATTTCCTCGAACGCGAGCTCAACGCTCTCGAACGCGATCTCGCTGGAGGAGGCGTTGAAATCCGGGCCGGTGTACTTGCACGGCCACGCATTTTTCAGCGTCCAGCTGGCGATGTCGTCGTGCGCGTCGTCCTGCAGGTGGATGGTGACATCCTGCATGCGGTCCTCGGCGGACGCCTTGGAGCCGTTCGAGATGCCGGCGACCCACTCGTAGAACGACATGTTCTCCGTCATGCCCCACTTGAGCGTGACGTTGCCGTACTTCGTCATGCCGGGCATCTTGCGCGGCGAGTTGATGGGATCGGTGCCCTCGCGGTACTCGATGACGTCGATGCTGGCGTCGACGCCGCTGACCTCGGAGAACGCGGCCACGTCGATGCTGTCGATCTCGACGCGGTAGTTGTATTTCTTAAACGGATACGTGTTGGCCATAACGGTGTTCCTTCCTTTCGTTCATCGCGCCGGTGGGCGTCATTCCTTCGTGTTCTGGGTGATGCGGAAGATGACAAACTCCGCGGGACGGCTGGGCGCTGCGCCGATGACGCAGATCAGGCGGCCGTTCTGGATGTCCTGCTCGGTCATCGTGTCGCGGCCGACGTTGACGAAGAACGCCTCGCTCTCGGTGGCGCCGACCAGCGCGCCGGAGCGGTACATGTCGCGCAGGAACGAGGTGATCGTGCGCTGCACGCGCAGCCAGAGCACTTCGTCGTTCGGCTCGAACACGGCCCAGTTGGTCTGCGTGCGGATGGTCTCCTCGAGGTAGATGAACAGGCGCCGGACGTTGACGTACTTCCACAGGCTGTTGCTCGAGCACGTGCGCGCGCCCCAGACGCGGATGCCCTGGCCGGGCAGCGCGCGGATGAGGTTGACGCCGGCGGGGTTGAGCAGATCCTGCTCGCTCTTGTTGTACAGGCACGACAGGCCCGTGCAGTTGTTGACGACTTCGTTCGCGGGGGCCTTGTGCACGCCGCGGGCGATGTCGACGCGGGCGTAGATGCCGCACACCGCGCCGGAGGGCGGGATGTAGGCCGGGCGCTTCGCGGCGGGGTCATAGACCTGCAGCCAGGGAGCGTACATGGCGGCGTAGTCGGAATCGACGATCTCGCGGTGCGCCAGCAGGTCCTGCGGCTTTGTCATCTCGAGCGGCATGTCGAGCACCGCGAAGCGGTTTGCGAGATTCTGGCACTGGGCCACGAGCGCGAGCTGGACGGCGGCGCTGGTGATGCCCGGGACGGCCATGATGCTGACGTTGTTCACTTCTTCAAACGCAGCGAGGCCCGTGCGCTTGCCGGGGGCGTCGCCGCCGCCGATGTAGACGGAGTCGTCCGCGAGCTTGCAGCTGCCGTCGGAGCCGCCGTCGAGCGTGAACACGGTCTTCCTGTCCGCGTCGTCGCCCGTGATCGCGGCGATGGGGGGCAGCGCGTCGGGCACGCCCGCGACGCTCACCGCCACCAGCGCGGAGCGGGACAGGCGGTTCGTGATGCAGTCGGCCGAGCCCTCGGCGAGGGACACGTTCTCGTAGACCTCGTCGATGTCGCCGCACAGCACTTCGATGTTGACTTCGCACGTGGACAGCACGCGGCGGGGAACGAGCGCGGTGTCGACGATCTCCTGCTCGAACTCATCGGCGAACACGACGTCGTTGTCCTGCACTCTGTCCACGCGGTTGTAGCCGACGACGCGGCCGCTCTCGGAGAGAGCCACCACGTCGCCCTCGCTGAACACGGAGGCGTTTTTGAGCGTATAGGTCTTGCCGCCGGCGGCGTCTTCCGTCACGGCGACAGCCTGCGACTTGCCCTTCGAGGCGGGCGTGACGACGACGCGGATGGAGTTGCCCCACCTGCCGGGGTTCTTGGCCGTCATCGTGACGCTGCCCAGCACCGCGCGGGCAGCCTTGGCGTCGGAGGGAGCAACACGCATCACAAAGCAGCGCGCGCCGCCGTTGGCGAAGAACTGTTCCACCGCATAGGGCAGGAAACGGTTCGCGCCGTGCGTCGTCTCGGACAGATAACCGCCGAACTTGCGCTGATAATCGGCGAAGCTGGTGATGAACTCCGGGGTGCCCACCACCGGGCCGCGCTCCGCCATGCCGACAAAGCCGGCGGTGCTGGTGCTCACGCCTTCCATGGCGCGCATGCCCGATTCAAATTCTTCCACGTACACTCCAGGGGATAGATACTCAGCCATAATTTGTCTGGGTCCGGCTTGTTTTGCCGGACCGCTCCTCCTTTTCGATTTGTTGTTTTGCGCATGGATCAGTTGCCTACGGTTGTTTTTATTTGCCCGGGGGTCGCAAACTGGATCACGCCCCCATAAGCACACATGAGCTTGCAGGTGCTGTTCAGGGCGGGCATGCCGCCGAGGAGCACCGTTGTGCTGCCGGGAATCCACGTCCCGCTCGGGACGGGGACGCACGGCATCGGTGTGAGAACGCCCATCGCGGCAGCGGTGGCCGACGCGACCGTGGGGTTCGCGAGCGACGAACACATCCCGAAGGGCATGATGTTCGCCATGGGTTTCGTGTCGGCGATGTTGGCTGCCGGCGGGCCGCCGCACATCACCTTGTTCTGCGGCGTGACCACAAGGGCCGACGGCGCCGCGCCGAAGCTGCACGTCATCTGCGCGCCCGAGCACACGAGGTTGCCCGCCATCGCATCGCCTCCTCATCATAAGCCAGAATGGTTTTCTCCGCGTTTTCCCACTCCGGGCGGAGCGGGATGCGGCACAGACCGGATGCGTCGGCCGGGGCGCAGGCTGCGAGAAGCACCGGCTCGCCCGGCTCGTGGGGCCAGCGCGCCGCGCGGTCGAGCGTGTACGCGCCCTCGGCGGTGCGGCCGGTGAGCGTGAAGAGCTCGGCCCTTCTCCCTTTTCCGACGTACACGCGCCGCCACAACAGGTTTGCCGCGCTGTATCCGGCCAGCCGCAGCGCGCGGCCGTCCTCCGACAGCCCGCGCAGCGACAGCGGCGCGTCGCCGCCGTCGATGAGCGCGACGGCGAGGATTCCGGGCACAGCCTCGGCCTCCATCCAGCGGCAGTCGGAAAAGCCGCTGTGCGGTTTGCGGTAGAGCTGCACGATGTACAGCGCACCGTTTTCCTCCAGCGTATCCGCCCGGATGCGGACGGTGCGCGTCTCGTAGTGCGCGCTCTCGACCGTGACACGCCAGACCGTCTTCGGCTTCGGGCGTTCGTTCGGCTCCGCGAGGAAGACGTAGAACCCGTCCGGCTTGCGCACGGGCGTCACGGGGCGGCCGTCCACGAGAAAGCGCTGTCCGGCCCCCGCGACGGTGGCCCCGCTGAAGTCGTCCTTCAGAAGAAGGGCAAAGCGCATGGAAATTTTGATCAATCGCATCCGCTCCTTTCGTGGTGTCCCCGCTCTCAGCGGGGCGAAGTGCCCCGCACTTCGATCTCGCGCACGCGGGTGAACGGTTCTTCGCGGCGGGACGAGAGCATCAGCGGCGAGACGGAAAAGAATATGCCGAGCTGATACGGCTGGCTGAGCGCCGACCAGAGCTTCGTCTTTTCCTCGAAGCTCAGCGGCAGCAGCGTGACGGCGGCCTGCTCCTCGATCTCGCCCGAGAACGGGTGCGCCTCGTTGACGTCGACGGTGGGATAGTCCGTCAGCACCTGAAGCGCGCGGCCGAGGATGCGCTGCTCGGCCTCCGCGCCCGCCGCGATCTGCGCCTTGCTGTTCAGAAACAGCACGTAGTTCAGCGTCAGCGGTTTCGGCGGGCGGCGGCGGATGTTGTCCGCGCCGCGCTGCACTGTTCCCGAGCGGTATTCGCTGAGTTCGCGCATGTCGTAGAGGTACAGTCCGAGCTGGAAATCGCTGTTCTTTTCGCCGGGCGCGGCCAGCCGGATGGACTCCGGCGCGCTGACCGGAACGGGGCACATCTGCGTGCGCAGCAGCTTGATGAGCGCCGCGCTCACGTCGGCCACCACGGAAAAATCAGCCATGTTCCGTCACCCCTTTCGGATGGTGTAATACATCGGCGTCACGTCCTGTTCCGTCTCCGAATCGCTTTCGGCGGAACTCTCGGCCGCGGCCGTGTAGGGATAGCAGTATTCGTACGTCAGGCCGTTTGCGTCGCGCCCGAAGCGCGTGATCTGGTTGGCCTGATTGATGCCGCTCACCGCGAGGAACAGCTTGTTCTGCTCGTCGAGCTGGAACGTGACGTTCGAGAACGCGGTGGGCGTTGTCTCGCGCAGGCAGCGGATGGCCACGCAGTCCTCGAGCGAGGGCGCTTTGTCCACCTCGTAGACGTCTTCGGGCAGCGTCTCCTGCGTGACGTTGTCGCCGAACACCGTCACGGCGCTGACGAACACCTTCGTCTTGTCGAGGGTGTCCTCGGCCTGCCAGACGTTCGAGTCGATCTCAAAGTACAGCGTGAGGTTCTTCTCGACAAACTCAGGCTGCTGCGGCTCGCTCTGTGCGGAGGATGAAGCGCTCTGCGAGGACGAGGAGGACGAGACGGAAGACGACGAGGATGCGGAGGACGACGAAGAAGACGAAGAAGATGCGGAGGACGGCGCGGAGGACGAGGACGAAGATGTGCCGCCGCCCGGCTGGATGGTCGCCGTGTGCGAGATCTCGATGCGCCCGGGGGACGCCGCGGCGAACGAGACGCCCTGCGTGCCGGTGCTGCCGAGCAGAATAACGCCGGACGAACCCTTCGCCGCCGTCGGCATATAGTAGAGCACATCTTTTTCGTCCGACTGCGCGTTCTCGTTTTCCCACGTATCCACGCGGACGCGGCAGTCCATCGTGACGATGACGCCCGCCTCTTCGTAGACGAAGACGCTGGCCGCATCGGTGTAGTAGATGCGCGGAGTCTCGGTGAACGCGGCCTCGAGGTCGGCGAGTGTCGCGCCCACGAGCGCGGAGTAGTTGATCTTGCCGTCGTACACGGCGCCGGTGTAGAGCTCGCGCCCCTGCGCGGAGTACAGCGTGCCGGCGCCCTGCGGCTGACCCCGGAAGAATTCTCCGGTGTAGCGGACGGTCCCGTCCTCGGAATAGAGCGTTCCGGTGCCGTGGTACGCGTCCTCGGAGAAGGCTCCCTCGTAGAGCAGCGCGCCCGTCTCGCTGTACGCCTTGCCGTCGCCGTCGCGCACACCGTTTTTGAACGAGCCCGCGTAGACGACCGTCTCTCCGTCCTCGGCGTAGAGCGTACCCTCACCGCTGAACTTGTTATCGGCAAATTCGCCGGTGTAGCGCACATTTCCGGACGTCCAGTACAGCGTTCCCTGCCCGCTGTACCGGTTTGCCCCAAAGCCTCCCTCGTACACGAGGCGGCCCTTGAGATCCCACAGCGTGCCGGTTCCTGTGCACACGCCCGCCGCGACGTCGCCGGAGTAGACGACCGTTCCGTCTGCGGCGCGGATGTTGGCCGTGCCGGTGTAGGACGCGAGCGCCATGTCGTCGTAGTCATACGTGACGGTCGTGAGCACCTGCTCGGGCTGCACGGGCTGCGTGGACACTTTCGGGGCGAACATCGTGAAGTAGAGGAACACGCCCGCGCACAGCACGAACACCACCGTCAGCATCAGCTTTTTGTAGACCCAGTACCGCCCGACGCTGAAATAGTCCTTCTGGGACTGGGGCTTGAGCGTGATGAGCGCCCGGACCTTTTTGGTGAGCAGGGGGATGAGCTTCGCCGTCAGGATGTTGACGTTGAACAGGCGCTGGAAGCGCACGAGCAGCATGCGGAACGGGCTCGTCACCGCAGTGATGAGGCGCTTGAACACGCTCAAAAGAAGTTTGAGCACCCTCTCACTCCCCCTTTCGTTTCAGAATGCATCACAGATGCTTTTCGCACCGGAAAATATAGGTGCGGGATACGTTGTCGTACTGGTTCTCGCGCAGCACGACGGCGAACATATTCTTCGCGTCGTACCAGCGGCCCGCCTCGTACAGCTCCATCGCCTTGTCGAAGGTCGCCTTCGTCTCGTTGATGAGACGGATCTCCTCGGGCGTGCAGGAGTCGTAGAAGTCGTACAGGCCGAACTTTGCGCTGTCGGCGCCCTCGGGGCAGCCGATGTAGCGGTGGAAGTAGTGCTCGCCGTCCATGCCCTCGAGCGCGGCGCGCGTGACGACAAGGCGGCTGGCATAGCGCCGCAGGTCGCCGGCCTGTTCGGTGAGATAATCGAGTTCGCCGCTGATCACAGCGGGCACAAGGCGCTTTTCATCGCCGCAGATGCCGTAGAACACGTCGGCGCGGTGCACGAGGAAGAACGCGTCCACGCGGCTCTGCACCGGCAGCGTCGCGGTGAAGGAATCGAGCCGCGACAGCGCCGAGAGGGCGATGTCCACCGCGCTCTCCCCGCCGCCCGGGCAGATGACCTGAAGCCGGCGCAGGTTCACGCTGTCGGTGAGGAGCACCGCGCCGTTCTCTTCGCACAGGCCGTCCACGATGGAAAAGAAGCGGTCGGTCAGGCGCTTGGCCTCGTCGTTCGTCGCGCGGGCGGGCAGGCCGAGCTCGACGCTCAATACGTGGTACGAGGCCTGCTGGCCGCTGGAGAGGTCGAGGTCGCCGAGATTTTCCTTGCCGAGCAGGCGGAACACCTTCTGCGGGATGAAGCGGAAATAGGTGTCGCTGGTGCGGCGCAGGTTGTAGATCTGGACGTCGATGTCTCCCGCCATCTGGTTGAACACGCGGGCGATGCCCGACAGCTCGGCCGAGCCGGAGTCCTCGAGGCGCACGGTGCGGTCGCCCTGCGCGAAGAGCTCGAGGCCCTTGCGGATCTCGGTGAGCGGGCGCAGCACGCGGCGGAACACGTACACGAGCACGAGGCTCACGGCCGCGAGGAACACGGCGCCCACCGCGCAGAACGCGATGAGATACGCGCGGGTGTAGGCGCGGACGTTCTCCATCAGGATGCCGGTCTCGAGCAGGTACACCGTGCCGCTCGACGCGCCGCCCACCGGCGTGACGCACACGAGGCGCTCGCCGTTCTTGTCCCGCAGCACGCCCGTCTGGGCCGTGCCGGTGTACGCGGCTTTCAGATACAGTTCATCGGCCGCGGAGTTCATGTTCACGCCGAAGGGATAGAAGCACGGCGCGTCGCGGTCCACGCCCGTGAACAGCGCGCTGCGCTCATAATACGCGGTGCGCGTGTAGACGCTGCGCGTGTTCATCTGGGACAGAAGGTATCCGTAGTCGTCGCCGGAGTAGTCGTAGGGATATTCGATGCCGTCGAAGCTCTCGGTGCCGAACAGCGCCATCAGCATGTTGCCCTCGTCCACGACCTGCTTTTCAAAGCTCGCGCGGATGGACTGCGTGTAGTTGTAGTACGAGAAACCGCCGAACAGCACGACCGCGAGCACCAGTACGGGAAGCGCCGTGGTCATCAGCTGCGTCACGAGCGTGCGGCGCGCCGTGAGCCGCAGAAACACCGCCTGCACAAGGCTGAGCGCCGCGGTGCACACGGCCAGCCAGACAAACAGCCACAGCACCGCTGCGCCGAGCAGCCGCGCGACGGACGGGCGGACGGCCGCGACGGCCTGTGCCTGCCCGCTCACGCAAAGGATCAGCTCATAGCTTCCCTCGCCCTCGTTCTTCACCACGCCCGCGAAGTTGGAGCCGTCCGAGACAGACGCGGCCACGAGGTCGGCGGGCGTATAGCTGACGGAGCCGGAGAACGGCTGATTGCCCTCGAGCACGACGGTCGTCTCACGCGTCGTGACGTCGAGGATGAGAAGGTCGCCGCTCTCCTGTTCGCCGATGTACATCGTCTCGGTGTCGATGGGGCTCGCAAAGACGGGATACATCACGCGGTCGAGCACGCGGGCGGGATACGCCTCGGAGACCGAGCCGTTTTCATCGGACACAAACAGCTTGCCCGAGCCGGACACGTACGCCGTGGCCGAACCCATCGCCCAAGCGCGCCAGATGCCCTCGCCGTCTTCGAGCGCGTACGTGCGGCTGCTCTTGGCCGCCGCCTGCCCGCGCGAAGTGAGCGCCGACAGGTCGTATACGTCGCGCACGACGGATTTTCCGTCCGCTGTCGTACCCATGACGCTGGCCGAGCTCGTCACCGAGAGCCACCGCCAGCGCACGCCCGCGGAGGAATCCAGCGCGTGGGAGGCGGTCTTTTTGAACACGAGCCGGTCCATACGGTACACGGCCAGTTCCTGACTCTGCGCCTCGCCCGTCAGTGCGTCGGAGTACTCGAGCAGCAGATACACGTTGCCGTCGGCGTCAACGGCCATGTCGTTGAGCGACACGAGCCGTCCGCCGCTCTTTCCCGCCACCGTAAAGCTCCCGGTGACGGCGCCCTGTTGCGTCACGCGCTCCACGGTCAGCCCGCTGCCGCGGTACTGCGCCACGAGCGCGGTCCCGTTCGAATACTGGATGGAAGCGATGTTGTCGAACTCATGGAACGACGGCAGTATGTTCTGCAGCACGGTCAGGCATACTGCCAGGAGCAGCGCCAGGGTCATCACGCCTCTGCCCGCTTTTTTCACCCTTTGTCCCCCTCTTCCTGTGGTCATTCGTTCGCGTCGGTGAGCGTCACGTCACCGATCGTCTGCATCCCGCCGTAGGTGGTGTTGGCCTTTTCCGCGTTGCCGGCCGAGACGCGGATCGCGATCTGGTACGCGGCGTAAAGGATCGTCACGCCCACGAGCAGCGCGAGGAAAATGGCCAGCGAATGCTTTTTCATCACGCCCAGCAGCGCGAGGATGCTGTCCCAGAGGCGGCGCAGCCCGCGGTGCGGCGGGCGCGGCGCGTCGGGCAGGGCCCGCACGGCCGCCAGCAGCGCGCCGAGCGACGTGAAGCCGCCCACCTGCGTCTTGCGGTAAAACGCCTGCAGCTCGCCGGGATAGTCCGGGATCTGGCCGCCGGCGCTGCGCGCGTAGTCGCGGCACAGGATGTCGAACACATACGCGGCGGCCGCGCGGCAGAACTCCGGCTGCGTGGTCTCGGGGCGGTAGTCGGCGAAGTCGAGGTAGTAGTTGAAGTACACCTCGCCCGACTCGCCGAGGTTGATGCAGCGCCCCGCGAGGAGCAGCATCGCCGCGTCGGGCGGCAGCTGCGTCCCGGCCGCGGCGGCGAGGAAATTCGCCGCCATCGTGCGCCGGTGCACAAAGTCCACGCCGTAGATGCTCTCGCGGCTCGCGAGAAGGCTCTCGGGGCGGTAGCGGAATACGAGGTGGAGCGCGTCTCCCAGCGCGGCGCTGCCGACAAAGTCGGCGCTGCCGCCGAAGGCCCCGGCCGCCGTGAGACGGGCCGCGTCACGCCGCGCGTGCGGCGCCGTCACGGAGACGACCGTGTACAGGCCGCCCTGCGCGCGCCGCCTGTCCTCGCAGACGGTGATGCGGTTCACCTCGTTGGACAGCACCACGCGCACCGGCTCGAGGTCCATATTCAGCACGGCGAGCATGGCGCCGCCCCCTTCCGTTCAGGCTTTCTCCGGCTCACTCGCCGGAGGTCTCTTTCTTTTTCTGGCTGACGATCGCAAAGGCGTAGGTGAAGACCGTCGGGTCGCTCATCGCCTCGATGCGGATCTCGTACACGCCCTCGCGTGCGGGGGCGGTGTACGTGCCGTTGTTGTCGATGCTGCCGCCCTCGGGATCGGTCACCGTGAAGGTACACGCCTCGCCGGGCATGTTGATGAACACCGGCGAGATGTGCGCCGTCGTCTTGGGCTGGAGCACGATCGTGTCGGGGTTCACGAGGAGCATCGGCTCGCCCGCGCGGCTGGGCTGGAACTGCTTGTCGAGTTCGCCCGCGCGGAATGCGAACCACCGGATGCGCAGGCTGATGAGCCCCGTCTCCTCCGCGAGGCGCAGGCCGACGATGAACGTGCCGCGCTCGGGCAGGACCTTGACGGCCGTCGTGAGCTGGTACGCGCGATCTGCGGCGGTGGACTCGCGGTCGGCCGAGAAGATCGACGTGTCGCCGAAAAGCAGTTCGCCGTTTGCCTCGCCCGCGCTGTTCGTTGTGATGTACTCCACGCCGACCTGCACGCAGACCGGGCCCGGCCCGAGGCCGTGCATGATCTCGTCGGAGAAGACCGGCCCGCGCGTGGCCGCCCCCATGCCGATGGGAAGGTCGAACACGCCGCACGACGTGGTGCGCACAGATTCGCCGCGCTCGGCCGTCACGCCGGGACGCGCCGTCCCGGCCGCGGGAGCGGCCTGCACGGACGCGGCGCGCACGTTTGCGGGATAGTACGCCTCGAGCCGGCGCAGCATCATCATCTGCTGGGCGTTGTAGCTGTACTGAGCCCACGGCGCGGGATCGACGGAGTCGATGATGACCGCCGTGCCCTGGCGGATGAGCCGCACGCGCGCGAGCCACAGGCGCTCGTCGTAACTCTCGGCGAGCTGCGTGTCCATCGCCTTCTCGTAGTACGAGGCGAGGTACTGGCTCTCGATGTCGCGGTCGACGGGCTTGACGGGCACTTCCAGCGTGCGGTTGAGATCGAACGTTTCGTCGCCGCGGCGGATGACGAAGTCCTTGAGCGTGAGCGCCGCCGCTCCGCCGCCCCAGAGGTAGTCCTCGGGGAAGAGCGTCACATCGGCGGTGTGCTCCTCGCCCTGCGCAAGGCGGATGCCGTTGCACGCGATCTCCGCGCCCGCGCCGTCCGGGCCGGAAAAGCCGGGGGCTTCGATGCGGTACGCGAACGAGACCTCACCCGTGCCCGCGCCCTTGCGGCGGACGGTGGCCGTGACGCGCACGGCCGAGCCGCGCGCGGCGAACTTCGGCGTGCGCTGGACGATCTCGACGTCCGCGTCGGCGTACAGCACCGTCGTCTCGACGAAGTCGTCCATCGGCGACGGGACGGCCGCCGCGAGGTCCTCGTCGAGCAGCGTGAGCACGTACTGCTCGCGCACGCGGTTGTAGCGCGGCGCGCCCTCGTCGCTCATCACGGCGTAGACTTCCTCGGCCGGCTGTTCGTCGTAGCGGATGCCCAGCAGCGCCGTGGACGACGCGAGCTGCGAATACCCCTCGATCGTGGACAGCTTGACGACCTTCGTCTCCGGCACGACAATCTCGCGGCCGGACGCGTCGGTGGCGCAGCCCGCCTGCAGGACGATGGAGTGGTCGTCCGCGCGGATGACGCCGAGACCGGCGACGATGCCGTTGGCGCCCGTCAGGCGGTTGGCCAGACGACGCTTGTCGTTGAAGTAGCGCTGCTCGTCCTCAAAGTCCTTCGCGGTGAGCAGCTTTCCGAAATAGTAGTTGTTGCGCTGGAAGGGAAAATACTTTCGATTCAGCATCGGTCCGCCTGCTTTCTGTCAGAATGTTCGGCCGCGCGCGGGCAGTGCCGCCCGCGCGGCGGGCCGGATGGGTTACAGTTCGTGGAAGTTCTGGAACTCAGCCAGATCCTCAAAGGGCTGCGGCTCTTCCGCAGCGGCCGCCGCTTCTTCGGCGCGGCGACGGCGGCGCATCAGCAGCACGACGGCCGCGCCGGCCGCAATGGCCAGAAGCACGCCCCCGCCGATCAGCCATGCGGTGGGGATTCCCGCCGCGTCCGGCTGCTGCGGGACGCTGAGCGCGAAGCGCCCGAGCGTGTCCGTCTCGATGTACGCGATGCCGCCCGAGCGGCGCGCCGTGTACTGCGTGAGCGTGCCGTCGTCGTTGATGCGGCTGACGCTGACGATGCCGTTCTGGTACTCGGCGGGGATCGCGAAGCCCAGTTCCACCGTGCCGGTGGGTGTGACGGGATCGCCGTTCAGCGTGAGGCTCGCGGCGTAGACACGCGCCACGGTCTGGCCGAGGGTGGTGTTCACCGAGGCCGCGTCGCTCTTCGAGGGCGTCTCCTGCGACACGGTGAGCACCGTGCCGTCGGGCAGCGCGCCCTCCTCCGCGCTGAGCACCGTGTTGCACACGCTCTCGCGCAGGACGATGCCGCTGTATTTCGGGCCGTCACCGGCGCTGTCGTAGGTGCGGCGGCTGGTGAGCCGGTCCGTGACCGTCTCGGTGACGGCCGTATCCGGCTGCTGCGGTTCGGGAGCCGGGGCCGGTTCGCGCACCGTGTAGGTGGCTTCGGCGACGTCGCTCGCGTCCAGCTTGTCGCTGACGGCGATGGCCTTGATGGTCACCGCGCGCGTGACGGAGATGGGCGCGACGTAGAGCGTGAGGTCCTGCAGATTGTCCGCCGTCGGCGTTGTGCCGTCGGTGGAGTAGTAGATGGCCGCCTCGTCCGTATCGGACGTGATGGCGACGGTGGTTCCGGTGTCGATCTCGCCGGGCGTGACGCTGAACACCGGTGTGCCCGCCTGTCCGGCGCGCGTGTAGCGGTAGGTGACGACGGGGCTCGCGGCCTTGCCGTCGACGACCACCATGGCCTTCAGCACCGTGGACGCGGAACCGGAGACGTCGATGGGCTCGGAGTAGATGCTCGAGGACGTCGTCGGGTCCTTGCCGTCGAGGGTGTAGTAGATGGTTCCCTCCTTGGCGGTGAGCGTCACGGCGGCGCCGTCAAAGACGACCGCGCCCGTGGGGATGCTGGCCGTGGGCGAAGCCGCCTGCGGCTGGAATTTGTACGTGAACGTGGACACCTGGCCGCCCTCGCCGCCGTTGACAACGACGATGGCGCGGACCGCGACGGCTGCGTCCGGATTGCCCGACAGCGTGAATCCGCTGCCCGCAATGGTGGACGACGAAGCCGACGCCCACTCGTACGTGGTGTAGTCCTTGCCGGCCGCGGCGGCGTAAACGTTCTTCACCTGCGGCGTGGAGCCGTCGAGCGTGTAGAAGATCTGACCGTTCGTGATGGCCGTGCTGAGCGTGACGCTCGTGCCGGACTCGATGACGGAACCGCTCTCGACGGAGATGGTGAGGTAGTCCTCCTCCGCGCAAATGGTGTAGGTGAACGAGACGACGTCGCTGGGCGTGTAGCCGTCGCGCTGGATGTACGCCCGCAGCGTGATGGTGGAGCCGTACTCGCCGTCGAGGTTGACGACGGTGCCGTACTGCTTCGCCGCATCGTCCGCCTTCGGGTCGGAGCCGTCGAGCGTGTAGACGATGGTGCCCTCGCCCGACAGCGTGATGCGCGTTCCCTTGGGCACGACGCTTCCGCCGGGCAGCGAGACCGTGGGCGCTGCCGCCGTCGGCGCGACGGTGTAGTGATACGTCGCGACGTTGCTCTCCATGCCGGACTTTGTGGCGACGGCCCGGATCCAGACCTCCTTGGTGATGGGGATGGGTTCGGTGTAGGCGAGATCCTGATTGACGACGGGGACGTCGTCCTCACCCGGCTCGGACTCGTAGACCTTGTAGAAGATCTGCGCGTCCTCGGTGGAACAGCTGAGCGTGACCGATGCGCCGTACTCGACCGCCGTGCCGCCGATGGGGCTGGCGTAGACCGCCTGCACCTTTTCCGGCAGCTGGTAGCTGATGGTGACGACCTCGCTGTTTGCACGGCTGCCGTCGGAGACGACGGCCACGGCGCGCAGCGTGAAGAATGTGGTGATGGTCTTGGGCATCGTGATGCCCTCGGCCGCGTCGTACGGGATGGTGGAGGGTTCGGTTTGCTTTGTGCCGGACGCGTCGCTGTACCAGCGCACGCCGCGCGCGTCGGTGCCGCGCTGCTTCTCACTTGCCGCGTTCCAGCCGGCGAGCCACTCCGCATAGGCCTTTTTCACGGCCTCGGTGTCCGTCACGTCGGGCAGCGTGGTGTCCTTCGTGTAGTAGATCTCCGCGCCGACGGTGCCGGACGTGAGCGTGATGGTGGTGTTCGGCTCGATGACGGACACCGACGAGGTGCTCGTCTCGGGGCTGGCGACCGGGGATTCGGCCTTTTCGAGCTGATAGATGAAGCGCGCGACCTCAGACGGCTCGTACTGGGGCGGATTGCGCTCCGTGCTGACGGCGACGGCCGTCACAAAGAACTGTCCGTTTGAGTCCGCGTCCATCGCGATGCCCTGCTGGAAGGAATAGATGCGCGTGTTCGGCTCGAAGATCTTTTCGCCTTCGTCATCCAGATACCAGCGCGCGCCGTCGTCATCGCCCTTGGCGTCCGCGTCCGCCGCGGCGTACGCGGCGTCCCACGCGTCGCGCTCCTCATAGGAGGGCGTGGTGCCGTCGGTGGTGTAGTAGATGTCGACGCCCGCCTGTTCGGTGGCCAGCGTGATGCGGTCGCCGTTGGCAAGGCCCGCGGGGTCAGAAGCGCTCGTCTCGGGGCTGGCCGTGGGCATACTCGCCTTCTCCAGCTCGTTGACCTGATACGTAAAGGTCGCCATATCGCTGTTTTCGAGCGAATCCGTGGACGAGACGGCGATGGCGCGCACAACAAACAGGCTCTGCTTTTCATAGGGGACGGTGAAGTTGCCCGTATAGCGGACGGTCTGCTCGTTGGCGGGTTCCCAGTGCGCCGCAACGGTCCCGCCCGTCTCGCCGTCCGTCGTCTGGTCCACCCACACGACCTGCGGCTCAGTGCTGCCGTCGGTGGTGTAGTAGATCTCTGTGCCGGGGTCCGCGCACGTCAGGGCGATCTTCGCTCCGACGTCGACGGTCCCTCCGCTCTCGGGGATGGCGGTCGGGGCCTTGACCTTGCCGCGCACGGTGTAGCGGAACGTCACCTCGGAGCCGTCGGCGTAATCCACGGTGCCCTGCGGCGCGAACGCCTTGGCGCGCACCGTGACGGAGCTGCCCGGTTCGCCGGAGAGACTGATCTCGGCGGGGTTCGTGAAGCGGTAATACCACGTCGTCACGCCGTCCTCATCCGTGGTCGACCAGGCACGGCACACGGCGTACTGGTAGCTGCGGCCGTTGACGGCGTCCAGCGCCGATTCCGTGTCGTTGAGGAGGTAGCGGATGGTCGGCAGCGCGGTGGCGCCGCTGCCCACGACGAGCAGGTAGTTCACGCCGTCGATGGGGTCGTCCCCGCCGTACTTCGTGTATTCCTGAACATATTTGTTGAGGGTGTTGTCGGCGTCGTCCGCATCGTACTCCACATACTCCGCCTGACTGAACAGTCCGAGCGATGTGAGCTGCTCGACAAACGATTCCGGCAGCTCGAACGTCAGCACGTCGGACGTGCGGACGATCTCGCCCGATTCAATGCTGGGCGTCGGCGTGCCGATCGTCGCGCGCTGGCGCACAGTGTACGTGCTCACCTCCGAGGCAACGAGATAGCTCTCGTCGTAGACGATGGCCTTGATGGTGATCTCGGACACCGTGGAGAAATCGAGCGCGGGCGGCTGATCCGGATCATAGACCAGCTTTGCCGCCGAGGCCGGATCGGGATCGGTGCCGTTGACCGTGTAATAGACGGTGTAGTTCTCGTTGGCCGTATAATCGAACGTGAAGGCGTCGCCGGTCTGGTACGTCTTGCCGGAGTCGAACGCCGCACCGTTGATCTGAAGTGTCGGCGGTGCCGGGGCGTCAAAGTTCGCGGCCGTGTATGTGACGATGTCCGGTTCGCTGGGGCGGCCGTCGGCCGTGTTCGGATAGGCCACGGCGATGACCGTATAGGCGGCGTGCCCCGCTTCGAGCTTCACCGCCGTGCCGTCGTATTTGACGCCCGTCTCGTTCGTCGGGTACTGATCCGAGGTCACCGCTGTCGTGTAGTAGATCTGATAGTAGACGGTGGAATTCTCGGGGACGGTGATCGTGAAGCTGTAATCCGAGAGGATGCCGTTGCCGTTCGGGTTGATGGTCGGTCTGCCGGCGGCATTGCCGACGACGTTCGAGGCCGTCACGGCGCTGTAATAGCGGCCGCCGTACCCGTACAGATCCCTGCACGTCACCGTCACGCGGATCTCGCCGGAGGCGAAACTGGAATAGTTGCCGAACA
Source organism: uncultured Ruthenibacterium sp. (assembly GCA_944386565.1). GTDB lineage: Bacteria > Bacillota > Clostridia > Oscillospirales > Ruminococcaceae > Ruthenibacterium. Next base: position 12,151 of record CALXBO010000018.1, on the reverse strand, counting down.
GCGACTTCAGCGAGGTGATCGTGACGGTATCCACATCCGTCTGGCCCGCATCTTCCAGGGAGAGCTTGCCGTTTTTGACCGCGATGGTGCAGGTCAGCTTCTGGGCCCCCTCGGAACCGCTCATGCCCTCGGACCACGCGTATCCGTCGATCGGCTGCGCACCGTTCGCGGTCAGCTGATAGCCGACGATGTTGCTGTCGCCGAGGCTGTCCTGCGTGGAAGGGGTGTACATCCACAGATAGAGCGAGCCGTTTGCGACGTTGCCGGAGTACGAGAGCGGGATGTCGATCGTATTTCCTCCGATCACCGTTGAGATGGCGCTCTTCGCCGGCGCTCCGCTCGACGTGGTGAGATAATACCGGGAGTTCTCAGTGTTGACGTGATCCAGCACAACTGTGTAGGCGGACGAGGAATTGTGGAGAGTCTGCGACTCACCGCCCACCGCTTCGAGCTCCGTGCGCTGATCGCTCACAGCCGCCGGTTCTGCCGGCGCCGGGTCCGCGACGGTCACGGTGACCGTGGCCGTCCACGTCACTTCTTTTTTATCCGGCTCCCCGCTTTGCGCGGGGTTTGTCTCGGTGAGCGTAAACGTGCGCTTGACCGTGAACGCCGCCGTGCCCGGCTTCGCTGCGGTGAACGTCGAGGGGTTCGTGCTCCATGTTCCGGTCAGGGCGTCCTCTTCGTTGGCCAGGGTGACGGACGGCGTGCCGCCGGTGGTGGTATAGCCATCCTCCTGCGGTTTGTTGGACGTACCGACCGTCAGCGTCAGCTTGTCGCCGGTGGTGACGGAATACGAGAAGGTCTCCCCATCCTTTGTCTGCTCCACCGTCTGCGGCTGCGTCTGCGATTGCCGCTGAGTGACGTTGACTTTGATGGCGGCCGACGAGCTGCAGCTGTCGCCTGCGGCTCCGATGAGCGCCGTGACGGTCAGCGTGCCGGCGGGCTCGTCGCCCGCGACGGACAGCGTGCCGTTTTCGTCCACGGACGTTCCGGGTTTGATGCTGCCATCGTCACGCGCCACTGACCACGATACGGTTCCGGACAGGTCCGTATAGCTGCTGTACGTCACGCCGAAGTCATATTTCTGCCACTGCTCGACCGTCACGGTCTGTGAAGTGCCTTCCGCGTTGACGATCTTCAGATCCTTGGCGGGATTTACGGTGATCGTATACGGCGTGCTCTTGACGTTGCCCGCCGACGCGACGATGCTGATTCTTCCGAAGTAGTCCCCGGGGATCGTGAGCGTTCCGTCGCTCATCGCATTGTTCAGGCTGTCGTCATCCGCGTCGTCCGGATTGGAAGCCTGCCACGTCACGTTCTGCTGCTCGATGTTCGTGCCGTTGACCGTGGCGCTGAACGGGTACGTGCCTCCGGTGTAATAATCCGTTCCGCCGTCGGCGCGCGCCGCGGTGACCGTCACGCTCGTGACGCTCGCGGAGCCCTCCACTTTATTGAAGGCCGTCACCTGAGGCGCCGTCTCCTGCCCCTGCAGGTACGCCGAGATCTCAACGTCCCACTCGCTCTCGCGGTTTTTCGCGGCTTCCGGGGTGGAATCGCTCATTTTAACGGAGAGCGAGGCGTCGGAGTTGCCCTCGTTCATCGTGATCGTGACCTCGGGCGTCTGGAGCATCCACTTCAGCGTCAGATAACCGTTCGCGTCCGTCGTCCAGGCCGAATTCTCCGTGAGCAGCGCGCTCTTGGCTCCGGTCAGGTTCTTGTCGTCCATGGTGCAGCCGTCTTCCCCGTTCGCCGTTCTCAGCGAATAGGCAAAGCTGTTTTCGCATCTTCCCGACCCGACGATCCCGTTGAGCACTCCGACCGATCGGTTGGTATTGGTATAAAACGTTACGCCGGCCTCCTGGTTCTCTTTGTAGAACCGGTTGAACACCCAGTAGGAACGGTCGCTGCTTCCCGTATCCACCGTATCGACATAGGCGTAACTGCCGTGGTCGAACGCGGCGCAGCCGCTCACGCTGCCGCTGGACATACCGGCGATGCCGCCCATGTACTGCGTGACCTTGTTGGTGATCGTGGAGCCGGCGCCCGAATCGCACATGATGTACTGGCCGGGCTGCCCGCCCGCGAGGCAGTCGGAAACCGTGCCGGCATTGCCGCCCACGATGCCGCCGATGTACAGGGACGTTGTGTACGCCTCGTAGATCATATCGCCCGTGCGCTTGGACAGCGCATACGAGCGGAACTGAATCGCGTCCACCACGCACTCCCGGATCGTGCCGCCGTCGTTGTAGCCGACGAGGCCGCCGAGATACACCGTCGGCCCGCACAGAGCCGAGCGGATGAACTTGGTGGCGTCCCCGGCGGAGACGAGCGCGACGTTGCTCACCGTGCCGCCCGTGACCTTGCCCGCGACCGTTCCCATATACACGAGCTTCGTCGTCTCTTTGAAATCACTCTCCGGCCACAAATCGGCATTGCCGCTCTTGTAGTCCGAGACGTCAAACAGGAACGAGTCGATGACCGGGCCGTTTTCGCCGCTGAACACAAGCTCGTTTTCCAGGACGAGCACGAGGTTCTTCACCGTGCCCGACAGCTCGCAGAACATGCCCCAGCTCTCGGCGTTTTCGGGGATCTGTGCAGCCGGATTGTCCGGATCGTTCGCGGGCTTCGTCAGCACGATATTGTTCTCGTTGCCCGTCAGCGTGATGGTGTGGCCGTTGCCGTCAAACGTGCCGGTGTAGCGGCCCTGCATGACCGGGAGATACTCGATCTCGATGTCGGCCGTGAGCTTCGCATTGTTCCCGAGATTGCCGCTGTCGGCCAGAAACGCCACAAGTTCCTCAGCGCTTTTGATCTCCACGGTCTCCGCCGCCTCGACGGTGTAGCCGGGCAGGATGTCCGCGAGGCCGGAGGGGACGAACCCCAGCACCAGCGTCAGCGCCAGCACCAGACTGACCAGCCGTTTGCACTGCTTCATGTGTTGCTCCTTTCCGGCGGATACATCGCATCCAGCCTCGGCGGGAACGCCCGCCCCTCTTTCTCGTACTCCCTGCGCGCCGCACGGACGACGCGCTCCATGTCGATCTTTCCGCCCTCGGACGCCGCCAGATACGCGGCGCCGAGCGCCGCCGAACGGATGCCCGCGCCGGAGAGTTCCAGCTGCGCGGCCAGAAGACCGAAATCGAGCTTCGCGGCGGGAGCCGCGTCCGGAACGGCCAGACGCCACAGGCGCAGGCGGCGCGCTTCGTCGGGCGCGGTGAAGTGGATCATGAATCCGATGCGGCGGCGGAACGCTTCGTCAAAGTTCTGCAGAAGGTTCGTCGCCAGCAGGATGATGCCGTCGTACTGTTCGGTGCGCTGCAGCAGGTACGCGATCTCGGCGTTCGAGTAGCGGTCCTGCGCGTCGGCGGCGTCCGAGCGGCGGGCAAACAGCGCGTCCGCCTCGTCGAACAGCAGCACGCAGTCCGCACGCTCGGCGGCGTCAAACACGCGGCCGATGTTTTTCTGCGTTTCACCGACGTATTTGCTGATGAGCTGCGAGAGGTCGACGCGGTAGAGCTCGAGCCCGAGCTCCGTGGCGACGACGCTCGCGGCCATCGTTTTGCCCGTGCCGGACGCGCCGTAGAACAGCGCCGTGATGCCGCGGCCCGCGCCGGAGCGCTTGGCGAATCCCCAGCCGTCCCAGACGGTGGGGCTCGCCTTGGCGAATGCGCACACCTCGCGCAGACGCCGTTCGGCGTCGGGCGCGAGGACGATGTCATCAAACCCGAACCGGGCGGCGACGCGCTGCGCGCCCTCGGTGAGCGCCGCGCAGCTCTCCTGCCGCAGCGCGGCGAGAAACGCTTCGGGGACCGTGTCGCCGCACAGCGCGGCGGCGTTCGCGCGCGCGCACGCGGCGAGCAGACGCGACACGGACGGCCGGTACACCGCCGCGGCCTGCGCCCAGACGGCGGCCGCTTCGGTGCCGCACACATCGGTCACGGCTCGGATGCTGTCCGCTGCGGACATCGGCTGCGTGTCGACGCGCAGCACCGCGTCGGCCGAAAGGCCCGCGACGCCCGCGCGGGGCGCGGTGTACAGAGCGAGCGCCGCGCCGCGCAGAAGCGGCCACGCCGACACGGCGTTCACGGCGCAGGGAACCGCGTTGTAGATGCGGCAGACGAAATCGAGCGTGTCCGCATCAATCGCGTCGGGACTCTCGAGCCACAGCAGGGCGAAGCCCTTTTCCGCGGCGAGCTGCGAGAGCAGGAACCTGCGTCCCGTTCCCTCTTCGCCGCACACGGCGGCGGCCGCCGTGCGTCCCGGCTCCGGCGCCGTCAGACCGTCGAAGAAGCGGCCGAGTGTCTCAAGCTGCGCTGCGGAGTGGTAGACCGGCCGCGCTTCGCAGACTTCCAGCCGCGCGTGCTCTCCGAGGCGCGGGGCGCGCTGGAGCAGGAAATCCACCGCCGCCGGATGCAGGCATCCGCCGTCCGCGCCGGGCGTGAAGAGCGGTGAAACACCCTCCCACGGCGGCGCGCCGAACGAGGCCAGAAGCCGCAGCGCCTCGGCCGTGCCGGGCAGCGGTTCGCCGCTTTCGATGCGGGCGATGCACACGTACAACAGCAGCGTCTCGGCGTCTGTCAGACCGCACGCATCGCGCAGATGCGCGGCGGGCAGGAAGCACTCCGCCCCGCTCTCCGCCTGCGCGACCGCGCGCAGCTCCTCTGCGGCATCTTCGCCGAGCGCGGCCTTGCGGCCCGCGGCGCACACGATGCGCATATATTCTTCAGTTGTCTGTGCGCTCCTCGCCATCTCCGGACTCCTCGTTCGGTTTCATGCCCTGCACCGCCTGTGCGGCACGGGCGCGGTTTTTCTTCACGTTTCTGTAATATTCGAACATCTTTGCCTTCTGCAGGTCGATCGCCGTGTTCAGCCGGCGGAAAAACAGACGGCTCTGCTGTTCTTTCAGGAGAAAGATCGCCTCGAGACGGTCGACCCAGTGGCTGAGCTGTGTCTGCTGCGCGAGCGACTGCGCATTGCGCGTTTTGTCGAGCCTGCGGTATTCGCGGCGCGCCTCGGCGGCCTCCGCGTGTTCGCCGCGGACGAGAAACGGCATCGTCTGCGCGAGCGTCTCCAGATTGACGCGGCCGAGATACGGTGCGACGGACGCCTCCGACCACGGCTTGTTCTCCGCTTTGTACACGAGCACCGTGCTGCCCGCGCGGCGGCGGGCGCTGTACGCGATGTTCTGCGTGCCCGTCTTGAGCGTTTTCATCCGCTCGCGCTCATTCATCTTGCGCTGTTCGCGGGACGCGGCGTTGTTGTAGATGGACGTCTTGAGATTTGCGAACAGGAAACTCTGTCCTTTCTTCGGGTCGTACCCCATCTGGACGCGCCCGTAAACTGTCTCGAGTTTCCACAGCCGGTCGCATCCGTAGAAGTCGTGCACCTCGCGGTCCTGCTCATAGCCCTCGACCTTGCGGTGTTCGAGAAAGTGCGTCGTCGTGAGGTGCTGCGGCGCCGTGAGCCGCGCGAGCGCCTCGCGCTTTTCCCGCTGTTTTTTGCGTGTGATCCCGCCCACAATGCCGCCTCCTCTCCGCGCTGAATCGCGCCGAACTATGCTATCCTTGCGAACCGGCCGCACGGCGGCGGACATTGCAGGCGTCGAGCGCCTGCTCGAGCATATCGCCGTCCGCCGGGAGCTGCCCGAAGGCCGTGACGTGCTCGCCGAACGCGCCGAGGGCGTTTTCCCGGTCCGAGAGCCAGATCAGGCGCGCGTCGGGGTTCACCGCGCGGATCTGCCGCACGAGCCGCGCGCCGGACGGTCCGGGCACGGCGGCCAGCATAATGAGGTAAGGGTTGCCCTCCACATAGCGCAGAAATCCGGAAAAATCTCCCGGAAAACTCTGGATGAGCGGCCACTGGCGGCGCGACTGGATCGCCTGCCGCAGCATGGGCTCGAGCGCCCGGGCATCCTGCTCGGAAACGGCATAGATCACCACACGAACCATGTTTTGTGATGTGAAGAGATTCATGCCGTTCACCTCCCCAGAATCCTGCAATTACAACTTACCATGTCCGGAAAATGCGAACAATAAGTTGCGGCCAAGTGGTCATTTGACGGGGTAAGCGGCATTCCGGAATAAAAAATTTTGATGATTTTTTGTGTGTTTTGTCATATTTGAAACTCCGGCGCCGGTGCTTTGGTGCGCGAAAGAGATAAAAAAAATCCCGGAGCCCTTTCAAGGCTCCGGGATTTTCGTTTTTCTTCACCCGCGCACGGGCACACCCTCGGCGAGCTTGCGCGTGATGTATTCGTCGACGGCGCGCAATCCCGCTTTGAGCTCCTGCACGCTGCACGCGTAGCCCACGCGGAAGCAGTACTCGAGCTCGAAGCAGTCGCCGGGCGTGACGAACGCGCCCGTGGCGTGGTACATCTCCTCGCAGAATGCGCGGCTGGGCAGGTCGAGGTCGTAGTAGACGAGCGCCGTCGTGCCCGCCTCGGGGCGCACGTACGAGACGTGCGGCTGCGAGGCCACCCACGCGTCGAGCACGGCGAGGTTCTCGCGCACGATGGCGCGGTTGCGCGCGAGCAGCTTCTCGGGGTCGCGCAAAGCGATGCCCGCGGCCCACTCGTCGAACATGCCGCAGCTGACGAGGTTGTAGTCGCGGTGCGACAGGCACGCGCGGATGACCTCTTTGTCATGCGTGGCGATCCACCCGAGGCGCAGCCCCGCGAGCGAGAACACCTTGCTCATGCTCGACACGGAGATGCCCTTGTCGTACAAATCGGCGACGGATTCGCACCACTCGTCCTTCTGTGTGAGGTGGCGGTACACCTCGTCGCACATCACCCATGCGCCCACTTCCTTTGCGATGCCGATGATCGTGAGCAGCTCCTCCTTCGTGAGCAGCGCGCCCGTGGGGTTGTTCGGGTTGTTGATGCAGATCATCTTCGTGCGCGGCGTGACGGCGGCGCGCAGCTCGTCCGCGTCGATGTGGTAGTGGTTCTCGGGTTTCAGATGCACAAGGCGCACGTCGGCGCGGAACGACTCCGGGATGGAGTAGAGCTGCTGGTACGTCGGCATGATGCTGATGATCTCGTCGCCCGGCTCGATGAGCGAGTAAAAGACGTGGTGGTTCGCGCCCGCCGCGCCGTGCGTCGTGACGACGTCCTCGGGTTTGAGCGTGCGGTACAGCCGGCAGATGCCCTCCCTGAACGCGGGCGCGCCCTCGATGTGGCCGTACGTCATGCGGCGCGTGCAGAATTCGTCGAGCCCGGCGCGGTCCGCGCCTGTGATGGCGAACAGCTCATCGAGCGAGACGGAGTTGACGCACGTCTCGGCGATGTTGTACTTCGCGCCCGTCTCGTATTCGTTCATCCATTCCTCGACGGCAAACGGTCTGATTTTCATGGTATATCCTCCCTTGTCTCCGCGCTCAGGCGAGCAGCGATTTCAGTTTTGCCAACCGCGCGAGCGCTTCGTCGAGCGTCTCCTTCGTGCGCGCGAAGTGCAGCCGGATGAGATGGTTCACGTCCTCACGGAAAAAGCTCGAGCCCGGAACGGCGGCGACGCCGATCTCCCGGATCATCCACTCGCAGAACGCAAGGTCCGTCCAGCCGGAGAACTGCGGCAGCGCGAGGAATTCCGAGATGTCCACGAGCACGAAGTACGTGCCCTGCGGCACGTTGTGCGCAAGGCCGATGCGGTCGAGCCCCGCGAGGAAGTAATCGCGCTTTTCGGTGTAGACGGCGAGCAGGTCGTCGTAGTACGCGTCCGGGAACTCGAGCGCCGTGACGGCCGCCTCCTGCAGCGGGGACGCCGCGCCAACGGTGAGGAAGTCGTGCACCTTTTTCGCGTTCTCGATGACGGTTTCCGGCCCGATGAGATACCCGAGCCGCCAGCCTGTGACGGAGTACGTCTTCGACAGCGAGCTGCACGTGATGGTGTGGCCGAACATGCCGGGCAGCGATGCCATGCAGACGTGGCGGCAGGGCGCGTAGACCATGTGCTCATACACCTCGTCGGTGATGACGAACGCGTCGTACTGCACCGCGAGCGCGCCGATGGCCTCGAGCTCTGCGCGCGTGAACACCTTGCCGCACGGGTTCGACGGGTTGCACACGACGATGGCTTTCGCGCCCGCGCGGAACCCGTCCTCAATGAGGCGGATGTCGAACGAGTACTCCGGCGGGACGAGCGGGATGTAGATGGGCCGCGCGCCCGAGAGAATGGCGTCCGCGCCGTAGTTCTCGTAGAACGGCGAGAACACCATGACCTTGTCGCCGGGGTCGCACACGGTCATCATGGCGCACATCATGGCCTCGGTGCCGCCGCAGGTGACGACGATCTGCGTCTCGGGGTCGACGGCGCGGCCGAGGCTCTTCGCCGCCTTTTCCGCCAGCGCCGCGCGGAAATTCTCCGCGCCGAACGTGACGGAGTACTGGTGCGGCCCGGTGTGCGCCACTTCGGCCAGACGGTCGGTGAGGGCTTTGGGCGGATCGAAATCCGGGAACCCCTGCGAGAGGTTGATGGCCCCGTATTCGTCGCTGATACGGGTCATTCTTCGGATGACCGAGTCGGTGAACGTCCCGACGCGGGCGCTGAGCTTCGGCATAACGGCAGTCTTCCTTTCTCAAAACAAAAAGGCGCCCAGGACCCCGCCTTGTAGCGCGCCGCGCGCGCCGTACCTACGGCCGGGTCCCGAACACCTTGTTCTCTCCCACCCGGTGGTGGGAGCAGTGCATCGTTTTCAGTTTTTCTTATCATATCAGCATCCCGCCGGGCTGTCAAGCGCGGCGGGACACCGCAGAGAAATCAGCCCTGCGCCTGCTTGCGCTCGGCGAGCTCCTTGCGGATGGCGGGCATCTTCTTCTCGTACTGATAGATGACGAGCATGAACGCGATGAGCACCGCGTACACGGCAAACGGAACAAGCGTCGCGAGCCAGTGGATGCCGTTGACGCAGCTCGCCGTCTGCACGGTGAGCGCTTCGTCATAGCCCACAGCCTCCAGCATGAACGCGATGGACGCCGTGCCGAGGCCCTGGCCGATCTTCGTGCCGAAGCTGTTGGCGGACATCACGAGCGCGTCGCTGCGCACGCCGGTCTTCCACTCGCCGTAGTCGATGCTGTCCATGATGTTCGGAATGACGAGCGAGGCAAAGAGCGACAGGCCGAAGCCCGAGACGAGCAGGCACGCGAGGTAGAGCGGGACGAACCGGTCCTGCGAGATGATGCGAACGAGCATGCACGTGAGCGCGATGCCCAGACCCATGATGCTCGCACGGACCTTGCCGATCTTCTTCGCGAAGAACTGCAGCAGAATGATGGCGAAGAAGCCGGAGATCATCGACATCAGGCTGGCAAGCCCTACCAGCGAGGAGTTGCCGATGTAGTCGCGCACGTAGTAGATGAGCAGGCCCTGCGTGATGGACGACGAGCCGTAGTAGAGCAGCGTCGTGACGACGAACCAGCGCCAGAGGTTGTTGGAAAAGAGGATGCGCAGCATCTGGCCGATGCTCATATGCGGACGGTGCTTCTCCGCCTCCGCCTCGGCGAGTTCTTCCTCGGTGGCGACGTCCTGCTTGTCATAGCCGCGCGTGAGCAGGAATACGCCGAGGTAGCCCAGCACGAGCAGCACGGCGTACACCGCCATGACGATACGGAAGCCCACGACGTAGTTTCCGCCGCCGGCGGACTCCACGAGCGCCATCGTCATGCTGGACACAAAGATGGCCGTGAACATCGAGATGAACGCGCGGCTCTGGTTGAGCGCGACGCGCTGGATGGGGTCGCGCGTGATGCGCGCCATCAGCGTGGTGTACGCAAGGCCCGTGGCCGTGTAGCACAGATCCTGGCCGAAGTACGTGACGTACGCGTAGATGAGCTTCATCGTGGGGCTCAGGTCGGGCGCGTTGAACATCAGCCAGAAGAACACGCCCGCAGGCACGGCCCAGCGCAGCAGGAACGTGCGGCACTTGCCGTGCCTGCCGTTGCTGCGCTCAATGATGACGCCCATGAGCGGGTCGTTCACGGCGTCCCAGAATTTCGCGACGAGCAGCAGGATACCTGCCGCGGCCGGCGAGATCTTGAGCACGTCCGTGTAGAAGAACAAAAGGAACATGCTCAGCGTCATCACGGAAAACTGCTGGCCGAATTCGCCCACGCCGTAAAACATGCGCAGTTTTCTCGGCAGCGGCGCCGCCTCCGCACCGGCGGGCCTTTGTGTGTTGTCGTTCATGATTTCTCACTCCTGTTTGTATTTCTCCGGCGCAAAAGCGCCGGGGCCTTACTCCTCTTCTTTCTTCGCGCGGCGGTAGATCACGCGGCACGCGCAGTCGCCGTTCGCAAGGCGCAGGGGGTTCTCGAGATCATAGCCCATCTCGCGCGCCATCGCAAAATCGCCCTCCATCGCGAGGTCGCACAGCTTGGCGCACATCTCGTCGGACATGCCGATCTCCTGCCAGCCCTTGAGGTGCGGGCAGAAGTGCATATCCATCGCGAAGCAGTCCTCGGTGCTCTCGATGATCTCCATGCCGAACGCCTCGCGGCCGATTTCGGGCGTCATCTGCTTGCCCCACTCGCGCAGGTCGTTGACGTCGGCCATCTTCTCGCGGAACGCGCGCGCATTGTTCGCCGCCAGCTGGCGGGACGTGCAGCGGTAGACCTCTTCGTACGGGATGCCGCGCTTCTCAAATTCGACGGCGTTCAGCGCGCTCTTCTGCGCGGCGGACGCCATCGAGCGCCGGTACAAAAGCGCCATGTGGTTCTGCGTGGGCCACTCGTTTTTGATCTTAGACATCTTCAGTTCCCCTTTTCGTCTGAATTCGGCCTTTCGCGGCCGGGGTGTTCTTGTCTCATCATATCAGCCGGATTGCCGCGTTTCAATAGAAAGCGGCGCTTTTTCCGGTTTTTTTCTGTAAAAAATGACAAAAAGCGGGGCGGCGCCGCCTTGCGCCGCCCCGCAGGGGGGGTGTTTTGTCACAGGGAGATCTGCTCGAGGTCGTACGGCACGTGCAGGTCGCCGGTGTAATACGCCGCGCCCTCGGCCGTGTACAGCTGTTTGCGGCGGTCGTAGTTCTTGTCCTCGGTGTGCCAGAGCACGACGTGCGGCACGCCGAGCGACTGCGCGAGCTCGCACGCCTCGCGCACCGTGCTGTGGTGCTTTTCGTAGGGCTTGAACCGCTCGCGCTCGCCGTACAGGCAGAACGCCTCGCACAGAAGCCATTCGCTGCCGCGCACGTACTGCTCGCACAGCGGGTTGTACGGCTCGTCGCCGAGGCACGTGAGCTTGCGGCCGTCCCACTCGGCGCAGAAACCGTACTGCGGCGCCTTCGTGGAGTGGATGTCGAAGAACGTGACGCGCGCGTCGAGCAGCTGCGCCGACTCGCCGTCGGACACGGCGTGCAGCGCGATGCGCCCGCCCAGAAGCGACGAGAATTTCTTTTGCAGCGTCAGGCCGCACAGCGTGCGGATCGTGGGCACGAGCCCCGCGTGGCACCACAGGTGCAGCGTGCCCTCGTACTTGCCGGCGAGCATCATCGTGCCGATCTTGCGCACCATCCACACCACGCCGAGAAGGTGGTCGCAGTGCTCGTGGGTGACGATCAGATGGCGGATGGCGGCGCAGTCCACGCCCGCCTTTTCCAGCTGGACGAGGATGCCGTTGCCGCCGCCCGCGTCCACGAGGATGTACTCGCCGCCGCTTTTCAGCGCAAAGCACGTGTTGTAGCATCGGGTGGCAAGGGCGTTGCCCGTGCCGAGGACGATCAGTGTCTCCATGTCGGTTTCTCTCCTTGTATGGCCGTGCGGCGGCGCAGCCCGCGCACGAGGTCGGCGGCCGACGCCGTGCACAGGATGCCCAGCGCGATGGCTCCCGCCTCCGCGGTGACAAACTGCGCGCGCAGGCCGAACGTTTCGTATTGTGCGCGCACGAGCGCGCTCATCATGGCGTAGAGGTCGCTTCCCGGGATGAGCGGGATGAGCATGGGCACGGTGAGGATGAGCACGGGCGTGCGCAGCACCCGCGCGAGCACTTCGCCCGCGAGGGATACCGCCGCCGTGGCGGCGAACAGCGCGGCGAACACGCCGTGCGGGCGCACGGCGAGGTAGACCGCCCATCCGAGCGCGCCGCCCGCGCCCGCCCACGCGAGCTTTGTGCCGCGGATGTTGAACAGCACCGCGAACCCGACCGAGCCGAGCGCGCCCATT
>CALXBO010000017.1 GCA_944386565.1 uncultured Ruthenibacterium sp. | reverse complement strand
TTTTTGCAGCCGAGTTTTTCCATGAAGCGGTCGAACGCGGCAAAGCCGTCGGGCGTCTGCTTGAACACGCCCGCGTGCTCGAGGCACGTCTCGAACTTCGCGCCGATCTCCTGCTTCACGACCTCCAGCGCCTTGGCTTCGCTGAACTCCGCGCCGGCGTATTTGTCCGTGAGCCAGTCGATCCACGCCGCGTGCTCGGGCGCGGCGGCCTTCACGGTCTCGGGGTCGGTCTTGCCGGCCAGCACTTTCGCGATCATCGCGCTCTGCTTCTCGAGGCGGCCGGGCAGGATGGCCAGGCCCATGACCTCGATCAGGCCGATGTTCTCCTTCTTGATGTGGTGGATCTCGCGGTGCGGGTGGAAGATGCCCTCCGGGTACTCCTCCGTCGTGCGGTTGTTGCGCGGCACGAGGTCGAACACGAACTGCTTTTCGTCCGCGTTGTAGTGCAGGATCGGCGTGATCGTGTTGTGCGGCGTGGTCTCGCCGCCGTCCGTCGTGTATGCGAGGATGTCGGCGGCTTCGTCGCTGTAGCCGCGCCACGTGCCCAGCACGAGCGACGCGAACGCCAGCAGCTGCGCCTTGTCCGTGCCCTTCACGCGGATGGTGCTCACCGGCCAGCGGATGTTCTCGATGGTCAGGTCGGGGAACTCGGGGTGTTTGTACGTGAACAGAGCCTCGGCGCGCTGCATCGGGAACTCGTAGTTGCCGCCCTGGAAGTGCGTGTGGCTCAGGATGCTGCCGCCCACGATGGGCAGGTCGGCGTTCGAGCCGCAGGTGTAGTGCGGGAACTGGCTCACGAAGTCAAAGATCTGCGCGAACGCGCGCGGCGTGATGCTCATGGGCTCGTGGCGGTCGCTGAACACGATGCAGTGCTCGTTGTAGTACACATACGGGCTGTACTGCAGATACCACTTCTCGCCGCACAGCGAGATGGGCACGACGCGGTGGTTCTGGCGCGCGGGGAAGTTCACGCGGCCCGCGTAGCCGATGTTCTCGATGCACAGCATGCACTTCGGGTAGCTCGCGGCGGGCTGCAGGCGCTCGAGCGCGATGGTCTTGGGGTCTTTCTCGGGCTTCGTGAGGTTGATGGTGATCTCGAGGTCGCCGTATTTGCACGGATACGTCCACTTGATGTTCTTTGCGATCTGCGCGGTGCGGATGTAGTTCGACTTGATGCACAAATCGTAGAAATAGTCCGTCGCGGCGCGCACGCCCTCGGTTTTCCACAGCGTGTCGAATTTCGCCGAGACCTCGCTCTCGCGCGGCATCACGGCGCCCATGATGCGCGCCTCAAAGTTCACGCGCAGCGCGGGAACTTCCTTGTCGTACAGCCCCTTCTCGGCGGCGTCGTCCAGAAGCGCCTCCAGAAGCTGCGTGGGGCGGTCGAGCGCTTCGTGCGGCACTTCGCCGTCGTACGGTTCGGCCAGGCCGAACAGGTCGAGCAGCGTGTTGCGCGCGACATACGTGTCGAGCGGCCCGATCAGTCCCTGCTGCTGCGAAAACTGAAGCAGGCGTTCAATGTCCAGTGCGGTGCGGTCCATACAAAAAACCTCCATCCAAGCAAGATACCGGAAAAATTGTGCTTACTCATTCGTTCTAAGTTCCATTATAGAACGCTTTGTCCGTTTCATTCCATGTAAAATTGTTGCCGCGCGAAAGGAAGTTCGCTCATTTTTCAGTGACTTTGACGAAAACGCGCCGTCTTGACAAGCGCGCGCGCCGGTGATAGGATAATAGGACAAAGGCCATGACGGAGAAAAGTACGGCGACAAGGCATCCCAAGCGAGCGGGGGACGGTGTGAGCCCCGCGGAGCGCCCCGCCCGAAGAACACTCCCGAGCCGCGAACCCAAAGCGGGCGCGCCCGCCGGTAGGGGAGACGTGAGCCGCGCGTGAGACGGCAAGCGCTTCGGAACGCCCTGCGTTCCCGCGCGCGAAAAGGAGACCGTTTTGCAAAACGGTAATTTAGGTGGCACCGCGGATCCGGCAGCGATTCGTCCTAAAGGCTCGGGGCTTGTTTCCCCGCGCGGAACAGGACGATGCTGCCGGATTTTTTTCATTCAGGGAGGAAACCAACATGAAACGCACCGAGATCAAAACGCTGCTGCGCACACCGCCCGAGGACGGCGCCGTCGTCACCGTCTGCGGCTGGGCCAAGACCGTGCGCGACTCCAAGAACATCGGCTTCATCGAGCTGTCGGACGGCTCCGGCTTCAAGCCGCTGCAGATCGTCTTTGAATCGTCGAAGCTCGAGAACTACAAGGACATCGCGAAGTGCGGCGTCGGCACGAGCCTGTGCGTCACGGGCCGCGTCGTGCTCACGCCGGGCGCGAAGCAGCCGCTCGAGGTCAACGCCGACTCCATCGACGTGCTGGGCGCGTGCGGGCCGGAGTATCCGCTTCAGAAAAAACGCCACACCGTGGAATTTTTGCGCACGATGCCGCATCTGCGCGCGCGCACGAACACGTTCTCGGCGGCGTTCCGCGTGCGCAGCGTCGCGGCGTACGCCATCCACAAATTCCTGCAGGAGAACGGCTTTGTCTACGTGCACACGCCGCTCATCACGGGGTCGGACTGCGAGGGCGCGGGCGAGATGTTCCGCGTGACGACGCTCGATCCGAAGAATCCGCCGCTCACGGAGTCCGGCGAGGTGGATTTCTCGCAGGATTTCTTCGGACGTCCGACGAACCTCACCGTCTCCGGCCAGCTCGAGGGCGAAGCCATGGCGACGGCGTTCGGCAAGATCTACACGTTCGGCCCGACGTTCCGCGCCGAGAACTCCAACACCCCGCGCCACGCGGCCGAGTTCTGGATGATCGAGCCGGAGATCGCGTTCGCGGATCTCGCGGACGAGATGGATCTCTCGGAGGCGATGGTCAAGAGCGTCATCTCTTACGTGCTCGAGCAGTGCCCGGACGAGATCGAGTTCTTCACGCGCTTCTTTGACAAGACGCTTGCCGAGCGCCTGCGCTTTGTGGCGGAGAGCGACTTCGCGCGCGTGACGTACACGGAGGCTGTCTCCATCCTTGAACAGCACAACGACGAGTTCCAGTACAAAGTCTCCTGGGGCACCGATCTCCAGACCGAGCACGAGCGCTATCTGACCGAGCAGGTCTACAAGAAGCCCGTGTTCGTGACGGATTATCCGAAGGACATCAAGTCGTTCTACATGCGTTTGAACGCCGACGGCAAGACCGTCGCGGCGGCCGACATGCTCGTGCCGGGCGTGGGCGAGCTGTGCGGCGGCAGCCAGCGCGAGGAGCGCATGGACGTGCTGCTCGCGATGATGGACGAGAAGGGACTCAAGCGCGAGGATTACGAGTGGTATCTTGACCTGCGCCGCTTCGGCACGGTCGAGCACGCGGGATTCGGTCTCGGCTTCGAGCGCCTCGTGATGTACCTCACGGGTATCCCCAACATCCGCGACGTCCTGCCCTTCCCCCGCACCGCCGGCGGGTTTTAAACTGGCGTGGGCTGCCCTTTATCACCGTCCCCAGCGGGAGGGAACAGAGGTGCGTCCCCGTTTCCGGCTCCCCTTGCAGGGGAGCTGTCACGGCGCACGCCGTGACTGAGGGGTGCTCCGCGGCTTGCCTCCCCTGTGAGGGGAGGTGGGTGAGCAGAGCGAACCCGGAGGGGTGCCCCCAAAAAACACACAAACCCCACAGCCCCCGCGGCGCAAGGCCGGCGGGGGCTGATGTCCGGAAAAAGATGTATACAACCTGAGAGAAAGAGGGCGTTTCCCATGGCGCTGATGCGCATGACGAGCGGGAACATCCCGCGGCAGCTCGCGGCGTATGCCGTCCCGCTCGTGCTGGGCAACCTGTTCCAGCTTACTTACAATGTAGTGGACTCCGCCATCGTGGGGCGGTTCATCGGCAAGGAAGCGCTCGCGGCCGTCGGCACGGCGAGCCCCGTGATGAACCTGCTCATCCTGGGCGTGTCGGGCCTGTGCATCGGCGCGTCGGTCATCATGAGCGAGGCGTTCGGCGCGCGCGACGACGGCAAAGTCCGCCGCGAGATGGCCACGGTGTCGGTGTTCGGGTTCTGGTTCTCGGCGGTGTGCGCGGCACTGGGCACGCTGCTGGCCGTGCCGCTGCTGCGGCTGCTGCAGACGCCGGACGAAGTGCTCGGGCTCACCGCGTCGTACCTGCGCGTCGTGTTCTGGGGCACGCCGTTCACGTTCTTCTACAACGCCGTGGCCTCGGCGCTCAAGAGCGTGGGCGACTCCAAGACCCCGCTCAGGTTCCTCGCGTTCGCGTCCGTGCTCAACGGCTGCCTCGACCTCGTCTTCATCGGCCTGCTCGGCTTCGGCGTCATCTGCTCGGCGGCCACCACGGTCATCGCCGAGGCGGTCTCGGCCGTCCTGTGCATCGTCTACGTGTACAAGAACATCCCGGTGCTGGCGCTCGAGCCGCGCGAATTTCGCATGGACCGTCCGCTGCTCGGCCTGACGCTGCGCTACGGCGGCGTCACCGCCTTGCAGCAGGCGTGCCAGCCGGTCGGCAAGCTCTTCATCCAGGGCGCGATCAACTCCCTCGGCGTTGACGCGATGGCTGCGTTCAACGCCGTCACGCGCGTGGACGACTACGCGTTCACGCCCGAGCAGAGCATCGCGTCGGCCATCACCACGTTCACCGCGCAGAACCGCGGGGCGGGGGAGACCAAGCGCATGTTCCGCGGCTTCCGCGTGGGGCTCGCGCTCGAAACGGGGTACTGGGTGTGCGTGTGCGCGGCCACGCTCGCGCTGCGCGAGCCGCTGATGCACCTGTTCATCGGCGCGTCCGAACCGGAAGTCACGGCCGCCGGATGCGAGTACCTCGGCGTCATGGCCTTCCTCTACCTGATGCCCGCGTTCACGAACGGCATTCAGGGCTTCTTCCGCGGCGCGGGCGACATGGGCGTCACGCTCTGGAACACCTTTTTGCAGATCAGCCTGCGCGCCGTGTTCGTCTGGGTGCTCACGCCGCGCGTCGGGCTCGTGGGCGCCGCGTGGGCGTGCGCCGTCGGCTGGGGCGCGATGCTCGCGTTCCAGATCCCGTACTACTTTGTCCGCCGCCGCGTCTACGCATCGCGCGCGCAGAGCAAAGAACACGCATGAGGCAAAAAACGGACGCTCTCCCTCGCCGGGAGAGCGTCCGTTTGTTTCTCTGTAGGAAATGCTGCGTCAGAATTCGCCGCGCTCGCGCAGCGTGTGCAGCATCAGGATGGCGTTGATCGTCTTGCCGTCGGTGATCTCGCCCGCGAGCACCTTGTCCACGGCCTCCGAGAGCGGCATCGTGAACACCGAGACGAACTCGTCCGGGTCGAGATGCTGCTTCGTCGCGTCGAGGTCTTTCGCGGCGTACAGATAGATGATCTCGCTGTCGTAGCCGCAGGTGGGGATCGTCTCGCCCAGCTTGCGGTAGGTGCGCGCCGTCAGGCCGGCCTCCTCGCCGAGCTCGCGCTGCGCGGAGTCGAACGGGTCCTCGCCCGGCTCGAGCTTGCCCGCCGGGATCTCGATCAGCTCTTTGCCCAGCGCGTAGCGGAACTGGCGCACCAGCGTGATCTCGTCCCTGTCGTTCAGGGCGATCACGCCCGCGCCGCCGTGGTGGTGCACCACCTCGCGCGTCGAGGTTCTGCCGTTTTCCAGCTCCACCTTGTCCACGGTCACGCGGATCACGCGCCCGGCGAAGATCTCCTCGCTCGAGAGCTGCTTTTCAAAATGCGCCATTACGCGTCCTCCTCCTTCGGCGGCTGCGGCGCGCGCGTCACCTTGACGCGGCGCACGCGGCGCTCGCTCGCGGCCAGCACCTTGAACAGCAGGCCGCCGTATTCGATCTCCACGTTTTCGCCCGGCACGGGCACGTGCCCCAGACGGTCGGCCACAAGGCCGCCCACGGTGTCGAAGTCGGGCTCGCCGTCTCCGTCGTCGTCCTCATACTCGGGCATTTCCGTGTCCATCGCGTCGAACACGTCCTCGAGGTCCGCGCTGCCCACGGCGAACACGCCGCCCTCGAACGGAACGATCTCCTCTTCCTCGTTGTCGAACTCGTCCTGGATGTTGCCCACGATCTCCTCGAGCACATCCTCCATCGTCACAAGGCCGCTCGTGCCGCCGTACTCGTCCACGACGATCGCCACCTGCGTGTGGCGGCGGCGGAACTCCACCAGCAGCTCCTGCGCCGGGCAGCTCTCGGTCACGAACATCGGCGCGCGCATGTATTTGGTCACGCTGCGGTCGCTGCGGTCGGCTTCGTCCCACACGGCCAGCAGGTCCTTTACGTGCAGGATGCCCGCCACGTCGTCGATGCTGCGGCGGTACACCGGCAGGCGCGACACGCCCGCCTGCGCGGCCAGATGCACGGCCTCGCCCGTTGTGGCGGTGTCCTCCACGCTCACGAGCTCCGTGCGGTGCGTCATGATGTCGCCGGCCGTCACGTCGTCCAGCTCCACGATGTTCGCGATCATTTCCTTGCGCTCTTCGTCGATGACGTCCTCCTCGGCGTCGTCCACCATCGACAGAAGATCTTCCTCCGTCACGGCCGCCTCGGCCGACAGGCCGAACACGCGGAACACGAGTTTCGCCGGGATGCACAGCACGCGGCCCAGCGCCGCCTCCGGCGCCGAGGGCTGCGCGGGCTTCGTGCGGCCCACGGCGAACAGCACCGGCGCCGCGAGGCACATCGCCGCGCACGCCGCGATGCTCCACAGCCCGAGCGCCTGCACGGCGCTCCACACAAACACGCCCGTCACGACGCCCCACAAGGCGCACACGCCCGCGCTGCGGTCGGAAAATCCGAGCCGTCCGGCGGGTTCTTCGTCCCTCTGCTCGCTGCCGGCGCTCACGCTGCCCGCCCTCCATGCCAGCACAAGGCACACAAGGGCGCTCGCGCCCGCCAGCAGTCTAAGACCATCGGGGTCCAACATTGCAGATCCTAACTCCTTCTATTGTCTCAATCCGTTTGATCGGCACGCGCCGTCTGCGCGCGCCCGCACCGCACACGTCCGCGGCGCGCGGCTCCCGGCGCAAAGCGCACCGAGACCCATATTACTACTATATTCGATTTCCCCCGGTGTGTCAATGCGAGCCCGTCCGCGCCCGGCCGCCTTTGCGCAAAGCTGAACAGGACTTTACACGCGCGTGAAAGACGGCGCCACCCCGCGCGCGGTACAATGAGGGCAGGAAAGGCGGCCGAAGCCGCCGGAGAGGAGCGCCGGACGATGATCCCATGCAAGAGCGGATGTGCAGAATACTGTGAAGGATGCCACAAGACGTGCGCGCGCTGGCGCGCGATCCAGGCGGAGAACCGCGCGCGCCGCTGCGCGGTGAAGGAATACCTCGACCGGTGCGACCGCGTGAGCAGCACCGTCATCCGCCAGTGCCTGAGAATTTCGGGCATCCCGTACCGCGCCGTCTGACAAGACGCACACAGGGCCGCCGCGCCATCGGCGCGGCGGCCCTGTGCTTTTGTATTCAGACGTTCAGCACGGCGCGCGCCGTGACGAATCCGTTTTCCTCGCGCAGCGTCAGCGAGCCGCCCGCGCAGATACAATACGCCCCGCCGTAACGTATACGGCGGGGCGTTGCCGTTTATGCCAAAAAGGTTGTCGATTGTGAGCTTTTTTTCGCAAAAAAAGTAATTTTTGCTATTTTACACTTGTATCCGTTTGCTCTCGGCGACAGAAATTTTTTTCGCAGATTTTCTCAATCTGTGAAAAGGTCAAAATTTCATCGCAACTTCGCTATTTTGTTGTTTTCTGACGGCACGGGCGACGGCTTACAGGCACAGATCGAACTTTTCCATATTGTCGCGCTTGAACTCCATCGAGGCGTGGACATACCGGTCCAGCGTCACCTGAACGCTGGCATGGCCGAGCACTTCGCTGAGGCTCTTCGTCTCGAATCCGCATTCGATGCAGCGGGTCGCAAAGGTGTGGCGCAGCGTATGGAAATGCACTCCTTCCAGCCCGCAGCACTTCGCGTATACGCTCAGGCGGTACTGGAGCGTGCGGGGGTCCATCGGCGCCGCCGTTCCCGTCAGAACATACGCCCCCGGGGCGGGATGGCTCCGGCGGCGCATGAGTTCCACGCAAAAGGCAGAGAGCGGGATGGTGCGAAGGGACGAGACCGTTTTGGGCGTGCCCGTCACGAGCTTCGTGCGCGAGGCTCCGCCGCAGGGCAGCCGCTGGATCGTTTTGGTCACACGGAGTGTCGCATCCCGGTCGGAAAAATCCCCCCACTGCAGCGCGCAGATCTCTCCGATCCGCAGCCCGTTGAGCAGTGCGAGCAGCACGCCGAACCGGCAGTCGTCCATGTCATCCATCAAAAAGCGCAGCAGCCTCGACTGTTCTTCCCGCGTGAGCACGCGCGTTTCCCGTATGGGCCGGCGCTGGATGCGCGGGGCATACTGCGGTGCGGGATAGCCTTTCTCGGCGCAGGCCCATCGAAGGATGCGCAGCGTCAGAGCGCACACGGCCGATACGGTGCGCGGCGAGAGGGGGCTGTCGGCACGCTGCAGCGCCGCGCAGAATTCATCCAGCTGCCGCGCCCCGATCGACCCGACTGTTTTTTCGCCCAGCAAAGGCTTGACGTGACACTTCAGGGCGCTGCGGTAGCGCGCGACTGTCGACGGTTTCATCTCCGACGCGGCGGCGAGCCATCGGTCGCAGCACTGCGCGAACAGCTCCTCCCGGCCGGATTCAGCCGGAGGCTGCGGTGCTGCGCTGGCGGCCTGTAATTTTTCTCTGGCCTCGCGGTATGTCTTTCCGTAAACGGAGACGTAGCGCGCTGCCCCCGGCCGGCGGTACCGCCCTTCCCAGCGGCCATCCCGGCGCTTGTAAATATTTTCTCCTTTTCTGGACATTCCACAGTTCCCTCCTGACGGTGATCCGGACGGCGCAAATTTTCGCGAGCCATGCGCCGGACGGGCTTTTCTTTGTCATTTTTGCTAAAGCAGAGCCGCTTTTTCTTCGTTTTTTTTGAGTGCGAAAATGGACAACAGTCGAAATTTGTGATAAAATATAAAAAATTTATTTGTTTTTTCTTTTTTCAGACACTTTTCGCCAGCTTCGTTTTTTCACAGATTGAGAAAATCTGCGAAAGAATGCGGTGATTTAGCTATAAATTATATCACAGCGGATCTGACAGAACGTGATTGTTTTGTGATAAAAATAGGAACGTTCTGTGAATATCCCGGAGCCGGGAGGCTTCGGCAGACACAACAAGGGAGGAATCGATCCATGGCAACTAAATTTCTGGCCCGGGTGAAGCGTCTGGCCGCAGGGGCTGTCGCGGTTTGCGTGACGGCGGCACTGGCGGCGACCGCCTTTGCGGCAACCGCGAACGAAGCCGTGCAGGATGACACGAGCGGCGTCGTGCAGGTGAAAGTCGTGTACAAGGACGAGACGGGAAATTATCATCCCGTGCAGTCCGGTACGGGTTTTCTCATCAACGACAGCACGGTCATCACCTGTGAACATGTGGTGAGCGTGGATGATGCGACGCTGGAAATGGCGGCGCTGGCATTCGGCACGGACGCCAAGACCGCGCTGGACCGTATGAGCGTGCAGATCAGCGTTCTGCGCGACGTGGCGATCTCCGCGACCGTGCTGAATTCCAGCACGGAGATGGACTTCGCCATTCTCCGCCTCAACAATCAGCAGCTGTACGACCGCCACTATCTGTCGCTGCGCGAGAGCTCCACGGTCGTGCCCACGGAGAGCGTGTACGCGCTGGGCTTCCCCGGCGAGGCCGAGTATCTTCAGGACGTCAACACCTACACCAGCGAGGACGTCACGATTTCGGCCGGCCAGGTCAATAAGCTGAATACGGTCAACGGTGTGGATTTCGTTCAGCACAGCGGAAAGACGACCAGCGGTGCGTCCGGCGGCCCGCTGGTGGATGAAAACGGCGCAGTGGTCGGCATCATCAAGGGATCGTCCGGCGACGGCATGGACGCCAACTATTATTATGCCATTGCGATCGACCAGCTGATCAAAACGCTGGACGCGCTGGGAATCGAATACACCAAGGCCGGAGAGACAGCGCCCGTTACGGAACCCGAGTCCGGCGCAGAATCCCAGCCGGAAGCGAGCTCGGTGCCCGCCGAGGCGGACAAGAGCGCGCTGAACGCCGCAATCGACGCCGCCAAGGCGATCGACCTGTCCGGTTATGAGGAGACGGGCGCGGCCGCGTTCGAGGAAGCGCTGGCGCAGGCGCAGAGCGTGCAGTCCGACCTGGCTGCAACGCAGGCGCAGGTCGATCAGGCCGCGCAGGCTCTGGCACAGGCCCAGCTGGCCCTCGAGGAGAAGGGCGGTATCCCGATGACGTTTGTCGTCGTGGGAATCGTGGCTCTTGTCGCGGTGATCGTTGTGATTGTGATCGTTGTTGTTGCCGGCGGCAAGAAAAACAAGATCGACGCCCAGCCCGCCGTGCCCGCACAGGGCCGCGCGCCGGAATCTCCTGCTTCAGCGGGCGGATTCCAGACGGTGGACAAATTCCAGCCCTCCGCCACGCAGCCGCCGTATGTTCCGCCCAAGGCGGGCGAGACGACGCTGCTCAATCAGGGCGCGGGCGAGACGACGCTGCTCAATCAGGGCGCGGGTGAGACCACACTTCTCAGCCAGAATCAGAACATGGGCAGCCTGCTGCGCACGCGCAGCGGCGAGACCATCCGCATCAGCAAGGACAATTTCCTCATCGGCAAAGAGCGCAGCAAGGTGACGTACTGTATTTCGGACAACACGTCCATCAGCCGGACGCACGCGCGCATTACGTTCCGCGCGGGCAAGGCATATCTCGAGGATCTGAAAGCTACGAACGGCACGTATCTCAACGGCACTCCCGTGAGCGGCGCCGCGCAGGAGCTGAAGGACGGCGACAAGATCACGCTGGCGGACGAGGACTTCATCTACCACAAAAACTGATCTCCCACAACACGGAATCCGGCGGGCGGCGGCCAGATGAATGACCGTCCCCGCCGGGCCTTTTGAACAGGAGCGAGCGCAATGGATTTTCTGACAGCGGTGCACACGGACGTCGGCATCCGCAAAAAGACCAATCAGGACTCCGTCATTCTGGAGTGTGCAGACATCGGGAGCGGCCGGGTGCTGTTCGCCGCCGTGTGCGACGGAATGGGAGGGCTGGCCAAGGGCGAAGTGGCAAGCGCGGAAATGGTATATGCGCTGGAAGCGTGGTTTGAGACGCGGCTTCCGGAACTTCTGGCAAAAGAGTTTGAACCGGCAGCGCTCCACGAGGACTGGCTGAACATGATCGACCGCACCAACCGGCGCATTGCCGACTACGGGATGCACAACAACGTACAGCTCGGCACGACGGCCGTGGTGCTGCTCGTGGCGGGCGGAAACTTCTACATCATGAACGTGGGCGACTCGCGCGCGTATCTGGTGTCCGACGCGCTGTACCAGCTCACGCACGACCAGACCTACGTGCAGCAGGAAGTGGATGCCGGGCGCATGACGCCGGAGCAGGCGCTCGTCGACCCGCAGCGCAGTGTGCTGCTTCAGTGCGTGGGGGCGGGGGCTCCCGTGGAACCCGAATTCTGTATGGGACAGCTGAATCCCGGACAGGGATTTCTGCTGTGCTGCGACGGGTTCCGGCACGTCTTGTCGCCGGCGGAGATCTACGCCGCCGTTTCATCCGCTCCGGATGAAACCGCGATGGAGACCGCGCTGCGTGCGCTGACCGAAGAAAACAAGCGCCGCGGTGAAACCGATAACATCACCGCCGTCCTTGTGCGTGCGTCCTGAACCGGGAAGGAGAGAGCGTTTTGCTTCAGATCGGTTCCGTCATCGACGGAAAATACAAGATCCTCAGCGAAGTGGGCCGCGGCGGCATGAGCGTTGTGTATCTGGCGCTCAACGAGCGCGCAAACAAAACCTGGGCCATCAAGGAAGTGCGCAAGGACGGCTCTACGGATTTTGAGACGACGCGCCAGGGCCTCATCGCGGAGACGGACATCCTCAAGAAGCTCAAGCATCCGCACATCGTCAGCATCGTCGACGTGCTGGAGAGTGAGGACTGCTTCCTGATCGTGATGGATTACATCGAGGGCCGCAGCCTTCAGAAACTATTGAACAAGCACGGCGCGCAGCCGGTGGAGAAGGTCGTGCGCTGGGGGATGCAGCTGTGCGACGTGCTGGGGTACCTGCACAGCCGCACTCCGCCCATCATCTACCGCGACATGAAGCCCGCCAACGTCATGCTCCAGCCGGACGGCAACGTGGTTTTGACCGATTTCGGCACGGCGCGCGAATACAAGCTCCACAATCTGGAAGATACGGCGTGCCTCGGCACGCGGGGCTACGCCGCGCCCGAGCAGTTCGGCGGGCGCGGACAGACCGACGCGCGCACGGACATCTACTGTCTGGGCGTCACGCTGTACCACCTCATCACGGGCCACAGCCCGCTGGAAACGAATTCCGTCATCCCGCCGGTCTCGCGCTGGCTCCCTGGTCTGGCGCAGAGCGGCATTGAGAAAATCATCCAGAAATGCTGTCAGCCCGAGCCGCAGGACCGCTATCAGAACTGCGCGGAACTGATGTACGCGCTGGAACATGTTCATGACCTCGACAACGCGGCCATCCGTTCGAGACGCCTGAAGTGGGGTGCCTTTGTCGCCTCCTGTGCCGTCACGGTGCTGAGTCTCGCGGGAATGGCCGGATTTTCGTTTGCCGAGCACAGCGAGACCGCGCGGAGCTACGAAGCGTTCCTGGCGCAGGCGCGCTCGGCGAACACGTTCGAGGAGGCCGCCGGATGCTACCGCAGCGCAATGGATCTGGCTCCGGGCCGCCCGGAGGCGTACGAGCTTCTGCTCGAGACCATTGACAACGACGTTGTGTTTACAAGCGAAGAGAACACGGCGCTGCGCGGCTGCATTCTGAACACGGACGGCGGCACCCGCACGAATCTGGACCGCCTGGCCGCAGCCGACCGCGAGAGCTGGACGCAGTTCATCTACCGCATGGCGACCGACTACTACTTCTTCTATGAGGGAACGGACCGCCGCGCCCGCGCGGCGAACTGGTTCGAGCAGATCCTGGACAGCAGCTATCTCTCGGAGCAGGAGCGAACGCTGGCGGCCGGTCTCACCACGATCGGCAAATACGACGAGAGCAGCGGCTCCGACAAGAGCATCTACCTCAACGGCTCCTACGACTACCGTGCGCTGTGGGACGAACTCGTCGCGATGACCGACGGCGACGTCGTCGCAAAGACCGGCGGCACGCGCTACGCCGCCGCGCTGTACGGCGAGCTTGTCTACCAGCTGCGCAAAAACGCGGTGTCGTTCAAGAGCTGCGGCGTCACCCGCGCCGAAATGACGGCCCAGCTCGACAAGGTCTCCGGCGCGCTCGATTCGCTTGCGCCGGAGAACGAATACGTGGCGCAGCAGATCGAGGACATCCGCTTGCAGATCGACAGCCCCGGCAATTCGCTGGACGCGCGCACGATCATTGACGCAGCATTCCAGACGGGAGGAACGGGCAGTGCAGGAAATCAAAACACTGATTGAGGTGTATCGCGCCGGATTCTGGACGTGCGCCGTGCTGGCGGCGGTTTCGGCCGCCGCGGCCGTCGTGATGTTTTTCCGGCTGGATATCCGCGGTGTGTACCGCATGATGAGCGGGAAAGCCGAACGGCAGACGGTGGAGCGCCTGCAGCGCCAGAACGCGCTGAGCGGACGGCTCACAGACCCGCTGGAATATGCCACAAGCGGAGGCCTCACCGTGGAGACCGGGCCCATGGCGGCGACAGAGCCGCTCCGGCAGCCCGTTCCCGACGCGCCTGCGCCGAGACAGGCGCCGCCTGCGGCCGCCGGGCCCGCAGAGGGCTTCGCGGGCATTTCCGTACGGAAAAAGGTTATTCTCGTCCACACGCAGGAGCGCATCCCGCGCTCCGCGCAGGGATGATTCAGAGTTTCAACGCATCAAACGGAGAGTGAAAACGATGAGGAAAAAACGGTCGATTCTGCACAGAGCCGCAGCGTTGCTTTGCGCGCTGGCCCTGTGCTGCAACGTGTTTCCGCTGCCAGCTGTGGTCAACACAGACGTGTACGCGGCCGGTGCTGTCACAAAGATCGAACTGACGCAGACTCAGCTGACGCTGAACGTCGGCGAGAAGTCGGCGCTCGCAGCGACGGTCGAGCCGCAGGACGCGGACAATCCGGCACTGGAGTGGTCGAGCACGCAGCCCGGTGTGGCCTCGGTGGACCCCGCCACGGGCGAGGTGACGGCGGTCGCAAAGGGAACGGCTGTCATCACGGCGAAGGCCACGGACGGCTCAGACGTCGTGTCGAACGCGTGCGCCGTCACGGTGAACAATCCCGTCACGGAAGTGACGCTGGACCAGGATTCCTACACGCTGTACACGAATGTGGAGGGCTCGAAGGAGATCCGGCTGAACGCGACGGTCACGCCCGCGGACGCGGATGACCCCGAGATCACGTGGACGGTGTCGGAGGGCGATGCGGTCACGGTGGCAGACGGTACCGTCACGGCCGTGAAAGTCGGCACGGCGACCGTCACCGCGACGAACGCCGCCACGGGCAAATCTGCCTCGTGTGTCATCACGGTCCTCGCCGATGTGGAGAGTATCGCCATTCCGAACGATACGCTTTCACTGGCGTACGGCGATTCGCAGCAGCTGACGGCTGTGCTGAATCCCGATGCTGCGGCGGGCACGGTCGTGTGGTCGGTGACGGAAGGCGGAGAATTTGTTGAAGTGGATTCCGCCACGGGCAACGTTACGGCGAAAGGCGTCGGCACGGCGACCGTTCAGGCACAAGTGCAGGGGCTCGCCGAATCCTTTTCCGACACCTGCACGGTGACGGTGTCGCCGCGCGCAGTGACGGTTTCTTCCATCGCGTTTGCGCCCAAAACATATGACAACACCACGTCCGTCGACGTGTCTTCCGCGTCGGTGACATTTGCAAACACCGCGTTCGGCGATGCGCTGACGCTCAGCGGCGTCACCTACACGGCGGCGTCGAAAGACGCGGGAACACAGACGGTGGCCGTCTCCGGCACGCCGTCCGTCGGCAACCCCAATTATACGCTGTCGCAGGACGCGGCGGCGCTGACGGCGCTGAACGGCACCGTCGAGATCGTCCCGCGCCCGGTCAACATCAGCTTTGACGCGGCGGGCGAGCCCTCGCTGAAAAAGGTGAGCGACGGCACGACGGACCTCCCGCCGGTGTTTTATCCGGAGGGTCTTGAATGGACAACCGACGCCCTGGAGGGCGACGGGACGTTCGGCATCGCAGCCATCGACGCGCGGGGCTGGGAGTACGAGAGCGCACTGCCCGGCTCGCACAGCCTGGCGGGCGTGGACGCGGCCGACTTCACGCTGAGCGGAAACAACTACACGGTTGCGTCCGCATCCGTGACGAACGCTGTCATTGCTCCGGCCGCCGCGCAGACGGCGGAGCTGACGCTGACGGACGGGAGCACGTCCCTGACGCTCGCCGACGGCGTGACGGCTGAATTCGCCGCGCCGCAGAACGGCTGGTACCGCCCCGATCACACGCTCGCGCTGATGGGCGCGGAGTTCTTCTTTGCCGATGCATCCGGCGCAGAGGTGTCCGTCGTGCCGGTGACAGGCGCGGAACAGACGCTGGAGACCTACATCCTGCATAAGACCGCGGCGGGCGATGTTGTGTACGGCCCGGTCGTGCTGACGTACAGCTACGATTCGGCCGCGCCCGTGCTGGGCGACATCGAACTGACGGGCGACCTCTCGCCGGCCGGTTCCGGCGACCAGGTGACGGCCGACACGGAAACGACCATCTCCGTCACGGCGAAAGATGAGGACAGCGGCGTCGACACGGCGCTCGTTGCGCTCTCCGCGGATGCGAATCCGCAGAATGTTCCGGAGGCGATCTGGGCGGAGTCAGTTACCCTGACTCAAGGCGACACCGGCTATGTCCACTACAAGCTGACGGACAAGGCGGGCAACGTCTCGTACGGCACGCTCTCCGCGAAGGTCATCGCGGACGTGACGGCGCCGACCGGTTCCGTTACCCAGTCCACTCTGGAACTGGTAGTGCAAGTGAGCGATGAGACGGGCGGCTCCGGCCTGCGCTCCGTCAGAGTGACGCTGTACGACGGCAAGACGCCGGTCGAGTATGCGGTGCTGGAAGAGCAGACGGAACTCGGCGGCGCGAAGGAGTACAAGAAATTATTCGACCTGAGCGGATACGCGGGCTATGAGCTGTCCGTTCTGGTCGAGGCGTACGACGAGCGCGGCAACGCGATCTTCCTCGACCAGCTTGGCAAAACGTACAGCGATGTCGAAGATTTCCTCGCGTCCCGCACGGACTCCAATGTATTCGAGGGCACGAACGCCCCCGCCGCGGAACTGACGTTCGGCGAGGGCTTCACCTGGGGCGCGTGTGCCTACGACGCGGCGCAGGCTGTCGCAGCCGGCGACGGAGCGCTCTCCGTGAGCGCGGCGTTCCGCGAGATGCCCGCGGGCGGCCTGACCGTCACGGTGAACGGTGTGCCGACGCAGATCGCGCCCGCCGGATATGACGCCGCCGGCCACACCTATCTGTATGACTTCAGCGACGAGCTGACCGCCGGCGGCGCGCAGACCGTCGGGTTTGCGCTGGACGGCGGCGCTCCGCTCGCTCTGACGGCGGACGTCGGCGAGAGCCTGAACATCGTCAGCGGCCAGACCGTCTCGTTCCTGCTCCAGACGAAGGAGCCCGCGGCGGAACTGTCCGTGGACAACACGGTGCTCGGGGCCGACAAGATCTACTTCCGGGCGGCAGAGAAAACCCTCACGGTCCGTGTGACGGGCGAGATCCTCGCGGCGATGAGCGGCGTTGAAAGTTACATCACCGTCACCGTCAACGGCGAGGTGCAGACGGTGTCCGACTGGACGCTTGCCGGCAACACGTGGACGGGCACGGTCGCGCTGGGCGCTGAGGCCGAGTATGCGGTCTCCGTCTCCGCCGTGCCTGCGCTGGGCGGCGAGGCGGCAAAGCTGGCCGAGGGCGTCGCGGTGCTCGACAACACGGCGCCCGCCGTCTCCGTGGAGTACGGCGAGGAGACGCTCGCGGACGGCGATACCTATTATTACGCACTGGATTACACAAACGGCGGCGCGCCCACGGATCTGACGGCCGCGCTGACCGTCACTGAGGTGAACTTCGACGCCGACGCGGCCACCGCCGCCGTCAGGATGACGAAGGACGGCGAGGCATTCACCGGATACACGCTGTCGGGCTGGACCGACAACGGCGACGGCACCCACACGGCGACGCTGACCGTCAAGGCGCTCGGAGACTATGCGGCCGACGGCGCGTATCAGCTGACGGCGGAGCCGTTTGAGGATCTCGCGGGCAACGAGAGCGCCGCATACGCCGACGCGCGCAGCAGCGTGATCGACACCTACGAGCCCGCGGCGGTGTTCTCCGTGAGCGCGCCGGGCAACTCCTATGAGAACGACGGCGACTACTTCAACAAGGCGTTCACCGCGTCCTTCACGGTGACGAACGATCCGGAGCGCGGCGCGAGCTACGTCGCAAACTATGCAGCGGGGCTGGACGGCGAACAGAGCGAGCTGACGGGCTGGACGGTCAGCGAGGATGCCGTGACCGGCATTACCGTCTATTCCTTCCCCGTCGATCCCGCCGCGGCGGCCGACGGCGTGTACACGTTCGAACTGTCCGGCGTGACAAATTCCGGCAACCGCATCGTGATCACCAAGGGGGAAAACACGAGTGAAAATGACCCCGCCGCCGACACGGACGGCGTGTATGCGTCGGGCAGAAAGGTGCTCGACACCGTCGCGCCCGTCGCGGCGCTCACGCCGGATTTCGGCGGCGCGGACAACACCGCCGCGCAGGACAGCCGCTTCTACCTGAACGCTGCGCTGGGCCTGACGCTGGAGGTCGCCGAGACGAACTTCGACGCCGAAAGCATGACGGTCGAGTTCGGCGCCGACACGCAGGCGGAGGACTATGCGGCCGGTACCGTGTCCGACTGGACGGAGCTGGCGGCGGAGGATCAGACGTATACCGCCGCGAGCGGCGGCGACGGCCTGTACGCGCTGCGCCTGTCCGGCACGGACAAGGCGGGCAACGGCGTCATCGTCGATGCGGAGAGCATGGAAGCCTATTTCGTGCCGGAGGCGGAGTATCAGACGTACTTCTTTGCCGTCGATACCGCCGCGCCCGCGCTGGCATTCACCTTCGGTGATTTTTACGCCGCGGCCATCGACGCGCAGGGCAACTACACGGTCTCGAAGAATGAGCCGTATCAGAGCATCACGTCGGCGACCGCGTCCTTCCTCGGCAGCGACTGCTCGCCCTATACGATCCATTACGAATTCGTCTCCACGCTGGAAGGCCAGCAGACCGTTCCGTCCGACACGGCCGAGGGCGACCGCGTTCTGACCGTGAACGGCCAGCAGGTCATCTCCCTGAAGAGCCTCACCATCACCGACCGCGCGGGCAACAGCGTGTCGATGGCACAGCCCACCAACAACTTCTACTTTGACGTGGAAGCGCCCTCGACGGACGAACTGGACCCGCTGGTGCAGCTCGTCTCCACGGTGTCCGCTGCGGGCCGGGGCCCTGCCGGCAACCCGCTCTACGACAAGACCGTGACGGTCGAGGCGCGGATCTCCGATCCCAACCGCGTCATCGCGAGCTCCGGCCTGCGCGATGTGACCTACCGCGTCACCATCAACGGGCAGGACGCCACGGGCCTCGTTCAGGCCGCTTCCGGCGCGGGAGCGGTGCAGGCGGGGATTGTGACGTACCCGCGCGAGGACGGAAAACTCGTCTATGAGGACACCATCGTCTTTACCTTCAACGCCGCGTCGTTCAACTACAACGACGTGAAGATCGAAGTGTACGCCGCGGACAATGCGGACAACGCGGGCGGCACGCAGTCGTATGCCTTCGGCATCGACACCACGGCCCCGTCCATCCGTGTGACGTACGACAACAACGACGTGAAGAACGACCGGTACTTCAAGGCGGACCGGACGGCCACCGTCGTCGTGACCGAGCGCAACTTCGACCCGTCGCAGACGGTCATTTCAACGCAGGTCACGCCGGGTGCGTGGACGTATCAGGCGGGTGATTCCGCCAACGGCGACGACGACACCTGGACGTGCACCGTCTCCTACACGGCGGACGGCGACTACACGTTCGGCGTCTCCGCCAGGGACCTCGCGGGACACGACGCCGGCAAACCGGATTACGGCGACAGCGCCGCTCCGAC
Source organism: uncultured Ruthenibacterium sp. (assembly GCA_944386565.1). Classification (GTDB taxonomy): domain Bacteria; phylum Bacillota; class Clostridia; order Oscillospirales; family Ruminococcaceae; genus Ruthenibacterium. The sequence goes on along the minus strand of CALXBO010000017.1, from coordinate 22,130 downwards.
GGACTTTGTCCTCGACAAGACGGCGCCCGTCATCACCGTGACGTTCGACAACAACGACGTTCGCAACGGCCGCTATTTCAACGCGGGCCGCACGGCGACCGTCCGCATCGATGAGCACAACTTCAACGCGCCCGACGCGCAGGTCGAGACGACGGCCGCCGTCGCGGAGGGCTCCGTCGCGGCTCCCGGCGCATCCGGCTGGGCGAGCGGCGGCGACGTGAACACCGCCACCGTGCCGTTCGCGGCCGACGGCGACTACACGATGCGCGTCAACTACACCGACCTCGCGGGCAACGCCGCGCAGGAGGTCACCGTGGCGATGTTCACGGTCGACACCACCGCGCCGACGCTGGAGTTCTCCGGCGTGGCCGACCGCTCGGCCAACCGCGGTGACGTCGCACCGGTCATCACCTATCACGACATCAACTACGACACGAACGGAACGAGCGTGTCCATCACCGGCTACAAGAACACCGACGGCCGCAACCTGACGGGAACGCGCAGCGAGGACGCGTTCGGAGGCAGCTTCGTGTGCGCGAACATCGAGGCGGTCCCCGGAAATGACGACGTGTACCGCTGCGTCGGCACCGTGACCGACCTTGCGGGCAACGTCACGCAGGGCGAGATCATGTTCAGCGTCAACCGGTTCGGCTCCAACTACATCCTCAGCGACGACACGCAGGCACTTGTGGACAGCCGTTACGCCGCGGCCGCGCGCACGCTGAACGTCACGGAGATCAACGTCGACACGCTGGAATTCAGCGAGATCAGCTACACGCTCAACGGCCAGACGGTCACGCTGACCGAGGGCGCGGACTACGAGGTCGCGGCCTCCGGCGGAGCGGGAACGTGGAAGCAGTACGATTACACCATCCGCGCGGAGAACTTCTCCGAAGAGGGCGTGTATGACGTGACGATCTACTCCGAGGACGCCGCGGGCAATATCAACACCAACGTCACCAGCAGCGTGGAGGAGTACGCAAAGACCCTCAGCTTCGTCGTGGACAAAACGGCCCCGTCCGTCATCATCACGGGCGTCGAGGAGGCTTCCTACAACGCCAACGAGCGCACCGTCGTGGTGAACTACGACGAAAACTACGCCATGGCGGGCCTGACCATCACAAACGGCGATCGCACCGTCATATACGACGCCGAACAGCTGGAGGCCATGAGCGGCTCGGTGGAGTTTGTGGCTCAGGCATCGGCCTCGCGCCAGACGATCGTCGTCACCGCGGTGGACCGGGCCGGCAACGAGAGCAGCGCGGAATCCGCGCGGTTCCTGCTGACCACGAACCCCTTCATCCGCTTCATCAACAACACGCCGCTCGTCATCGGGACCGTGGTCCTCGTCGCGGCGGTTGCCGCTGTGGCGGTCATCCTTGCCAAGCGCCGCGCAACCGGGAAAGAGAAACCCAAGGCTGCGCCGCGTGTGTAATCCCATACGGTCATAGAATCCCGACGAGTGCGGGAATGCGCGGGCCGGGCGCTCTCCGCCCGGCCCGCATCACACTCCGAAAGCTGCTTTTCTCCTTGTGCGAAAAGCAGCTTTCTGCAAATTCGCGGCAGTTCTCCGCGCGCCGGAAAGCGCGCGCGCTTCCGCATGGAACAACGATGCTGCAATCAAATCAGATCCTCTGCGGACGCTACCTCGTCGGCGGCGAGATCGGCAGCGGCGGCTCCGGCGTGGTTTATGACGGATGGCATCTGACGCTGCAGAAAAAAATCGTCATCAAACGGCTTCTGGGCGCGCACAACGCGCGCGCCGAGGCCGACATCCTGAAGAACCTGCACCATCCGGGCCTGCCGCAGGTGTACGACTTCGTCGAGACCGGAGGAAATGTGTATACCGTCATGGACTTCGTCCCGGGCATCTCGCTGGACAAGTGGGTCGAGCGCGGCGGGCGCGCCGGGCTGCGCCAAGCGGAGGACTGGCTGGAGGAATTGCTGGACGTGCTGGTGTACCTGCACGGGCGGCGGCCTCCCGTGCTGCACAACGACATCAAGCCCGCCAACATCATGCTCCGCCCTGAGGGCGGCCTGTGCCTGATCGACTTCAACATCTCCGCGTCGGCACAGGGCGGGGCGCTCGCAGGCTACACCGCGGTTTATGCCTCGCCGGAGCAGCAGCTCCTGGCACAGCGCACGCTGCGCGGCAAACCGGGCGGCCCGGTGCTGGACGGCCGCTCGGATCTGTACGCTCTTGCCGCCACGTTCTACACGCTCATCACCGGGCGCGCCCCCGGCCCGGACAGCCCCGCGCTCACGCAGCTGTACGGCGCGGGCCCGGCCGGAGAGCTGTGCCGCATCCTCGACCGCGCCATGCAGCCGCGGCGCGGCGCCCGGTATGCCTCTGCGGAGGCGATGCGCCGTGCGCTGCGCCGGTACAGGCTGTACCGCGGGCGCTACCGCACCTATCTGGCGCTCCAGACGGCGAGCTGGGCGGCCGGTCTGTGTCTGGCCGCAGCAGGCGTGTTTCTGCTGGTAACGGGCGTGCGGCAGGAGGGCGCCGAGCGCTTTTACAGCGAATACGATGCGTTCTGCAGCGCAATGTATACCGATACGGACGAGGCGTACCGGCTGGGGACGGCCATTCTGGAAAACGAAGCCTATACGGCGTTTCTGGACAGCGATCCCTCCTGCCGCGCGCAGCTGCTGCACGCGGCGGGGGATTATTACTACGGCCGCGGCGAGTACGCTCTGGCGGCGCAGGAGTACGCCGGCGCCGTCGCGTGTGAGCCCGGCGGCTCCCAGGCGGCCGCGTTCTACCGCGACGCGGCTCTGGCGTACGCGCTCGCCGGGGACGTGCAGGGCGCGTCCGGCGTGCTGGAACTCGCGCGCGGCAACGGTGTGACCGGCGGCGAACTGACGCTCGCGCAGGCGGCGGTATATGCCGCGTCGGGCGAGACGGACGCCTGTGTCTCCTGCGTGCGGGAGGTGCTGGCGGAGTGCGGCGGGCGCGCGGGAATGGGCGAGCTGTGCGCGCGGGCCTGCGTTCTGGCGGCGCAGGTGCAGACGGACGCCGCCGCGCGCGTGGAATGGCTGAGCGAAGCGGCGGGATATTCGTCGTCGCGCGGGACGCTGCGCATGCTCGGCGAGGCGGCCTATGCCGCGTATCTGGAACACACGCAGTCCGGCCGGGAGTACCTGGCCGCCGCGCGTTCGTGCTACGAGCGGCTGTGCGAAACGGAGATGCCCTACTGGAAGGACCGGCTCAATCTGGCCGCTGTACTGCGCGCGCAGGGAGAGCTGGAGCAGAGCCGCCGGATGCTCGAGCAGCTGGCGCAGGAGTATCCGGGCGAATATGCGGCGGCGCTGCACCTGGCGCTCGTATGCTACGACCTCGGGCTGTACGATGAGTCGCGCGTGTGGTGTGTCCGCGCGCGCAGTCTCTGGGACGCACAGGACGCGGCTCTCAGGGACGCGGCATCCGGGGAACTGCTCGAGGAACTGGAACAGCGTCTGGCGTAAAGGAGGAAGCAATATGGATGCCTTTCAGCTGCGCACCGCGGGGATCGTTCTGATCGCAGCGGGGGCCGTGCTCATTGCGGCGGCACAGGTGCTGCTCTCGCGCTGGCTTCATTCCGGCGGCACAGAAACACAGACAGGGAGGAATCAGAAATGAAACGGTTTTCCGCAAGGCGCATCGCGTTTCTCTGCACGGCGGCCGTGGCGGCAGCGGCACTGCTCATCGCGGCCGGGGTGCTGGCCTGGCAGCAGGTGCGCACGAGCGAGTACCACAGGCAGATCGAACTGGGCGACAAGTACTACGGCGAGGGCAATTATGCGGCCGCCCTGCTGGCCTATCAGGCGGCGCTGGACATCTCCGACGAGGAGGAAGAGGCGTATGTGGGCCTTGTGCGCGTCTATACGGCGCAGGGCAACACCGCGATGGCCAACGCCCTGCTGGAGCGGGGAATGCAGAAGACGCCCGGGCGGCTGCTCTCGCTGCTCAAAATCGACCTGGACGCGGCGGGACAGACCGCGCAGGATGGCGGCGGTGAAGCGGCCGGCGGGACGGACGGCAAGACGGACGCGGTCCCCGTGCTCGACAGCCGTCTGCTGGAGCGCTTTGCATCCACCGATTTTGACGGCTACCGCCTGAAGGAAGGCATCGAGAGCAGTGCGGTGCAGGGCGGGAGCTGCGATGTGCGCGCGGCGGGCATCGCAGCGACGCTCCACTTCTTCCCAACGAGCGAAAATCACAATGTGGTGGACCCCAACACGGACCGGCCGTACTCGCGGCTGATCCCGAACGCCGTGACGCTCGACGACATCTCCCGCCTGTTCGGCGGTGCGCAGACCGTGACGTATGAGGAGCTGGAGTCCATGCGTCTGGCGGGTCTTGCGCGCGAGACGGACGCCGAGCACGGCGACGTCGTCTCGTTCACCGCATTCGGGTGCCGGGTGCGCATCGCATGCGGCGCCGACGGTTCGGTCAGCGCCGGCGCGTGGAACGAGATCGTTCCCACCGGAGAAAACGCCGGGTCCGCAGCCAGCCTGACCGGCCGCATCCTGGACGCGACGACAGCCGGCGGCGTGGCACACGCGGAGATGCAATTCGCGAGTTCGTCGGGAGAGGTTGTGGCGGAGACGGAGAGCGACGGCTACGGCTCCTTTACCGTGGATCTCAATGGCGGCGATTACCTTGTGACGGTGAGCTGCCCGGGCTACATCACCGAGACGTTCGAGTGCTACGTCAGCGAATACCAGAGCGTGACCGAGCGCAGCTTTACCATCTCCCCCGCGCTCGCCGAGGGCGAGGTGCGCATCGTGCTGGAGTGGGGCAGCTACCCCGCCGATCTGGACAGCCGTCTGCGCGGCGAAATGGACGGCGGTGAGATCGTCACCGTGTCCTACCGGGAAAAGCAGGCATACGCCGGCGGAGAGCTGGCCGCGGAGCTGGACGTCGATGACATCGACGGTTACGGCCCGGAGACGACCACGATCTACGACCTCAACGGCGTGTACGAATTCGTCGTTGTGGATTTCCGCGCGACGGGCGGGCTCTCGCAGTCGGGCGCGGTCGTGAAGGTGTACATGCCGGGGCAGGACGCCCCCACGGTCATTGAAGTGTGCTCCGGTCTGGAGTACGGCTGGCATGTGTTCCGCCTGGATCACGGTGAGCTGGAGGTCACCAACCGGGCGGCGGCGACGTCGCCCGGCGCGGTCAAATGACGGCGCTGCTGATCGCGCTGGCCGCCCTGTGCGCAGCGGCGGCCGGCGGCGCCGCCGTCGCCGTGGCGCGCGGCAGACGGCGCCGCCGGTGGTTCCGCGCGGCGCATATGCTCGTGCGCAGTGAACTGATGGACAGCGAGCTGTCGGCTCTGCATCCGCGGCCCGGGCCGCCGCGGCGGCAGGGCGTGTTCGTGTGTCTGCGCGTGTTGGGCCCGCACCGCACGGAATACGTCATGGACCCCGACATGGGCATCGTGTTCGGCCGGGACGCGTCCGCTTCGGACGTGTTCGTCGACGATCCCACCGCCTCCGCGCGGCACTGCCGCATCGGGCTCACGCAGCAGGGGGTCGCCGTGTGCGACCTCGGCTCCGCGAACGGAACGCTGCTGCGGCGTGGGCCGAACGGGCGCCGCCTGCGCGGAGAGAGCGCGCTGCTGCAAAGCGGCGACCGCCTGTGCGTCGGGGCGGCCCGGTTCGGTGTGGAGCTGTTCTATTACGACGACGACCTGATGTGAGAGTTTGGAAAGAGGAGGGGCACGCGTGTTCCTGATGCTGTTTCACCCGCAGGGCTACCGGGAGATCCCGCTGTCCGGAATGGACAATATGGACTGCACCGTCACGCTGGATGCGCAGGAGTACGGCCTGCGCGCCGGCGCGGGGCTGCATCTCGAGGCGGTCTCCGGCCGGTGGCGCGTGCTGGAAGGCACAGGCTGTACCGTGCAGGGCCCGGCGGAACTCGGCAACGGCACGCACTGCCGCCTGGTGACGCAGGCGGGCGAGACGGTGCAGATGATCGCCGTGGACGTGCGCGAGACGCTTCCCGTCTCGCGCAAGATCGACCTCGCGGGCGTGGAAGAATTGACGTTCGGCAGCGGCGAAGGGTGCGGTGTCCGCTACGATTTCATGGGGTTTGTCAGCCGCCGCCACGGCAGCTTCGTGCGCAGCGGCGGAGCATTCTGGCTGTGCGATACCAGCTCGAACGGGCTGTACTGCAACGGGCGCAAGGTCCTTGGACGGCAGATGCTGCGCTTCGGCGACCGCGTGGACGTGTTCGGGCTGACGTTCGTGTATCTCGGCAGTGTTCTGTGCGTGATGTCGCGCACGGGGACGCTGCTTTCCGTGGACGGGAGCCTGCGCTGTGTGAGCCGCACCGCGTGGAATGTCGTGCGCCCCGCACCGGACCGCGCGCCCGCGGAGATATTGTTCAACCGCCCGCCGCGCGTGCGGCCGGAGCTGTACACGGGTGAAGTGACGGTCGAGGCCGTGCCCGCGCCGCGCTTTGCGCAACGCAAGCCGCTCATGCTGCTCATCGGCCCCTCGTTCACGATGGCGCTGCCGATGCTGCTGGGCTGTCTGCTCGCCGTGTACGGGAGACGGATCTCCGGCATGAGCTCCAGCGTGTTCCTCTACACGGGCATGGTCACGGCGCTGGCCAGCGCGGCGCTGGGCGTGCTGTGGGCGGTGCTCAATCTGCGCCACTCCCGGCGCGAGGAATTCCTCGCCGAACAGCACCGCACCGAGGCGTACGGCGCGTATCTGACGGGCGTTGCCCGCGAGCTGCGCGCGAAGTATGAGTACAATGTCCGGGCGCTGCATCAGACGTATCCGCCCGCGGCCGAGTGCTGCCGGTTCGGCGCGCACACGCCGCAGCTGTGGAGCCGCAACCGCTCGCACGGCGACTTCCTGTTCTGCCGTCTCGGCCTGGGGGAGCGGCCGTTCCCGGTCGAGGTGAAGATCCCGAAGGAGGGGTTTGAACTCGACCCCGACGAGCTGCGCGCGAAGCCTGCCGTGCTGCGCCGGGAATACAGCGTGATGCGTGATGTGCCCGTCGGCGTGGATCTGCGGCAGACGCTGCTCTTGGGGGTGGCGGGGCCGCAGGCGCGGGACGTCGTGTACGCGATGATCGCGCAGCTCGCCGCCGGCAACTGCTATACCGACGTGCGGATTCTGTTCGCCGGCGCGCGGGATGACGCGGGCGGCCGCCGGGCGTGGGATTTCCTCAAGTGGCTGCCGCACACGTGGAACGAGACGCGCACAACGCGGCGCGTGGCGCTGTCCGCCGCCGACCGCGCCGACCTCTTCGGAGACCTGCTCGAGACGCTGCGCCGCCGCGACGCAGCCCCTGCCGGACAGCGCGCGGAGACGCACGACGTGCTGTTCGTGGAGGACCCTTCCCTTCTGGCAGGGGAGATGGTGTCGAATTACATTTTCCGCAAGGACCCCGCTCTCGGCCTCACCACGGTTCTGATGGCCGCACGCGAGGAGGATCTGCCCAACGAATGCGAAGACGTCGTGGTTGCCTCGCCCGCGTTCTGCGGTGTGTGCGGCACGGCGGAAGGGCGCAGGACCCCCGTCGCGTTCGACCGCGTCGGAGCAGCGGAGCTGGAGGGGCTGTGCCGGAACCTTGCCGTCGTGCGCGTGCAGGAAAAGGCAGCCGAGGGGGATATTCCCTCGCGTCTGGATTTCCTCGGCATGTACGGGGTGCGCGCCGTGGAGCAGCTGGGCGCGGCCGACCGCTGGCGCAAGAGCCGCACGGACTCCGGCATGCGCGTTCCCATCGGGAAGAAGGCGGGCGGAGCGCTGTGCTGCCTCGACGCGCACGAAAAGTATCACGGCCCGCACGGGCTTGTCGCCGGAACGACGGGCTCGGGCAAGAGCGAGACGCTCCAGACGTATATCCTGTCTCTCGCGCTGCAGTTCAGCCCGCACGACGTGGGCTTTTTCCTGATCGACTTCAAGGGCGGCGGCATGGCCAACCTGTTCGAGGGCCTGCCGCACATGCTGGGCAGCATCACCAATCTGTCCGGCAATCAGGTGCGCAGGGCGATGACCAGCATCAAGAGCGAGAACCGGCGCCGGCAGAGGCTGTTCAACGAGTGCGAGGTGAACAGCATCGGCGCGTATACGCAGCTGTACCGAAGCGGCGCAGCGCGCGTGCCGGTGCCGCATCTGTTCATCATCATCGACGAGTTCGCGGAACTCAAGCGGGAACAGCCGGAATTCATGCGCGAGCTCATCAGCGTCGCGCAGGTGGGCCGCAGCCTCGGTGTGCATCTCATTCTCGCCACGCAGAAGCCGAGCGGCACGGTGGACGACAACATCTGGTCGAACGCCAAGTTCCGCCTGTGTCTGCGCGTGCAGGACCGCCAGGATTCCAACGACATGCTGCACCGTCCCGACGCTGCGTTCATCACGCAGGCCGGGCGAGGGTTCCTGCAGGTGGGAAACGACGAGGTGTTCGAGGAGTTCCAGTCGGCCTGGAGCGGCGCGCCGTATGACCCCGAGGGCTGCCGGGCGCGGGCGGCCGTTCTGGTGACGCGGACGGGACGGGAGGCCGTCGTGGGAAGCCGCGCGGCCGCGTCCAGGCGCGAAGCCGGGCGGACGGCTTGGCTCACCGAGCTGGCGCGCCGCGCGCTCGCGCTGTGCCCGGAACTGCCGGACGGCCCGGGGCAGCAGCGGCTCGCGCAGCTGTGCCGCGACATGGCGGACGGCGCCGCCCCCGGAGAACCCCTGAGGACCGCGTCCGAGCGCAGCGCCCTGATGCGGTTCGTGTCGCTGTGGCCGGCCGGCTGCACCGACCCTGCCGAAGCCGCGCGCGCCGCTGCCGCCGCGGGCGGCGCTCTGCCCGCGGCGCGCACGCAGACGCAGCTCGCCGCGCTGGTGGAATACCTTGCCCGCACCGCGCGGGAAGAGGAGTATGCGCCGTGCGTCAAGCTGTGGCTCCCGCCGCTGCCCGGGCGCATCTTCCTGGCAGATCTCGCCGCGCCGGACACGCCGGACGCGCCCGGCGGCCTGCGGGCTCCCGCGGCGCTGCTGGACGACCCCGAAAACCAGACGCAGACGACATGGTGTGTCGATTTCAGCGCGACGGGCCATCTCGCCGTGCTGGGCGGCGTCGTCAGCGGAAAGAGCACGTTTTTGCAGACGCTCGTGTACTCGCTGTTCCGCCGCTACCCGCCCGACAGGCTCCACGCGTATCTGCTGGATTTCAGCAGCAGGATGCTCGCTCCGTTTGCGGACGATGCGCACGTGGGGGCGTTTGTGAACGAGAACGACGGCCCGCAGACGGGCCGCCTGATGAGTTTCCTCACCGCGCTGATGGACGAGCGCCGCGCGCTCCTGGGAGGCGGCACGTACGCGCAGTACGTGCGCGCCTACGGGCCGCAGGTCCCGGCGGTCCTCGTTGTGCTCGACAATTATGCCGCCTTTGCCGAAAAGACGGGCGGACGCTTTGAACCGGTCGTTCTCCGTCTCGCGCGCGAGGGCGTCAGCTACGGCATGTATCTTGCCGTGTCCGCGGCGGGCATCGGCGTGAGCGAGCTTCCCGCGCGCATCGCCGACAATCTGCGCGGCGTGGTCTGTCTGGATCTCGCCGACCGCTTCCGCTTTGCCGAGGCGCTCCACACCACGCGTTTGCCCGTGCTTCCGGAGTCCGGCGTGCCGGGCCGCGGACTGGTGCAGACGGAAAACGGCGTGCTGGAGTTCCAGGCGGCGCTGGCCCTCGACGCGCAGGACGATTACGCCCGCGGCCGGGCCATCGCACAGGAGTGCGCGCAGGCGAGCGCGGACTGGACGGGCGCGCGAGCGCGCCGCGTTCCGTGCATCCCGGATGAACCGGTCTATTCGGATCTGCACCGCCACGACGCGTTTGCCGCCGCGGCGGCCGACCCCGCACGTCTGCCCTTCGCGTACGATGCGCAGGATGCGTCGCTGTACGCGGTGGATCTGAGCGACTGCTTCTGCTATACGATCCTCGGCCGCGCGCGCACCGGAAAGACGAATGCGCTCAAAGTGCTTGTGCAGGCTGCGGCCGAAAAGGGAGGCCGCATAGCCGTGTTTGAAAAGGGCTCCCGGCTGCTCGAGGAGACGGCGCGCCGCCTCGGCGCTGAGTATCTCTCATCGGATGCGGACGTGTTTGCGTACTGGAAGCGCATGAGCCCCGTCTTTGCGCAGCGCAACCGGCGCAAGCAGGAACTGCTCGCGCACGGCAGTACGGACAGGGAGATCTTCGAGGACATGCAGTCCGAACAGCCGGTGTTCCTGTTCATCGACGGCCTGCGGAGCTATCTGTCCGGCGTGTATTCGCCCGAGCCGGGCGTCGGCGCGATGAGCGGTTTCACGGAGACCATCTTCTCGCGCGGCGCGCTTCACAACATCTATCTGTTTGCCACGGCCGAGCCGGATGACTTTGTGCCGATGGCGGGTTATCCGGCATTTGCGTCCTTCACGTCACAGCGGCGGGGCGTCCTGCTGGGCGGCAATCCCGCGGGACAGCGGCTGTTCCAGTTCCGCAACATCCCGTTTCAGGAACAGTCGAAAGTGCTGGGGCGCGGCGTGGGCCTTGCGCCCGACGCGGAGGACGAGACGTGCGCGCGCACCATCGTGATTCCGCTGGCGGAGAGGTGACGCGATGCCCGGTGTACTGATCGTCTGTCCCGACGCGCACGAAGGCGGGCGGCTGGAAGAGCTGTTCCGCCGCGCGGCGGCCCGCTGTACCGACGAGCCGCTCGAGTGTGCTGTGTGTCCGGCACCGGAGCAGAGCTCCGGATGGGACGTGTGCTGCGTGGACGTGAGCGGGGGCGCGCACACGGCCGAGACAGCCCGCGCGGCCAATCCGGACGCGTTTCTGATCCTGATCGCGCCGCCGCAGCTGTCCCCGATGGAATATCTGCGGCCGAGCATCCTTGCCGCGGGCCTGCTGCTGCGCCCGTACACCGACGAACAGGCGTACGGCCTCGCGCTGCAGGCGCTGCGCCCGAGCGCGGACGGGCAGGGCAGTTTCCGCGTGGAGACGCGCGAGGGCGCGCAGCTCGTTCCCTACCGCAACATCCTCTATTTCGAGGCCCGGGAAAAAAAGATCAGCCTCGTCACCGAGCGGGGCGAATACTGGTTCTACGACACGATGGACAGCCTGGAAGAGCGCCTTCCGCCGGAGTTCATCCGCTGCCACAGAGGATTTATTGTCCGGCGCGACCGGATCGCGCGGTTTCAGCTCTCCCGGGGCGTGCTCCACCTCGACAACGGCGAACCGCTCCCGGTCTCACGCACATACCGAACTGTTGTAAAGGAGGCCCTTGTATGACGCCTGATGCACAGCGCCTGAGCGCGCGGGAGGCGCAGATCCTGCTGTACGCGCTGGGATACCGCACGGCGTTCGGCTTTCTGCCCGCGGACTCGCCCGACCGCGTGCAGACGGCCGCTGCACTCGCGGCGCTCGCGCACCGCGGTGTGCTCGTCCCCGAAGCGGACGCTCTGCGCCTGGCCGAGCCGTGGCGCACATGGATGAACTGCTGGGGCTCCGCGCCCGGCTGTGTCAGCCTCTGGGCGGCCGGCGGCAGACGGGCGAGCTGCCACGCCGGCTGCGGCGGTGTGCTCGTGTGCGCGCCGCTGTACCGCAGCCCGGAAACGATGCTGCTCCGGTGGGGCGACGCGGCGTCCGCATGGGATGCGGCCCTCGAGGCGCTGGGCGGCCTGCCGGCGTGTCCGGCGCTTGCGGGCGAGGCGCTGCTGCGCGCCGAATGGCTCGGCGACTCCGGCGCGGACAGGGCGCTGGAGATACAGGCCGGGCCCGAGGGCCCCGTGCTCGTGTCCGGAGAACAGCGGCGTGCGGACTGGAACGCCGCCGCCCGGACGCTTGTGAAAGAGTGGCTGGAGGAAGCCGTATGATCTATGTGGATGTGTCCGTGCCCGCACTGGGCAAAACATATGATTTCCGGCTCGATGAGACGAGCCGCGTGGCCGTCGTTCTCGAAGAGATGGCACAGATCATCTGCCGGAGCGAGCAGTGCGAGCTCGCGGGCGACGCGCGCGATCTCATCCTGTGCCGTGCGGAGGACCACCGCATCTTCGCCGCGGACCTCACGCTGCTGGAGTGCGGCGTGCGCACCGGCAGCTGTCTGATGCTGCTCTGAAGTGCCCCGGAACTGTCGTTCGGGCCGAAAAACGTGTCGTCTGTCAGGTTTTTGCCGGCCGGCGCCGCATTTTCGATATGATAAAGCCATCGAAAGAAAGTCACCCGCTCACGCGGGATGCGAAAGAGGAGGATTCACTATGGCAATGATCCGTACAACCGCGCTTCAGATGAAGAACAGCGCGCAGGAACTGACGTCGCTGAACGCCCGCTTTAAAAGCGCGGTCGGAGAGATGGAGGCGCTGGAGGCGTCGCTGAACCGCATGTGGGAGGGCGAGGCGCGCGAGGCATTCCACAGGGCATTCACCAGCGACAAAACGCAGATGGACAATTTCTTCAACGCCATCGAAGTGTACGCCGCGCGGCTCCAGGCCGCGGCCGCACGCTACGAGACGGCCGAGAGCCAGAACGTCGACATCGCCAACACACGCAGCTACCGCTGAACCGGACAGGGAAGGAGAAGCATCATGGAAGGAATTTTGAAGGTCACCCCGCAGGAACTGATCTCCACGGCGTCGGAATTCAGCGCCAAGGCATCGGTCGTCTCGAGTCTCACGACGGAGATGACAGAGCGCGTGTCGAGCCTGAACAGCACCTGGGAAGGCGAGGCCGCCAGCACGTATCTGGCGAAGTTCAACGGGCTGCAGGACGACATCCAGCGCATGATCCGCATGGTCCAGGAGCATGTGTCCGATCTTCAGGAGATGGCGCAGATCTATGCGTCCGCCGAACAGAGCAACGTCACGGAGTTCGAGAGCCTGAGCAGCGACGTGATCATCTGACATACCGCGCGGCCGGCGCAAGGGGGAGAGGGCCTGCATGATGGAAGTGCAACTGAACAGACTGCATTCCTGCGCGCAGGGGCTGCGGCATGTCAGCGGCTCCCTGACGGACTGTGCGGAGGAGCTGCGGCGCGAGTGCGGCGACTGCCCGGAGAGCGCGTTTGCCGAGGCGCTCGGGCGGCCGCTGCGCAGTCTGGAGGAGCAGGCGCGGGACGTTTTGCGTCTGGCGCGCCTGCTGGAACAGGTGCAGGCATACTATGCGGAGGCGGAGCGCCGCGCGGCGGACTGCGCGGGCGCCCCGGCCGCGGTGTGGCAGCAGGCCGACGCCCCGGCCCGGCACAGCCTGGAACTCGGGGGCACGATGGATGGCATCGCCATCCGATGAACAGGAGGGAACACGTTTGGAACGCATCGTCATCGACACGGAACGTCTGACAGCGGGCGCGTCGGCGCTCGGAACCTGTCAGCAGACTCTCAGGCAGGACGTCGCAGGTCTGTACGACCTCGCGGCAGAGATCGCGGCCATGTGGAGCGGTCCGGCGCACGACGCGTTTGACGCGCAGTTCGCGGCCGACCGCGCCGCGCTGACGGAGCTGTGCGCAGAATACGCGCAGTGCGCGGAGGGGATGCGGGAGGCGGCCCGCGAATACGACCGCTGCGCCGAGGCCGTCGGCTCTCTCGTGGCCGGCGTTCAGATCTGAGAAAGGACGGAGCGCATATGACAAACGAAGGCGTATCGTTCCGCGTGACGCCCGAAGCGCTGGATGAGGCGTCGGGACGTCTGGCGGCAAAGATGCAGCAGATGCGCGCCGCGCTGGACGAGGCGCAGCGCATTGCGGCCGGGACAGAGGCGTTCTGGCAGGGCGAAGCGGCTCGCGCGCACCGCGCGGCATGCGAAGCGTGCCGCAGCCGGTTCGACGAAGCCGTCGCGCGCCTGGGCGAGCATGTCGGCGACCTCAACCGCATCGCCGGGAATTACAGCTTCGCCGAGCGCTGGAACGCCGCGCAGGCGGAGGCGCTGCCCGATGATATCATCGTATGATCCGATTCTGACGCAAAGGAGGAAGCCCGATGGACGAGCGGCAGATCCGCATCCAGTATGAAAAGGCGCTCGCCCGCGCCGCCGCGCTTGAGGCGCGCGCAGGGGAACTGCGGGCGCTGTCCGGCACGGAACTGCAGGGGGTGCTGGACGAACTGCGCGCCGGATGGACCGGCGAACAGGCGCAGGCGTATCAGGCGAAATGCGCGGTGCTCCAGGGGCGGATCACCCGGACGGCGGCCGAGCTGGAGCGGTGCGCGGAAACGCTGCGCACGGCGGCACGGCGGCTGTACGAGGCGGATCTTGCGGCGGCACAGCTTGCAAGAGAAAGGTGGAACCGGTGATGGAGTGGATCGCGGTCGGGATCATCGCGGCTCTCGCGGCAGCTCTTGTGGTGCTCACGGTGCTGCTGCGCCGCCGCGGCCCGGAGCTGCGCTGCAGCGTTGTGGTGCAGCGCGGCGTGGAGGTGGAGCGCGGGCGTCTTGCGCCCGGCAGCGGCCGCTTGCGGGGCAAGGCGGAGGACATCCGCGAAACGGTGCTGGTGGAACCGGCGCAGACGTGGCACATCGAACTGCAGGGGCCGGACGGCGTGTGCCGCGCCAAGGACTACACGCCGCCGCTGCGCCTCGGGCGCTCGGACGCGCGTGCGGAACACCGCAACGAGCTGTTTCTCGGTGCGTCGCCGTATATTTCCCGCGTGCAGTGTGAACTGTGCGCACAGGGAGCACAGGCCGTACTGATCCCGGTGTCCGCGGGGGGGACGCTTCTCAACGGGGCGCTCCTCACGGGCCCGGCGCTGCTGCGCGCGGGTGATGTGATCGGAGCCGGCGGGGAATACTACCGTGTGCTCCGCCTGGAACAAATCAGAGGGAAAGGATAGATCGTCATGGCGCAATGGACGGCAGACACTGTGCGGATGGAAACGGCTGCACAGCGCATCATGCGGTGCGCGGCAGCTCTGCGGACGGTGGGGCGGGATGTGCGCGGTCTGTGCTCCGCTTCTGTGCCGGCCGAGCTGAACACAGCGCTCCGCGCCCTGTCTGCGGGTATGGACGACTGCGCCCGGCGCGCGTCGGACCTCTCCGGAGTCCTGACGGAATCCGCCGGGATCTACCGGGACGCCGAACGAAGGCTCTCCGGCGTGTGCGCGGATGGCGGTGAATCGTCGTCCGCCGACAGCGGAGGCCCGTTTGCGGCAGGCGTGCCGCGCGAAGATGCGCAGGACAAGCCCGACCGGGAGGACTTCGGCGATTTCGCCAAAACCATCGCGCTTGCGGCTTCGGGTGATTCGGAGGGCATCCTCCAGATGATCAGCGGCGCCGCGGAGGGCGAATGGTCGGACATGGCCGAAGGTCTGGTCAAAATGTCCACCGACGGTGCAGCAACCGACTGGATCACCGCGGCCATCGATTCGGCCGACGACAACTGGGAAGAATTCGGAGAGTTCAGCTTGCGGTTCTGGCAGGAATTCGCGGTGGAGACGGTTCTCGGTGCGGCGGTCGGCATCGGAGTGGGCGCGCTTGCCGCAGCGACGCTTCCCGGCTGGGCGGTTCCGGTCGCTGCGGCCGGAGCGGGCTGGCTTCTGGACTGGGGGCTGGACTCGCTGGTTGAATGGAGCAGCGGAGGAGCCTATACCGACTGGGCCGACTTCGTCGGCGACGGGATCGTTGATTTTGCCGGCGGCGCCTGGGACGCGGCCGGAGATCTTCTGAGTGACGTCGGAGATGCCGTGTCGGCCGGATGCGGCGCACTGTGCGACTGGCTGTTCTGATGCCGGGCACTGCGGATAAAACAGTACAATCCGGCGCCGCGCACCGTGCGGCGGCCGAAAGGAGAATTACGATGGAGAATGTCAAGGAACTTCTGCCGATCGGTTCGATCGTGCGCCTGCGCGGCGGAAAAAAACGGGTCATGGTATTCGGGGTAAAGCAGCGCGACCGCGCGACGAACAAGGAATACGATTACATCGGCGTGGTGTATCCCGAGGGCAACCTCGGTGAGAACGGGCAGTTCTTTTTTCAGCACGATGCGGTGGAAACCGTTGTTTTCCGCGGGTTTGAAGACGAGGAGCGGACGGCGTTTCTGGAGAAACTGGACGATTTTTACCGGAGACGGAACTAAACGCGGCGGGGAATCTCCGCCTTCGGAAAGGAGGAGACAGCATGCGCTTGATTGCGGTGATCGAAGATGAGAAGCATCAGCGCCTCCGGACGGAGCGCTTTGTCCGGGAGCTGTACGGGGAGAAAGCGGTGATCCGGACGTATGCTTCGGCGGAAGAATTCTATGTGCGCAGCGGGCGCGAGCAGCCGGAGATCGCACTGATCGACGTGGGTTTGCCGGGGGATTCCGGCCTTCTGCTGGCGCAGTATCTCAACCGCGACATGCCGGGATGCCAGATCATTTTCCTGTCCGGGCATCTGGACTACGCCGTTGAAGCGTATCGCACGAGGCACATCTGGTACGTCACGAAAGACCGGATGACCTCTGTTCTGCCCGAAGCTCTGCACGCGGCGGAGAAGGAGCTGAAACGGATCGACTCCTGCACGCTCGTGCTGCAGCAGAAGGACGGCGTCCGGGTGCTTCGCCAGGCGGACGTGCTGTACCTTGAACGCTCCCGGCGCACGACGAGCGTTGTGACGGCGGGCGGAACGGTCCTGTGTCCGCAGCCGCTCGACGAGTTGATGGATCAGCTCGACCATGAGCGGTTTGTGCGCTGTCACAACAGTTTTGTCGTCAACCTGCAGTACATCCGCCATTTTCAGCGCACGAAGCTGGAGATGGAGACCGGAGCCTGTGTGCCGGTGAGCCGCAGCTTTCAGGTACAGCTCCGCTCACGCTTTGCCGACTTCATCGGCGTGCGCTTCCTGAACGCCGGACCGGGGGATCTCTCTTAAACAGAACGCTGCCGGATCACTCACGCGAGTGATCCGGCAGCGTTTTTTGCACACTGGATTCTGGAAAGGCGCGGCGGCCCTGTGCTTTTGTATTCAGACGTTCAGCACGGCGCGCGCCGTGACGAATCCGTTTTCCTCGCGCAGCGTCAGCGAGCCGCCGTAGCGCTCGGCCGTGCGCCGCACCGACGCGAGCCCGATGCCGTGGCGGCGCGCGGGATGCGAGGGCAAGCGGAACACGGAGGGCAGATCCTCGTCCCCGTGGGCCGGGTTGCGCACCTCGAACACGGCGACGCCCCGCTGCACGAGCGCGCGCACGGAGACGGCGTCGCCCTCGCGGCACGCGGCGAGCGCGTTGTCCACAAGATTGGCGAGGATGGCCACGGCGTCCGGGTCGCTCAGTGCGCCGCACTCGCGCAGGTCGAGCGCCGCCTCAAAGCGGCATCCGCCCCGCAGCGCGTCGGCGCGCTTGGCGCGCAGCAGCGCATCCACGGCCGGATTGCCGGACAGGATCGGCCCGAGCGGGGCGTCCACGCGCGCGTCGAGCGCATCCAGCATCTGCGCGGCCTCGCCGGTGCGGCCGTCCCGCACCGCGTCGCGCAGCGCGTCCAGCTCGCCGAGGCTCTCGCGGCAGAACCGCGCGAGGCGCTCGCGCTCGGCGTCGAGTTCGCGGCGGTACGTCAGCTCAAAGCGGCGGCGCTGGGCGAACAGGTCGGTGCGCAGCGCCGTGTGGCGCGCCTCGCGCACGAGCATCAGGCAAATCAGGCACAGCAGCGTCAGCAGGGCGATCACAATGACGGGAGAGAAGATGTCTCTGTACTGCCCGGAGCCGCGGACGGTGTCGCTCATCGCCGTCAGCAGAAAATTCACAAAGAGCAGCGTGCCTGTCGCAGCGGGCGGCATGTGCAGCCAAAGCCGGAAGCGGCGGATCACGGCGGCCGCCGCGATCATCCCCGCCGCCAGTATCACAAGCGACAGCGCCAGCACGCCGGGCGCGGCCGGTTCCAGATGCGACATGGACATCAGCTCGACGCCGAACAGCCGGTACGCGGCGCCCGTCGGGAGACACATCAGCAGCCCGCCCAGCAGCGAGTACAGCGCCGACGCGGCCAGCGCGTGCGAGGGCGGCTCGTCAAAGCACAGCACCGCGAACAGGAACTGCGGGATGAGGAAGATCGTCGCCGAATACGGCAGGATCTCCGGGCGCACGACCACATACGCCAGCAGCGCCGCGATGACCGCGCACCCCACCGGAAACAGGCGGCCGGGGCGCAGGATGAGCCGCATGCCCGCCATCATCAGCACCGCGCTGAGGCCGTTGACGAGCGCGTACTGCACGAGCCCGCTCATGCCGCAGCCTCCTTCGCCGCCGCGATGGTCAGCCGGGCGAAGTCGCCGCGGCGCTCAAGGGAGGCCTGCGCGCCGATCGAGCCGGCCAGCGAATGCAGCGCGCGCATCTCGCGCCGCAGCGCCAGCGGGACGGGCAGAAATTCCACCGAGCAGCCGCCGCCGCGGCACACGGCCCTCACGCGCGTGCCGGGCCGCGCCGTGCCGAGCGCCGTGTCCAGCGCGCACGCCAGCAGAATGCCGCACGGCAGCGCGCCGCACATCTGCGCGGGCGCGTCGATCTCCAGTGCGAGCCCCGCGGAGCGGAACACGCGGTGCTGCGCGTCGAGAAACACGGAGAACAGGTCCGGTTCGGGCTGCGTCTGCGCCGCGCGCAGGCGGACTTCCAGCTCATCCAGATACGCCATGGCGCGCGCGGGATCGTCCTGCACCAGAAGCCGCACGGTGCTCAGATGGTTGCGCAGATCGTGACGCAGCACGCGCAGCGCGGCGTCCGTCTCGAGATACTGCTCCGCCTGTGCGCGCTCAAAGTCGCGCTGCTGCGCCAGAAGCCGAGCGCGGTGCGTCTCCAGCTGGTACGACCACGCTGCCACCAGCGTCGCCGCCGCACACGGGATCACAAGCCACGCCAGCATCGGCGCGGCCTGCGACAGTTGATACAATGCCTCCCTCACAAGGAAACCCCTTTCCGTCGGAATCAGATGTGGAAGCGCTTGCGCACTTCCTCGCGCAGGCGCGGCCGCAGGCGGACGACGAGCAGCGTCGCCACCATCACCACGCCCACCGCCGCGCAGATCAGAGACCATCCCGGCGCAAAGCGCCCGGTGAGGAACACGTCGATCAGCGCCTCGAGCACGACGAGGAACACCGTCAGCGCCGCCAGCGCGCTCATCGTCACGGCGAGGATGGAGCGGTGCATCGCGGCCGTCACGCACGGCACGGCCGCCGCGGCGCAGACCGCCAGCGCCACCGGCAGAGCGAGGCGCACATACCAGCCCCACCCGTGCGTCAGAAATGCCACGAGCGCCGTGTAGGCCAGCGCCGCCGCGATGCTCAGCGCGGCGCGCGCGGCGGGGTGCGCCCGCCACAGCAGCGGCAAGACGGCGAGCACCCAGAACACAAAGATGCCCCCGACGGCGTACACCGACCACGGCACTTCCGGGAAAAAGAAAAAGCGGTTCAGCACGGCGCAGCACGCGGCTGCCGCCGCGAGCATCACGGAGAGCGTCAGCCCCGCGCCGCGCCGGTCGACGGGCGCCACTTCCGCGCGCCGTTCGGGAAACGGCAGAGGCGCATCCGGCTGCACGGGCGCGCAGGGGTTCACCACCGGCGTGCCGCACAGAGGGCACGCGCGGGCGGAGGCGTCCAGCTCCACGCCGCAGTTTACACAATAGGACATGATGCATCCTCCTTCCGGTTGGAGATCACTTTGACGGGCACGCCGCGCCTGACGAGAAAGCGGAAGAATTCCCGCTCCACGTGCGGTTCGCGGATCGTGCCGGAGAACGTCACGGTCAGATCGCCGTCAAGGCTCAGCACGGCGCAGTTGGAACGCCCGGAGTACGACTGCCCGAGGATCATCTCCGCGCGCTCCACGTGCGCGCGGAGTTCCGGCGGCAGCGTCAGGATGCCGGGGTTCGTCAGCGTCATCGAGTAGGGGCGCTCGCCCACGAAGCGGAACCCCAGCGCCATCGCGAGGTTCTTCACGGGGCTCGGAACAAAGCGCAGCAGGGGAGAGCGCTGCAGCGCGACGTTCTTCGTCAGGTACGCCGCCAGCTCCTGCCGCGTCAGATGCAGCCGCATATAGTGGTGCACCTGCTGCACGATCTCCTCGAACGTGTAGTCGCCGAGCTCGGGGTCGATGCACGGGCGCACCGTCAGGATGAAGTTGCGCATCGTCTTCGTGGGGAAGAACGGCCGCAGATTCACCGGCACCACGAGCGCCACGGGCTTTTCGCGCCGCCGCCGCTCGCTGTGCTGCACCACGATCAGCGTGCGGATGAGCGCCGCCGCGAGGTATTCCGTCACGGTCGCGCCGCAGCGCTTCGCGTCCTCTTTCAGCTTTGCCACGGGCATCGTGCCCATCGTCACATTCAGCGTGTAGAACGGCTCGGGCGTGCCGGTGTAGCGGTAGGCGTTGCTGCCGCCGAGGCTCCGCTTCGCGCGCGACACCGCGTACCGGGGATACGCGTCCTCCCACTCCTCCGGGGAGGGCGGCTCGCCGATGTCGAGCACGCCGTCCGTGCACGGGACATCGCACCCGGTCTCGCGCAGATACTGCGCCGCCAGCGTCTTGAGGAACACCAGCGCGCCCGTGCCGTCCGCCAGCGCGTGGAACAGCTCCACCGACATCCGCCCGCGGTAATAGTAGATGCGCACGAGCTCCTCGCCCGGGGAAAACCGCACGGGCTGGCAGGGGTTCGCCACGTCCGGCCGCACCTCGGGCACGAAGCCGGGCGCGCCGTCGAGGTAGTACCAGAACACGCCCCGCCGCATCCGCACGCAGAGGCCGGGAAAACGCGGCATCGTCTTTTCCGCCGCGCGCCGCAGCGCCGCGGGGTCGATGTCGCGGTCGAGCACAAGAGAAAACCGATAGACCGCCGAATAGTCGGAGCGCTGGATGGCGGAATACACCAGCGCGGCATTGTCCAGCCGGTACCACCCGCGCTGCGCTGCGCCCGCCGTTTCCTTCCGTTTCATGTGCGCCGCCCCTTTCCCGTTTCTTACGCTGATTATTGTAGCACTCGCACCGCGCTTTTACAACGTTGCCTGCACAACGTGAAAAACTTTGGAACTATGGTATAATAAAGGAAAAGAACGGCACGCGTTCGGCGTGCAGAAAGCGGAATGCTATGAAACAGACAACTCCCGTCACTCCCCGACAGATCCGGCGCAGCGAGCGCCGCACCGAAGAGACCGCCATGTGGTCCGCCCGCGAGGAACAGACGGACGGAATGCACATCCCGATGCCCCGCATCGCGGATTCCACTCCCGCGCAGCAGAAGCTCACGGAGACCGTGATGAACGCGCTGCGCAGCATCCGCTCGGTGTCCTCGCCCGGCGAGATGACGCCGCGCGACCTCGAGCGCCAGCGCCGCAGCCAGCGCATCCTCGGCCGCCTTGCCGCGCCGATGCTGGGCCTTTCGTGGGAACCGTTCGACCTCGAAGGCATGCCCGCCGCGTGGGTGCGCCCCGAGCGCGCGGCCAGCCCCCGCCACGCGGTGCTCTACTGCCACGGCGGCGGCTACACCAGCGGCAACCTGAACTACTCCCGCCCGCTCGCCGCAAAGCTCGCGCTGCGCACGGGATGGCCGGTGCTGTGCTTCGAGTACCGCCTCGCGCCCGAACACCCGTACCCCGCCGCCCCCGAGGACGCGCTGCGCGCGTGGGACTACCTGATGAAACTGGGCTACGGCGCGCGCGACGTCGCTCTGCTGGGCGACTCCGCGGGCGGCAACCTCGCGCTCGTGCTCACACAGACGCTGCGCAAAGCGGGCCGTATGCCGCCGCGCCGCCTGGTGCTCGCCTCCCCGTGGACGGACATGACGTGCTCGGGCGAATCGTACGAGCGCTGCGCCGACATCGACCCCATGCTCTCGCCGGAGTACATGCACGCCGTGCGCGACGCGTACGCCGCCGGGCTCGACTGGAGCGACCCGCAGCTCTCGCCGCTCTTCGGAGACTTCGACGGCTTCCCCGAGACGCTCATCCAGGCCGGCTCGAACGAGATTTTGTTCGCGGACTCCGCGCGACTGCACGAGACGCTCGTGGCGCAGGGCGTTCCCTGCCGCATGGAGTGCTGGGAGGGCATGTGGCACGTCTTCCAGATGTTCCCTCTGCCCCAGGCCGACAAGGCCATGGACCGCGCCGCCGCCTTCCTGCTCGACGGAATGTAAAAGCCTCTTCGCCTCTGAACCGAACCAGTAAAAACGGACAATAGACAAAACGCCCCCTGTGTAGGACAATAAACCTATACAGGGGGTGTT